>JBAQKF010000012.1:0-13704 GCA_049300695.1 Usitatibacter sp.
GCGCCGGCCAGCGCGACGGGCCAGATCGCCGCAAGGGGCAGGGCGGCCAGCAGGGCGATGCCCGCGGTCAACGCATAGGCGCGCGTGCGCCAGAAGGGGCTTGCGATGGGCAGGAGGGCCATCGTTACGACGAGCAGGCCCACCGGAAGGAAGCCGTTGCCGAGGAATGCCACGCCGATGCCGAGGCCCGTGGCGAGGCCGCCCAGCCGGGGACGGCGCGCGGAAAGGATGAGTCCGTAGAGCCCGAGGGACACGCCGGCCAGTCCCGCGAGGTCCGGCATCATCTCGTGGGCGCGCAGCAGCAGGCCCAGGCAGCCGATGAACAGCAGCACCGCGAGGCGAAGCGTCCTCAGGCCGATGAGCTCGATGCTCGCCGCCGAGAGCGCGGCGAGCGTCCCGGCCATGAAGAAGCCCGCGGCGAGCCGCGCCGCGTCGTACGGGGGCATGAGGCCCCCGAACATCTTCGCGAAGCACGCGGCGACCCAGAGGAAGAGCGGTGCCTTCTCGAGATAGGGCTCGCCGGCGATGCGGAACGTGACCCAGTCGCCGCTTCGCAGCATCTCGTTCACGGAAGTGAACGCGATCGCCTCGTCGTACTTCCACGGATCGTGTCCCACGAGTCCCGGCACGAGCCACGCGAGGCACACGACGAGGAACAACGCCGTCTTCAGCGGCGTGCTCGTTCCGTCGTAGGCGATGCGCCCGCGCAGGCTCTCGTCGATCGTGGACATGGTGGGAATTAAAACAAAAAAGGCAGCCCGGGGGCTGCCTTTATGCGCGATCGCAGGGCGATTACTCGGCGGCCTTCGCCGTGCCCTTGCGCGCGTAGCGCTTCTTGAACTTGTCGACGCGGCCGGCCGTGTCCACGATCTTCTGCTTGCCCGTGTAGAACGGGTGGGATTCGGCGGAGATCTCGATCTTGTAGACCGGATACTCCTTGCCGTCTTTCCACTTGATCGTTTCGTTGGTAGCGACCGTGGATCGCGTCACGAAGCCGAAATCGCAGCTTGTGTCGAGGAACACGACCTCGCGGTAATTGGGATGGATGCCGTCTTTCATGGTCTTCGCCTGTTTGTTGGTACCTGCTTTCCCGCTCTAGAAGGCCGCGGGAGCGGTTGAACCGGTTCCGAGAAAGGTCAATTATCGCAGAAAACCCCAATCAAAGCAAGGGGTTGTTACCGTTCCTAGTGTCTCGCCAGGTCTTTGAGCGGACAGGGATTTTTGGCCTAGTCCCTGCTTGATGTAGGGATTTCGCCTTGGATTTTTGCAACGCCTCGTTGAGCGGCGCCCTGCGTCCGCTCCAACGAGCGCCCCGCTATCCTTGCGCCCCCCGCTCTAACCCTTCTTCATCGATCCGAAGAACTCTTCGTTGTTCTTCGTGGCCCGAAGCTTGTCCAGGAGGAATTCGGTGGCCTCGAGCTCGTCCATGCCGAATAGCAACTTGCGAAGGATCCAGACCTTGGGAAGGATGTCCGGGCCGATGAGCAATTCCTCGCGGCGGGTGCCCGAGCGGTTCACGTTGAGCGAGGGGTAGAGGCGCTTCTCGGCCATGCGGCGATCCAGGTGGATCTCCATGTTGCCGGTGCCCTTGAATTCCTCGTAGATCACGTCGTCCATCCTCGAGCCGGTGTCGATCAGTGCCGTCGCGATGATCGTGAGCGAGCCGCCTTCCTCGACGTTGCGGGCCGCGCCGAAGAAACGCTTGGGACGCTGCAGCGCGTTCGAATCGACGCCGCCCGTGAGCACCTTGCCGGAAGCGGGCACCACGGTGTTGTAGGCGCGCGCAAGCCGCGTGATCGAATCGAGCAGGATCACCACGTCCTTCTTGTGCTCGACCAGGCGCTTGGCCTTCTCGATCACCATCTCGGCCACCTGAACGTGGCGCGTGGCCGGCTCGTCGAACGTGGAGGCGACCACCTCGCCGCGCACCGTGCGCGTCATCTCAGTCACTTCCTCGGGGCGCTCGTCGATGAGCAGCACGATCAGCACGGCTTCGGGGTGGTTGGCGGTGATCGCGTGGGCCATGTGCTGCATCAGCACCGTCTTGCCGGCCTTGGGCGGCGAGACGATGAGGCCGCGCTGCCCCTTGCCGATGGGCGCGATGATGTCGAGGATGCGCCCGGTGAGGTTCTCCTCGGCCTTGATGTCGCGCTCGAGCTGCATCACCTCGTCGGGGTGCAGCGGCGTGAGGTTCTCGAAGAGGATCTTGCTCTTCGCGTTCTCGGGCGCCTCGCCGTTGACCGTGTCGACCTTCACCAGCGCGAAGTAGCGCTCGCCGTCCTTCGGTGTGCGGATCTCGCCCACGATCGAGTCGCCCGTGTGCAGGTTGAAGCGGCGGATCTGCGAGGGCGACACGTAGATGTCGTCCGGGCCGGCGAGGTAGCTCGTGTCGGGCGAGCGCAGGAAGCCGAAGCCGTCCTGCAGCACTTCGAGCGTTCCATCGCCGAAGATGGCCTCGCCTTTCTTGGCGTGGCTCTTCAGCAATGCGAAGACGAGCTCCTGCTTTCGCAGGCGATTGGCGCCCTCGAGCTCGGCCGTGTTGGCCATGTCGACGAGCTCCTGGACGTGCTTGAGTTTCAGGTCGGATAAGCGCATGCAGCGGTCCTACGAGGAGGGTTTGGGTGAACGGGCCCGGAAGACCTCACGGGCCGGCAATACGAGGAAAAGTGGGAAGTGCCTGGCGGAAAATTCGGCCCTTGCGGGCGGCGCTTGTGGCGCGCAGTTACTGCCAGGTCCTGCGGAGGTTATCGGGTTTTAGATATTGCTGTCAATGAAGGCGGCCAACTGCGTCTTGGACACCGCGCCCACCTTGGTCGCCTCGACGGCGCCGTTCTTGAAGAGCATGAGCGTGGGAATCCCGCGGATGCCGTACTTGGGCGGCGTGGACTGGTTCTCGTCGATGTTGAGCTTCGCCACCTTGAGGCGCCCCGAGTACTCGCTCGCGATCTGGTCCAACGCCGGGGCGATCATCTTGCACGGGCCGCACCACTCGGCCCAGTAGTCCACGAGCACGGGGGTCTGCGACTGCAGGACCTCGGATTCGAACGTGTCGTCGGTTATATGAACGATTTTTTCAGCCATGTTTCCTCGATTGGAATCTGGGGAGTTTGCCCGCTGGAAGGGTTCGGGGGGAACCGGGGGCTTTCGATGCCGTTATCGTAGACCAAAATGGGCGGTTGCGGCAAAACCGCGGGTTGGGGCCGCCGGGTTCGCTCTGATAAAATAGTGGTCTTTTCCGCGATTGCAACCCCGCCCCGAAAGGCCCAGCTCGATGACGTACGTGGTGACCGAGTCCTGCGTGAAGTGCAAGTACACCGACTGCGTGGATGTCTGCCCGGTCGACTGCTTCCGCGAGGGCCCGAACATGCTGGTCATCGATCCGGACGAGTGCATCGATTGCACGCTGTGCGTGGCCGAGTGCCCGGTCGAGGCGATCTTCGCCGAGGACGACGTGCCCGGCGACCAGAAGGACTTCATCGCACTGAACGCGGAGCTTTCGAAGGCCTGGAAGCCCATCGTCGAGCGCAAGCCCGCGCCGCCTGACGCCGACGAGTGGAAGGAAGTGAAGGACAAGCGCGGCCTGGTCGAGAAGTAACCACGGAAAGCGACATCGCATCCGTCCTCGAGGTCCTCGGCTCCCGCCGCGAGGACCTTCGCGTCGCGCAGGAGCTGATCGAGGTCCTTCCGGTTCCCGTCTACTTCAAGGGCCGCGACGGGCATTACCTCGGCGTGAATCGCGCATGGGAGGAGTTCTTCGGCGTGGCGCGCGCCGACATCGTCGGGCACAAGGTCCGCGACCTCTATCCCGGTGCGCCCGCGGTGGCCGAGCGCCACGAATCGATGGACGAGCAGCTCTGGGCGAACCCCGGCCGCCAGAGCTACGAGATCCAGATCGCCATGCGCGACGGGCGCGTGCGCCACACCATCTTCTACAAGGCGACCTTCGCGCGCTCCGAGGGCGGCGTGGCGGGACTCATCGGCACGATCGTCGATATCACCGAGCGCAAGCAATCGGAGCAGAGTGCCGCCATCGAGAACGCGGTGGCGCGCTACCTCGGCAGCACCGAGTCGATGGGCGATGCGATCCGCGGGATCATGCAGGTGATGTGCGAGCGCCTCGAATGGGCCTGCGCCGCGCGCTGGTCGCTCGACGAATCCGACAACCTCTTGCACTGCAACGAGACGTGGAGCGTAGACGACCCGAAGGTGCGCGAGTTCCTCGACGCGAGCAGCCGCGAGACCTTCGTGCCGGGAACGAGCGGCCTCATCCGCCGCGTGCTCACCACGGGCAACTCGGTCTGGGTCGCGGACGTGACCGAGCGCCCCGACTTCCTGCGCGGACCGCTCGCCAAGTCCGCGGGGCTTCGCGGCGCGTTCGCGCTTCCCGTGCTCGTGGGCGAGCGGGTGCTGGGCGCGATCGAGTTCTTCAGCCGCGAGGCACGCCATCCCGACCGCTGGCTGCTGCAGATCACCGTGAGCGTGGGGCGCCAGATCGGCCAGCTCATGGCGCGGCGCGAGGCCGAGGAAGCGATGCGCGAGAGCGAGGAGCGCTTCCGCAGCCTCACGGAGCTCTCGTCGGACTGGTACTGGGAGCAGGACGAGCAGCATCGCATCACGGTGCTTTCGCGCAGCGTGGCCGACAGCATCGCGATGCCGCCCGAGAGCATGATCGGGCGCCGCCGCTGGGAGATCGAGATGGCGGGTGTCACGCCCGCGCAGGTCGACGCTCACAAGGCGCAGCTCGACGCCCACGTTGCCTTCCAGGACTTCGAATACGGGCATCGCGACGCTTCGGGTGCGCTGCATTACGTGAGCACGAGCGGCGAGCCGCTTTTCGACGCGGAGGGACGCTTCCGCGGCTATCGCGGCATCGGCAAGGACATCACGCGCCGCAAGACCGACGAGGCGGCGCTGCGCGACGCGCACGAAGAGCTCGAGGTGAAGGCGCGAGAGCTCGAGCGCTCCAACGAGGAGCTCCAGCAGTTCGCCTACGTCGCCTCCCACGACCTGCAGGAGCCCCTGCGGATGGTCTCGTCCTACACGCAGCTCTTGGGACGCCGCTACGGCGACCGCCTCGACGGGGATGCGCGCGAGTTCATGGACTTCATCGTCGATGGCGCTGCGCGCATGAAGCAGCTCATCGAGGACCTGCTCGCCTATTCGCGTGTCGGAACGCGGGGGCACGAGCTCGCGCCCGCCGATAGCGGCGCCGCGCTGGACAAGGCGCTGGTGAACCTGCGCGTGGCGCAGGAAGCGAGCGGCGCGGTGGTGACGCGCGACCCGATGCCGATGGTGGTCGCCGACATGGGCCAGCTTACCCAGGTCTTCCAGAACCTCATCGGCAACGCGATGAAGTTCCGCGGTCCCTCGGCTCCCCGCATCCACGTGGCCTCGGAGACCCGCCAGCGCGTATGGGTCTTCACGGTGCAGGACAATGGCATCGGCCTGGACACGCAGTACGCCGAGCGGATCTTCATGATGTTCCAGCGCCTGCACAACAAGACCGAGTATCCGGGCACGGGAATCGGGCTCGCCATCTGCAAGAAGATCGTCGAGCGCCACGGCGGCCGGATCTGGGTCGAGTCGCGTCCCGGCGAAGGCAGCACGTTCGGGTTCACGATCGCCCGGCACGACAACAACGAAGGAGGATGAGGCCAATGATTCGAAGCGTCGACGAAAGCCCGCCGGTCGAGATCCTGCTGGTCGAGGACAATCCCGGAGACCATCGCCTGACCAAGGAGGCCCTGCACGAGGGCAAGGTCTACAACAACCTTCACTGGGTGCAGGACGGCGTCGAGGCCCTCGACTTCCTCAAGCGCCGCGGCAAGCACGAGAAGGCGCCGCGCCCCGACATCATCCTGCTCGACTTGAACCTTCCGAAGAAGGACGGCCGCCAGGTGCTCTCGGAAATCAAGCAGGACCAGTCGCTGCGCGCGATTCCCGTGGTGATCCTCACGACCTCGGCCGCGGAGGAGGACGTGCTGCGCAGCTACGACCTCCACGCGAACTGCTACGTGACCAAACCCGTGGATCTCGAGAAGTTCATCGTGGTCGTCCAGTCGATCGACCGCTTCTGGCTGTCGGTGGT
The DNA here is from genome assembly GCA_049300695.1 of Usitatibacter sp. Lineage (GTDB taxonomy): Bacteria > Pseudomonadota > Gammaproteobacteria > Burkholderiales > Usitatibacteraceae > Usitatibacter. Next base: position 6,089 of record JBAQKF010000012.1, read on the forward strand.
CACGCTTCCGCCAGGCCAATGAAAGCCGAGGAGCCGGGCCATTCCGTCCTCCTGATCGAGGACAATCCGGGCGACGCCCGCCTCATCCGCGAGATGCTCGCGGAGGCGCCGGCGCCTGCGGAATTCCGGCTGAAGCACGCCGACCGCCTCTCGCGCGGGCTGGAAACGCTCGCGCTGAAGGAGACGTCGCTCGTGCTGCTGGACCTGTCGCTGCCCGACAGCCGCGGCCTGGAAACCTTCACGAAGGTCTACGCGCACTCGCCCAAGGTGCCGATCATCGTGCTCTCGGGCAACGACGACCAGCAGCTGGCGCTCTACGCGGTGAAGAGCGGCGCGCAGGACTACCTCGTGAAGGGCAAGATCGATCGCGAGCTGCTGCTGAAGGCGATGCAGTACTCGATCGAGCGCAAGCGCTACCAGGAGGAGCTCGAGCGGCAGGCGAACTACGACGGCCTCACGGGGCTGCCCAACCGCCACCTGCTTCACGACCGCCTCAAGCAGGCGGTCTTCACGCAGCGAAACGCGCGCACCATCGCGGTTGTGTTCATCGACCTCGACCACTTCAAGGTGATCAACGATTCGCTGGGACACAACTTCGGCGACGAAGTGCTGCGCCACGTGGGCGAGCGCCTGCTCGCTTCCGTGCGCGATGGCGACACGGTGGCGCGCCTGGGGGGCGACGAGTTCGTGCTGATCCTCTCGGACCAGACGCGCGAGGAGGTGATCTTCCGCACGATGCGCCGGCTCATCCAGAAGGTCTCCGAGCCGATCGTGATCGGCGACCGGGAGCTCAACATCACGTGCAGCGCGGGCATCAGCCTCTATCCGCAGGACGGTCCGGACGTGCAAACGCTGCTGAAGAACGCGGATGCGGCGATGTACCGCGCCAAGAGCCAGGGCCGCAACACGTTCCAGTTCTACACGGCGGAGATGAACGAGCTCGCCAACGAGCGCCTGTCGATGGAGCAGAGCCTTCGCCGCGCGATCGAGCGCGACGAGCTGCTGCTGCACTACCAGCCGCGCGTGAACCTTGCCACCGGCCGCGTCGACGCGGTCGAGGCCCTCGTGCGGTGGCGCCATCCCGAGCGCGGCTTGATCCTGCCCGACCGCTTCATTCCGCTCGCCGAGGAGACGGGGCTTATCGTGCCCATCGGCGAATGGGTGCTGCGCACCGCGTGTGCGCAGGGGCGCGCGTGGCGGCGCGCGGGCTACGGGCCCATCATCTCCGTGAATCTCTCGGCGCGGCAGCTCTGGGGCGGCGGGCTGGTGCGCCTCGTGGGCGACATCGTGGCCAAGACCGGGATGACGAACCACCTGGAGCTCGAGCTGACCGAGAGCATGGTGATGCACGACGCCGAGAACGTGATCCAGACCATGCAGGGGCTGAAAGCGATCGGCGTGCGCCTTTCCGTGGACGACTTCGGCACGGGCTACTCGAGCCTGTCGTACCTGCGGCGGCTTCCGCTGAACGCGCTCAAGATCGATGGCTCGTTCGTGCGCGACATCTCGAGCGGCGGCGAGGACCAGGGGCTGCTCGCCAAGGCCATCATCTCGCTCGGCCACAGCCTGCACCTGAAGGTGATCGCCGAGGGCGTGGAGACCGAGGCGCACCGTGCCTTCCTCGTGGAGCACGACTGCGACGAGATCCAGGGGTTCCTCATCAGCCGCGCGGTCGCACCCGAGGAGTGCGAGAAGCTCTTCGATTCGCTCGGCACCTGAAGGGCGCCGTCAGTCGTAGAGCTTTTCCTTCACCTTCCCGCCGAAGATGCGATAGGAAAGGATCGTGTAGCCCACGATGAAGGGCATCACGATGACGGCGCCGATGAGGATCACCTTGAGTGCCGAAGGGTGCGCGGCCGCTTCCCAGATCGTCATGCGGTCGATCACGACGTACGGGAACAGGCTGTAGGCGAGCCCGAGGAACGACAGCGCGAAGATCGCCACGGCATGGACGTAGGGAGCGATGTCGCGCCCGGCCGTGCCTTTCTCCAACGCATGGGTGAGGTGCCAGAGGCGAAACCCGATCGCGACGGTGGCGATTGGAAGCAGCATCACCCAGAGCGTGCCGGGGAAATCGAACCACTTCTCGCGAACCGTCGCGCTCACGAGGGGCGTGGCGAGGCTCACGAGCGCGACACCGAGCGCCACCCACATGAGGCCCCAGCGGGCCCAGGCAAGCGCCTTCGCGCGGAGCGCCCCTTCCGTCTTGTACACGAGCCATGTCGCGCCCAGCAGCACGTAGCCGCCGCATAGGCTCCCGCCCACGAGGACCGCGAAGATGAAGTAGAGGAATCCGCTTTCGAATCCGGTGATGTAGCGCCCGAGCATCACGCCCTGGAAGAAAGCCGCGGCGAAGGAACCCAGCCAGAAGAGCCAGTTCCAGAGCTCCCGATGCCAGCCCAGCGCCTTCATGCGCAGCTCGAAGGCCACGCCGCGCAGCATGAGTCCCACGAGCATCGCGACCACCGGGAGATAGAGCGCGCCCAGCACCACGCCATGCGCGCGCGGGAACGCGGAGAGCAGTACGCCCACGCCCAGCACGAGCCACGTCTCGTTGGCATCCCAGAAAGGGCCGATTGAAGCCACCATCGTCGACTGTTCTTCCTGGGTCGCAGCCGGCATCAGCATGCCCACGCCCAGGTCGAATCCGTCGAGCACCACGTAGGCGAGGACCGCGACCCCCATCACGACGAGGAAGACGAGCGGAAGGTAGTCCGTCATGGTTCGGCTCCCTGGCGTGCCATGTGCGTGAGCACGATCATGTAGGCGATGAACAGCCCCGCGTAGGTGAGCGCATAGGCGGTGAGGCTCACGCCGAGCTCCGCGCCGGTGGCCTCGCCGGCGGCGTCCTTCGTGCGCAGGATCCCGGTGACGAGCCACGGCTGGCGGCCGATTTCAGTCACGATCCAGCCGCACAGCGTGGCGATCCAGCCTGAGAACGTCGCTCCGGCGAAGGTCCAGAGCAGCCAACGCGGCACGGGCCTGCCCTTGCGCGTCGCCCAGGTGCCATACCAGGAAAGTACCAGCATCAGCATTCCCAGGCCCACCATCGCGCGGAACGCGAAGAAGAGCGGCGTGACCGGTGGGCGATCCGGCTCGAAGGCCTCGACGCCCTTGACCTCGCCGTCCATCGAGTGGAGCAGGATGAGGCTGCCCGCGTACGGAACCTCGATCGCGAAGTCGTTGCGCTTTTCCTTCTCGTTCGGGATCGCGAAGAGCACGAGCGGCATCTCGCGCGTCGTCTTCCAGAGCGCCTCCATGGAGGCGATCTTCGCCGGCTGGTGCTCGAGCGTGTTGAGGCCATGCTGGTCGCCGACGAAAAGCTGCACCGGCGCCAGGATCGCCGCGGTGAGCAGCCCCACGCGCAGCGTGCGCCGCGCCCCGGAGTCCGCCGATTCCTTGAGCATCCGCCACGCCGACAGCCCGATGATCACGAACGCGGCGGTGAGGCCCGAGGCGATCAGCATGTGCGTCATGCGGTATGGAAACGACGGATTGAAAATCACCTGCATCCAGTCTTGCGCGATCCACTGGTCGCCGGAGAGCACCTGTCCTTGCGGCGTCTGCATCCACGAGTTGAGCGCGAGGATCCAGAAGGCCGATAGTGTCGTCCCGACCGCCACGATGAAGGTCGACGCGACGTGCACCCATCCGGGCACGCGGTTCATGCCGAAGAGCATGATCCCGAGGAACGTGGCCTCGAGGAAGAATGCCGTGAGCACCTCGTAGGCGAGCAACGGGCCCGCGATGGCGCCCACCTTGTTCATGAAGTTCGGCCAATTGGTGCCGAACTGGAACGACATGGTGATGCCGGAGACGACGCCCATGGCGAAGCTCAACGCGAAGACCTTGAGCCAGAGCTTGTAGGTGGCGAGCCAGCGCGGATCGCCCGTGCGCTCGAAGGCGAGGCGGAAGCCGAACAGGAACCAGCCCAACGCGATTGTCAGCGTCGGGAACATGATGTGGAATCCGATGTTCAGTCCGAACTGCGCGCGCGCCAGGAGTACGGGATCGTCCATGGGCCCCCTCTGTCCGTTTTGCCGATTCTATACCCCGGGGCTAAGTTAGAATCCGCCATGGCTGAAGGGTTGCCACGCGGCAGGCTCAAGATCTTCTTCGGCGCTTTTCCGGGCGCCGGCAAGACCAACGCGATGCTCACCGCCGCGCAGGGGATGCGCCAGGCGGGAAGGGACGTCGTCGTGGGCGTCGTCGATACCCACGAAAGCGCGAACCTGAAGCTGCTCGAGGGATTCGAGTCGCTGCCTGCGCCTTCGCGCAACGGGGCTCCCGCCACCGGCGAGCTCGATCTCGACCGGGCGCTCGCGCGCCGCCCCGACGTGATTCTCGTGGACGATCTCGCGCATGCCAACCCCGCGGGTTGGCGCCATCCCAAGCGCTGGAAGGACGCCGACGAGCTGCTCGCCGCGGGCATCGACGTGTTCACGACGATGAGCGTGCAGCACCTCGAGAGCCTGAACGACGTGGTCGGCGAGATCACCGGCATCCGCGAGCCGCTGACGGTGCCCGATACGTTCTTCGACACGGCCGACGAAACGGTGATGGTGGACATGTCCGCCGACGAGCTGCTCTTGCGCAAGCAGGCGGGCATGGTCCACGTGAGCGAAGCCGAGAAGGGCGTCGAGCAGACCTACTTCAGCAAGGGCAGCCTCCTTGCGCTTCGCGAGATCGCGCTGCGGCGCACGGCCGACGTGGTCGAGGACGAGGTGCAGAAATACCGCGTCGAGAAGGGCATCGATGCCGTCTGGAAGACGCAGGGGCGCCTGCTGTGCTGCGTGGGACCGCGGCAGGGCGCCGAGCACGTGGTGCGAAGCGCGGCGCGCTACGCCAAGCGCCTTGCCGTTCCATGGACCGCGATCTACGTCGAGACGCCGAACCTGCAGCGCCTGCCGGCCGAGGAGCGCGCGCGCATCCTCGGCGTCGTGGGTCTCGCGGGCGAGCTCGGGGCCAATACCGCGATCGTCACGGGCAACGACGTCGCCCAGGCGATCGTGGACTACACGCGCGAGCAGAACATCGCTACGGCGGTCGTGGGCAAGACGCGGCGCGCGTGGCTGAAGCGCGGCATGAGCGAGAGGATCGCGAGCCGGGCCACGAGCCTCGACCTGGTCGAGATCGGCCGGGGGGGCGCCGATGCGGGCGTGGCGGTCGAGGCTCCGGCTCCGCGCCCCACGGAAGACACGGCCCGCTCGGGCGAAAAGCGCATGCGTTACGTCTGGACCGTGTTCGCCTGCGCGGGCGCCACGGCATTCTCGTCGGCGCTCTATCCGTCCTTCGAGCTCGCGACGATCGCGATGATCTACACGATCACGGTCGTGCTTCTCGCGGTGCGTTTCGGGCGCGGGCCTGCGATCGTGGGCGCCGCGATCAACGTCCTCGCCTTCAAGTTCTTCTTCGTTCCACCGCGCTTCGGCTTCATCCCGACCGACATCCAGTACCTGCTCACCTTCGCGGTGATGCTCGCGGTGGGCGTGCTGATCGGGCAGCTCGCCGGGCGGCTCCGCTTCCAGGCGCGCGTGGCGAGCCATCGCGAGAAGCGCGCGCGCACGCTCTACGAATTCGCCCGCGATCTCGCGCAGCTCCAGACCCCGGCGCAGGTGATCGAGACCACGGAAGAGTTCCTCGAGCGCAACTTCCGCGCGCGCACGTCGCTGCTCGTGCCCGATTCGTCGGGGACGCTCGTGTCTCCCACGGGACGCGGCATGACCAATCCGCTCGACAGCACCGCGGCCCAGTGGGCCTACGACCAGGCACAACCCGCGGGAGCCGGGACCGACACGCTTTCCACCAACGAATACCTGTTCCTTCCGTTGAAGTCGCCCACGCGAACGCGCGGCGTGCTCGCGGTGCGCGCGGAACGCGCGCGCGACCTCTTCATTCCCGAGCAGCGCTACCAGTTCGAGATCTTCGCCACGCTGGTCGCCACGGCGCTCGAGCGCGTCCACTACATGGACGTGGCCCGCAACGCGCTCCTGATGGCCGGATTGCGAAGCGGGGAGATGGCGCTCGAGCGCGAGCGCCGTTCCGTCGCCGACCTGGTCGAGACCGCGCTTCGCCAGCTGGGCGCGCTCTTGGCCAAGCACTCGGTCAGGGTCGAGGTGTCGCGCAGCCTTCCGCAGGTGGCGGTCGATCCCGGGCTCGCCCAGCGCGTGCTGGTGAGCGTGATCGGCAACGCGGCACGGCATACGCCCGCGGGCACGCAGGTGACAATCGCGGCCCGCGCTTTGCCCGGCGAGGTGGAGCTGAGCGTCGAGGATAACGGGCCGGGCCTGCCCAAGGGACGCGAGGAAGAAGTGTTCGAGTCGTTCGCGCGGGGCGAGAGCCGTAACCGCAAGGGCGCGGGGCTGGGCCTCGCCATCAGCCGCGCGATCGTCGAGGCGCACGGCGGAAAGATCCGCGCGGAGCCCGGAGAAGCCGGCGGCACGCGTATCGTCCTCACATTACCCATCGCGTCGACGAAGGACCGCAAATGAAGAAGCGCCCGCTGGGAAAATCCGGATTCGAGGTCGCGCCGCTCGCGTTCGGCGGCAACGTATTCGGCTGGACCATCGACGAGCCCACGTCGTTCAGGCTGCTCGATGCGTTCGTCGAACGCGGCTTCAGCCTCGTCGACACGGCCGACACGTATTCGAAATGGGTGCAGGGTCACCACGGCGGCGAGTCGGAGACGATCATCGGCAACTGGCTCGCGCAGGGCGGCCGGCGCGATCGCGTGGTGATCGCCACCAAGTGCGGCATGGAGATGCCCAACGTCGGCAAGGGCCTGTCGAGGAAGCACATCCTTCGCTCGGCCGAGGATTCCCTCAAGCGGCTTCGGACCGATCGCATCGATCTCTACCAGGCGCACGAGGAGGACACCTCGACGCCCATCGACGAGACCCTCGAGGCGTATTCGCAGCTCGTTCGCGAAGGCAAGGTGCGCGCGATCGGGGCGTCGAACTATTCGCCCGCGGGGCTCGCGGCGGCGCTCGACAAGTCGGACCTGTCGTCGCTCGCGCGCTACCAGACCCTGCAGCCTCGCTACAACCTCTACTCGCGCGAGTTCGAGAAGGAGTTGCAGCCCCTATGCGTCGCGCGCGGCGTGGGCGTGATTCCCTACTTCCCGCTCGCCGCCGGCTTCCTCACCGGCAAGTACCGCACCGAGGCCGACCTCGCGCAAAGCGCGCGCGGCGCGGGCGTGAAGCGCTACATGGACGAGCGAGGCATGCGGATCCTGGGCGCGCTCGACGAGGTGGCGAAGTCGCTGCACGCAAAGGCCGCGCAGGTGGCGCTGGCGTGGGTCATGTCGCGCCTTGCGGTGACGGCGCCCATCGCGAGCGCGACGACGGTCGCGCAGTTGCGGGAGCTGATGGCTGCTGCCGATCTCGTCCTCGATGACTTAGCCATGGAGCGCCTCGACTCGGCGAGCGCGTAGTCCGCGGGCCGCGGAGGCCGTCGTCGCTTCAAGGACCTGCAAGTGCGATGTGCCCTGGCATCCCCGCAATGACGGCGCCGGCACGAATGCGCGCCAGGTCGTGGATCGAGTCGTCATGACCGCCGTGGCTGGCACGCTTCGTACCTATGGCTGCACCGTCACTGCGGATAGCGTCGGCGCCCTT
>JBAQKF010000013.1:0-169124 GCA_049300695.1 Usitatibacter sp.
GCGCAAAGCGCCGCGACGCCGTCGGGAGTGCGCGCCGTCAGTCGCTGGAGCCGGTCCGCATCCGCGTAGACGAGGTGGCCGTTCATCACGGCGCGAAGCGTGGCGCGTTCGCTCCAGGCCGCGCGAAAATCCTTCTCGCTTCCCGCCGAATTGATCCCGACGATCACGTCCGGATCGCGAACGATCACTTCTTCCCAGCCGACCACGGGCGCCACGCCGCTCAAGTCCTCGAACACGTTTCGCGCGCCGCAGATCCCGAGGGCCTCGTTCATGAAATGCCGCCCTGCGATCGTAGTGAGCGGCGAATGCCAGATCTCGAGGAGCGCCGTGACCTTCGGCTTCGATGCGTACTGCGCCCGCAGGTGCTCGAGCTTGTCCCGGTAGGCCCCGATCGCAGCCGATGTATCGCGACCGGTGAGCCTGCCGATCGCCGCGAGCGCCCGCGGCACGTCCTCGAAGTTGCGCGCATCGGCCACGTACACGGCGATTCCGAACGACGAGAGGCGCGAGACGTCCTGCACGCGCATGTTGTCGCGCCAGGCGAGCACGAGGTCGGGATTGAGCGCCGCGATCTCCTCGAGGGACCACGATACCGCCGACGACACCTGGGGAAGTTTCTTCGCCTGGGGCGGGTAGTCGCTGAATGCGCTCACGCCGACGATGCGATCCCCCGCGCCCGCCGTGAACACGAGCTCCGTCAGGAACGGCGCGAGCGTCACGATCCTCTTCGCCGGCGCCGCCATCTCGACCGTGCGACCGAGGTCGTCCTTCAGCGAAATTTCAGCGGCGGAGGATGATGAAATGCAAAAGACTATGGATCCGCAGATGAACGCAGATGAACGCAGATAACCCCGAAACCATCGATTGCGTTTCGTGCCTACGTTGGAGCCGTGGCGAATCGAACTCTGAAGCTCTTCATCTGCGTTCATCTGCGTTTATCTGCGGACCCAGGCCTTTCCTTAGCGAAGCTCCCGCCGCCTCGAATACGCTTCCCTCGAGATCGCGCAATCCTCGAGAAACAACGGCAACTCCTCGAGCGTGAGCGCCTGGCCCGCATCGACGAGCGCCTTGCGGGGCTCGGGGTGGATGTCGGTCAGCACGAGATTGGCGCCGGCGATGATGCCCTGCGCGGCGACGTGGAAGATGTCCTGCAGGCCGTCGGGCGCCTCGGCGCGAATGCCCACCGAATGGGAAGGATCGACGCATACCGGCATGCGAGTCAGGCGCTTCACGACGGGAATGTGCGCGAAGTCCACGAGGTTGCGGTGCGGATCGCCGAAATTGGTCTTCATGCCGCGCAGGCAGAACACGATGTCGCGATTGCCCGCGCTCGCCACGTACTCCGCGGCCAGGAGCGACTCGTGCAACGTGATGCCGAAGCCGCGCTTCAGCAGGATCGGGAAGTCGCGCTGGCTGCCCACGGTCTTCAGCAGCTCGAAGTTCTGCGTGTTGCGCGTGCCGATCTGCAACATCACGCCCGTGGGATCGCCCGTCTCGCGAAGGGCCGCGCGGATCTCGTCCAGGTGCTCGTCGCGCGTCACCTCCATCGAGATCACCTTGATGCCGTACTTTCCCGCGAGCTCGAAGACATACGGCAGGCACTGCTTGCCGTAGCCCTGGAAGGAGTACGGGCTCGTGCGCGGCTTGTAGGCGCCCATGCGCGCGCACACCTGCCCCGCCTCTTGCAGCGCCCTGAACGTCTGCTCGGTGTACTCGCGCGTATCGACCGCATTCAGTCCCGCGACGACGTGGAAGCAGTCCTGGTCGAACACGACACCGCGATACGTGAAGCGAATCGACTCCTCGTTGCCGGATCGCCGGCCGAGGATCCGGAACTCGTCGGCGGATTTACTCATTGGCGGCGAGCCGGCGTTGTCTCACGCCGTTGGCGAGCGTTTCCAGCAAAGTGGCCGTATCGTCCCAACCGAGGCAGGGGTCCGTGATTGAGACGCCATGCGCGAGCGGCTGTCCCGGCACGAGGTCCTGCCGGCCCGGATTGAGATGGCTCTCGACCATCACGCCGACGATGCGCTCGTCGCCCGCGCCGATCTGGCGCGCCACGTCCGCCCCCACCTCGATCTGCTTCTGGTATTGCTTCGATGCGTTCGCGTGCGAGAAGTCGATCATGAGATGCGGCGCCAGGCCCGCGGCGCCCAGCTCTTTCGCGGCCGCCTCGACGCCCGCCGCGTCGTAGTTGGGCGTCTTGCCGCCGCGCAGGATCACGTGGCAGTCCTCGTTGCCGATGGTCTCGAAGATCGCGGCCTGCCCCGTCTTCGTCATTCCCATGAATGCGTGCGGTGCCGCGGCCGCGCGCAACGCATCGACGGCCACGCGGATCGATCCGTCGGTGCCGTTCTTGAATCCCACGGGGCACGACAATCCCGAAGCGAGCTGGCGGTGCGTCTGCGATTCGGTGGTGCGCGCGCCGATCGCGCCCCAGGCGATGAGGTCCGAGATGTACTGCGGGGAAAGCAGGTCGAGGAATTCGGTTCCGCACGGAAGGCCCATGCGGTTGATGTCGAGGAGGAGTTTCCTCGCGAGCTTCAAGCCCTCGTTGATGGCGAAGCTGCCGTCCAGGTGCGGATCGTTGATGAAACCCTTCCAGCCCACGGTCGTGCGCGGCTTCTCGAAGTACACGCGCATGACGACGAAGAGGTCGCCCGCGTGCCGGGCCGCCGCGCCGCGGAGGCGCGCCGCATACTCGAGCGCGGCGCCGGAATCGTGGATCGAACAGGGCCCCACGACGGCCATGAGGCGATCGTCGGCGCCGTGCAGGATGCGGTGGACGGCCTGGCGCGCGTGGGTCACGGTCGCGAGCGCGGCGGAGTCCACCGGCAACTCCTCGAGCAGCAACTGCGGGGCTATGAGGGCGCGGACCGCGCTGATCCGCAGGTCGTCGGTGCGGCCCACCACGGGCATCGGTTTCTTCTCGGTCTTCATCGTTCGTCCCATCACTCCTCGGTGACGACGCGGCGGCGGCTCACGGCCCCGGCCAGCGTGTCGAGCATCTTCACAGTATCGGCCCACCCGAGGCACGCGTCGGTGATCGACACGCCGTACTCGAGCGGCTTTCCGGGCGCCAGGTCCTGGCGTCCCGCATTGATGTGGCTTTCCGCCATCACCCCCACGATGCGGCGCTCGCCTTGCGAAAGCTGGCGCGCGACATCGGTGCAAACATCGATCTGCCGCCGATAATCCTTCGACGAGTTCGCGTGGGAGAAATCGACCATGAGGCGCTGCGCGAGGCCCGCCCCGGCGAGCTCCTTGCACGCGGCATCGACGCTCGCGGAATCGTAGTTGGGCGACTTGCCCCCGCGCAGGATCACGTGGCAATCCTCGTTGCCCGCAGTCTTGAACACCGCAACGTGGCCCGACTTGGTGACGGAGATGAAATGGTGGCGCGAGGCGGCCGCCTTGATGGCGTCGACGGCGATGCGGATGTTGCCGTCGGTGCCGTTCTTGAATCCCACGGGACACGACAGTCCCGAGGCCAGCTGCCGGTGCGATTGCGATTCGGTCGTGCGCGCGCCGATCGCGCCCCACGCGATCAGGTCGGCGATGTACTGCGGCGAGATGAGGTCCAAGAACTCCGTGGCACAGGGAACGCCGGTCTCGCTGATCTCGCGAAGGAGTTTGCGGGCGAGGCGAATCCCCTCGTTGATGTCGAAGGTCTCGTCCAGGTGCGGGTCGTTGATGAAGCCCTTCCAGCCGACCGTGGTTCGCGGTTTCTCGAAATACACGCGCATCACGATGGCCAGGTCGTGTTTCAGGCGTTCGCGCTCGGCCGCAAGCCGGGTCGCGTAGTCGAGTGCCGCCTTGTAGTCGTGGATCGAGCACGGACCCACCACCACGAGCAGGCGATCGTCTGCGCCTCGCAGGATGTCGTGGACGGCCTTGCGCCCCTCGAACGTCGCCCGCTCCGAGCGCTCGGTCGCGGGAAGCTCGCGCATGACCTGCATGGGAGCGAGAAGCTCGTCTCCCTGCTCGATGCGGACGTCGTCGGTTCTGTAGTGGGTCATGAAATTAAAAAACCGCCAGTTTCGGGCTGGCGGTTTTCGGTGGATTCGTGGGTTGCTTCCGGCTCAAATCCTCTCGACCGCCAGCGGCGTGAGATAGAAGAACCAGAAGTAGCTGTTCCAGCGAGTCATGCAGCCAATGCTAGCATAAGCCCCCATGAAGCGCTTGATCCTGCTCGCTTTTGTCGCGGCTGCCACGCCCGCCTTCGCCGAAGATTCCGCCGGTCGCAAGATCGCGGTGACGATTGCCGCGGGCGACATGCACGAGGAGTGCATGACGCTCAAGCCGGGCGACAAGCGCGCATACGAATGGAAGTCCGATGGGCCGCTGGACTTCAACATCCACTACCACCGGGAGCCGAAGATCTTCTTCCCGGTGAGAAAGGATGGCGTGCGATCCGCCCACGGAACGTTCACCGCGAAGTCCGAGGAGGGCTATTGCTGGATGTGGACTTCGGGGAAATTGCCCACGAAGCTCGAGGGGAAGATCGAACCGGGGTCAGACCCCGGTTTTCGCTGACCGCGCGAGCGGCCCTTCCCCTTCATTTCAGGGCCGCCACAACTCCGGGGTCGCCGAAAAGCAACTCGAGCTTCCTTGCAAAGCCCGCCATGATTGCAGGTTCAGGAGAAATCCCCGCGTAACCCAGGTTGTCCTTGCCCCTGATCGAGCTGGTTGCGAGCTGTTCGCCATTCTCGTTCAGGATCGCGAGAGTGGCATCGTAGAGGATCCCGATATTCATCATCGTGTCCGACTTCCACTCTGTCAGCGTGAGAAGGGCGCTGCGCTTGGCGGCGGCCTCGGCGAGCTTGGCCTTCACGACCTGGGCCGATTCCTGCGGCGCAAGCGCCACGACCTTGACCTTGTAGCCTTTGGCGACGAGCGAGCGTGACATGACGCTGGACAGGTCCGCGGCGAGCGGGCCTCCGGAACTCGTGTTCACGTCGAAGGGATTGCCAAAGCCCCCACGCATCAGCCCCACGAAATGCTCCGGCTTCTTGCCCGACAGCACATAGGGACGCTTGTCCTGCACGGCGACTGCAATCGTGCCGGAGCCGTCGGCGGCCGGAATGGCGATTGCCGTCTCGGAGTAGCTAGCCGTGCGCCCGAATGCACAGCCGGCAACAACTGCAGCGATTAACGCGAGATATAGCGCACGCATGAAAGCCTCCCCTTGTCGACTCATTGACTAACATTGGCTGCTGCAGGGTAGCTGACGAGGTGCAATCAGCACAAGCTCACGCACTCAGGCCGCGAGGATGTCGACGGCCTGCACTCCCCCAGTGAGCACCCTCACGCGGTCATAGCCCGCCTTGATGAGGCGCTCGGCCAGCAGCGCGGCGCTCGCCTCGTTGGGGCACGTGCAGAAGGTGACGATGAGCTTGCCGCGCGCCTCGTGAGGCAGCAGGTCGAAGTGGTCCTCGATGCCGAAGGAGATGGATGCGGGCAGCGTGCGCGGATCCTCGACGCGCGCGAGACGGGATCGCGCATCGAGGATGAGCAGCCCATCGCCGGCCTCCAAAAGCATTTGCGCGAGCTCGTCGGGCGCGATGCGCACCAGGTGAAAGAGGCGGCGTAGCCGCCTGCGTTGCGCGACCTTGAGCGCGATGTAGGTCCCGAAGAGCATGAGCACGACGAGCAACGACAGGCCGCCCACCTGCGCCATCGCATCGAGCACGCGGCGCACCTCGGTGCTGAAGATCATGCCGGCGCCGACGTATACGCCGCTCCAGGCCGCGACACCCATCAGGTCATAGAAGATGAAGCGCCGATAGGAAAGACCCATCGCGGCCGCGGTGGGAATCGCGACCGCCGAGACTCCCGGGATGAATTTCGCGATCAGCAGCAGCGGCGCGCCGTGGCGCGCGATGAGGTCGTCGGTCCGCTGGACGCAGGTATCGGGCGAGATCGAGATGCGGCACAGGCCCGCGAGGATTCCCCGGCCATACCGGCGCCCGGCGAGGAACCATGCGTGGTCGGAGACGAGGCACGCCGCGATCGCGGCCAACAGCACCATCTCCGGACGAAGTCCGCCCGACTGCGCGAGCGCGCCCGCGGCCACGAGGATCGGCGCCGCGGGAACAGGCAGGCCGGCCTGCTCCGCCAGCGCCGCCCCGAAGACGAGCGCGACGTCCCAACGGGCGAGGAGCTCGAGAAGGTCCATGGCCAATATTCTGCACTGGGAATACGCAGGACGGTGTCGGTAACCCACGGTCACCCGGGTTCCGGGCAGCGGCTGCTAGTCTCTCGCTATCTTCAACGGCTCCGCGGGAGTGCCCATGAAGCCCTTCGCGTTCCTGTCGATACTTCTCTTGCCTGGCGCGGCCGGAATCGCCGTCGCGCAGGATAAGCCGGCGACTGCCTACCCTTCGATGGCGCCGATCGAGCAATACCGCATCGCCGACACAAGAGTCGAAGTCGCCCTGGCTCGCAGTGCCGCCCCGCCATCGGTATCGGCCGACGCCGAAGTGCTCGTGCTCGGGAAGAGCGGCTACGAGGTCGCGGTCAAGGGCAGGAACGGATTCGTGTGTTTCGTCGAACGGGCGTGGACCGCGGGCTTCGACGACCCCGAATTCTGGAATCCGAAGTCGCGCGCACCGAATTGCTTCAACCCGCCCGCCGTTCGCAGCGTATTGCCTCAATACGTCGAGCGCAGCAAGTGGGTGGTGGCAGGGCTCACCAAATCGCAAATGGTCGCGAAGGCCCGCTCGGCTTTCGACAGCCGCCAATTCACCATGCCCGAGGCCGGGTCGTTCTCCTTCATGCTGTCGAAGGACGGCTACCTGAACGATGACGCGGCCGGTCCATGGCTTCCGCACGTGATGTTCTTCGTGCCGCACGGCCAGGCGACCGCGTGGGCTGCCGGATCCGAAGGTTCACCCATTCTCGGAACGGACGGTGGCCCTTTCGGGCCCACCGTCCTCTTTATTCCGGTGCGCCGCTGGTCGGACGGATCGCCCGGCCCCGCTGCCACGCCGCACGTGCACAAGTGACTGCGACAACTACGCCGGGATGAACTTGAGCGCCACGCCGTTGTTGCAGTAGCGCTTGCCCGTGGGCATCGGCCCGTCGTCGAAGACGTGCCCCTGGTGGCCTTCGCAACGCGCGCAGTGGTACTCGGTGCGCGGAAGGATGAGCTTGAAGTCCCTCTTGGTTTCCAGGTGCCCGGCGATGTACGTCGTGAAGCTGGGCCATCCCGTGCCGCTTTCGAACTTCATGTCCGAGGTGAAGAGCGGAAGGTCGCATCCGGCGCACACGAAGGTGCCCTTGCGATGCTCGCCGTTCAGGGGACTCGTGCCCGCGCGCTCCGTGGATTCATGGCGAAGCACGGCGTAGGCCTCGGGGGAGAGCCTCTTCTTCCACTCCTCGTCGGAGAGCACGAGCTTGTCGATCGGCATGGTCCTGGGTTCGGCCGCTTCGGCCACCTTGGAGGCGGCGAAAAGGCCGGCGAGTGTTGCGGTGAATTTCCTGCGGGTCATGTCCATGTCCTCTGGTACGTGGATCCCCATGAGTCGGATTCAGCCCTGAAGCCTTACGCAGTGCCACCCACGGTGAGCCCTTCGATGCGAAGCGTGGGCTGTCCTACCCCCACGGGCACGCTCTGCCCATCCTTCCCGCACATGCCCACGCCGGGATCGAGCGCCATGTCGTTGCCGACCAGGCTCACGCGCGTGAGGGCATCGGGACCGTTGCCGATGAGCGTTGCCCCTTTGACCGGGTATTGGATCTTGCCGTTCTCGATCCAGTAAGCCTCGGAGGCCGAGAACACGAACTTGCCGCTGGTGATGTCCACCTCGCCGCCGCCGAAATTCACCGCGTAGAGGCCGCGGTCGAGCGAAGCGATGATTTCCTGCGGGTCCTTGTCGCCGCCCAGCATGAAGGTATTGGTCATGCGCGGCATCGGGAGCGCCGCGTAGGACTCGCGCCGCCCGTTGCCCGTGGGCGCGACACCCATGAGGCGAGCGTTCATGCGGTCCTGCAGGTAGCCGCGCAGGATCCCGTCTTCGATGAGGACGCTCCGCGTCGTCGGATTGCCCTCGTCGTCGATTGAAAGCGATCCGCGGCGGTCGGGCAGCGTGCCGTCGTCGATCACGGTCACGCCGGGCGCGGCGACACGCTCGCCGATGCGGCCGCTGAAGGCCGACGTGCCCTTGCGATTGAAGTCGCCCTCCAGGCCGTGGCCGATGGCTTCGTGCAGCAGCACGCCGGGCCAGCCCGGGCCGAGCACGACGCTCATCACGCCCGCGGGCGCAGGACGCGACTCCAGGTTCACGAGGGCCTGCCTCACGGCATCGCGCGCGAGTTTCTCCAGCAGCTCATCCGTATAGAACCCGTAGCCGAAACGTCCGCCCGCGCCCTGGGAGCCCTGCTCGCGCCGCCCGTCCTGCTCGACGATCACCGTCAGCGAAAGATGCACGAGGGGACGAACGTCCGCCGCGAGGCCGCCATCGGCGCGCGCCACCAACACGACGTCGTACTCGCCGGAAAGACGCCCCATGACCTGCTTCACGCGCGGATCGGCCGCCCGGGCAAAGCGCTCGAGCGTCTCGAGGACCTTCACCTTCGCCGAATCGTCGAATTGCGCCACGGGGTCGATGGGCGCGTAGAGCGCGTGGCCCGAGCGCACGAGCGCGCGGCCCGGCACATCGCGGCCGCCATCCGCGGCGATGGCGCGCGTCACCTTCGCGGCGGCGTCGAGCGCATCGGGATTGATGTCGTCGGCATAGGCGAACGCCGTCTTCTCGCCGGCGACGACACGCACGCCCACGCCCTGGTCGATGTTGTAGCTGCCCGACTTCACCTCGCCTTCCTCGAGCGCCCAGCTCTCGGAGCGGCTGTACTGGAAGTAGAGGTCGGCCTCGTCGGCCTTGTGGGTGAGGATCGTCCCGAACACCTTCCGTGTCGCGACCTCGTCCACGCCGAACGGCGTGAGCAGCGTGGCCTTGGCGATGTCGAGCGTGGAAGGTTCGGGTTTGGTCATCGGGTCACCACTGTCTTACGGTCTTGTGCGCCAGCGCCGGCAGGCTCTTGCGAATCTTCGCCTGATATGTGGGGTTCACCCCCGCGACTACAACCCCCGAGCCCCGCGGGAGTCGATCAAGGACCACGCCCCACGGATCCACGATCATCGTATGACCGTGCGTTTCGCGGCCGTTCACGTGGTATCCGCCCTGGGCCGGCGCGATCACGTAGGCGAGGTTCTCGATGGCCCGGGCGCGAATCAGCGTGTCCCAGTGCGCCTTGCCCGTCGTCTCCGTGAAGGCCGACGGCACGAGGATGAGATCCACGTCGCCCATGGCGCGGTAGAGCTCCGGGAAGCGCAGGTCGTAGCAGACGGAGATCCCCAGCTTCCCGTAGGGAGAATCGAGCGCGCACACGCGGCTTCCCGCTTCGATGGTGCGCTCCTCGCTGTAGCGCTCCTGGCCCATCTCGAAGCCGAAGAGGTGGATCTTGTCGTAGCGGCCGACGCGAGCGCCTTCCTGGTTGTAGATGAGGCAGGAATTGCGCACCTTGTCGGGCGTGCTCGCTTCCATCGGCACCGAGCCGCCGACGATCCAGATGCGATGGCGCTTCGCCTGCTCCGAGAGGAACTGCTGGATCGGGCCCGTGCCGTCCTTCTCTTTCGCGGCGACCTTGTCCGTGTCCTTCATCCCCATGATCGCGAAGTACTCCGGCAGCGCCACGATGCGCGCGCCCGTCGCCGCGGCGAGCTCGATGAGCCGCCCGGCTTCCTGCAGGTTCGCCGCCACGTGCGGGCCCGACGCCATCTGGATCGCGGCCACGCGGAACATCGACTGGGTCGTCGACATCGTCTCGCGAAGCGCGTCGGGCGTCGTGGCTTTGGTGATGATCATGGTTGCGGTTGCGTGGCGGCCGTGGGCGCGGCCTGGGCCGCCTCGGTCTTGGCGGGCCCTGAAAGCTTCGTCACCTGGGGATTATCCCACGAGCCCGTCACCCGGTACTCATACGCGGCGATCTGGCCGAACGGATTCTTGAGCACTTTCGAGACCAGGAGCGTCGAAAGCCCGAGGATCGGCGTGCCGAAGACGGTGGCGGCGAGCGCCACGCTCTCGCCCACTTCGGGGACGATCCTCATGGTGAGGTTCTGGGTCTCGTCCGGCAGCGACACGTCGCCCTTCATCTTCACGAAGGCGGACGGCCCCTGGATCTCGAAGTTGTCCGTGAGGAGCACGCCGCGCGCGATCTTCACGTCGCCTTCGATGCGGTCGAACGCGAAGCCCGCGCTGAACACGTCCTGGAAATCGAAGCTCGCGCGCTGCGGGAGCGATTGCAGCGAGATCAACGCGAGGAGCTTGCCCGCGCCCGGATCGATCTTCGCGAACTGGCCGTAGTGCGCCTGCACCTTGAACTTGCCGGCGAGCTTCGCGAGCGCGAACTCGTAGGGATAGCCGGGCCATACGAGGCTTCCGTCGAGGCGCCCGTCGCCGCGCTGCACGTAGTCGCCGTACCCGAACTGCTTGAGCAATGCGTTGAGGTTTTCCGTCTCGAGCTTCACGTCGAGCGTCGTGAGCGGGTCCGCGCCGGCGCGGCGCCAGCGCCCCGTGGAGAGGAACTTGGCGTGGTCGTTCACGATGTCGAGCTTGTCGATGCGCCAGTCTTCCCCCTCGGGTTCGGCCCTGACGTCGAGCCTGCCGAGCCAGTGGCCCATGAAGTCGAAGCGCTCCGCGGTCACGTCGAGCGCGGGAAGATCCGTGTCGGTCGCCTGGGGCGTGTCCACCGCGCCGCTCGTGGGCGACGGCTCCTGGATCGTGAGCCGGTCGAGCTTCGCCACGAGGCGCCCCTTGCCGCCCTGCGTGGTCCATTGCACGTTGCCGGTCACGAGCGGGCTTTCGAGCTTGCCGGCCCATTGGCCGGCGTTGCGCTCGAGGTGCGCGCCCATCTGGCGGAACTCGCGTCCGAGGTAATGGACGCGATCGAGCTTCATGTCGATGCCGCGCAGCACGATGCCGGCGGGCTCCTCGTCGCCGGCCGGGTTGGCGACACGCGGGACGGCGAAGACGTTCTGCCACGCGTCCACGTCGACAAAGGCGAGTTGCCCGTAGAGCCACAGGCCTTCGCGGACGGGTTCGGTCTCCACGGGCGCGCCGAACTTCACCGCCACGTTCCATCGCCCGTCGGCGCCGCGCGAGAAGCGCCCGTATCCGCCGCCTTCCAGCGCGAGCCCGGAGCTCTCCGTGTCCGTGCCGAGGCGCGACATCGTGAGCGTGGCGTTGCGCGCGTCGGCGGGGTCCTTCGCGAGGGGCACGGGCAACGTCGAGCCAAGGCCCTTCAGGTCCGAGTTGAGGATGAGCTCGCTGCCTTGCCTGCCCGACACGAGGCGCGCCTTCCAGTCGAAGCCGCCGGAAAGCTTCGCGAGAATCGGCGCGGGCACGTAGGGGCCCATCGCATCCTGCTCGATGCGGCCATCGATCGTGGTGACGATCTGGCCATCGGGCTGCGTGGCCATGGAGAGCGCCGCGGGCTTGTCGAAGAGCGTCCCGGCGATCTGCGGCGCGCGCACGCCCTTCTCGGTGAACGTGAGGTGCCCGCGCACGTCGCGCATCACGAGCGCCTTGCCGACTGTGGCCGTGGCGCCGCCGAAGTTGTAGTCGCCCATCACGCGGACGGGATCGACGCCCGAGAGCGGATAGATGACCTGCAGCTTCAGGCGCGCGGGGCCCTCGATCGCGACCGCCCGGGTGAATGCACCGGGGCCATTCACGAGCGGCGACTCGCGCAGGTAGCGAACGGAATCCGCGCCGGTCGTGTCGATGTCGCCCGCGATCGTGAGCACGGCCGGATGGGCGCCGAAGTCATCGATCACCGCGGAGGTGTTGGTCGCGCGGCTCGCGAAGATCGCCGCGCGATCGGCGCGGACCTCGATGCGGCGGTTCTCGAACTTGAAGCTTCCCTGGATCGCGTCGATGGAGGGCCAGTCCGCGTGATACTTGATGCGCCCGTCGCGAATCGGGCCCGAGACGAGGAAATGTCCTTCGACCTCGCCTCCCCACGGAAAGTAGTAGAGATCGCCCTTCACGGCGAAATCCGCATTGCTCGTGGACCCCTCCGTCACCGAACGATCGAGCCAGTCGCGCGTGATCGAGATGTTGTTGGGCAGATAGCCGGCGAGGCGGTTCAATTGCGCCCGGACCAAGGTGCCCTTCAGGTCCGCGTAACCGGGCGATTTCGAGTCCGGCAGCGCGTGCCACGTTCCGCTCACGCGAATCTCTCCATCGGCATTGGCCGCATGCGCATTCTCGATCCCTACTTCCAGCACGTTGCCGGTGCGCTTCCATGTCGCGTTCGCTTCGAGCGAATCGAACGTGAGCGGCGCGCGGAAGATTCTCGGGATGTCGAGGCCCGAATTCTTCGCGACAACCTGCACGCGCCCGGCGGCTTGCGTGCCCACGACGGTGCCGGAAAGGCCCCACGCGCCGGGATAGTTGTCCGCGGCGTTCAATGCGAGATCCTCGAAGCGTCCCTTCACGGTGTAGTCGTGCGCCGGATCGGCGGCGGCCCACGACACGTTCGCATCGAGGATGCGGCCGCGCGGGGCGAATCGCAGCACCTGGGCCTTGAGGTCCCGGGGCAGCGGGAAATAGTCGAGCAGCGTCGCCGCGATCTTGAGGTCGATGCCGTCGGCGCGCACCTCGACCCGCTCGGGGTGGCCGCGGCGCGACAGCACGAAGTCTCCGGGTTGCGCCGCCACTCCGTTGGCGAGGCGGAAGCGAAGCTTCTCGGTGGCGAACGTGAAGCCGTCGGACTCCGCGCGATACGTGGCGCGCCCGGAGAGCGCCGCGATCTCGAGCGGCAACGCGTCGGTGGCCAGCTGCGCCCGCGCATCGCGCATGTTCACGTCGGCCACGACTTCCTTCACGCCCTCCGCGCCGGCGAGATGCGCCCAGACGCGCACGCTGCCCACGCCGCTGCGAAGCGACTCGGGCACCGGGAGGTGCATGCGAAGCAGGCCCAGGTCCGCATCGCGGGTTTCGAAGTAGAGATCGCCGTCGGTGAACCAACGGGCGCCCTCGAGCGTGAACCTCACATTGGCGCGGATGTCGATGCGGCCGGCGAGGCCTCGCGGCGGAATGGCGGTGAGCGCAGCGCGATGCTGGCCCAGGTGCTTGGTCATCGCGATCTCGACGCCCTCGAGGAGCACTTCGGGCGCGCGCGCCTTTTCGTCGCGCCAGGCGAGGGTCGCCCCGTGGATGCCCAGGCGCGGCTGCTCGATGAGCCACTCGGTGAAGCGGCCGTCGTCCCCGGGGCCTGCCTTGTTGAGCGGCTTGTCGGCGAGATAGATGAGCCCGTCCTCGGCGCGGCGCAGCACGAGCGCCGGGTGGTAGAAGTCCACGTCGTGGAACCGGATCCGGCCCATGAGCATCGCCCACCAGGAAAGCGTGACTTCCGCCCGGTCGAAGGCGAGCGCCACCTTGCCGTTGCGGTCGGCAATGGCGAAGCCTTCGAGCGCGATGTGCGGGCGCAACCCTTCCCAGCCGCCGCGCAACTGGCGTACGGAGACATTCATTCCCGAAGCTTGCGAGATCGACGAGACGATGCTCTCGCGGTACCGGTCGACGTTCGGCAGCGCGTCATAGCGGAGCCACAGCACGGCCAGGGCGAAGACGGCGAGCGCCAACGTCACGATGCCGGTCACGAGGCGAATGCAGATACGGGGTAAAGCCTTGATGCGGCGGTCCTCGCGAGGGGTTTGGGCCCCTGTCGGACGGGGGCTCGGTGGCTGCGATATTGTAGCGCCTCAATGACGCAAAGCACCGCCTTGGTGCCCTTCCGGGCCGCCTTCGACCGCACCCTCCGCCTGTCCCACTACGTCGCGCGCATGACCGCGGCCCATCCCGGCCTGGCGGGCGAGGTCGAGGAGCGCGATGCGCGGGCCTATGGGCGCGCGGAGATGCGCGCGGCGCTGGCCGAGGAATCGCCGCCGCTCGCGTCGCGCCTTCGAGCGCTGCGCACCCGCGTCATGGTGACGCTCGCCCACCGGGACCTCAATGGCCTCGCCCCGCTGGACGAGGTCTTCGCGACGATGACCGCGCTCGCCGACGAATGCATCGGCGCCGCGGCGCGCGAGTGCCATCCCGAGCTCATCGTCGCGGCGTTGGGAAAACTCGGCGGCGAGGAGCTCAACGTCTCGTCGGACGTGGATCT
Organism: Usitatibacter sp.; assembly: GCA_049300695.1. Classification (GTDB taxonomy): domain Bacteria; phylum Pseudomonadota; class Gammaproteobacteria; order Burkholderiales; family Usitatibacteraceae; genus Usitatibacter. The sequence continues at coordinate 14,179 of JBAQKF010000013.1, forward strand.
CGTCTTTCTTCACGACTCGACGACGGCCGGCGCCGACCGCCTCGCGCGCGCCGGCCGCGAGGTGATCGCCTTGCTCTCGGACGCCACGAGTGAAGGCCAGGCGTTTCGCGTCGACATGCGCTTGAGGCCCTTCGGCGACAGCGGGCCGCTCGTGCCCTCGCTGTCGTCGCTCGAAGACTACTTCGTCACGCACGCCCGCCCCTGGGAGCGCTACGCGTGGCTCAAGTCGCGCGTGGTCGCCGGCCCGGGAGAGGCGCTGCCCGCGCTGGTGCAGCCCTTCGTGTACCGGCGCTACCTCGATTTCGTGATGCTCGAGCAGCTGCGCGACCTGCACGCGCGCATCTTCGAGACGGCCGTGCGCCGCCGCAAGGTGGACGACATCAAGGTGGGCAGCGGCGGGATCCGCGAGATCGAGTTCGCGGTGCAGTTGCTGCAAATGGTGCGCGGCGGGCGCGACTCCGGCTTGCGCATGACGTCGACTCGCGGAGCGCTGAATGCGCTCGCCTCCCGCGGGCTCATCGAAGCACCGCGCGCGAAGGCGCTGGGCGATGCCTATGCATTCCTCCGCCGCCTCGAGCACCGCCTCCAGTACTACGACGACCAGCAGACGCAGGCGCTGCCCCGCGATGAGGCGCACCGCGCGATCATCGCCGAGGCGATGGACTGCGCCGGGTGGGACGAGCTCGCGCTCCGGATCGAGTCGCACCGCGCCGCCGTGCAGGAGGCCTTCAACGCGCTCTTCGAGATGCAGCCCGCGCGCGAAGACTCGGCCAAGCTCGCCTCCTGGCTCATGGATCCGCAGGCCACACCCGACGCCGACGGGCTCGCCGACGACCTGAAGGAGGCGGGCATCGTCGATGCCAAGCCGGTCGCGCGGCGCCTCATCGAGTTCACGCGATCGGCGCACTATCGCAAGCTTTCGGCGGTGGTGCGCGCGAAATGCGAGAAGCTCCTGCCCAAGGCCGTGGCGGCGATCGTGGCCGAGGATGGCGCCGAGGGCACCGCGACGCGATTGCTGTCGCTTCTCGAAGCCATCGACGGGCGCGAAGCGTACTACTCGCTGCTGCTCGAGTTCCCCCAGGTGCTCCGGCGCGCCACGCACCTCGTCGCGCGCAGCGTCTGGGCCGCGCGCCTGCTCGCGCGCCACCCGATCCTCCTCGACGAGCTCACGCGAAGCGCGGCGAGCTTCACGGCCACCGATTGGGCCGCGGAGGGAAAGGCGCTGCGGGCCGAGTGCGCCGATCTGGGGGCGGACCTCGAGCGCTTGCTCGATCACCTGCGCCACTTCAAGCAGCGCCACATGCTTCGCCTCACCATCGCCGATATCGAGGATGAGCTTCCGGTCATGGCGCTTTCGGACGAGCTCTCGGCGCTCGCGGACACGATCCTGGGGGCTACCGTGGAGGAAGCCGCGGCGAACATCGGAATGGGCCCCGGCCTTCGCCGGGGTGACATGCCCCTCGTTCCCGGTTTCATCGTCGTCGGCTACGGCAAGCTCGGGGGAAAGGAGCTGGGCTACGGATCGGACCTGGACATCATCTTCCTCTACGACGAGGCGAACGCGCCGCCCGCCGAGAAGCTGGCGCGCCTCGCGCAACGCGTGAGCTCGTGGCTCACGAGCCACACCGCGGCAGGCGTGCTCTACGAGACGGACCTCAGACTCCGACCCGACGGTGCCTCGGGCCTGCTGGTGAGCTCGATCGCGGCCTTCAAGGACTACCAGGAAAAGCGCGCGTGGACCTGGGAGCACCAGGCGCTCACGCGCGCGCGCTTCGCCGCGGGCGACACCGCGCTCGGCGAGCGCTTCGAGGCGCTTCGCGACGAAATTCTCGGTGAGCCTCGCGATCGCGCGAAACTGTTCGGCGACATCGTGGCAATGCGAAAGAAGATGCGTGGCGAGAATCGCGGCAGCACCGACCTGAAGCACGTCGCGGGCGGCGTGATCGACCTGGAGTTTTCGGTGCAGGCGCTGGTGCTCGCCCACGGCCCGCAGCATCCGGCGCTGCGCGAGAACAAGGGCAACCACACGCTGCTCAAGCGCATGGCGGAGCTGGGATTGATCGACACGCAGGTCGCCGTGGAAGCCGCGGACGCGTATCTCGCCATGCGCCAACGCATCCATCGCGCGGCATTGAACGACGAGGAGACGGTGCGCCTGGCGCCCGACGAGATGCCGGAAGAGCGCGGCGCCGTGATGCGACTGTGGAAGGCGGTGTTCGGGGACTAGGCGGTCGCGGCCTGGGGCTCGCGATTCTGCGGCCCTTCGAGCTGGAACACCTGCATGCGTCCCTTGCCCTTGATCTCCAGCTCCTGGCCCGGCGCGAAGGTGAACCGGTTGTACAGGCGCCGGTGCGTCGTGAGGTCCACGTGCACCGCTTCGGCGGGAGCGTCGGCGGCGAGGCGGAAGGCGACATTCACCGTGTCGCCCCAGATGTCGTAGATGAATTTCCTCTTGCCGATCACGCCCGCGACGATGGGACCCGTCGCGATGCCGATGCGGATCTGCAGGCGCTCGCCGGTCGTCTTCCGGTACTCGTCGACTTTGCGGATCATCTCGATCGCCATGTTGGCGACCGCGTCGGCATAGTGGATCTGCGAGCCCGTATCGAGGCCGGCCGCGGCCATGTACGCGTCGCCGATCGTCTTGATCTTCTCGACGCGGTACTTGTCGGCGATGTCGTCGAAGATCGAGAACACGTCGTTCAGGATCTTCACGGTCTCGACCGGCGAGAGCTCCTCGGTCATCCGGGTGAAGCCCACGATGTCGGCGAACATCACGGTCACGTCCGCGTGGCCCTGGGCGATGTTCACTTCGTTTCGCTTCAGGCGCTCGGCGATCGCGGGCGGCAGGACGTTCAGCAGCAGGCGCTCGCTGCGGTCGCGCTCGAGGCGGATCTCCTCGTACTGCGTGTCCACCTGGAGGCGCAGCTTCTGCTTCTCGCTCGCAAAGTACCAGAGCAGCGAATAGATCATCACCGAGATCGCGGCGAAGTTGAGCACGAAGAAGACCGCCACGGTCTGCAGGTCGAACTTGCTCACGGTGCCCGAGAGCATGTAGTCGAAGACACCCGCCATCACCGTCATGAAGAGCCATGCGAAGAACCACGGCACCGACTGGCGGGTGCCGAGCACCGTCACCGCGCCCACGGGCGCCATGAGGCCCCAGAGGCTCACGCCCGAGGCGTTCACGAAATTGCCGATGGACCACTGCATCGCGAAAGGCGTGAACAGGATCAGTGCCAGCTGGATGATCGCGAAGGTGTAGAGGCGCCTGAACTTCCACCACAGTCCGATCGTGATGACCGAAAGCGCCTGGAAGATGAGCGGAATCGAGGTGGAGTACTGGTAACCCATGCTCCAGTACACCGCGAGCCACAGGGCGGCCGCGCACATCATGAAGCCCGTGGTGAGCATCAGCATGTCGCCGGAGAGCTTCTCCTCCGGGGACAGCGGCGCGTTCGCGTTCGGCGCGGGCTGCGAGCCCGGCGCGGACGTGATCGAGAAATCCCCTGGTTTGTCCTGCATGCTCTCGGTGGCGCGCTTCTTCAAGGCTTGGCGCGGGCGGTGCGTCGATTATGGCATAGATCGTAACCGGTGGCCCCCGGGATTGGGCTAGAATCGTTTTCTCGATTGCATACTTCCGGGGCAGGATCATGTCGATGTCCAACCGCGACGGCTTCATCTGGTACGACGGCAAGCTCGTGCCGTGGCGCGAAGCCAATACCCACGTCCTCACCCATTCATTGCACTACGGCCTCTCGGTATTCGAGGGCGTCCGCGCCTACGACACCGAGATCGGCACGGCGATCTTCCGCCTGAAGGAGCACACGGACCGGCTCTTCGACTCGGGGAAGATCTACATGATGGAAATCCCCTTCACGAAGGGGGAGCTCATGGACGCGCAGCGCGAGGTCGTGCGCGCCAACAAGCTCAACTCGGCCTACATCCGGCCGCTCGCCTTCTACGGCTCCGAGAAGATGGGCGTCTCGCCGGTCGGCGCCAAGGTGCACGTCGCCATCGCCGCATGGCCGTGGGGCGCGTACCTCGGTGAAGACGGCTTGAAGAAGGGCATCCGCGTGAAGACGTCCTCCTTCGCGCGCCATCACGTGAACGTGACGATGGCCCGCGCCAAGGTCGCCACCACGTACGCCAACTCCATCCTCGCCAACCTGGAAGCGACGGGCGACGGCTACGACGAGGCGCTGCTCCTCGACACCGACGGCTTCGTGGCCGAAGGCGCCGGCGAGAACATCTTCATCATCAAGGATGGCCGCGTGTACACGCCGCAGCTCACGACGGCGCTGAACGGCATCACGTGGCGCAGCGTCCAGTCGATCTGCACGGACATGGGCATCCCCTGCGAGAAGACGCGACTCACGCGCGACGACATCTACATCGCCGACGAGGCGTTCTTCACGGGCACGGCCGCGGAAGTGACACCCATTCGCGAGCTCGACCGCCGCGTGATCGGCAGCGGCACGCGCGGACCCATCACCGAGAAGATCCAGACCGCGTTCTTCGATATCGTCCACGGTCGCAACCGCAAGTACCACCACTGGCTCTCGCCCGTGGAGACGCAGAATGTCGCTGCCGTCCGAGCTTGACCAGAAGAGCGTGGAGGTCACCGCGAAGGACCTCCCGCTCCACTGCCCACTGCCCTCGCAGAAGCTGTGGAACACGCATCCGCGCGTGTACCTGCCTATCGAGGAGACGGGCGAGTCGCGTTGCCCCTATTGCGGGACGCTGTACAAGTTGATCGGCGCCGCTCCCACGGGCCATTGAGAACGCTGGTCGCAGGGCCTTCGTGGATCGGTGACGCAGTCCTGTCGCATCCGCTCCTCGTTCGCCTGAAGGAGCGCGACCCTTCCGGATCCATCGACGTGCTGGCGCCCCGCTGGGCATTGCCGGTCTATCGGCGGATGCCGGAAGTCGCGTGCACCTTCACGTTGCCCTTCGGTCACGGCGACCTCAAGCTCGGCAAGCGCCGCAGGTTCGCGAAGACGCTCGCCGCCTACGACCGTGCGGTGGTGCTGCCCAATACGTTCAAGTCGGCGCTGATTCCGTGGCATGCGGGCATCCCCGTGCGAACGGGCTATCGCGGCGAGATGCGCTACGGATTGCTGAACGACCTGCGCGTCCTCGACGAGGGAGCGCTGCCGCTCATCGCCGAACGCTATGCGGCCCTCGCGCAGCCCGCGGGCGAGGCGTTCGAGCGCCCGCTACCGCAACCTCGCTTGCAGGTGGACGAGATCCAACGCACGGCGACGGTCGCGAAATATTCCCTCGACGTATCGAAGCCTGTCGCGGCGTTCGCGCCGGGTGCCGAGTACGGTCCCGCCAAGCGCTGGCCCGTGCGCCACTTCGCTTCCCTCGCGGCGACGCTGCTCGGCCGCGGCGAGTCCGTCTGGCTCATGGGCTCGGAGAAAGACGCGCCCATCACGGCCGAGATCAACACGGCGTCGGGCGGACGGTGCGTGGATCTCGCGGGACGCACCTCGCTCGACGAGGCGATCGACCTCATGTCGCTCGCCGCGCGCGTCGTCACGAACGATTCGGGCCTCATGCACATCGCCGCGGCGCTCGATCGTCCCATGGTGGCGATCTTCGGCTCCTCGAGCCCTGCCTTCACGCCGCCCCTGTCGCCGCGCGCGAGGGTGGTGACGCTCAAGCTCGAGTGCAGCCCGTGCTTCCAGCGCGTGTGCCCGCTCGGCCACACCAATTGCCTCGAGACGCTGCAGCCCGAGCTCGTGCTGCGCGCTTCGGGGACAGACCCCTAAGACGAGGGCCGCTCGGGGTCTGTCCCCGAAGTCCGAACCAGTGGAATTGTCCAAAGTCCAAACCGAAAGCGCCCTGCCATGAAGCTTGCCCTCTTCGCCATCGCCGCCTCGCTCGCGGTCCCCGCGTTCGCCGCCGATCCGGCTTACGTGAAGTCCGTGGAGGACTGGCGTGCCCGGGTCGAGCAGAGCCTGCGAAAGGACAACGGCTGGCTCACGCTCGCGGGCCGCTACGTGATGAAGCCCGGCGCGAACACCTTCGGCACCGGCAAGGACAACGACATGGTCTTTCCGCCGGGGCTGGGCCCCGAGCACATGGGCATCGTCAACGTCGCGCCGGGACGCGTCGATGTAAAGCTGCTGCCCGGCGTCACGATGACGAAGGACGGCGTTTCCATGACCGACAAGGTGATGGGCACCGATTCCGACAACCGCGACTGGGTATCGCTCGGCCGCGCGTCGTTCCACGTCATCGAGCGCGACGGCAAGTACGTCCTGCGCCTCGCGGACAACGAGAGCCAGGTGCGCAAGCACTTCGGCGGCCGCGTCTGGTATGGGGTGGACGAGGGCTTCCTCGTGAATGCGAAGTTCGTCGAGTACAAGCCCGCGCGCAAGATTCCGATCGTGAACATCCTGGACGAAGTGTCCGACGAGACGGCACCCGGATACGTGGAGTTCACGCTCGCGGGCAAGCAATACAAGCTCGATGCGCTCGACGAAGACGGCGGATTGTTCATCATCCTGCGCGACGACACGGCCGGGAAGACCACGTACGGCTCGGGGCGTTTCCTCTTCGTCGAGAAGAAGCCCGCGGACGGCGACACGTTCAAGCTGGACCTGAATACGGTCTACAACCCGCCGTGCGCGTTCAGCGAGTACACCACTTGCCCGCTGCCGCCGAAGCAGAACGTCCTCAAGGTGAAGATCGAGGCGGGCGAGAAGTATCCGCCCCGCAAGACGGGATGATCGCGCGCGCCACGGCCGCTTTCCTCGCGCTGCTTGCCTGCAGCGCGATGGCCGTGGACACCACGGCGTGGCCGCCGCCGTCGCCGGTGGAGGCGCGCATGCACGAGCTCCAGCACGTCATCACGAATCCGCAGTCGACCGCCGAGCAGCGCAACGCCGCGCGCGCAGAACTCGTGAATCTCCTGAAGAGTCCCGCGGGCCAGGGTCGCGACACCACGAGCGGCCACCCGCCCCGCGCCGCGATCCAGCCCTTCGGCCCGATCGCGAAGCCCGCCGTGAGTCCTCCCGTCGCGGACGTTCCGGTCGCCCACGTGGACGTGGTGTCGCCGCCGAAGCCCATCGCGTTGCCCAACGGCTCCATCGCGGCTCCGGCAGGCAACGGCACCGCGATCGACACCCACACCGGCGCGGTGCTGCGCGAAGTACCGGGCGGCTACATCGATCCACGGACAGGGAAATTCACGCCTCAGCCGCACTGACGATGTGGCGCAGAGGCGATCGTCGCTTCAAGGACCTGGGAGTGCGATGTGCACCGCGGCGATTCGGAGCCGCGGCTAGTTCCGGGTCCCGAAAGCGACGACCACCTCCGCGTCGTGAAAGTCACGCCGCCTTCTTGCAACCCTCCGGCTTGAAAATGCGCTGCGTCGATGCGGGATTCTTCGCGAGGCGCTCGGCGGGACGCCGCGGCCTCCTCACCAATTCGCCGGCGCAATTGGGGCAGGTGCCTTCCAGCGTCCTCTCCGCGCAGTCGCGGCAGAACGTGCACTCGTAAGTGCAGATGTAAGCCTCCGTCGAATCGCCAGGCAGGTCGCGGTTGCAGCATTCGCAGCCGGGTCTGAGCTCAAGCATCGTCAGGTTCCTTTGCGGTTCACGAGATCGCCGGGGACATCCACGTCGGCGCCGACACCGGGGTCGGTGACCAGCAGCACCTGCAGCGCATCGCGATGCGCCGCGAGCACGCTCCTCGCACCTTCGTCGCCGTCGAGCGCCTGCAGCTCGGACTTCAACGCCGAAGAAAATCCAACCGGATGTCCGCGAATCCCCTGGTATACGGGTGCCACGATGAGGGCGCCCTTCTCGATCTTGTCCACCAGGGACGCGATTGTGAGCGGCTTCACGAAGGGCATGTCGCCGAGCGCCACGATCCATCCGCTCGCCTCGCCCATTGCCCTCACGCCGGCCGCGAGGCTCGCGCCCATGCCGCGAACGCAGTCGACAGATTCGAGGACATCGCATCCGGCATCGTCGAGCGCACGCCGCAGCGCCTTTGATCCGGGCGGGATCACGGCAAGCCCGTTGCCCGCGCCGGCGAGCAGGTGACGCACGCTGTGCGCGACCAGCGGTTGCCCGTCGAGATCGGCGAGGAGCTTGTCGGCGCCGAAGCGCGTGGATTTTCCGCCACAGAGCAGCAGCGCGCGAACCCGCGTCGTCATCGCTACTCGGGCTGGATGCCGGCCTGCTTCACGATCTTCTCGACGCGCGCGCGATCCACCGCGAGCTGCCGCGCGAACTCGCGAGGCCCGCCCGCCACGACGTCGATGCCCAGGCCGCGCAGCTTCTCGGTCATGGCCGGCTCCTTCACCACGTCGGCCACGTCGTTGGCGATCTTGTTCACGACGGCGGGCGGAATGCCCGCGGGACCCGTGAGGCCGATGTAGGGCGCGAGATCGTAGCCGGGAATCTCGGTCTCGGCGATTGTGGCCACATCGGGTGCCAGCGGCGAGCGATTCGCCGTCGTGACCGCGATGAGGCGAAGCTTGCCGTCCTTCGCGAAGCCCTGGAGCGACGGATACGCCGAGATCACCATCGAGACCTGGTTGCCGACCGCGGCGGGCACCGACTGGCCCGTTCCCTTGTAGGGCACGTGCAGGACGTCGATGCCGAGGGATGCCTTCACCGATTCCATCACGAGCTGCATGATGCTGCCCATGCCGGAAGATCCGTAGGAATATTTTCCCGGTTCGGCCTTGGCGAGCGCCACGAATTGCGGCAGCGTGGAGGCCGGGATCGACGGATTCAGCGCGAGGAAGAGCGGCGCGCGCGCCGTGAGGGAGACGAAGGTGAAGTCCTTCTCCTCGTAGGGCAGCGACCTGTAGGTATACGGATTGATGCTGAAGGTCGCGAGGTCCGTGACCATCAGCGTATAGCCGTCCGCGGGGCGGCCCATGATGTATTGCGCGGCCACCACGCCATTGCCACCCGAGCGATTCTCGATCACGACGGGCTGCCCCCATTTCTCCGACAACCGCTGCCCGATGACGCGACCGATCGTGTCGGGCAATCCGCCCGGCGCATAGGGAACGACGAACGTGACGGCCTTGGCGGGGAACGGCGCCTGCTCGGCCCACGCGCCGCCGGCGAGGGCGAGCGACAGGGCGAAGAGCGCGCGGGTGATGCGTGCGCTCATGCGCGCTTGCGCTTCGCGTCCGCCTTCTCGAGCACGATGCCGTTGCGCGACGCGATGAGGTCCGCGAGGATCGACAGGGCGATCTCCGGCGGCGTGCGCGAGCCGATCGAAAGACCCACCGGACCGTGCAACCGCGCAATCTCGTTGGGCGACAGGTCGAAATCCGCGAGGCGCTTGCGCCGCTCGGCGCTGGTCCGCCCCGATCCCACGGCGCCCACGTAGAACGCGCCGCCCTTCAACGCCTCGAGGAGCGCCATGTCGTCGAGCTTCGGATCGTGCGACACAGTGAGGATCACGCTGTGACCGTCGGGCTTGAACGCGAGGACCGCATCGTCGGGCATGCCGTCGATCCAGGTGGCGCCCTGCGCGCGCCACGCGCTGCGATATTCCTCCCGGGGATCGCAGACGAAGACCTGGAAATCCACGGTCGTGGCGACCTCGGCGAGGTAGTGGGCGATCTCGGAGGCGCCGATGATCAGCATGCGCCAGCGCGGGCCGTGCACGCTCGTGAAGGTCAACCCGGAGCGCACGCATTCGTCGGTGGGATTGGCCGGCGCGATGGACCAGTCGCCCGTCGCGAGGTCGACGCTGCGCGCCACGACGCGTCCCGCGCCGATGGCGGCGAGCAGCGACTCGAATTCCGCGGCCTTCACCTCGGGCTCGATGATCACCTCGAGCTCGCCGCCGCACGGCAATCCGAAACGGCGCGCCTCCTCGGCCGTCACGCCATAGGCGGCGAAGAGGGGCTTGCGTCCCGAATATTCGCCGCGGCGCGCGACGAGGTCGTCCTCGATGCAGCCGCCGGAGACCGAGCCCACGAGGATGCCGTCATCGCGGATCGCGGCGAGCGAACCGGGCGGGCGCGGGCTCGCGCCGAAAGTCTGCGCCACGGTGAGCAGCCACACGCCGCGGCCGGAGCGCCGCCACTCGAGGGCACGCTGGAGGACGTCGAGATCGAGGCTCTGCATGGCTTAATGGTACTTCAGCTGCTGGGGCGCAGCTTGAAGAGGTCCGAGAGCACCTGGCGGTATTGCTCGGCCCCCGCGACGCCCAGGTTGTGATGCCCGGCGCCCTCGACCTTGATGAATCGCTTGGGCTGCGGCGCCGCTTCGAAGAGTTCCTCGCCCATCTCGAAGGGCACGATCGAATCGCGCGTGCCATGCGCGATCACCACGGGCATCTTCACCTGCCCGATCTTCGAGAGCGCGTCGAATTTCTGCGTGAGGATCAGGCTCACGGGCAGGAATCCCCATGACGACTTCGCCACCATGTCCTGGACCGAAGTGAAGGTCGCCTCGAGCACGAGGCCCGAGGCTTCGGGATGGCGGATCGCGAGGTCCACCGCGATCGCGCCGCCCAGCGAATGGCCCACGATGTAGCGGGGTTTGCCCGGCGCCATCTTCGCGAGGAAATTCCACGCGGCGTTCGCGTCCTCGTAGGCATACGCTTCCGTCGGCGCGATGTCCGTGCTCTCGCCGAATCCGCGGTAGTCCACGGCGAGCACCGAGAAGCCCAGCGATCGCCATCGCTCGATGCGGGAGACGCTGCCCGTGAGGTTCCAGCGCGCGCCATGCAGGTAGAGAAGCGCCGGCGCGTGGGGCCGCTCGGACGGGAGCCACCATGCGTGGAGCTTCTGTCCGTCGGAGCCGACGGGGATCCACTGGTCCTGGAAGGCATGCTGGTTTCCGTCGTATCCCCACCACGCGTCGCGGGTGGGACGGAAGATCAGTTCGCCCTGCTTTTCGGAGAGGTAGGCACAGCCGCCGATGAGGACGGCGGCGATCGTGAGGAGCCCTGCGACTACCTGGCGAGCACGGGTACCGGGAACACCGTCTTGCGGTCGTCCGCTTCCTGCCAGATGACGAGCATCGCCGCGAACAGCACCACGATGATGGCCGCCACCACTTCGATGGTCGGGTTGCTGACGATCTTCCACAGCTTGGTCTTGTGCCAGTCGGATCCGGGAATCGGTTGCATCGTTGCGAAGCCCTCGATTTGCAGAAGCTCTGACCCCGCTCGCGGCAGGGGGTTCCCCGCCACCGGCGATCAGCCCATCGGACTATCGATGCAAGATCAATGCCGCGACCGCATGCGCGAAATTATCCCCTTTGTGGTGCAGCGCGCCGGCGTCGAATTTTGTAACCGGCTATGTCCATTTCATCGAGGAAAACGGCAGTGTCCGCGCCCGTTTTCCCGTCAGCACGAACATCGCGTTGGCCACGGCCGGCGCGATGGGAGGAGTAGCGGGCTCTCCCACGCCCGTGGGCTTTTCGCCGCCGGGGACGATGTGCACCTCGACGACCGGCATCTCGTTCATGCGCAGCACGCGGTAGTCGTGGAAGTTCGATTGCTGGACCTGCCCGTCCTTCAGCGTGATCTCGCTGAAGAGCGCGGCGCCCAGGCCGTAGGCGACGGCGCTTTGCACCTGCGCTTCCACGGTGAGCGGATTCACGACGAGCCCGCAATCGAACGCGGCCCACACCTTGTGCACGCGGATGTCGTTGCCCTGCAGCGAGACCTCGGCCACTTGCGCGCAGACGCTGTTGAAGGATTCGTGCACGGCGATGCCGCGCGCGCGTCCCTTCGGCACCGGCACGCCCCAGTTCGATTTCTCCACGACGAGCTCGAGGGTCTTCAGCACCCGCGGCTTGTCGGCGAGGAGCGCGCGGCGATAGACCACGGGATCCTGGCCCGCGGCCGCGGCGAGCTCGTCGATCATCGTCTCCATCACGAAGGCCGTGTGCGAGTTGCCGACCGAGCGCCACCACAGCACCGGCACGCCCACGTCAGGCGAGTGCAGCATCACCTGCATGTTGGGGATCGCGTACGGCGTGTCGGCGACGCCTTCGGTCGACGTGGAGTCCACGCCGTCCTTCACCATCATCGCCTCGAAGGGCGTGCCGTGGACGATCGACGGACCCACGATCGCGTGGTTCCACACCGCGACCTTGTTCTGCGCATCGAGGCCCACCTCGACACGATGCACGTACATCGGCCGGTAGAAGCCGCCGCGGATGTCGTCCTCGCGCGTCCACACGGTCTTCAGGGGCACCTTCACCCGCTTCGCGATCGCGCAGGCCTCCACGACATAGTCCGATACAGGATTCGCCCGCCGGCCGAAACCGCCGCCGGCAAGCATCGTGTGAAGCGTCACCTGTTCGGGCTTGAGTCCCAGCGTCTTCGCGGCGGCCGCCTGGTCCACGCCCTGGAATTGGGAGCCGACCCAGATCTCCGCCGCGTTTTCGCGCACTTCCACGGTGCAGTTGAGGGGCTCCATTGGTGCGTGGGCGAGATATGGAACCTCGTATTCGGCGGTGATCGTCTTCACGACAGACGTGAGCGCGCCGGGATTGCCGGGCTTCCTCGCGAGCTTGCCCGGCGTCTTCGCAGTCTGCCTGAACTGCGCGAACATCTCCGGCGAGTTCAACTTCGCGCCGGGACCCAGGTCCCATTGCACCTCGAGCGCGTCGCGACCTTTCTTCGCCGCCCAGAAATGGGTCGCGACGACGGCCACACCGCTTTGCAACTCGACCACGTGCGTGACGCCCGGCACCTGCTTCACCTTTTCGGCGTTCATGCCCTTCACGATCGCGCCGAAGACGGGCGGGTGAAGGACCACGGCGGTGTGCAGGTCCTTGCGCTCGACGTCGAGGCCGAACTTCGCGCGACCGTCGATCTTCTCCGCCGAGTCGATGCGGCGCGTGGGCTTGCCGATGAGCGTGAAGTCCTTCGGGTCCTTGAGGGCGACCTGTTCCGGAACAGGGAGTTTGCCCGCCGCGTCCGCGAGCTGGCCGTACGAAAGCTTCTTGCCGCCGGGACCGAGGATGAATCCCTTCTGCGCGCGCACGTCGGAGGCCTTGACCTTCCACTTTGCGGCCGCGGCCTGCATGAGCATCGTGCGGGCCTGGGCGCCGACGGTGCGCATCTGGTCGAACGAGTTCCAGACCGACGATGACCCGCCGGTCATCTGCATCCCGAAGGCCGTGTGGGCGTACACGGCATTCGCGGGTGCGAGCTCGTAGCGCACCTTGGTCCAGTCGCATTCGAGCTCCTCGCACAGGATCATCGGCAGCGACGTGGTGACGCCCTGGCCGAACTCCAGGTGCTTCACCATCACGGTGATCGTGCCGTCCTTGTCGATGCGAAGGAATGCGTTGGGCGGCACCTTCGGAGCCTGCGACGCTTGCGCGAACGCGTGGCGCGCGGCCTGCGGCAGCACGAAGGCGATGACGAGGCCGCCGGCGACCGCGGCGGACGACTTGATGAATTCCCGGCGCGTGGGGTTTCTCATGGCGGTCCTCACGCTTTCTTCAGCGACGCGGCGGCGCTGTGGATCGCCTCGCGAATGCGCTGGTAGGTGCCGCAGCGGCAGATGTTGCCGCTCATCGCGGCGTCGATGTCGGCGTCGGTCGGTGACTTGTTGCTCGTGAGCAGCGCCGTGGCCGCCATCACCTGTCCCGACTGGCAATAGCCGCACTGCACGACGTCCTTGTCCACCCACGCGGCGCGTACCGCGCGTGCGACCGGGCCCCGCGTGGTATTGCCGATGCCTTCAATTGTGACGATGCGCTTGCCCTCGATTGCCGAGACCGGCGTGACGCAGGCGCGCGTGGGCTGTCCGTCCACATGGACGGTGCAGGCGCCGCAAAGCGCCATGCCGCAACCGAATTTGGTCCCGGTCAATCCGAGGCCGTCGCGAAGCGCCCAGAGGAGCGGCGTATCGGGCGAGGCGTGGAACTCGACGGGGTCGCCGTTGACGAAAAACTTGGCCATGGTGGGTTCCCTGAGGAGGTACGGGGGGAAGGTGCGGCCTCATTATGCAGGACTTGACAATCGCTGCCTAGGCAGTATAATGCCCCAATATATAACGGAATGGACCATGGCACTCGCCCAGCTCAAGACCAGCAGCTTCGACATCCGGGACTCGCTCGGGTACCTGCTCGCCAACGTGCGCGGCGAGTGGATCGACGCGGTCGAGAAGGAGTTGAAGCCCCTCGACCTGACGGCGGCCCAGTACATCGTCATGCTCAAGGTCGGCAGCGGCAGCGCGACGACGCCCGTGGAGATCTGCCGCGCCCTGCAGTACGACACGGGGGCGATGACCCGCCTCCTCGACCGCATCGAGGCCAAGGGCCTCATCAAGCGCGTGGCCCACGGGGGCGACCGGCGCTGCGTGGCCCTCGAGCTCACGCCGGACGGCCACCAGCTCTACCCGAAGCTGCTTCGCATCGTGATGGACATGAACAAGCGCGCCCTGCGAGGCTTCACGAAGGAAGAGGTCGCCGCGCTGGAGCGCCTCCTCAAGCGCGTCGCGCTCAACGTCGCGAGCTGAAAAATCACCTGCCTAGGCCGACACAGCAAGGGCAGCAAAGGACACCCCGATGACAACCCACCAACGATTCGCTCCGGCCGCCCTCGTCGTGGCGTTGGCGCTCGCGGGCTGCGCGTCGTTCGACGGATCGAAGCCCCAATCCGCGTTGCGCGATGCGAACACGCTCGCCGCGGCGCGAACGCTCGAATCGAACGCCGTCGCGGCGCAGTGGCCCGTGGACGGATGGTGGAAGCAATTCAACGACCCGCAACTCGACGCGCTGATCGAACAGGCCACGCACGATAGCCCGCAGATCGCCATCGCCCAGGCGCGCCTTCGCCGCGCGGACGCGCTCGCTCGCGTCGCGGGCGCCACCACCAAGCCCAGCGTCACCGGCAACGTGGGCATCACCGAGCAACTCTTCAGCGAGAACAGCATCTATCCGCCGCCCTTCGCCGGCAGCTGGAATACGCAGAACCAGGCGACGATCGATTTCAGCTACGAGTTCGACTTCTGGGGCAAGAACCGCGCGAACCTTCGTGCCGCGCTCGGCGAAGCGAAGGCCGCGCAGGTCGACGCCGACGCCTCGCGGCTCATGCTCTCGGTCGGGATCGCCCTCGCCTACGTGGAGTTGAAGCGCGACTACGCGCAGCTCGACGTCGAGCGCGCCACGCTCGACCAGCGCCAGAAGCTCTATGACCTCACGTCGCAGCGTTACGCGGCGGGCCTCGATTCGAAAGTGGAACTGAAGCAGGCCGAGACCGCGCTCCCCCAAAGCCGCGAACGCATCGCGCGCCTCGAGGAATCCATCGCGATTGCCAAGAACCGCCTTGCCGCGCTCGTGGGCGCCGGTCCCGACCGCGGCCTCGATATCCGGCGCCCGGTCGCCCGTGAAGTGCCGGTCGGATTGCCCGCGACACTACCCGCCGACCTGATCGGCCGGCGCCCGGACATCGTCGCGCAGCGCCTGCGAGTGGAGGCCGCATCGGCCGACATCGACGCGGCGACCGCGGCGTTCTATCCCAACGTGAGCCTCGCGGCGTTCGTGGGATTCCAGTCCATCGGCCTTTCGAAGTTCATCCGGTCGGGAAGCGAGATCGCGGGCGTGGGCCCGGCGCTGTCGCTGCCGATCTTCGAGGGCGGGCGCCTGCGCGGCAACCTCGCCGCGAAGAATGCCGACTACGACATCGCCGTCGAGCAATACAACCAGGCGCTGGTGCAGGCGCTGCAGGAAGTATCCGACCAGCTCACGTCGATCCGCGCGCTCGAAACGCGGCGGCGCGAATCGACGGCGGCCCTCGCCTCATCGCAGGAAGCCTACGACCTCGCGGTGCTGCGTTACCGCGAAGGGCTCGGAAACTACCTGCAGGTCCTGATCGCGGAAACGCAGGTCCTGGTCCAGCGAAGCCTCGCCGCCGACCTCGATGCGCGTGGCCTCGAGCTTTCCGTGAATCTCATCCGCGCCCTGGGCGGCGGATACCAAGGAGCGCAGTCATGACGGACGTCACCGAAAACAACACCCCCAAGGCCAACGGCAACGGCAAGCGCAAGAAGATGATCGCCGGCGTGCTCGCGGTCTTCCTCGTGGCCGGCATCGGCTACGGCGCGTGGTGGATCCTCGTGGGCTCGCACCGCGAGTTCACCGACAACGCGTACGTGGACGGCAACGTGATCCAGCTCACCCCGCAGGTGGCGGGCACCATCGTCTCCATCGGCGCCGACAACACCGAAGCGGTGAAGGCGGGCCAGGTCCTCGTGCAGCTCGACCCGGCCGATGCGCTCGTGAACCTGGAAAGCGCCGAAGCGCAGCTCGCCAAGACCGTGCGCCAGGTGCGCAGTCTTTTCGCGACCTCGTCCTCCATCGCCGCCACCGTGCAGATGCGCGAGGCCGACGTGGCCCGCGCCAAGGATGACCTGGAGCGCCGCGAGCGCCTGTCCGCCTCGGGCGCGGTCTCGGGAGAAGAGATGAACCACGCGCGCGACACCCTTCGCTCCGCACAGGCCGAGTTGCTTTCGGCGCGCGAGCAGGCCGCCGCGAACCACGCGCTCGTCGACCAGACCACGATCGAGGACCACCCCGACGTGCGCAACGCCGCCGCGAAGGTTCGCGAGGCCTATCTCGCCTACGGACGCATGCGCCTGCCCGCGCCCGTGAATGGCATCGTCACCAAGCGCAGCGTCCAGCTCGGGCAGCGCGTGAACCCGGGCACGCCGCTCATGGCGATCATCCCCACGGACCAGATGTGGGTGAACGCCAATTTCAAGGAATCGCAGCTCGCCAACATCCACATCGGCCAGCCGGTAAAGCTCACGAGCGACGTCTACGGCAGCAAGATCGAGTACGACGGCAGGGTCGTGGGCCTCGACGCCGGAACCGGTGCCGCCTTCTCGCTGCTGCCCGCGCAGAACGCGACCGGCAACTGGATCAAGGTCGTGCAGCGCGTGCCCGTGCGCGTGGAGATCGATCCGGAGCAGCTCAAGCAACACCCGCTGCGCATCGGCCTTTCGATGGAAGCGACAGTGGACATCCATGACAGGAGCGGCCCCGTGGTCGCCACGGCTCCCAGGTCCGTGCCCGCGTATTCGACGCCGGTATTCGATGCGGACACGCGTGACGCCGAAGCGCTCATCACGAAGATCGTGCGCGCCAACACGAGCGGCACGCCCGCCTCGACCGCGAACCTCGCCACCCGCCGCGACTCGGCCATCCGGCCGGCCACCTACTCGGGACTGTAAGCATGTACGGCGAGCCCATGGAGGGCGCGGACCGGGTCCTGCTCACGGTCGCGCTGGCCGCGGCGAGCTTCATGGTGGTGCTCGACACCTCCATCGCCAACGTCTCCATCCCCGGCATCTCCGGTGAGCTGGGCGTGTCGCCCTCCCAGGGCACGTGGGTGATCACGTCCTTCGCCGTGAGCAACGCGATCGCCGTGCCGCTCACCGGCTGGCTCGCGCGGCGCGTGGGCGAGGTGAAGCTTTTCGTGCTCTCGATGCTGCTCTTCTCGATCGCGTCGTGGGGCTGCGGCATCTCCACCAGCATGCCGATGCTGCTCGCGTTCCGCGTGCTGCAGGGCGCGGTGGCGGGGCCGATGATGCCGCTTTCGCAAACGCTGCTGCTCAGCATCTATCCGCCGGAAAAGCGCGGCATGGGCCTTTCAATCTGGGCGCTTACGACGCTGGTAGCGCCCGTGATGGGCCCCATCCTCGGCGGCTGGATCACGGACAACCTGCGCTGGCCGTGGATCTTCTACATCAACGTGCCCATCGGCATCGTCTGCATGTACGTGATCTGGCTGCGCATGCGCGGTCGCGAGAGCAAGATCGTGAAGCTGCCCATCGACGCGATCGGGCTGGCACTCCTCGCCGTGGGCGTGGGATCGCTGCAGGTCATGCTCGACAAGGGCGGCGAGCTCGACTGGTTCAACTCCGGCACCATCGTGTCCCTCGCGATCGCGGCCGCGCTTTGCCTGTCGCTGCTCATCGCGTGGGAGCTCACGGAGAAGCATCCGGTCGTGGACCTGCACCTTTTCCAGCGGCGCAACTTCGCGGCCTCCGCGATCGCGGTGAGCCTCGCCTACATGCTGTTCTTCGGAACCGTGGTGCTGCTGCCGCTCTGGCTGCAGACGCAGATGTCCTATACGCCCACCTGGGCGGGCCTCGTGATGGCGCCCACGGGGATCCTCGCGATCTTCGTCACGCCCATCATCGGCAAGAACATGAACCGCCTCGACCCGCGCATGATCGCCTCCGTCGGCTTCGCGGTCTTCGCCCTCACCGCCTTCATGCGCGCGCACTTCGAACCGGGCGCGGATTTCTTTTCGCTCGCGCTTCCGCAGCTCGTCCAGGGCGTGGCGGTCGCGATGTTCTTCGTGCCGCTCACGAGCATCGCACTGTCCAACATTCCCCCGGAGCAGATCGCGAGCGCCTCGGGCCTGTACAACTTCCTGCGGATCCTCGCGGGCGGCGCGGGCACGTCGATCGCCACCTCGCTCTGGCAGCGGCGCGAAGCGCTGCATCACGCGCAGCTCACCGAGCAGATCACCGCCTACAGCCCCGCCACCACGCAATACCTGGCGCAGCTTCCCGCGGGCGATCCCACGGCGGCGCTGGCGGCCATCGACCGCACCATCGGCGGCCAGGCCTACTCCATGGCGACCTCTGACCTCTCGTGGGCCGCGGCATGGATCTTCCTCGCGCTGATCCCGCTGCTGTGGGTCGCGCGCCCCCCGTTCGGATCCTCGGCACCGGCCGCCGCAGAGTAGAATTCGGGCGCCATGCCTCGCGCCCGCAGCAAACTCTTCCCCACGCCCGACGAAGCCGAGACCGCTTTCTACGACGCGTTCGAGCGCGGCGACGTCGCAGCCATGATGGCGGTCTGGGCCGAAAGCGACGACGTGGTGTGCATCCATCCGCAGGGGCCACGCCTCGTGGGCTTCGAGGCCGTGCGGGAAAGCTGGGTGCAGATCTTCTCCGCGGGCGCCCAGCTGCGGGTGCGCACCACCGAGCAGCGCATTTTCGACGGGCAGACGCTCGCCGTGCACAACGTGGTCGAGCTCGTGGCACCTCCGGGAGAAAACGCGCCGGTCACGCCGATCAATGCCACGAACGTCTACGTGCTCACCGAGGCCGGATGGCGCATGGCCGTGCATCACGCCAACGCGTCGACCGAAGCGCAGCCGCAGCGCCGCGAAGAAGCCCCGGCCCATACGCTTCATTGAAACCGTGACGCGATTCTTCGCATGCCTCGCCGCCGCGGTGTTCCTCGCGACGGCCCAGGCGGCCGACCCGGGCAAGATCGTGCGGACAGCCTTCAGGAGCGCCGAGAACAAGATGGATCCCCAGTCCGATAGCGACGAGGGGAGCGACTCGCTCACCAACGAGATCTTCGACCCGCTGCTCCAGTACGACTACCTCGCCCGGCCCGCCAAGCTCGTGCCGCGCACCGCCGTGGCCCTTCCCGAGACCTCAGACGGCCGCGTGTACATCGTGAAGGTGAAGCCCGGCATCTACTTCACGCCCGATCCCGCGTTCAAGGGCGTGAAGCGCGAGCTCACCGCGCAGGACTACGTCTACTCCATCGAACGGCTTTTCGATCCGCGCATCAAGAGCCAGTGGCTTTTTCTCGTGGAAGGCAAGATCAAGGGCGCCAGCGCATGGGCAGCAGAATCGAGAAAGTCCAATCGCGTCGACTACGACAAGCCCCTCGAAGGCCTGCGTGCGATCGACAAGTACACGCTGCGCATCGAGCTCGAGAATACGGACTACGGATTCCTCTACGCCCTCGCGATGCCCGCCACGGGCGCAGTCGCGCGCGAGGTCGCCGACTACTACGGCGACGATTTTTCCTCGCACCCCGTGGGCACGGGCCCCTTCCTGCTCAAGCGCTGGGTGCGCGGCTCGCTCGTCGTGCTCGAGGCCAATCCGGGCTATCGCGAGGAATACTTCGATTCCGTCGGGCACGACGATCCGCTCTCGAGGCAGATCCTCGCCCGGCTCAAGGGCAAGCGCATTCCGATCGTGGGCCGCATCGAGGTCTACATCATCGACGAGCCGCAGCCCCGATGGCTCGCGTTCCTGAACGGCGAGCACGACTACATCCGGCCGCTACCCGAGGAGTTCGCCCGGATCGCGATGCCTGCCGGTGAGCTCGCGCCGAACCTGCGCAAGCGCGGCATGACAACCACGCCCGATGAGATCGCCTACATCACGTACACGACGTTCAACATGGCGCCCACCATCGACGGCAAGCCCAATGCGATCGGCGGCTACACACCCGAACGCATCGCGCTGCGCCGCGCAATCTGCCTGGCCTACCGGATCGACGAGCAGGTCTCGATCCTCGACGAGCACCAGTCGACGCGCGCGGTCTCGCTCTTTCCGCCCTCAGTCTTTGGTTACGACTCCAACTTCTCGAGCCCCACGCTCGAATACAACCCGGCCAAGGCCAAGGCGCTGCTCGATATGTTCGGCTACGTGGACCGTGACGGCGACGGCTACCGCGAGAATCCCGACGGCACGCCGCTCGTGCTCGAGCACGCCTCGATCCCGACGCAGCGCGAGCGGCAACGCAACGAGCTATGGAAGAAGTCCATGGACGACATCGGCATCCGCGTCGCCTTCGACAAGGTGGAAAAGCTCGCCGAGCTTCGCAAGCAGGCGCGCGTAGGCCGGGTGCAATCCTTCAGCTACGGTTGGATCGCCGACTATCCCGACGCCGAAAACTTCCTCCAGCTCTTCTGGAAGGGCTCGCTCGAGCAGGCGAACTATTCGATGTTCGACCTTCCCGAGTACAACGCGCTCTACGAACGCGCCAAGCGCCTGCCCAACGGACCGGAACGCGCGGCCCTCTACGAACGGATGATGAAGATCGTGCTGGTATACGCGCCATGGATGGTGGAAACCTTCAAGGCGCAGAACATCTTGATCCAGCCGTGGCTGCTCAACTACAAGAAGCATCCCTTCGCGCGCGAGCCCTGGCGCTACCTCGATATCGATCTCGCCCGCGCACCGAAGCGTTAGCGCGCTAACATCTCGTCATGGCCACGGCCCCCGACCCCACGAAAACCGGCGAGAAGAGCGCTTTCGGCACGATCGCGACAGTCGCCCTCGTGCTCGTGCTCGCGTACCAGCTCGCCCATTGGACCTGGGTGTTCGTGGCGCCCGCGGTTGTCGCTTCGCCTGCGGACGATTCCGAGGGCGTGAACCTCGGCGCCATCGCGAGGCTTTTCGGGGCCGCCGCTCCCGATACTCCGACCGCCTCGTCCGGCGGCCTTCGCCTGAAGGGGGTGATCGCCCCGTACTCCGGCCCCATGGCCTCGGCCATCTTCTCGACGGGATCGGGCCGGGACATCACGGTGATGGTCGATCAGGAGGTGCAGAAGGGCGTGAAGCTCGCCGAGGTGAAGCCCGAGTACGTCGTGATCTCGAGGGCGGGCACCCGCGAGCGCATCGACCTCGACCTGCCGAAAGGTGGTGGCGGCAAGGCGGCAGGCGCGACACGCAACGTGGGCTTCAAGCTGAACGTCGCGCGACAGGGGGACAACAATTTCACGCTCTCGCGCAAGGAGCTCGACGAGGCGCTGCGAGATCCGAACCAACTCTCGTACCTCGGCGCGATCGGCGTTCCGCAGGGCGGCGGCGTCCGCATGGACGCGGCGCCCAACGGGAGCCTCGCGCAGAAGCTGGGATTGCAGGCCGGCGACGTCATCAAGAAAGTGAACGGCCAACCCGTCCAGTCGACGGGCGACCTGGCGCGCCTCTACCAGCAATTCGCCACGATCTCTTTGATCCAAGCCGAGGTCCAGCGCGGCCAGGGCACGCTCCAGCTTTCCTACGCAATTCAGCCTTGACTTAGGAACTGATTCGGGGACAGACCCCTAGATTCTCGCTGTCATTACAATTCATGCACCAGTCTGCAGAATCTAGGGGTCTGTCCCCGAATCAGTCTTAGGGGTCTGTCCCCTAAGCCAGGGCTGTCCCCGAATCAGTTAGTGGCTGCTAACACCCTTGCTGAAATTGGGGTGCGTCCCCGGTTTTCGTCTTACAATGCCCGTTAAATCAACGTAGAAGCGACAATACGTGACAACGTTTCGAAGTGTCCGGCGCGCCCTCTCACACGCTGCTCTTGGCATTGCGGCGGTGCTTTATTGGCCTGCGCTCGCTCAAGTTCCCGCGCCCACTGACAGTGGAGACCTGGTCACCGTCAATTTCATCAACGCCGACATCCAGTCGGTGATCAAGACGGTGGGCCAGCACACCGGCAAGAATTTCATCATCGACCCGCGCGTGAACGGCACCGTGAACATCGTGTCCGACAAGCCGGTATCGAAGGAGCTGCTCTACCAGATCTTCCTCTCGGCGCTGCGCGTGCAGGGCTACACCGCCGTCGAGGAAGGCAACTTCGTGAAGATCATTCCCGAGGCCGAAGCCAAGGCGAGCGCGGGGCCCGTGGGCGAGCAGGCGGCGAAAATCTCGGGCGATCGCATCGTCACGCAGGTCTTCGTGCTGCAGAACGAATCGGCGGTGCAACTCGTGCCCGTGTTGCGCCCGCTCGTCACGGCGAACAACTTCATCGGGGCATATCCCCCGAACAACGCGATCATCATCACCGACTACGCCGAGAACGTGCGCAAGATCGAACGCATCGTCCGTGCCATCGACTTGCCGAGCGCGGGCGACGTGCAGGTCGTGCGGCTGTCGAACGCTTCGGCGATCGACATCGCGCAGATCCTGCAACGCGTGGTTCCCGAGACGAGCGCCAATCCCACGACGCCCGGGCAGCCGCCCAAGGCGGCGATCGCCGTGGACCCGCGCACCAACAGCCTCATCCTGCGCGGCGACAACCCTGCGCTCATGATGCGCATAAAGGCGCTCGCGGCGAGCCTCGATACCCCCGGCGCCGGCGCGGGCAACATCTTCGTCGTGCCGCTTCGCAATGCCGAGGCCCCGAAGATGGCCGAGACGCTGCGCGCGTTGCTCGCCGGGGGCGACGGCAACACCCGTTCGTCGGGCCAGGCCCTCTCGGCGCCCACGCCGCCTGGCATGGCCGCGAACACTCCCGGCTCCTCGACCGCGTCGCCGCCCGCGAGCGCGCCCGTGGCCTCGACGATCCAGCCCTACCAGCCGACCAACTCGCTCATCATCACAGCGCCCGAGCCGGTGTACCGCAACCTGCGCGCCGTGATCGACAAGCTCGACGAGCGCCGCGCGCAGGTCTATGTCGAAGCGCTCATCGTCGAGATCTCGCTGGGACGCGCCTCCGAATTCGGCGTGCAGTGGCAGGGCCTTTCGAACCTGGGGCGCAATGGCCAGGGCGCCATCGGCGGCACGAACTTCTCGACCAGTCCTTCAGGCGCCGCAGGCTCGAACATCCTGGGCGCCACCGGCGTCCTGGGAAGCCTCGCGAACCTCACGCAGTTCGGCCCGGGCCTGAACCTCGGGCTCGTGAATGGAACCATCACGGTGCCGCAGGCCGACGGAACCTTCATCAGCGTCGCGAACCTCTCGGTGCTCGCACGCGCCTTCGAGGGCGACAGCATGGCCAACGTGCTCTCGACGCCCAACATCCTCACGCTCGACAACGAGGAAGCGAAGCTCCTCGTCGGCCAGAACGTGCCCTTCATAACCGGCAGCTACACGCCGACGGCGGGCAGCTCCACGACGCCTTTCCAGACGATCGAGCGCAAGGACGTGGGCCTCACGCTGAGGGTCCGTCCGCAGATCACGGAAGCGGGCACGGTGAAGCTCACCATCTTCGAGGAAGTCTCCAGCGTCACCACGGACAAGACCCTGGTGCAGTCGGCCGACATCATCACCAACAAGCGCTCGCTCGAATCGACCATACTCTGTGACGACGGGCAGATCGTGGTGCTGGGCGGATTGATCCAGGACGACAAGGAGACCAACATCGACAAGGTCCCGTTCCTGGGGAACCTCCCCCTGATCGGATTCCTCTTCAAGTACGAGTCGCGCAGCCGCAAGCGCACCAACCTCATGGTCTTCCTGCGTCCCGTGGTGCTCAAGAACGCCGATTCCTCGAAGGGGATCACCGCGGAACGCTACGAGTACATCCGCAACATGCAGGACGAGACGAAGCTTCCGTCCAACGTGCTGTTGCCCGCGGAGCCGGCGGTGAAGCTGCCGCCCCAGGATGAAGTCAAGGACAAGCAGCTGATCGGGAAATGACGGCGCCCCTCGAACGCACAGTGAACCCCCAGGACCTCGACCCGCACACGGCAAGGTTGCTGCCGTATCCCTTCGCCAAGTCGAAGGGCGTGATCGCCGCGCGCGTCGTGGCGGGCATGCTCGAGGTGTGGATCCGCCCTTACCCGCAAGCCTCCACGCTCGCCGAAGTGCGCCGCATGGCGGGCAAGCCCCTGCGCGAGATGCTGCTCACGCCCGAGGAGTTCGAGCATTGCCTCACGCTCGCCTATACGCGCGAGCCTTCCGCCGCCGAGACGATCGTGGACGACATGGGCGAGTCCCTCGACCTCGCCAAGCTCACGGAACAGCTTCCCGAGGTCGCCGACCTCCTCGAGGCCGAGAACGACGCACCGATCATCCGCCTCATCAACGCGCTGCTCACGCAGGCGGTTCGCGAAGGCGCCTCCGACGTGCACCTGGAGATCTTCGAGTCGCGCGCGCTCGTGCGCTTCCGCGTCGATGGCGCGCTTCGCGACGTGGTAGAGCCGCGCCGCGGCCTGCACCCGGCGATGGTGTCGCGCATCAAGGTGATGGCTTCCCTCGACATCGCGGAAAAGCGCCTGCCGCAGGACGGCCGCATCGCGCTTCGCATCGCGGGCCGGCCCATCGACGTGCGCGTCTCGACGATTCCCACGGGCAGCGGCGAGCGCGTGGTGCTGCGCCTGCTCGACAAGCAGGCCGGGCGGCTCACGCTCGACGCGCTGGGCATGGCGCCCGAGTCGCGCGACCGGATCGACCTGCTGATCCACGAGCCCCACGGCATCTTCCTCGTGACCGGGCCCACGGGCTCGGGCAAGACGACGACGCTCTATTCGGCGCTCTCGCGGCTCGACCGCAAGACGCGCAACATCCTCACGGTCGAGGACCCGATCGAGTACGAGCTGGACGGGGTCGGGCAGACGCAGGTGAACCCGCGCATCGAGATGACCTTCGCGCGGGCGCTTCGCGCCATCCTTCGCCAGGACCCGGACATCGTGATGATCGGCGAGATCCGCGACCTGGAGACGGCGCAGATCGCCGTGCAGGCCTCGCTCACGGGACACCTCGTGCTCGCGACGCTGCATACGAACGACGCGCCGGGGGCGGTCACGCGCCTGATCGACATGGGTATCGAGCCGTACCTGCTCGCCTCGACGCTGAACGGCGTCCTCGCGCAGCGCCTCGTGCGCAAGCTCTGCCCCGATTGCAAGTCGCCGTACGAGCCGGATGAGTCGGAGCGCGGTGTCTTCGGCAAATCGAAACCCGACCGCCTCTATCGCGCGGTGGGCTGCGGCGCGTGCAACTTCTCCGGCTATCGCGGCCGCACCGGCATCCATGAGCTCCTCGTGACCGACGACGAGCTGCGCCACCGCATCCACGACAGCACCGCCGAGAGCGAGCTGCGCGAGTACGCGGTTCGCCACGGCCTCACGCGCCTTCGCGACGACGGCCTTCGCTGGGTGAGGGAAGGCGTGACGTCGCTGGATGAAGTGCTGCGAGTGACGCGGACGTAAGGCTTTGGATCCGCAGATAAACGCAGATAAACACAGATGACCCTGGAAAAGCCATGAGCGTTTCGTGCCATTGCCGGCGACATCACGAAGCACATGGTCCTTTTGACTTCATCTGCGTTTATCTGCGTTTATCTGCGGATCCAAAGCAGTAGTGGGCTAACGTGCCAGGTTTCCGATACCAGGCGTACAGCGTCGAAGGCCGGCTCCACAAGGGTGTGCTGGAGGCCGACAGCGCGCGCCAGGCGCGAGCGGCGCTGCGCGACCAGGGGCTCACGCCCTATCGCGTCGAGGTCATCGCGGCCAACGATGCGTCGGCCGGATCGCGGCTTCGGCCCGTCTCGATCTCGTCCGCGGAACTGACCCAGCTCACGCGCGGCCTCGCCTCGCTCCTCGAAGCCGGGCTCACGATCGAGCAGACTTTCAACGCGCTGATCGAACAGGCCGAGCAGGAACGATCGCGCCAGGTCCTCGCGGCGCTGCGCGGCGAAGTGCTCGCCGGAAACACGATCGCCAAGGCGCTCGCTTCGTTCCCCAACATCTTCTCGGAGCTCTACCGCACGCTGGTCGCCGCGGGCGAGTCGTCGGGCCAGTTGCCGCGCGTGCTCTCGCGCCTGTCCGACTACCTGGAAGAGCGGCAGGCGTTGCGGGCGAAGCTCTCGCTCGCCCTCATCTACCCGGCCATCGTGATGTGCGTGGCGCTCACCGTCGTGGGCGCGCTGCTCGTGTACGTGCTGCCGCAAGTGATCGGCGTCTTCGCCCACGCGCACCAGCAGCTGCCGCTGCTCACGCGGATGCTGATCGCGCTGTCGGGATTCCTGCAGGCGACGTGGGGCCTGTGGCTCGCGTTCGCGATCGCGGCGGCCATCGCGCTTCGGGTCGCGCTGAAGCGCCCGGCTTCACGCACGGCGCTCCACAACCTCGCGTGGCGCACCCCGCTCGTGGGCCGCATCCTGAAGCACGTGGACGCGGCGCGCCTGGCTGCGACCCTTTCCATCCTCGTCGGAAGCCGCGTTCCGATTCTCCAGGCGCTGGACGCCGGTACCGGCGTGATGACGCTCATCCCGATGCGCGAGGCGCTCGCCACCGCGGCGCGCGGCGTGCGCGAAGGCATGACGCTCTCGCGCGCGCTCGCCGCCACGAAATCGTTCCCGCCGGTGATGGTGCACCTCATCGCGAGCGGCGAAGCAAGCGGCCGCCTCGATGAAGCGCTGGAACGCGCGGCTCGCCAGCAGCAGAACGACATCGCGACACGGCTCGCGGCCTTTACGGCGATCTTCGAGCCCGCGATGATCCTCGTCATGGGCGGCGTGGTCCTGGTGATCGTGCTCTCGATCCTGCTTCCCATCTTCCAACTCAATTCGCTGGTGGCCCGATGAGACGGAGAGGCTTTACGCTGATCGAGGTGCTCGTCGTCGTTGCGATCCTCGGCATCCTCGCGGCGATCATCGTGCCGCGCATCATGGACCGGCCCGATGAGGCGAAGCGCGTCGCGGCCCAGGCCGACGTCGCGGCGATCGTGCAGTCGCTCAAGCTCTATCGCCTCGACAACGGCAACTACCCCACCACGGACCAGGGACTCGGCGCCCTCGTGCTGAAGCCGACCACGAACCCGGTCCCCGGCAACTGGAAGCCTTACCTGGAGCACCTGCCGAAGGACCCTTGGGGCAGCGACTACCAGTACCTCTCGCCGGGCGTGAGGGGCGAGATCGACGTGTTCAGCCTCGGGGCCGACCGCGCGCGCGGCGGCGAGGGCAATGCGGCGGATATCGGCAACTGGGACTAGCGGCTTTACCCTCGTCGAGATCCTCGTGGTCGTGGCGATCACGGGCATCATCCTCGTCGTCGCGGCGGTGAACCTCTTTCCCGACGAGCGCCAGGTCGCACGGCGCGAATCGGGCACGCTGGCCCTGTCGATCGAGCGTTCGCGCGACGCGGCGTGGTTCGGCGGCCGTCCCATGGCGCTAGCCTTCGGCGACGGGCAACTCTACGTGTGGCAATTGCGCGGCAGCGAATGGCAGCGCGACGCGACCCACGAGCAACGCCTCGACGCGACACTGCACATCACGAGCCTCTACGTGGACGGCCAGCCGTTGAAGGCCGACCAGAAGCTGGTCTTCCTGCCCGACGGACTCGGCGTGCCCTTCCGCATCTCGCTCGAGGTGCGCGGCTATCCGTGGGCGATCGAAGGCGACGCCGCGGGCGCCGTGACGCTCACCGAGGGATGAAGCGCGAACCCACGATGCGGCGCCTTCGCGCATTCACGCTGGTTGAAATCCTGGTCGCCGTGGCGATCCTCGCGATCGCGCTCGCCGCGACCACGCGCGCGGCGAGTGTCGCGACCGACGGTTCGTTCGAGACGCGTGCGCGGCTCCTCGCTACCTGGGCCGCGGAAAACCGCGTGGCGGAGCTCCGCGCGCGCATGATCTTTCCCGGCACCGGCACCTCGACGCTCAACGCGGACGAAGGCAACGCCTCCTTCACGATCGAACAGGTGGTGAGCGATACCGCCAATCCCGCGATCCGCAAGGTCGAGCTCGCGGTCTCCGATTCGCGCGATCCGCAACGCGTGCTCACGCGTCTTGTCGCATATGTCAGCCCTTAGCGTGACTGGGTCCCCCCCGGCTTACCGACAACCGGGGCAGGCTCTGGCACGGGGACCGTGCAAACACCGCACGGTCGGCTTCACGCTCGTCGAGCTGCTGGTCGCGCTCGCGATCTTCGCGATCCTCGCGGGCTTCGCCTATCGCAGCCTCGACGCGATGCTGCAGACGCGCGTGGCGCTCGAGCAGGAATCGCGCAAGTGGCGCGACGTCGCGCTCTTCGTGGCCCGCCTCGAACGCGACCTCGCCGCAGTGTTGCCGGGGCGGACCGCGCTGGCACCCGAAGGCACGCTGCTCATGCCCGTCTCCTCGCTCGTGCAATCGACCGCCTCGGACACCGGCCTTTCATTGAGCCGCTCGGGAAGTCCCTTGCAGGAGAATGCGCTCGCCGCGCCGCAGCGCGTCGCCTATCGCCTGCACGACAACGCCGTCGAGCGCCTCTCCTGGGGCGGCATCGACGCGGCGCCGCGCGACACTCCCGTCGCCACGCCCGTGCTGAAGAACGTGACGTCGCTCTCGTTCCGGTTTCTCGACGTCCACGGCGAGTGGAACACGAGCTGGGGAATCCCGGGCAACGGCCAGGATAGGGCGCCGAATGCCGTCGAGGTAACCGCGCAACTGGCAAGCGGCGAGAAGATCGTGCGCCTCATCGACCTGCCGAGGCCGCAATGATTCGCGAGCGCGGAGTCGCGGTGATCACCGCGGTGCTCATCGTGGCCGTGGCGGCATCGGCGGCGATGCTCATGCTCGCGCAGCAGTCGGCGATGCTCGACCAGACGGCGCTCGTCGCGTCGCGGGCGCAGGCCGACCTCTTCGCGCGCGCCGGCATCGACTGGTCGCGGGGCATCCTGCTCCAGGACATGGCGATCGCGGCCAGCTACGACGGTCTCGACGAGGCCTGGGCGCAACCGCTCGCGGGGATGCCCGTGGAGCGCGCCGTGGTCTCGGGCGCCATCGTCGACGAGCAGGGCAAGTTCAACCTGAACAACCTCGTGCAGAACAACTCGCGAAGCGACGCCGATATGAAGGTGTTCCAGCGCCTGCTCGCGTCGCTCGATCTCTCCCCCGACCTCGCCGACGCGGTCCTCGACTGGATCGACGCCGACAACACGATCTCGGGCAACGGCGGCGCGGAGGATCCCTACTATCTGTCCCTCGCGAAACCCTATCGCGCAGCCAATGCGCCGATGATGCAGGTCGAGGAGCTCTATCGCATTCGCGGGTTCGACGCGGCGACCGTGGCGAAGCTGCGCCCGTACGTGACGGCGCTCCGGGACCACACGGCCGTCAACATCAATACCGCGACCGACGTCGTGCTGATGGCGGTCATGCCCGATGTTCCGAAGGAGAAGATCGAGAATGCGATCGCGATGCGCAAGACCCGCCCCTTCAAGGCCACGCAGATGATCGCGGACTGGGACGCGCACGCGGCCAACTACGTGCCCGCGAACCTCGACATCAAGAGCGCCTATTTCTCGACTGTCGTGGCGGTGTCCCAGGACGACGTCCAGCTCGCCATCGACGCGCTCCTCGTTCGTGCCCAGGGGCAGGTGAACGTCGTGTGGCAGCGGCCGCGCTTCTGAAGCCATGAAGCTTCGCATCTTCCTCCCGAGTGTCGAGCGGCCCGACTCATCCACGCAGTTCGCCTGGATGCTGATGGACGACCGCGGCGCCGTGCTGCGCGAGGACGACTCGACGCTCGAGATGGCGCCCCGCGCCGAGCGGCGCGAGGCCGTCGTGCCCGCCACGCGCGTGCTCTTCGCGCGGCTCAGGCTTCCCAGGGTGAGCTCGTCCACGATCCGGGAGCTCCTTCCGTTCGCGGTCGAAGATCGCCTGCTCGCGGATCCATCGCACATCCACGCGGTTGCCGGCGAGAAACTCGCCTCCGGCGACACGCTGGTCGCTGTGGTCGACCGTGGATGGCTCCGTGCCATGCTGGACGCGCTGGACGACGCCGGGCTCGCCGCGGCGAACGCGTGGCCGGAAAGCGACCTCCTCGCGCGCGGCGAATGGCACGTGGTGTGGAGCGCGCAACGCGGGATGCTCGTCGATGCGGAAGGCGTATCCGCGACCTTCGATCACGATGCCTCGGGCGCATTCCCGCTGGCCCTTCGCCTTGCGCTGGATGAGTCGTCCGCCCGGGGGGCGAAACCGGAAACGGTGCACGTGCACGTGGAAGGCGAGGCACCCTTGCCCGCCCTCGCGGCCTGGAGCTCGGAATCACGCGTGTCGTTCGGAGCCGGCTCCCGTTGGGAAGATCTCGCGCGCGGCGAGCCCGACCGTGCACGCACGGAGCTCCTGCAGGGGGAGTTCGCACCGCGGCGACGCAGCCTGCCGCGCATCCCGAGGGTCGCGGTCGCGATCGCCATCGCGATCGCCGTGTTGCAACTGGGATTCCTGGCGCTCGACACCTGGCGCCTGGAACGCGAGCGATCGGGTCTCGAAGCCGAACGCGAGGCGGTTTTCCGCGGCGCGTTTCCCGAGGCGAAAGTCGTGGTGGATCCGGACCTGCAGATGAGCCGCAACCTCGCGGAGTTGAAGCGCGCGCGGGGAATCGTGGTCGAAGACGATTTCCTCGTGCGCCTCACGCGCGCGGCGAAGGAGCCCGGCGGCCCCGCCAAATCCATCGAATACGCCTCGGGCAAGCTCGTCGTGCGGCGCGGCGAAGGCACCGTCGCGGAGGCCGCGCGATGAACTACGCGACGCTTTGGAGATGGCGCTCCGACTCCGAGCGCCGCCTCATCACCGCCGGCGCTGTCGCCGTCGGCATCATCCTGGTCTTCGCACTCGCGTGGCTGCCGCTGCAACGCGAGCGCGCGCGCCTCGACGCCGAGTTGCCGCAGCTGCGCGCGTCGATCTCGCAGTTGAAGCGCGACGCCGACGAGGTGAAGCGCCTGAAGATCGTGGCGCCGATCGTGTCCGGAAATCCCACGCCACTGGCAGCCCTGGCGACCCAGAATTCCCTCACCGGTGCCCAGGTGAGCGTTCCCGACAATAAGCACGTGCACGTCGTCGCAGGCGACGTGCCGTTCACGAAGCTCCTCGACTGGCTCGTGACGGTGCAATCGACGCACGGGCTTCGCGTTGAAAACGCGCGCATCGAGGCGCTTCCCGTCACGGGCCGCGTCCGCGCCGACCTGAACCTCACCCGGTCCTAGGGAGCCTGGACCTTGCGCGCGCGCTCCCTCGCAATCCTCGGCATCGCGGCCTACGCGATTTTCCTCATCGCCACCATTCCCGCGAGCGTCGTCGCGTCGCGTATCGGCAATGCATCGGGTGGCGCGGTCCAGGTGGCCGAGCCGCGTGGCACGCTCTGGAACGGAGAGGCGCGGGCCACGGTGCTCGCACCGGGCGGCGTGTTCGCGCTGGACCATATCCAGTGGCGCTTCGCGCCGGCCGGGCTCGCCTCGGGACACGTCGCGTTCGACGTCGCTGCGAGCGGCCGCGGGGTGGACGCGAGGCTCACGCTGGGGCGAGGTTTCTCGCGATGGATCTTCGCGGGCGCCGATGCGCGAATCGATGCGTCGGTGGCCGCGATCCTGGCGCCGCTCGTTGGCGCATGGCATCCCGAAGGCATCGTCACGATCGCCACGCCGGAGTGGCGCCTGAAGGACGACGGCGAAGCGCGCGGCAAGCTCGCCGCGACGTGGAGCGACGCGGCGGTGTCGCTCTCCGAGGTGAAGCCGCTCGGCAGGTATTCCCTCGACGCGACGGCCGAAGATGGCCCCGTGTCGTTCACGGTGGCGACGGAGGAGGGCCCGCTCCGTGTCGCCGGGCACGGCACGTTCACGCCGCCGTCCCTGGTCGCATTTTCGGGAGAAGCGCGCGGCGAAGGTGCGCAGGCGGGTGCCCTGGAACCCCTGTTGGACCTCATGGGACCGCGGCGGGCAGACGGCGCCCGCGCGGTCGAGATCCGGTTTCAACGCTAGGCTCCCGGCGACCTATAATGAAGCCCCTTGTCCGTGTGGAAAACGATGCCCCCGCGCTTCGTACCGGCGTGGTGGTTGCCGCACGCGCACCTGCAGACCATCTACGCCTCGCTCATCGCCCGTGCGCCGCGAGTCGCGCTGCGCCGTGAGCGATGGGACACGCCCGATGGCGATTTCGTCGATGTGGACTTCGTCGACGGTCCGGCCCAGGCGCCCTGGGTACACCTCTTCCATGGACTGGAGGGATCGTCCGAATCCGGCTACGCGCGCGCGCTGATGTCGCAAGTGCGCGAGCGAGGTTGGCGCGGCAGCGTGCTCCACTTCCGCGGTTGCAGCGGCGAGCCCAACCGGCTTCCCCGCGCCTATCACTCCGGCGACAGCGCGGAGGTCGACTGGGCGTTGCGGCGCCTGCGTGAACGCACGGGCGCCGGCGCGCTCTTCGTAGCCGGAGTGTCGCTCGGTGGCAATGCGCTCGCGAAATGGCTCGGGGAGTGCGGCGATGAAGCGGCCTCGATCGTCTCCCGCGCAGCGGTGGTCTGTGCGCCGCTCGACCTCATGGCCGCGGGTGATGCGCTGGGCCAGGGGCTTTCCCTCCTGTATGCGAAGCATTTCCTTTCCTCATTGAAGAAGAGCTCCCTCGCGAGACTTGAGCGCTTTCCCGGTCTCTACGACGCAGACAAGGTTCGGGCATCGCGAACGCTGCGCGAGTTCGACAATGTCGTGACCGCGCCCCTGCATGGATTCCGCGATACCGACGACTACTGGACGAGGGCGAGCTCCAAGCCCTGGCTCGCCCGAATTCGCGTGCCCACCCTCGTCGTGAATGCGCGTGACGATCCCTTCCTGCCCGAGGCGACATTGCCGGCGCAAGACGAGGTCTCGTCCGAGGTCACACTGGAATTCACGCCACGCGGCGGCCATGTGGGATTCGTCTCCGGGACGTTTCCGGGGAACATCGACTGGCTTCCGCGCCGCGTCCTGTATTTCTTCGAGCACCGCGAATGACCGCCATCGCACCCGAGATCTTCAAGGCCTACGACATTCGCGGGATCGTGGACCGCACGCTCACCGAGAGCGCCGCCGAGGCCATCGGCCGCGGGCTCGGCACGCTGGCGCGAAACAAGTCGGTCACGAAGTTCATCCTGGGCCGCGACGGACGATTGTCGGGACCGCGCCTTGCAGGCGCCGTCGCCAAGGGCCTCAACGCCGCGGGCATCGACGTGATCGACATCGGCGTGGTCGCGACACCCATGGTCTATTTCGCCACGCACCACTTCGCCACGGGCAGCGGCGTGATGGTCACCGGCAGCCACAACCCGCCCGAGTACAACGGCCTGAAGATGATGGTGGCGGGCGAGACGCTGGCCGCCGAAGCGATCCAGGATTTGAGGAAGTCGATCGAGGTCACCCCCGTGGAGACGGGGGCCCGGCCAAAGCGCGGAAGCGTCTCTTTCGCAAACGTAGCGGACGCCTACCTGGACCGCATCGCCTCCGACGTGAAGCTCTCGCGCCCCATGACGATCGCGGTCGATTGCGGCAATGGCTCGCCGGGCGCCTTCGCGCCTGCGCTCTTCCGCAAGATGGGCTGCAAGGTGATCGAGCTCTTCTGCGAGGTGGACGGCAATTTCCCGAACCACCACCCGGATCCCTCGAAGCCCGAGAACCTCGAGGACCTCATCGAGAAGTTGCGCGCGAGCGACGCGGAGCTGGGGCTCGCGTTCGACGGCGACGGCGACCGCCTGGGCGTGGTCACGAAATCCGGAAAGATCATCTTTCCCGACCGGCAACTCATGCTGTTCGCCGCCGACGTGCTCGGCCGCAACCCCGGCGCGGAAGTGATCTTCGACGTGAAGTGCACGCGGAACCTCTTCCCGTGGATCCGGGAGCACGGCGGCAGGCCCCTGCTGTGGAAGACGGGCCACTCGCTCATCAAGTCGAAACTGAAGGAAACGGGCGCACCGCTCGCCGGCGAGATGAGCGGCCACCTCTTCTTCAAGGATCGCTGGTATGGATTCGACGACGGGATGTATGCCGGCGCGCGGCTTCTGGAGATCGTCTCCCGCGCGGCCGATGCGTCGCCCGTGCTCGAGTCGCTCCCCGACTCAATCGCGACGCCGGAGCTCAACATCAAGCTCGAGCGCGAGGGCGAAAACCACGCGCTCGTGGCCGAGCTGCAGGAGAGCGCGCGCTTCACCGGCGCGACCGATGTGATCACGATCGACGGGCTTCGCGTCGAGTATCCGGACGGATTCGGATTGCTCCGCGCGTCGAATACCACGCCCGTGATCGTGCTTCGCTTCGAAGCGGACAGCCACGAGGCGCTTGCCCGCATCCGCGACGATTTCAGGCGCGTGCTGCAGGCCGCGCGCCCGGAACTAGCGATCCCGGCGTGATACCGCAGAAGCATCTATCCGACGCGCTGAAGTGGTCCGGAGCGCGGCTCGACTGGCCGCACGCGATCGCCGCCGGGCTCGCCATGACGATCCCGGTGGTCGTCGGCCAGGCCACGGGCCATCTCGAATCGGGACTCGCGGCTTCCGTGGGCGGCCTCATGATCGGCGGGCTGGGCTCGCTTGCGAGCGTTCGCGAACAGGCGGCCGACATCGCGCTCGCGAGCGCGGCAGCGGCGGCCGCGACTCTCGCTGCCCTCGAGCTCACGGCATTGCCGCTCGAGAAGGCGATCCTCGTGCTCATCGCGTTCGCCGTGTCGCTCGCCGGAAGTTTCAGTACCCTCGCCGCGATCGCCGCGACGCGCTTCGTGCTGTTCCTCATGATCGCCATCGGGATGATGGACGGCGCGCCGCACCCTGCGTCCCTCGCGATCTTCGTGGCCGCGGGCGCGTTGTGGAGCGCGGCCGTGAACCTGTGCACCGGTGCGATCGCGCGGTCCCGCCCCGGTTCGCGCGAAGGAACGCGCTCGCGCGAGCGCACGCCCGCCCAGGACAAGGTCCAATGGCTTCGCACGCCGCGTGCGCTCCGTGCCTGGCAATACGCGCTGCGGCTCGGCCTATGCCTCGCGGCAGCGATCGCGCTGGGCTCGATGTGGCCGGGGCATCACCTGAACTGGATCGCCATCACGGTCGTGCTCCTCACGGAACGGGCCCTCGAGGCGTTCCCCGTGAAGATCACGCAACGCGCGCTCGGAACGGTGATCGGCGTGATCGTCGCGGAAGCCCTCGAGGCCTCGGGAGTCGCCGCGGCGTTGCCGGCGCTCGTGATCGCAGTGTTGGCGACAGGGCGTCCGCTGCTTCGCGCCAACAACTATCTCGCCTACACGGCCGTCACGACGCCGCTCATCCTCCTCATCCTCGAGACGGGCAGGAGCCCCGATATGTCGCTTTTCGTCGATCGCCTGGCCGCCACGCTCGCCGGCGCAGCGCTCGTCCTCGCCGCCAACGCAGCCTTCCGCCGCGCGCTCAGGGACGCGAAACCGTGACCGGGACCGTTCCGCCGTCCACGAGAGTCAAGTAGCCTTCCATCGGCGTGAGCATGAGTTCCACCCAGACCTTCGCGGACGTGGCTCCGGGGGGAGCTTGCTTCAGCTTCACCTGCACGTCGAGCGAGAAGCTCTTCACCTTGCCGGACGCGACGAGGCCCTGCAGCTCCCGCAGCGACTTCGCCGAGGCGTCGGTGAGGTCCATCTCGATCGCCGTCACGGCGACCTCCTTCGAGAAGTAGCCCCCGCCGCGCTTCTCCGACGCCGTCCCGAGGGACTCCAGCGCAAACTCGGCCTCGCGCGATCCCGACGACGACGAGATCGAGGCCTTCAATCGCGTGCGGTCGAGATCGAGCACGAATCCCTCGAGCAGCGCGACTTTCACCCGGAGCCCGTGAGCATCGAGGAAGGCGATGTTGTTCTCGTTGAACGAAGCGCCGCGCGAAATCGCGGAGAGCGGCATCGAGGTGCAGGAAGGCAACAAAGCGGCGAGGATCGCGGCGATGACGGCTCGCGTCATGACGACTCCAGGTCGCGCTGCACGAGCGCGAGGTACTCATCCATGCCGCCTCCCGCCAGCGGCTTGACCATCACCCGAATGTCGTTCGTACGCTCGCCCATCGCGATTCCCAGGCGCTTGCGAACTTCCGTATACCCCATTCGATTCCAGAATCGCTCGGCCCTGGCGTAGCCGACGACCACACCCAGTCGCGACCATCTTGCCCCGCCCGCCTTCATCCACGACTCGAGGGTCTCGTATATCGTCCGCGCCTCGCCGCTCCCATGCAGCCGCGTGGCGACGATGTAGAGGCCTACGTGCCATACGCCCTTCGCGAAAAGATTGGCGATGACGTCGGCGATCGCCACGAGCGATCCCGACGAATCCTCGAAACCGAGAACCCATTTGCGCTCGTAGGGCCATTCCGCGGGAGGCCTGGCTTCATAGGTCTTGCGTCCCGCGCCGGGCCCGGGAAGCTGACCTTCGACCGCAAGGAAATATTCCGGATTCGCGACGAAGAACTCCTGGAGCCTCGGGATTTCCTCCCGCGGCAGGTCCCTCAGTACGAAATGCAAGCGAGCGAACTCACGCGCAGGACCGACTCCTGCTGGAATCGCCCTTTGTATTTTTCGATCACCGTGCGGATGTCGGCGTCGGCGCCGCCGCCCGCGGGATGCGCGATGCTCACCACGTAGGAAACCTCGCGCTGGGTTTCGCCCCTCTCGGGCTTCCACTGGCCCTGGGCCTGCCACGCCGTGAATCCCTTCGGGAACCTCGGCGTCACCACGTCCAGGAGGAAATCGGACCAGTCCTTTTGGCTCACGGACCCGCCGGGCTTCGAGGTGCCGAAGTAGAGCAGGTCGGAGATGGCTTCGTGCTCGTCGGCGGCGCAGCGCGACGGAGGCGGCGCGGACGTCGTCGCGCATCCCGCGAGGAACGCGGCGACAGCGACGAGAGCTGGGATGCGGGGCACAGGGCATTCTACCCCCGCATTGTGTCTACAAAGCTCCTTCCCGATCCCAAGTTCCAGGAGAAGATCGACTACTTCATGTATCGAGTCCGTCCGCCGGCGCTCTGGGATCCGTCGAGTCCCGCATGGCCGCCGGCGCGCCGCGCTGATCGTCGTGGCGAACCGCCAAGGGCGACGACCTCGAGTTCGCCTTGCGCGGACGCTAGGGCGCCTTGGCCTTCTTCTCGGGCTCTTCGGGCTTCTTGTAGTCCCCGATGACGCCCTTCAGCGGGCACACCGAAAAGGCGGGGCACTTCTGGCAGCCCGCGACGATCGCAATGGGGCAAAGAGTCATGTGGCTCCTCCTTCACTTCGTATCGCGGGCTCGAGCAAGTCCCAGTAGTTTCCATAGAGATCGCGAAAGACCGCGACCTTGCCGTAGGGCTCGCTCCTCGGCTCGCGTACGAAGATTACACCTGCGGCGCGATAGCGTGCGTGATCGCGCAGGAGGTCATCGGTATGCAGGAAGAAACCGACTCGCCCGCCGGTCTGCGATCCGATTCGTGCGGCTTGATCCGCATTCGAGGCTCGCGCAAGAAGCAGTCGCGAGCTTTCGCCGCCACGCGGCGCCACGACGACCCAGCGCTTCTGCTGCTCCGGAATGTAGGTGTCTTCGACGAGGTCGAATCCCAGCAAGCCGACGAAGAACGCGAGCGCCTCGTCGTACTCCCGCACCACGAGCGTCACGAGGCCAAGCGACTGGCGCACGACTCAGCTCCGCGTTTCGCCTTACCTGGCCTTCTTGCTTCGCTTGGCGCGCGAGGGCTTCGACGGGGAAGCCTCCGGCGGTGCCTTGCCCGCGTTGCCCATCATGTTCCAGGCCCACATCGCGGGATTCTCTCCGGGAGCCGCGGCCGCCCCGGGGGCGGGCCCGCGCTGCTCGGCCATCTTTTCGCGGAACTTCTCGCCGCCCTTCACCATGGCGCGCTGGTACTGCAACGACTTGATCGTGAGCTGCAGCATGTTGAGGTTGGCCCGGAGCCAATGCTCGACCACTTCCAGCTCGCCGATCTTCTTCTCGAGCTCCTTGGGATCGAGCACCGGGAACATGAGCGACTGGAGCGGATAGGCGCCCGGGTTCACCATCTTCTGCCACATGTCGAACATGTCCTGCGGCGTCACGGGCCTTGTCATCTCGCCCCTCGGGCCTACGAGTGCTTCGCGATGAAGTCGCGGACGCGCGGGTAGATCATCTCGCGGTACTTGCGGCCACTGAAGATGCCGTAGTGGCCCACGCCCTTCGCCTCGAAGTGCTGCTTGTCCTTCGCGGGAATGCCCTTGGTGAGGCCCTGGGCGGCCTCGGTCTGCCCGTTGCCGGAGATGTCGTCCAATTCGCCTTCGATCGTGAAGAGCGCCGTGCCCTTGATCGCCTCGGGCCTCACGCGCTCACCCGCCACGACGAGCTTGCCCTGCGGCAGCAGGTGCTTCTGGAACACGCGTTCGACGGTCTCGATGTAGTACTCGGCGGGAAGGTCCATCACCGCGTTGTATTCGTCGTAGAAGCTGCGGTGGGCCTCGGCCTCGTCGCCGTCGCCGGCCACGAGGTGGTGGTAGTAGTCCACGTGCGATTGCATGTGGCGGTCCGGATTCATCGCGACGAATCCCGCGAATTGCAGGAACCCCGGGTACACGCGGCGCATGAAGCCCGGATAGCGCATGGGCACGCGCTGGATCACTTTCGCCTCGAACCACGAGAGCGGGCGCGTCTTCGCGAACGTGTTCACGGACGTGGGATTGCGGCGCGTGTCGATCGGCCCGCCCATCATCGTGAGCGTGCGCGGCACGTCCTCGCCGGCGGCGGCCATCAGCGACACCGCGGCCATCACCGGCACCGTGGGCTGGCAGACCGAGATCGCATGGCTGTCGCGGCCCATGAACGTGAGGAACTCGCGAACGTATGCGACGTAATCGTCGAAGTGGAACGGGCCCACCGAGATCGGGATCTCCTTCGCGTCGATCCAGTCGGTCACCCACACGTCGTGGTCCGTGAGCATCGTCTTCACCGTGTCGCGAAGCAGCGTGGCGAAGTGGCCCGAGAGCGGCGCGAACACGATGACGCGGGGCATCTTCGGCGCGCCCACCTTGCGGAAATGCAGCAGGCGGCAGAACGGTTTCGCGAGGTCGAACTCCTCCTTCACCTCGTAGAGCCGGTCGCCGCACTTCACGGAATCGATGCCGAACGCCGGGCGCTCGTAGCGCTGGGTGAGCCGCGTCATGAGGTCGAACGCGGCGGCGACGTTGCGGCTGCCGGGAAGATAGGAAAGGGGACTATTGGGATGGCCATAGAGCTCGTTGGCCGCTTGCGCGAAGGCACGCCACGGCTCGAGGGCCGATCGTTGCCAGTCGTAGATCTGGTAAAGCATCGCTTCCACTAGGAATTTCCTCCCACCGGGGCCGCGTCTTTCTTCATGTTGCGTTGCGTCATATTGTAAAGGTTTTCCCTCTCCGTGGCTCTCGATGCCCGGCCCCAAGACTTATAATCCCGCGATGGCCATGGACAAGAACATTCCCGAGGGCGGCCTGCTCCCGCTCTTCCCGCCGATCGAGCCCTACGCGAGCGGAATGCTGGACCTCGACGCGCCCCATCGCATGTACCACGAGCAGTCGGGAAATCCGCGCGGCGTGCCGGTGGTGTTCCTGCACGGCGGCCCCGGCGCAGGCTCGTCGGCCGTGCACCGGCAGTTCTTCGATCCTTCGTTCTACCGCATCGTCGTGCTCGACCAGCGCGGCGCGGGCCGATCGACGCCGCTTGGCTGCCTCGACCAGAACACGACGCCGAAACTCGTCGAGGACCTGGAGAAACTCCGTTCGCACCTCGGAATCGAGAAGTGGATGGTGTTCGGCGGATCGTGGGGCTCGACCCTCGCGATCGCCTATGCGGAGCAACACCCGCAGCGCTGCCTGGCACTCGTGCTGCGCGGCATCTTCCTCTGCCGCAAGACCGAGATCGACTGGTTCCTCTACGGGCTGCAGCAGATCTTCCCCGAGGCGTGGCGCACGTTCTCCGGATACATCCCCGAGGGCGAGCGCGGCGACCTGCTCCACGCGTATCACAAGCGGCTCACGAATCCGGATCCCGCGGTGCACATGCCGGCCGCGCGTTGCTGGAGCGTGTACGAGGGATCGTGCTCGACGCTGCTGCCGAATCCCGCGCTCGTCGCGGACTTCGCCACCGACCGCGTGGCGCTCGGGCTTGCGCGCATCGAGGCGCACTACTTCGTGAACGACATCTTCCTGCCGGTCGACTTCCTGCTGCAGAATGCCGCGCGCCTGAAGCCGATCCCGGGAATCATCGTGCAGGGCCGCTACGACATCGTGTGCCCGACCGTCTCCGCC
Source organism: Usitatibacter sp. (assembly GCA_049300695.1). GTDB lineage: Bacteria > Pseudomonadota > Gammaproteobacteria > Burkholderiales > Usitatibacteraceae > Usitatibacter. Next base: position 54,641 of record JBAQKF010000013.1, read on the forward strand.
GATGACCTGCATCGCGCGTGGCCCGAGGCGCAGTACTACGTCGTTCCCGACGCGGGCCACTCGGCCTTCGAGCCGGGCATCCGCTCGCGCCTCGTCGCCGCCACCCAGGAACTGAAGGAAAAGTTCTAGGCCGCCCTAGCGCTGCGCCGAGAGCGTGTCCATGTCGCGGATGAAGCCGCGGACGCGCGTAACCAGGTGGGTGCGCTGTTCCTGCGAGAGCGTGGCCGAAAGCTCCGCGATCATGGAGAAGAGATCCTCGTCACGCGCCGCGAGCTTGCGGCGATAGCCCGCATCGCGCCAGGAAGGTGTATCCACCAGCAGGCGATGGAGCCCCGCGATCATCTCGTCGCGGGAGACGTGGTTGCGAATCATCCGGAGCGTCTCGACCTGCCGGTGCTGGCGGTCGGCGAGGCGCAGTTTCGTGGCCTCGTCGTAGTTCGACGCGTGGCGTGCCACGAGGGCGCGCTGGCTCTGCGTGAGCGGGCCCACGAACTCCTCGATATGGCCGACGTACTTCTTGGCGCGGATGGCGGTGCGATCCTCGACGGAGCCGCTCTGCGCGTCCTTCACCATCTTCTGGTTGTCCTTCGTGAAGCGGCCTTCGAGGTACGCGACCTGCTCCGAGTCGAGGCCGAGCAGGAAGTCGGCCAGGTCCGGAATCACGTGGTCGAGCGTCCGGTTGTAGTAACCGCGAAGTTCCTTGTTCGCCTCGCGCGCCTCATCGATCGAGATCCCGTCGGAGGCTTGCACCAGCATCTTCTCGCAGAACTGCGCGTACTGCGGCAGCTCCTTCGTGCGATGCCAAGCGAAAGCGGCGTTAACGCGATCGCGCAGCCAGTCCTTCTGGCCTCCCGAGACATCCGTGTAGTCGCCCACCATCCACGCGAGGGCGGGCGGCGCCTCCTTGTAGGCGAAGGTGGGGTTCGAATAGGCGAGCTTCCCGAGGCTGCACGCGGTTGCCAGCAGGCATGCGGCGATCGCGATGGAAAGGCGGCACGCGCGCTTCATCACCAGGGAATGGGCTTGCGATCCCGGAAGAATTGGCCGGTGGGACCGTTCGACGGCAGCAGCGAGAGCCACACGGCCGTATCGGCGCCCTCCTCGACCGAGCGCGGCGCGTCGTCGCCGCCCATGTCGGTACGCACCCACCCCGGGCTCATGGAATTCACGAGGATGCCGTGGCCGGCGACTTCCGCGGCGAGGGTGCGCGTCAACGCGTTCAGCGCCGCCTTGGAGACGCGGTAGGCGGGGCTGCCCTCGCCCATCGTCTGGAGCTGCCCGAGACCGCTCGACATGTTCACGACCCTTCCATACCGGAGCTTGCGCATGAGGGGCACCACCTCGCGGCACATTCGCACCGCGCCGAAGAGGTTAGTTTCAAACGTCTCGCGCCAGATGGATGTAGGCGTATCGACCACTTTCGCGTCAGTGTCTTCCGGGTACACGCCGGCGTTGTTCACGAGCACGCCCGGCGAGCCGTGCTTCTTGCCGACCTGGTCGACGAAGCGCCTGACACTCTTGGTGTCGTTCACGTCCAGCGGAAACGCGTCGACGTTCGCTCCGGCGGGCTTGAGGCTCTCCAGCGCCGCGTCGCACTTGGCCCGGTCGCGCGCGCCGACCACGACGAAGAGGTCGGCCTTCATCAGCTGACGCGCGATCTCGAGGCCGAGGCCGCGGTTGCCACCGGTGACGATGGCGATCTTCCTGGCAGTCATGGGTCTCCCTTTTGGATGCGTATGATAACGGCTTGGCGCGCAGGTTCCTCGAAACGGACCGGGGACTCCCAATGAACACTCCCGCACAGAACGATATTCAACGCGAGCTCGAGCAACGGGCCCTCCGCAACGTCCGCGGCCTCGTGGACAAGATCGAAGACCAGGACGCCCTCGATTCGCGCCGGCAGCGGCGCTACCTCGTGGGCATCGTGGTGGGCGCGCTCGCGGCCGCCGTCCTGCTGGCGGTCGGCCTCTGGGTCGCCCAGAAGCGACAATCGGAGGCCGTGGTGATCGAGATGGGCAAGGCCCCGCCGGCGCAGGCGCCGCGCTGATGTTGAGGATCTGGGGAAGGATCTCCTCGATCAACGTCCAGAAGGTGGTGTGGTGCGCCGACGAGCTGGGGCTCGCCTACGAGCGCGTGGACGCGGGCGGTGCGTTCGGCGTGACCGGGACGCCCGAATACCTCGCGATGAACCCGAACTCGCTCGTGCCCACAATCGAGGACGACGGCTTCGTGCTCTACGAATCCAACGCGATCGTGCGCTACCTCGGCGCGAAGCACGCGAAAGCGGGCCTCTGGCCCGGGGACCTGCAGGCCCGCGCCGACGTGGACCGCTGGATGGAGTGGCTCTCGACGACGCTCGTCCCCGCGATGCGCGATTCCTTCTGGCAGTTGATCCGCGTCCCGGCCGACCAACGCGACAACGCGGCGGTGGAGAAATCACGCGAGACGACCGAGCGCCTCATGGGCATCCTGGATGCGCAGCTCGCGAAAGGACGCTACCTCACGCCGCACGGCTTCACGGCGGCCGACATCGTCACGGGCTGCGCCGCGCACCGGTGGCTCAACCTGCCCGTCAAGCGCGAGGCTCGCCCCAACGTCGAACGCTGGTACGCCGACCTCAAGTCGCGGCCGGGGTCGCGGCAGGTGACTTCGCAGGCACTTTCCTAGGACGCGTCGCCAGCTTCTCGACGGCAGCGGCGCCCAGTACGGCAGCCCACGGCGCCACGAACACCGCGAGCGCCGGGACATCCTCGAACGAAGCCGCCGCAAGGGCGCCCAGCGAGAGCAGCGCCGAGGCGACGATCACGCCGCGCGGCAAACGCTGGATGAATGTGTGGATCTCGCGGTCGAGGCGATACGCGGCACACGCATAGAGCGCGACCCCCACGGTGAAGACCGCGACGCTCTTCGCGTCGAACTTGCCGAAGACATCCTCGGCCGCGGCTGCCGCGACTGCGATGGCCCACGCGATCGTCGCGGCGAACAGGACCCGCGCCGTTTCCTCGTCGATTCGAAGGTTCATGTCCGGTCCTTCATGAAATCGACCACGTCGGCGACGACCGCGGGATCGCGCAGGATGCGGCGATGCCCGAGGCCTTTCGTCTCGACGAATCTCGCGCCGTGCCAGGCACGGGCGAGCGCGAGCCCGCTTGCGATGGCCACGTCGCGATCGTCGGCATCGTGGACGACGAGCGCCTGCGCCTTGACTCGCGCGACCGACTGCGGCAACTCGAAGCTTTCCCAGCGGTAGCCCAGGCGCTTCTCGATGCGCTCCTGCATGGCGCGGCGAACGCGCTCGGGGATGCCGAGCTTCCGCGCGAAAAATCCGGAGTAGCGCTCCACCGACGTGGGCGGCGCGACGAGGATCGCGCGCATCTCGCGGCCCGTCTCGTTCAGCCACGCCGTCACGGCGGCCGCGCCGAGCGAGTGCCCGATCATTCCGGCGACCGGAGCGCCATTCGCTTCCACGTCGTCCACCACCGCACCCAGCCCGCGCATGAAGTGCACGATCGACGACTCTCCGCCATCGCTCGCGCCGTGGCCGATGTGATCGAAGATCACGACCTGGTAACCCGCATCGACGAGCGCGGGCACGAACGCGCGAAGCTGCGCGCCGCGGCCGCCCCATCCGTGCGACAGGACGATGGCCGGACGCGAGGCATCGCCGTAGCGCCACGCCGCGATGCGGCCCGTGCCCGACGAGACCGCGAAGCGCCGGCCCTTCGCGAGCGCATCGAGCTCGGCTTGCGGGTGCGCGAAACGCGGCGGGGTCGCGAAGAGGCGCGAGGCGATGTCCACGGCGACCGAGGGCGCGAGGGCCGACGCCACGGCCAGCCGCAGGCGCTGCCCCATGAATATGACAGAATTACGAACGTTCGTGCTATTCTGGATGGCGGAAAGGGAAGCCATGCGAAACTCCTTGGGAATCTAGCGCTTGTTGCGCTCGAGCAGGTGCTCGAAGGCGATGCGCGCGTGCTTGCGCGAATCATCGGCACCGAGGACCAGCTCGCCGCGATAGAACGCGAGGATGAGGGACAGCATCTCGAACGCGACCTGGCGCGCGTCGGTGCCGGGCTTGAACTCGCCCGAGTCGATCGCCAGCTGCGCCGCCTTGGTGAGCTCGCGGTCGAGCAGCTTCTGGCGCTCGATGACGGCGTCGCGCATCGGGCCCGGCCGGTGCTGGTACTCGCGGCTTGCCGCATCGATGGGGCAACCGCCCGGCAGGCTCGCGCGCTTGGGCCACGAGAGCCAGCCGTCGAAGAGCGCCTTCAGGCGCTTCACGCCGCGCGGGGCCTTCAGCGCCGGCATGAAGACCTGCACGGTGAATTGGCGTGCCGACTCGTCGAGTGCCGCCAGCTGGAGCTCGAGCTTCGAGCCGAAGTGCGCGAAAAGGCCGCTCTTCGACATCCCGGTCTTCTCCGCGAGCGTGCCGATCGTGAGCGACTCGAAGCCCTCCGCGCTCGCCTGGTCCACGGCGGCCGAGAGGATCAGGGCGCGCGTCTCTTCCCCCTTGGTGGAGGGGCGGATCGCAATGGCGGAGGCAGCGTTCATGGCGTGATAATAGAACGATCGTTCGTGCCTTGTCAAGCCTCTTTTGCTTCGGGGACAGACCCCGAGCTCGTCAGGGCCTCGGGGTCTGTCCCCGAAGGATTCTCTGGAACGTGACCAGCATCCCCGCCGTGGCGCCCCAGATGAACCGCTCGCCGTAGGGCATCGCCCAGTACTTGCGCATGCGGCCCTTGAAGAAGGCGCTCTCGTAGCGATGGTTGCTCGCGTCGAGCAGGAACGAAAGCGGCACCTCGAAGACATCGGCCACTTCGTGCGGATCGGGATTGAAGGTGAGCGGCGGCTCGGCCCAGCCCACGATCGGCGTGACGCGATATCCAGTCGAGGTGTGGTACTCGGGAAGGCGCCCGAGGACATCCACGCGAGCGGAGGGCAGGCCGATCTCTTCCTCGGCTTCGCGAAGCGCGGTGCGCTCGGGCGTCTCGTCACCCTCGTCGCTGCGGCCTCCGGGAAAGCTGATCTGCCCCGCGTGGTCGGCCAGGTGCGCGGTGCGCTGGGTGAACACGACCGTGGGATTGCCGGGATGGTCCACCACGAGCAGGAGGACCGCGGCGGGCTTCATGCCGACGAGCGAATTCGCGTGCTGGCGCTCCAGGTCGTCGCTCGTGAGCAGGTCCTCCAGCCGCGGGGTTATCGCGAGGTGCGAAGCGATTTCGCTGCGGCCGGGCGTGAGCGCGCCCGGTGGGACGATCATGGTCATCGGAGAAAGTATAAGAGGATATGATGGCGCCGCGATGATCCTGTACGACTACTTCCGTTCCTCGGCTGCCTATCGCGTCCGCATCGCGTTGAACCTGAAGGGCCTCATTCCCGAGCGCCGGTTCGTGCACCTGCGCAAGGGCGAGCAGCGCGCGCCGGATTACGTTCGGCTCAATCCCCAGGGGTTGGTTCCCACCCTCGTCGCGGACGAGGTGACACTCACGCAATCGCTCGCGATCATCGAGTACCTGGACGAAACGCACCCCGACCCCGCGCTGCTGCCGCAAGGTGCTGCGGACCGCGCCTGGGTGCGCTCCATCGCACAATCGATCGCGTGCGACATCCACCCGATCGACAACCTTCGGGTCCTGAAGTATCTCGACAAGACGTTTCACGTCGATGAACCGGCTCGCAACGATTGGTACGCCCACTGGATCCGGCTGGGCTTCGAGGCCATCGAGGCGAGGCTCGCCGACCGCGCCGGCGGGAAGTTCGCCTTCGGCGACACGCCCACGCTCGCCGACATCTGCATCGTCCCGCAAGTGGCCAACGCGGGGCGCGTGAAGCTCCCGATGGAGCCCTACCCGCGCATTTCCGCCGTCAACGCGAACTGCCTTGCGCACCCGGCGTTCGACGCCGCCCGCCCCGAGCGCCAGCCCGACGCCGAATAAACCGCGTCACGCGCGCTTATAATCATCCTTTCCAACGCGAAGGGATGGCCAATGGGCAGGGGCGACAAGCGAAGCTTCAAGGGCAAGGTCTTCCGTCACAGCTACGGCAAGACCCGTCCGCGCAACAAGAAGAAATCGACGGCAGCCGCGCCGAAGAAGAAGTAGTCAGAACCTCGAGCCGGGTTGCTCGAGGAACTCCAATTCCCCGGGAGTGCTCACGCGCCCGAGGATCGCGTTGCGATGCGGGAAGCGGCCGAAGCGCCGGATCACGGCCTCGTGCTTCTCGGCCCACTGCGTGAGTCCCTTCGTCTCGGCGAACGCCTCGAGCGAGCGCATGCGATCGATGGCGTATTGCTGGTCGGCGAGATCCTCGCTGTGCTCGAACGGCATGTAGAGGAACATCCGCTCCGCGGGCTTGAGCCTCGATTCGTCGCCCCTCGCGATCGCCTCGCGGCAACACTCGCGCGCGTAGCCATCCTGCGCGAACGCCCTCGGGTCGTTGCGGAAAAGGTTGCGCGAGAACTGGTCCAGGACGATGACGAGTGCCAGCATCGAGTCCGCATCGCCACGCCAGCCCTCGAGCTCGCGACGCGCGGCGCGCGCATGCAGCTCGCCGAATCGATCGCGGATGCTCGCGTCGAACTTGTCGTCCTTGCGGAACCACTCAGGCCGTGCCGCACCGGGAGTGCCTGCCGGGCCGAACCAGAAATCGAGGACGTCGCCCGGCGAAGGCGGGAAAAGCTGCACTAGGGACAATCGCCGTGGGGACAGCGATTGACCTCGACGGACACGTGCATCAGCGTGGAAACACAGCGCAGGCGCTCGCGATAGACCGCCGGCGCCAGGGGGTTGTCCGCGACCACCGTGAGCACGGCCGCATGGCTCCTGCGGCCCACGCGCCAGACATGAAGATCCGCGATCTCCGCGTCGCCGTCGACCTCGACCGCCTCGCGGATCTTCGCCACGAGGGGCGCATCCATCTCGCGATCGAGGAGGATCCGCGCCGACTCGGAGATGAGCCCCTGGACCCACCATGCGATTACGCCCGCTCCGACAAGGCCCATCACCGGATCGAGCCATGTCCACCCGAGCCACAGGCCCGCGGAAAGCGCAACGATCGCTAGCACCGAGGTGACCGCATCGGCGAGCACATGGATGTAGGCCGAGCGCAGGTTGAGGTCATGTTGCTTCGCGTCGTGCGCGTGATCGTGATGCTCGTGATGATCGTGCCCGTGATGCTGGTGATGGTCATGATCGTGGCCATGGTCATGCCCATGGCCCGCGCCGCCCAGCACGAAAGCCGAGGCGAGGTTCACCGCGAGGCCGAGGAACGCCACCGCGAGCGCCGGCGCGAAAGCGATCGGTTCGGGAGTGACGAGGTGCAAGATCGACTCGACGGTCATCGCAACCGCAACCACGCCCAGCAACAGGGCGCTCGAGAAGGCGCCCAGCACCTCGATCTTCCAGGTGCCGAAGGCGAAGCGCTCGTCCTTCGACCACATGCGGGCGAGCAAGTAGGCGCAGCCCGCGATTCCCAGCGCGATGACGTGGGTGGCCATGTGCCAGCCGTCGGCGAGCAGCGCCATGGAGCCGGTCATGATTCCGGCCACGATTTCGGCGACCATGACGACGGCCGTGATGGCCACCACGATCCAGGTGCGCTTCTCCGCGGCGCGGTTGCCCGGGTCGTAGGCGTGGTCGTGCCGGAAGAGCGAGAGGTCGTGGATCGCCATGACGACTATTTTAGTCCCGCCGGGCCTTCGCGAGCCTGAGGGCAACGAGGTAGAACGCGGCGGGCAGCACCAGCATGCTGAGGATCGGCGCTGTCACCATCCCGCCCACCATCGGCGCCGCGATGCGCTGCATCACCTCCGATCCGCTGCCGCTGCCGAACATGATCGGCAGGAGACCCGCGACGATGACGGCGACAGTCATCGCCTTGGGCCGCACGCGTAGCACCGCGCCCTCGTGGATCGCCGCCACCAAGTCCGCCTCGGACGTGGCGCCGCTCTCGATGCGCCTCGCCCATGCCTGGCGCAGGTAGAGGAGCATCACCACTCCGAACTCCGCAGCCACGCCCGCGAGCGCGATGAATCCCACCGCGCTCGCAATGGACAGGTGATGGCCCAGCAGCCACAGCATCCAGAAGCCGCCCACCAATGCGAAGGGCAGCGAGCCCATGACGAGCAGCGCGTCGTCCAAGCGCCGGAACGTGAGATAGAGCATCACGAAGACGATGAGGAGCGTGGCCGGCACGACGGTCTCCAGGCGCGCGGCGGCCCGCTCGAAGTATTCGAACTGCCCCGACCACGCGATCGAGTAGCCCGGTGGCAACGCAACCCGGGAGGCGACCGCATGCTGCATGTCCTTGACCGCAGAGGCGAGGTCGCGGCCCGCGATGTCGACGTACACCCAGCCCGACAGGCGCGCGTTCTCGCTCTTCAGCATGGAAGGTCCGTCGGTGATGCGGATCGCGGCCACGTCGCCCAGCCGAAGCTGCGCGCCGCGCTCCGTGAGCACCGGGAGGCTCCGCAGCTTTTCGATGGAGTCGCGGATCTCGCGCGGGTAGCGCAGGTTGATGGGGAATCGCTGCAATCCCTCGACCGTTTCTCCCACGTTGTCCCCGCCGATGGCCGAGGAGACGATCCCCTGGACGTCGGCGACGTTCAACCCGTAGCGCGCGGCCGCGTCACGGTCGATCTTCACGTCGATGTAGTGTCCTCCCGAAATTCGCTCGGCGAATGCCGACGTGACACCCGGCACGGCGCGCGTGGCCTGCTCGACGGCAATCGCGATACTGTCGATTCCTACCGGATCGGGTCCCGATACCTTCACGCCGACCGGGCTCTTGATTCCCGTGGCGAGCATGTCGATGCGGTTGCGGATCGGCGGCACCCAGATATTCGACAGGCCCGGAATCCTCACCGTGCGATCGAGCTCCGCCACGAGCTTCTCCATCGTCATGCCGGGCCGCCACTCGGAGCGCGGCTTGAACTGGATCGTGGTCTCGAACATCTCCAGGGGCGCCGGATCGGTCGCCGTTTCCGCGCGTCCCGCCTTGCCGAACACTCGCGTGACCTCGGGCACGGTGCGGATCATGCGATCGGTCTGCTGCAACAGTTGCGCCGCCTTGCCCGCGGACAATCCGGGGAGCGCCGACGGCATGTACAGCAAGTCGCCTTCGTCCATCGGCGGCATGAACTCGCCGCCCAGGTGGAGCGCGGGATAGATCGTCACCGCGAGGATCGCCAGCGCGATCGCGATCGTGGCCCTCGGCCACGCGAGCACGCGCTCGAGGACCGGCTCATAGGCGGCGATGAGCCATCGCATCGCGGGATTCTCGCGTTCGCCGGGAATCCGCCCGCGGATGAAGTAACCCATGAGCACCGGGACGAGCGTCACCGCGAGGCCTGCGGCAGCGGCCATCGCATAGGTCTTCGTGTAAGCCAATGGCGAGAAAAGCCGCCCCTCCTGGGCTTCCAACGTGAAGATGGGAATGAAAGACAGCGTGATGATGAGCAGGGAAAAGAAAAGCGCCGGGCCCACCTGCGCGGCCGCGTCGCCCACGACGCGCCAATGCTCGGCGCCGCCCAGCTCGCGCCCCGGATTGGCCTCGCACCACGCCTCGATGTGCTTGTGCGCGTTCTCGATCATGACCACGGCCGCGTCGACCATCGCGCCGATGGCGATGGCGATCCCGCCGAGCGACATGATGTCCGCGTTCACGCCCTGGTGACGCATCACGACGAAAGCCGCGAGGATGCCGATCGGCAGCGACACGATGGCGACGAGGGCCGAGCGCAGGTGGAATAGAAATGCGACGCACACCAGCGCCACGACGATGAACTCGCTGACGAGCTTCTCGCGAAGATTCGAGACTGCGCGCCCGATAAGACCCGAGCGATCATATGTGGGCACGATCTCCACGCCCCGGGGCAGGCTCGGCCTCAACCGCTCGAGCTTCGCCTTCACCGCCTCGATTGTCGCAAGCGCGTTCTTGCCCGAGCGCATCACGATGATGCCGCCCGCCACTTCGCCCTCGCCGTCCAGCTCCGCGACCCCGCGGCGCATCTCGGGGCCGACCTGGATGCGCGATACGTCGCCCAAGCGCACCGATACACCCGCGTCGGTGGTCGTGAGCGGGATCTTGCGAAAATCGTCGAGGCTCTCCAGGTACCCCGAAGCACGCACCATGTACTCGGCCTCGCCCAGCTCCAGCACCGAGCCGCCCACCTCGCGATTCGCGTTCTGCAGGGCCATGACGACGCGCGAATAGGGGATGTTGTACGCGCGCAAGCGGTCCGGATCGAGGACCACCTGGTACTGGCGCACCATGCCGCCCACGCTCGCGACCTCGGCCACGTCGGGCACGGACTTCAGCTCGTACTTGAGGAACCAGTCCTGCAGCGCGCGAAGCTGCGAGAGGTCGAGCGTGCCGCTGCGATCGACGAGGGCGTACTCGTATACCCAGCCAACGCCGGTCGCATCCGGACCGAGCGAGGCCTTCGCCGCGTCCGGAAGACGCGATTGCACCTGGCTCAGGTATTCCAGCACGCGCGATCGCGCCCAGTACGGATCGGTGCCATCCTCGAAGAGGATGTACACGAACGAATCGCCGAACTGCGAATATCCGCGGACGGACTTCGCACCGGGCACCGACATCATCGTCGTGGCGAGGGGATAGGTCACCTGGTTCTCGACGATCCGCGGTGCCTGGCCCGGGAAGCTCGTCCGAATGATGACCTGTACGTCGGACAGGTCCGGGATCGCGTCGAGCGGCGTTCGCATGAGCGCGACCACGCCCCAGGCCGTCACGAACGCCGTCACGAGCAACACGAGGAAGCGGTTCGCGATCGAGGCGCGGATGAGCCTCGCGATCATGGCTTGGCGCCCGCGGCAGCGGGCTCACCCAGGCGCGTGGCCGCCGCCTTGAGGCTCGCCTCCGAGTCGATGAGGAACTGCCCCGACGCGACGACCTTCTGCCCGCGTTCCAGCCCCTTGCGGATCTCCGTCATGCCCTGGGACTCGACGCCGGTCTCGACATCGACCGGGCGGAACCGTGGCTTGCCGTCGGCCCCGGCTTCGCTCAGCACCACGATCGATCGCGCGCCCGTCTGGATCACCGCTTCGGATGGAACCAGCAGCGCCGTGCGTTTCGAGGCCGGGGCAAAGTCGATCGTCGCGAACATTCCGGGAGCCAGCCTTCCCGTGGGATTGGCGATCTCGATGCGGACTTTCAATGTCCGCGTGACCGCGTTCACCTCGGGCAGCACGGCACCCACGCGTCCCGCGAAGCGATCGTCCGCGAGCGCCGCGACGCGCGCTTCGACCGCCTGGCCGACGCGCACCTGCGAGGCGATGCCTTCCGGCAGCTCGGCATTGACCCACACCGTCGAAAGCCCGTTGATGCGGAAGAGCTGCGTTCCCGCGGTGACGGTCATGCCCTCGCGCGCCGCGAGCTCGCCCACGACGCCGGTGATGGGCGCGGCGATCGTGACGCGCGCGTGGACCGCGCCCTCGGTCTCGACGAGCCGAATCTGCTCGTCGGTCATTCCCGCAAGACGCATCCGCTGGCGCGCCGCGTCGAGCAGTGCGCCGGTTCCCGCTCCCTGCATGCGGCGAATGGAAAGGAACTCCTCCTGGGCGGCCACCCAATCGGGCACGTAGAGCTCGGCGAGCGCGTCGCCTTTTCGCACGGCGTCGAGCGGAGCGCGCACGTAGAGCTTCTCGAGGAAGCCGTTGGCGCGCGCCTGCACGAGTGCCACGTCCCGGTCGTTCCAGGCGACGCTGCCGACGGCTTCGAGTTTCGGCGTGACGTCGCCTTCGACGACCTCGGCCGCGCGCATGCCGAGGTTCTGCTGCAGGCGCGAGCTCACCGCAATGCCCTCGTCGGCGCCGCCCTCGTCGTAAACGGGCACGAGCTCCATGTCCATGAAGGGCGACTTGCCGGGCTTGTCGAATCTCGGACCCGGCACCATCGGGTCATGCCAGTAGAGGACCTGTTTTTTCTGCGCGGGTGCCGCGGGTGCGGCCATCTTCATGCCCTGCGACCTGCCGAGGCTCCACAAACCATATCCGGCTGCCGCCAGGACCAGGGCAGCGACGACCAGCGCAACGAGACGGGCTCTCATGGCTTCTCCTCCCGCGCGCCCACCATTCCCACGGGGAGCACCGATTCATCGGGAACGAGGAAGTTGAGTTGCGCCCAGACGCGCGCGGCTTCCGCCTCGAGCTGCAGGGCCTGCAGGCGCGCGTCGATCTCTGCGCGCCGCGCCGAGAGCACGTCCATCAGGCTCGCCTTCGATCCACGGTATGCGGCAAGCGCCGCATCGCTCCGGTCCCTGGCGAGCGGAACGATCTCGGCTTCGTAGCGCCGCAACCGTTCGCGATCATCATCCCACTCGACGAGCATCGCCTGCACCTCGGCCAGGTGCGACTGCAACGCGTCTTCGCGAAGCGCCCGCGCCTGGTCGGCCATGGCGAGCTTCGAGGCGACCTCCTCGTCCTGCCGATGGGGACGGTCCCACTGCAGTGGAACCGACACACCGATCGACACCATGTCCGAGAAGGGCGAGCCCCGGCTCTGGTAGGCGAGCTCCACGCTCCAGTCGGCCGATCGATTGGCACTCGCGAGCCGCGCATCCGTGGCCGCGATCTGCTCCTCGCGCGCGAGCAACGCCACCATCGGGTGCGACGCGAGCTCGGTAGGGAGGTGGTGGCCGTGCATGCGGGTCGTATCGAGCGGCGGCTTTTCGGCGAGCGGGCGCTCGGCCTCATCGCCGATCCAGCGGGCAAGGGCCACCTTGGCGTTGGCCAGCTTGCGGCGCGCTTCCGAGGCGCGATCCTCGAGCGAGGCGACGTTGGCGCGCGCGCCGAACACGTCGGCTTGCGTGCCGCGTCCCGCGCGATACGCGCTCTCGGCCGCCTCGATTTCGAGCCTGGCTTCACCGACCTGCTCGCCCACGAGGCGAACCACCGCGGCGGCGTAATAACGATCGAGCCAGGCGAGCGCGCTATCCCGCTGGATCGCCGCGAGGGTCGCCGTCCTTTCCACCTCGGACTTCTCGGCCTCGAGCTCGAAGCGTTCCGAGCGCAGCCGCAGCTTGTCGCCTCGCGTGAGCTCCTGCATGAGGCCCACGCGCAGCATCGTCATGGAATCGCTGTTGAGATTGAATTTGTCCGGTCCCGTCACGGGAACGTTCTCGAGGCCGGCCCTGAGGGTGGGATCGGGAAGATGCCCGGCGGCGGCGGCCATGTGGCGCGAAGCCGAGATCGCGGCGTCGCGGGCGACGACCTGCATCGAGCGATCGACCGCGCGGCGCTGCGCCTCGGCGATCGTGAGGGGGATATCGGCGGCGGCGGCGCCAAGGGCGGCCGCGGCGAGTACCAAGAACGCGAAGTACTTCATGGAACCTCCGAACGAAGAGCACTGCAGTGCGCGGGCGCGAAAGGGCGCCGCGCGTGCGTCAACTCGTCGCGGAAGTCAGATTCTCAGGCAGCAGTTGCGGATTGCGGGAGGAGGTTCCCGGGGTGGAACCAGCCGCGCGTGGAAGCGCATCGCCTCGAGCGAAATGCGCGGCTCGTCCACTACGCGCCACGATATGTTGCCGATCAGGGTCGCGGGCAGCACGCCGGGGGCTTGTGGCTTGTCGAGCGATTGCTGTCCCTGCGCGCAATGCGCGGGACAAAGCGGCGACGGCTTTCCGCCCATCTCGTGGCATCCCGGCATCGACTCGGCCTGCGCGCTCGAATGCATCAATATCCCGGCCTCGCCGGAGCAGGCGAATGCCGACATGGCGAGCTGCGTGAAAAACAGGGCGCCGATGGCGAAGATCGCGGCCAGGCGCCGGATGCGGGAATTCATGGCGGCAATCCTACACCTCGCAGCCTGAGGGCATTGGCGACGACCGACACGGAGCTGAAGCTCATCGCTACCGCCGCGATCATCGGTGAAAGCAGCAAGCCCGTGAACGGATAGAGCACGCCCGCCGCGACGGGAACACCGATCGCGTTGTACAGGAATGCGAAGGCGAGGTTCTGTTTCATGTTGGCGACCGTCGCCTCCGAGAGCTCGCGGGCGCGCAGGATCGCGCCGAGGTCGCCCTTCATGAGGGTGACGCTGCCGCTTTCCATCGCGATGTCCGTGCCCGTGCCCATGGCGATGCCGACATCGGCCTTCGCGAGCGCCGGGGCGTCGTTGATTCCGTCGCCGGCCATCGCGACGCGCCGCCCCTGGCCTTGCAGCCGCGCGACGAGTGCCAGCTTGTCGGCGGGGCGCACCTCGCCGTAGACCTCGTCGATGCCGAGCTTGGCGGCGACCGCTTTCGCGGTGGCGAGCCCATCGCCGCTCGCCATGACGACGCGAATGCCTGCGTCGCGAAGCTTGCGCAGCGCCGCGGGCGCGGACTCGCGGACCGGATCCGCGACGGCGACGAAACCCTCGAAGCGATCATCGGCCGCGAGATACATCACGCTCGCGCCCTCGTTGCGCAGCGACTCGGCCTGCGACATCGCGGAAGAGACGTCGACTCCGTTCTCGATCATCAGCATCGTGTTGCCCAGGAGGACCTTGCGTCCGTCGATCGTTCCGCGCACGCCCTGCCCCGGGATCGATTGGAAGCCGGCCGCCTTCGAAGCCGCGAGGTTGCGGCGCCGCGCCTCCGCGACGATCGCATCGGCCAGGGGATGCTCGCTCGCCTGGTCGAGGCTCGCTGCGAGTCGCAGGACCTCGTCGTTCGAAGCCGAATGGAACGCGGGCTTGCCCACCGTGAGGGTGCCCGTCTTGTCCACGACGAGCGTATCGATCGTTCGCAATCTCTCGATGGCCTCGGCATCGCGGAAGAGGACGCCGCTCGCCGCGCCGCGCCCCATGGCGACCATGATCGACATGGGCGTGGCAAGCCCCAGCGCGCAAGGGCACGCGATGATGAGCACGGACACGGCGTTCACGAGCGCGTAGAGCCAGCTCGGCTCCGGGCCGAGCAGCCCCCACGCGACGAACGTGAGGGCTGCGATCGCCACCACGGCGAGCACGAACCAGTACGATGCGACGTCGGCGAGTCCCTGCATCGGCGCGCGCGAGCGCTGTGCCTGCGCGACCAACTGGACGATCCGCGCGAGCACCGTCTCCGACCCGATCTTCTCCGCACGCATCACGAGGCTGCCGTTGCCGTTCAGCGTGCCGCCCACGACACGATCGCCCGGCCCCTTCCGGACGGGAAGGGCTTCTCCCGTGAGCATCGATTCGTCCACGTTCGATTGACCTTCGACCACGGATCCATCGACGGGCACCTTCTCGCCCGGGCGCACGCGAAGGCGATCGTCCACGTGGACGTGCGCGAGCTCGATGTCTTCCTCGTTCCCATCGCCGCGAATGCGGCGCGCCGTTCGCGGCGCGAGGCCCAGCAGCGCGCGGATTGCGGCCGACGTCTTCGATCGCGCGCGAAGCTCGAGGAGCTGGCCCATCAGCGTGAGCGAGACGATGACCGCGGCCGCTTCGAAATAGACGGCGACCTGGCCGCTCTCGGAAAACTGCGCGGGAATGACCCCTGGAACGACGGTGGCGACCACGCTGTAGATGTAGGCGGCAAGCACGCCGGTGCCGATGAGCGTCCACATGTTCGGATTGCGCGTGCGGATCGAGGCGGCCCAGCGCTCGAGGAATGGCCACCCGGCCCACAGCACCACGGGCGACGCGAGAAGGAACTGGACCGTGTTGCCCGCGAACCCGCCCATCGCAATGACGAAGGTGGCGATCGTGAGCGGAAGCGTCCCCCAGAATCGCCGCCGGAAATCCACGAGCTCGGGATTCTCGCCCTCGTCGAGCGACGGCATCTCCGGCTCGAGCGCCATGCCGCACTTGGGACACGTGCCGGGCCCCTGCTGGCGCACTTCGGGATGCATGGGGCACGTATACGTGTCGTCCCCGCGAAGGCGGGGACCCAGCCCGGACGCGTGAGCCTTTGGCTGGATCCCCGCCTCCGCGGGGATGACATATCTTGCCGGGTCCTGAGAGAATTTCTTCAGGCACCCATCGCTGCAGAAGTAATACGTCTCGCCGTCGAACGCGAAGCGCCGCGGCGAATCGCGCGACACGGACATCCCGCAGACGGGGTCGGTCGCGGTGTCGCGCGTACTCACCTGTCCCATCACTTCGGCTGCGGTTCCGGCGATGAAGGCGGCGGCGAGGCCGGCGCATTCGGCTTCGGCGCGAAGAGCGATGGCGGCAAACTGAGCGGCGGCTGCGAGATGATCGGCTCCGGCGTCGCTGCCGCGGGCTCGGGCGATGGACTGGCCGGCGCGGGAACCGTCGGTGTCGCTGGCGCGGTCGGCACCGGTGCGGGTGCCACCGCCGGAGCAACCGGCGCCTCCGTCATCTGCCACAGCAGGAACGAGTAGATGTCGGCCAACTCTTCGTCGCGTTGCGCCCGCGAGGTGCCGCCGCCGTAGCCCGCATCGAAATCCACTCGCATCAACACGGGCCTTCCGCTCGTGCTCGCGGCCTCCAGCCGCGCCGTCATCTTCGCCGCCTGCCATGGCGCCACGCGCGCATCGTTCATCCCGGTGGTGATCAATATCGCCGGATACGCGACGCCGTCCTTCACGTGATGAAGCGCGGAAATGGCGCGGAGCTCCTCGACGCCCGGGGCCGTGCGGACCGAGCCGAATTCCGGCACCGCCGCGGGGCCGGCCTGCATGGCCTCGTAGCGCAACATGTCGACCAGCGGGGAGCGCAGGACTGCCGCGACATACAGGTCGGGCCGGCGCACGACGGCGCCACCGACCGCGATCGCGCCCGCGCCCGTGCCGATGACGGCGAGCTTGCGCGGACTCGTGAAGCCGTACTTGATGAGGAATTCCGATACCGCGATGAAATCGGCGATCGTCACGGTCTTCGCCACGCCGTATCCGGCTTCCCGCCACGTCTCGCCATATTCCCCGCCGCCTCGCACGTGCGCGACGGCGAGGATCCCGCCGCGCTCCAGCCACGCGAGGCGCCTCGCATCGAAGACTGGAGTAAGAGAGATCCCGAAGCTTCCGTAGCCCTCGAGCAGCGTCGGGTTCTCGCGCGTGAGCGTGGTGCTCTTGCGGTAGATCAGCGTCACGGGAATCTTGGTGCCGTCGGCCGCGGGCGCGTAGAGGCGCACCTCGTCCATGGCGTCGAACCCCGCGGCGGCAGGGGTCGCGGATTGCAGCGCGGTCGGTTGGGTCTCGCCGTGGGTGTCGATCTGGACGATCGCGGGCGGCTCGATCCAGCCCTGGAGACGCAGGAGCACGCCGGGATTGTGGGGATTGGCCACGAGCTGCGCGATCGACGTGTCGAACGGCGTGCGCACGTATTCCGCCGTCTTCGTGTTGCCGAGCAGCCCGACCGCCACGCGCTCGAGGCGATCGATCCCGGCCACCATCGTGCGAAGGTAGATCGCGTCGCGCGCGATGGCGACGGTGCGGATCACCGAGTCGCCCTGCGGAATTGCCACCTTCGCCGTATCGAGATCCTTGCCGCCCTTCAGGCGCAGCACCTTGCGCCGCGGTGCTCCCTGGTGGCTCAACAGGAAGAGGTCGTTGCCCGAGCCCACGATGGACAGGATTTCATCCGGGTAGCCCACGATCTTGCGCCACCGGGGCTTTGCCTCCGCGAGGTCGCGAAGCTCCGTCACGTGCACGGCGATCTCGCGTCGCACGCCGTCACGCGCGATCGCGTAAGCCTCGCGCGAATCGGGCGGAATGTAGATCGAAGGGCGATCGAACTCGGGCACGTCCCGCGCGCCGCCGACGCCCGGCGCGAACACGATCTCGTCCTTCGACACGTCGCGGCCCAGCACGTGGCGATAGATGCGAATGTTGGCGAGCCGCTTCTGGTCCGGCCCGGCCTCGGGAACGCGCGCGTAGAAGAACGAGCGGCCGTCCGGGTGCCACGCGAGGGAGTCCGCGAAGCGCGCGCGATCGATCTCGATGGGCAGGTCGGTGGGCCCGTCGACCGTGATCACGCGAAGCACCGCATCCTCGCGGCCGGCGTGCGAGACGCCGTAGGCCACGTGGCGCCCGTCGGGCGAGGGCACGAACCAGTCGATTGACGGCGTGCCCGCTCCCGCACGGGCGAAGCGCGCGGGATCCACGAGCACGCGCTCCGGCGCGGCGAGCTTCTCGCGGAAACAGAGGACCGGGACCGGATCGCTGCCCGCGCGGCGCAAGTAGAAGATGCGCGATGTGTTGGTCGCCGCCAACGCCGTCACCTCCGGGGAAGCCGCGGACAGCGCGCGGATGCGATCGAGCATCGCGGCACGCCCGGGGGCCTTGTCGAGCGTGGCGCGCGCGCGGGCCGCCTCTTCCTTGAAGAAGGCCTGGGTCTCGGGGCGCGAAGCGTCCTCGAGCTCGCGCAGCGGTTCCGCGGGAGCCTGGGCGGCGGCGTCGAGCGCGGCAGCCGCGATGACCGCGCCCATGAAGGTTGCGAATCTCATGTAGTGGCGAATTGCAGCGCTGCGAGGCGCGCGTAGAGGCCGTTCTCCGCGACGAGGGAAGCATGGGTGCCCGTGGCCACCACGTGCCCATGGTCAAGGACGACGATCCGGTTGGAAGACTTAACGGTGGCGAGCCGGTGTGCGATGACAAGAGTGGTGCGGCCGCGCATGAGGCGCTCCAGCGCGAGCTGCACGGCTTTTTCGCTTTGGGCATCGAGGGAGCTCGTCGCCTCGTCGAGCAGCAGGATCGCGCGATCGGCGAGGATGGCACGCGCGATGGCGATGCGCTGGCGCTGGCCGCCGGAGAGCTTCACGCCCCGCTCGCCCAGCGGCGCATTCAGGCCTTCGGGAACCTGCATCACGAATTCGAGCGCGTTGGCCATCTCGAGCGCATCTCGCACTTCACCCTCGGTCGCTTCGGGGCGTCCGTAGCGCACGTTGTCGATGACGCTCGCGGCGAAGATGACGGGCTCCTGCGCGACCACGGCCACACGCCTGCGAAGCTCGCGCGGATCGGCGTCACGCGAGTCCACGCCGTCGATGCGAACCCGCCCCGAGGTCGGATCGTAGAAGCGAAGCAGCAACTGGAAAACCGTGGTCTTGCCCGCCCCCGAAGGACCGACGAGAGCCACCACCTCGCCGGGATCGACGCGAAGCGAGAAGCCATCCAGGGCGGCTGCGTCGGGACGAGACGGATAGCGGAACATCACTTCCTCGAACGCGACGCGGCCCTGCGCGGGAACGGGCATCGCGATGGGACGTTCGGGCGCGCGAATGCGAGGCTCGGTCGCCAGCAGCTCGAGAAGGCGCTCCGAGGCGCCCGCCGCCCGCTGGATCTCGCCATAGACCTCCGCGAGGACGAAGGTCGCGTTGGCCACGATCACGGCGAAGAAAAGGAACGCCGTGAGGCCCCCGATCGAAAGCCGCCCTTCGAACACATCGTGGGCGCCGACCCAGAGAAGCAAACCCACGGCGCCGAACGCGAGCACGATCACAGTGGCGATGAGTCGCGCGAGGTAGCTCGTGCGTTCCACCGACACGCCGAACACCGACTCGGTCAGTGCCGCGAAGCCTTCGCTTTCGAGTTTCTCGTGGGCGAACGCCTGCACCGTGCGGATTTCGTGCAGCGTCTCGTCCACGTGGCTCGTCACGTCGGCCACGCGGTCCTGCACGACGCGCGAGAGCTTGCGCACGCGAAGGCCGAGAACCCCGATGGGCAGCAGCACGACCGGCATGCACGCGAGCGCGAGAAGCGTGAGCTTCACGCTCGTGAAGAAGAGCATCACGACGCAGCCGACCATCGTGATCGCCATGCGCAGGGCGTATAGAAACGTCCCGCCCATCACCGCCTCGATGAGCGTCACGTCGTTTGTCACGCGGGAAGCGACTTCGCCCGTGCGCGATTCCTCGTAGAAGCCGGGAGAGAGCGTGAGCAGGTGGTCGTACACCTTGCGGCGAAGGTCGGCGGTGAAGCGCGCGCCGATCCAGTAGACGTTGTAGACGCGAAACCACGTGAGGATGCCCAGCGTGGCGATGAGGGCCGCCATCGTGGCGAGCGTGAGGTCGAGCATGTCCTCGCGCCCATGGGCGAACCCCTCGTCGATCACCATCTTCAGGCCCTGGCCGATGACAAGCACCATCCCCGCCGAAAGCACGATCGCCACGAAGGCTACGGCGATTCGCGCCCGGTATGGAAGGAGCAGCCGGAAAAGCGGGAGCAGCCTTCCCAGGACTAGCCGCCGCGCTTCACGTTGGGCCGGCCGACGGTGCCCGCGATCGAGAATACGCCGCGGTCCTGGGCCACCTGCGAGCGGATCTCGAGGTTCAAGTGGCCGGCGAGGTTGCTTTTCGGGTCGATGTCGAGCGCGCCGTTGCCGTGCAGCACGCCGCTCTGGAAGACGACCGACTTGTACGAGACGTTATGGTTCGCGGCCGACATCTCGCCGTTGAACTCGATGAACTTGGTCACGCCCGCGCGCTGGCCCGCCGCGTCGGATTGCATCACCGCCACGAGGTCCACGTTGCTCACGCTTCCGTCGGCGATGTGGAACTTGCCCTGGGCGCGCGGGTTCGCGAAGAGGTTCGCCAGGTCCGGGCCCTCGGTGGCGAAAGTGAAGTTGCCGTCGAGCTTGCCGGTGACCGACACGTCCTTGGTGAAGTTGGACACGAGCTCCTTCGCGTCGATCTTGGCGAGCGACAGGTCGCTTTCCAGCTTCACGCCCGTCGTCCAGTCCACGTGCAGCGTGCCGTTCACCTTGCCCTCGAGCGTGGTGGCCTCGAACTCCGGCACGATGATCTCCTTGCCGGCGATCGTGCCCTTGATCGAGGCATCGCTTACTTCCTTGGAGATGCCCAGCTGCGGCGTCCAGTGCCGCGCGTTCAGCTCGAAGTCCATGCCCTTCTCGGCGGGCTTCAAGGTGATGTTCCATCCGGTGGTCGAGCTCAAGTACGCCCGCTGCAGCGCGCCGTCCTTGGCGAACGAGAGGTTCGCGTCGAATGGCTCCAGGTCCGGTTTCACGTCCATCTTCACGTTGCGAAGCTTGATCGACGCGATCGAACCCACGCTGCTCTTGCCCTCGGTGGCGGCCCACCCCGGAATGCGGCGCACCGCCTCGTTGCTGAGCGTCACGTTGTCCAGCTCGATGGAGTTGATCGAGACGCGCTCGCTGAAGAGCGTGGCGAGGTCGAGGTAGATGCGGCCGCTCGCCGCCTTCGCGTCGAGGAGCTTGCCCACCGCGATGTTCTCCATGCGAAGGTGCGGCGAGGGCACGAGGCGGAACGTGAGCGAGGCGATCGACACGTCGTCGTGCAGCCATGCGCCCAGCGAGTGCTCGATCTTGCCCGCGACGTTGCGGAGCGGAATCACGTGCAGCAGGCCGATGGCGAGGATGAACGAAGCCACCAGCGAGAAGAGGATCGTCTTGAGGAGGCCCTTGCGCCGGCCACGCCGGGTGCGGCGTGCCCTGGGCGTGTTGTCGGGCACGACCTCGTCGGGCTCGACCCGTGTGCGCAGGATGTCGGCGATCTCGCGGGCCTTCTTCGCCTGCTCGGTGCGCATGCGCTCGTCTTCGTCGCGCTCGGCCTGCTCCTTGGCGACCATGTACGCCTTGGCCTGGGCCTTGCCCTCGATCTCGGCGCGCTTGGTCATGTCGCCTTCGATCTCGGCCTGGACCTTGGCGCGTGTGTCCTCGGCGATCGTCTCGCGGGCGCGCGCCTCGATGCGGGCTCGCGCTTCGGCTTCCTGCTTGCCCTTTCTCTCGGCCTCGATGGTTTCCTGGAGCTCGCGCTGGCGCTTCTCGCTCTCCTCGGCTTCGATCTTCGCGCGCGCCTCGGCCTCGTACTTGGCGCGCCGTTCGGCTTCGACGCGCTTCTCGACTTCCGCCCCTTCGCGGGCCCGCGCTTCGGCTTCTTCCTTCGCGCGCGCTTCGGCTTCGCGCACGCGGCGTCCATCGGCTTCGGCCTGCTCGCGCAGCTTCCTCGACTCGGCTTCGGCCTGCGCCTTGAACCGGCGCGCCTCCTCCTCGGCCTTCTGGGCGGCCGCGGTCGCCGCGACCGCACGGGCCTCGGCTTCCTGGCGCAGCTTCATTTCCTTGTCGGCGCGGGCGCGCGATTCCGCCTCGCCCTTGGTGCGCGCCTCCATCTCGGCCTTGTGGATCATCTCGCGCTCTTCGCGCAAGCGGTCCTCGAGCTCGGCCTTCGCGGCGAGCTTGGCCTCTTCCAGGATCTGGGCGCGCATCTCGTCGCGCGACTTGTCCTCGACTTCGTTGCGCAGGAGGTCTTCCATCTCCGAGCGGATGCGAAGCTCGATCTCCTCCTTCATCCGCGCCTTCATCGCGGCATCGGCCTGGCTCGCTTCGGCGGCCTGCTTCTTCGCCGCCGCCTCGGCCGTCGCGCGCGCCGCCGCCATCGCCTGCGCTTCGGCTTCCGCCCGGGCCCGCGCTTCGGCGAGCGCCTTGGCTTCCTTCTCCGCGCGCACGCGCAGCTCCGCGAGCTTGCGCCCCTCCTCCTCTTCCTTCGCTTTCTGCTCGGCCGTGAGCTTGGCCTGCTGCGCGGCGAGCGACGCCTTGCGCGCGGCCTCCTCGCGCATCTTCGCCTCGACCTCGGCCCTGGCGCGCTCCGAAGCTTCCTTCGCGCGCTGCGCCTGCTCCATCGCCTTCGCTTCGGCCTCGACACGCGACCTGGCCTCGGCTTCCGCGCGTGCCTTCGCCTCGGCCTGTTCCTTCGCCTTGGCGGTGGCGGCAACCTGCGCTCCGGTGGCGGCCTTGCGCGCCGCATCCGACTTTTCCTGCTGCTTCACCAGCTCGCTGATGTCGTTGGCGGCGCCGGCCACGACGCGCTGCGTCGCGGCGGGCATCTTGCCCGGTGCGGTGAAGTCGAAATCATCCTCGCCCGCGAACGGATCGGCTTCTTCCTTGCGCACCTGGAAGACGCGCGCGAACCCATCCTTCGCAAGGGTGTTCAGCGACTTCGTGAGCGAAGGCGCGTCCATGTCCGCCTTCTCCATGATCTGGCCGAAGTTGGACTTTCCGTCGATCAGCTTGAGGACCTTCATGAGGTCCTTCGAAAGCGACGCGGATTTCTGATTGACCTGCGTGATGCCCTTGGCGGTCTTGGTGTAAACCGTCGTCTTGTCCATCGATTCCCCGGGCGAAGACCTGAACTCCGACTGGCAATAATGGCATGAATTCAGCACCTTGAAAAATGAACTCTGTCGGGACACGTTCCGGGCAATCGGTGATAGGGTCCCAAGCTTGCGTCGGGCTGAGAGGCCGCTCCATGGGATGGGTCCGTACCAGTGCGCTTTGCGTCGCCGCTGCGCTCGCGTTGCCGGCGATTTGCCAGGAGCTTCCCGCTCGAACGGCACGCCTCGCGTACTCGGAAAGTGCCGCCTCGATCCAGCTCGCCCCCGAGTCGCCCTGGAACGTGGCGACAGTCAACACGCCCCTGACGGCCGGCAATTCCCTGTTCACGGAGCCCGGTTCGCGCGCCGAAGTCCGCGTGAGCGCCACGGCAATCCGCCTCGCCGAAGGCAGCGAGCTCGAGATCCGGCGCCTGGACGATGACGTTTTCGAGGCGAACGTCGCGAGCGGATCGGTGAGCGTGCGCGTGCGCTTCGCCCAACGCGGCGAGCGCTACGTGTTCGCGACACCGCAGGCCGTGTTCGTGCTCGACGCCGAGGGCACCTATCGCATCGACTACGATCCTGTCGTCGACGAATCGCGCCTCGTGGTCGCGAGTGGATCGGCGCACGTGGAGCGCGCAACGGGACGCGTCGTCATCCCGGCGGGGCGAAGCCTCAGGCTCGCGGGCGGCACGGAGCCCTCGCAGGGTCTCGAGGCAATCCCCGAGGAGGACGAATTCGACCACTGGGCCCAGTCGCGCGATGCGGGCTGGAGCGACGCGTCGACGCGCCGCTACGTCTCGCCATACGTGACCGGGTATGAGGATCTCGAGGCGAACGGCCAATGGTCGAGCGATCCCGACTACGGACCGGTCTGGACGCCTTCGCGCGTGGGCCCCTCGTGGTCGCCCTACAGCGACGGGCGCTGGGCGAACGTGCAACCGTGGGGATGGACGTGGATCGACAACGCGCCGTGGGGCTACGCGCCGTTCCACTACGGCCGCTGGGTCTTCGTGCGCGATCGCTGGTCGTGGTGCCCCGGCCGGCGCACCGATCGGCCGGTCTACTCCCCGGCCCTCGTGGGATGGACAGGTACGGGCTCGAGCGTCCCGGGGCCCGGCGCTTCGGGCTGGTATCCGCTTGCGCCCTGGGAGCGCTTCCAGCCCTGGTATCACGCGAGCCCGGCGCACATCGACCGCGTGAACGCGATCGTGCGCGACCGCCCGCCGCCGCGAGATTGGAAAGGTCCTTCCGACGGATGGCGAAACTGGAACCGCGACCATGCGACACGCACGGTGAACCGGGAAACGTTCCCCGCGCACACGCCGCGCGAGTCCCCGCCGCGCGGCAAGCCACAGCAGCAACAACAGAAAGTCCCTCCGCAGCCGAAACCGCAACCGCATCCGCAGGCGAAACTGCCACCGCCGCCGCCACGGCCCGCGGAGAAGGAACGCGAGAAGGAGAAGTAGCGCCCGCGCTACTTCAGAAGCACCATTTGAAGCTGAGGAAGTACACCATCATGTCGGGCGTGAGGTAGCCGAGGAAGATCGCCCACGACGCCGCGGCGAAAGCGCAGAGCCCGACGAAAACCCACGTCGCCCGGCGCGTGCGCGGATTCATCTCATGCGCCGGCCGGCACGGGACGCGCGATCGGGCGCTCGTTGATGGGCGCGCAGGCGATCGCCGCGAAGACACCCAGGCCGATCGAGATCCACCACGCGAGGTCGTAGCTGCCCGTGCGCGTGAAGATGAGGCCGCCCACCCACGCGCCCAGGAATCCCCCGATCTGGTGCCCGAAGAACACGGCGCCCGACAGCATCGACACGTGCTTGAGGCCGTAGATCTGCGCGACGAGCCCGTTGGTGAGGGGCACGGTGGAAAGCCACAGCACGCCCATCGAGAACGCGAAGAGATAAAGGGTGATGGGAGCCTTCGGCGCAAACATGAGCACCACGATCGCGAGCGAGCGCAATCCGTAGATCCAGGTGAGGATCCATTTCTTGCTGACGCGCCCGCCGAGCCATCCCGCGCCGTAGGAGCCGAAGATGTTGCCGAACCCGATGAGCGCAAGCGAGGCCATGCCCACCGCGGGGGACAACCCCGCGTCCTGCACGTAGCTCGGCAAGTGGAGCGCGATGAAGGCCGTGTGCGCGCCGCAGACGAAGTAGCTCCAGAAGAGGAAATGGAACGAGCGTTGTCCGAGCGCCTCGCCGAACGCCTCCGAAGCCGTCTGCTGCGAAACCTGCGACGTGGAGGATTGCCGGCCCGAGAGCCCGGCCGACAAGGGAATGATGAGCGCGACCGTGGCGGCGAGCACGAAGAGCGCCGCGTACCATCCGGTCCCCGAGATCAGCGCCTGCCCGTAGGGCACCATCGCGAACTGGCCGAACGATCCGCCGGCCCCCACGATGCCGAGGGCCATGCTGCGCTTGTCCGGGGGCGCGAGCTTCGCGACCACGCCCATCACGACGCCGAACGTGGTGCCCGAGAGCGCGAGCCCCACGAGCAGTCCCGCGGAGAAGTCGAACGCGAGCGGCGTGGAAGACATCGCCATCAGCACGAGGCCCGCCATGTATGCGAGAGCGCTCGCGACGAGCACGCGTCCCGCGCCGAATCGGTCCGCGATCGCGCCCGCGAACGGCACGAAGGCACCCCACAGCAGGTTCTGCAACGCGATCGCGAAGGCGAACTCGTCGCGTGTCCACCCGTTGGCGATTGTCATCGGAGGTAGCAGCAGGCCCATCGTCTGCCGCACGCCCATGGCGAGCATCAGGATGAGCGCAGCGCAGGCAAGGACCGTCCGACTGTATCTCATGCGGGCAAGATTACTCGATTGAAAACGGCGCTGCCAACGAATTGGGCGCATCGGCTGCATGATGCCCGCGCATGCGAAAACCCGGCTCGAGAAGCCCCGTTCCGGGTGACAAACCGTAACAGGCCGAAAGCTGCAGCTCATTGTGGCCCCCCTATCGACGGTGCACACTGGCATCCATCAACACGGGATGAAACACACACATGAACTATCGATTGATTTCGGCTTGTGCAGTGCTGGCGGCCGGCAACGCGTTCGCAAACTGCCAGTGGGAGTGGCTATGCAACGGCGACGGCTCCTGCAAACAGCTGCCCGTCTGCGAGACTCTCTACGACACTCCGAGCCCGCCGCCCGACGGTGGGAAGCCGCCGATTCCTCCGCCCATCAGCATGCGGCCGTCGAAGCTGCCCGGAAACATGGGACAGGCGCAGTGCGAATACATCATGCGCCAGACGAGGTCCGGCCGCTGGGTATGGGACGAGGCGTGCTTCTGCGCGGATCCGCAGAAGACGCGCGACCCGGACGCCCCGCTCTCCAACATCGTGCGCTGCACTCCGCCCTGGGAGAAGCAGTAGCTACTTGATGCGGCGGGGAGTGAACTCCTCCTCGATCGCGTCGTGGTAGTAGCTGCCCGGGGTGGGCGAGCTCATGAGGCGCCGGTAGATCTCCGGCGCCACATTGGCGTACTCGAAGGTCCCGGTCGTCGTCTCCACGACGAGCTTGCGGTCCCGTTCGTCGTAGCCCGCGGCCTTGAGCCCCGCGGCATTCAACCGCTTCATCTCCATCAGCGCGACTCCATCGGCGCGAGCGCCTCGATTTCCTCGCGATGGCCGCGGTCGTGCTCGTCGATCATCGCGGCCAGTTCCGAGAGCGTGATGCGCTTGCCGAAGATCGTGGCCTCGCGCGAAAGCTCGGCCGGCGTGGCGCGCGCGAGGATCGACACGACCTCGGCGCGGGCGATCGCGAAATCGCGCGCGGCGGCGCGCGCATCCTGCGAGTTGTAGTCGCGCTCGGCCGCCACGGCCGCGCCGTCGAATCCCGCCAGGACCGGAACGTCCTCGGCCAAGATCCGGCGCACGCGCACGAGATATCCCTCGCGCTCGACGTCCCGCAGGTGGCAAGCCTGCTCGCGAATCGAGAACGCCTCGTCGGGGCCACGCACCGACACCTGGTCCCGTCCCGCCGCCGCGACGGCGGCATCGAGGAAGCGCGGCATTTCGGCGATCCGTTCGAGCAGCTCCTTCATCGTTCAGTGCCCTCCGGCCTTGTCGCCCCAGAGTTCCTTCAGCCGCGCATCGCGCCCGCAACCGCTGCGGTAGATCTGGTAGCGCACGGGGTTTTTCTTATAGTAATCCTGGTGGTATTCCTCGGCGGGGTAGAACGGGCCCGCCATCTCGATCGCCGTGACCACGGGCGCCTTGAACGGCTTGTCCTTCTCGAGCGCCGCCTTCGATGCTTCCGCGGCTTTTTTCTGCGCGTCGTCCACGTAGAAGATCTCCGTGCGGTATTGCGTGCCCGAGTCGCAGAACTGGCGGTCCTTCACGGTGGGATCGACGTTGTGCCAGTACACGTCGAGGAGCTTCTCGTAGCTCACGACCTTCGGGTCGTAGATCACCTCCACGGATTCCGCATGGCCCGTCGTTCCCGACGAAACCTCGTGGTAGCCGGGATTCGCGACGTGGCCGCCGGTGTAGCCGGAGATCGTGGCCTCGACGCCGGGCGTGTTGTCGAAGGGCGGCTCCATGCACCAGAAGCAACCGCCGGCGAAGATCGCGACGGCCTTTCCGGGCGGTGCCGTGGGAGGCGCGGCGTTGGCGTGGGCCGCGAATGCGATTGCGAGCGAGGCAAGGATGCATCTCATGGAAGGCTCCGATTTCGTGTGTACCTGGTAAGTCATACGACATGAACAGCACTTACGGATTCATTCGTCCCACAGCCAGGCCGCCCCTCGCACGCCGCCCGAATCGCCGTGAACGGGAGCGACGAGCCGCGTGCGCACCTCGTCCGAAAAGACATGCGCGCCCCAAAGGGCCGGCACGTGCTCGTAGAGGCGGCCGATCTGCGAAAGGCCCCCGCCCAACACGATGACATCCGGGTCGAGGACGTTCACGACCGAAGCGAGCGAGCGGGCGAGGCGTGCCTCGTATCGCGAGACCGTCGCGGCACAGGCCGCATCGCCCGCGGCCGCGCGGCTGGCGATCCGCGCGGCATCGATGCGCTCGCCCGTGACCTTCTCGTGGTCGGCCGCGAGTCCCGGCCCGGAGAGATATTTCTCGATGCACCCTCGGCGCCCGCAGAAGCATGCGGGACGAGGCTCGTCCTGCGCACCGGGCCAGGGGAGCGGATTGTGTCCCCACTCGCCCGCGATCGCGTTCACGCCCTCCAGCGCGCGCTTTCCCACGACGATCCCGCCGCCGACGCCCGTTCCGAGAATCACGCCGAACACCACGTCGGCATCGCGCGCGGCGCCATCCACCGCCTCGGACAACGCGAAGCAGTTGGCATCGTTGGCCATGCGAATCTCGCGGTGCAGGCGCCTCTCCAGGTCTTCCTTGAGCGGCTTGCCGTTGAGGCACGTGGAGTTCGCGTTCTTGATGAGGCCCGTCGCGCGTGATCGGGCGCCGGGCGTGGCGACGCCCACGCTGCCATGTCCTCCAAGGCTCGCCTCGATCTCGCCGACGAGATTCACGATGACGTCGACCGTCGCCTCGTAATCGCCGACCGGCGTATCCACGCGCTTTCGCTCGACGATCGCGCCCTTCGCGTCGAGCGCTGCGATCTCGACCTTCGTGCCCCCCAGGTCGACCCCCAGCCTGACACCCATGTCCGGATCCTAGCCGGCGAGGCCCGGGCGAAACGCGAGGACGGACTCGACCCACGCGGCGACCTTGAGGGCGCTCTCGTCCTCGCGATAGCGCCCCACCACCTGGAAGCCCATGGGCAGGTTGCGCGGACCGAATCCGCACGGGATGTTCACGGCAGGCATTCCCGCCTGCGTCCAGAGCGAGCAGAAGGTCGCGTCGCCCGTATTCGCGAGTCCCTCGGGCGCCTCCCCCGTGGCGGGAATCGTGACGATGGCGTCGTTCTTCTCGAAGACGCCGTCGAGCCAGCGGCGGTATTCGTCGCGGCGCGTGCGAGCCCTCGCGTATTGGTCGGGAGTCACGCGATGGCCGCGATCGAGCAGCTCGATCAGGTGCGGCGACAGGCGGATGCGGTGGCGCGACTCGATCGACGCGAAGCTCTTCACCGCGTCGTAGGCCAGGATCAACATCACGTTGTCCCACGCGTTGTCGAAGAGC
The DNA here is from genome assembly GCA_049300695.1 of Usitatibacter sp. Classification (GTDB taxonomy): domain Bacteria; phylum Pseudomonadota; class Gammaproteobacteria; order Burkholderiales; family Usitatibacteraceae; genus Usitatibacter. The sequence continues at coordinate 83,770 of JBAQKF010000013.1, forward strand.
TTGGGCAGGTTCACCTCGCGGATCGGCGCACCCGCGGCCTGGAGCTTCGCGACCGATGCGTCGAAGAGTTGCTTCTGCGGATCGGTGACGAGCGACCACTTGGGCGTGCGCACGACCGCGAGGCGCGGAATCGCCGGCAACGGCTCGAGCGGCACGCGAAGCGTCTTTTCCGGAGGCTTGCCGAGCGTGGCTTCGTCGCGCGGATCGGTGCCCATCAGGCACGCGCCAAACCACGCCGCGTCGGCTACCGAGCGCGCGAATACGCCCACCGTGTCGAGCGTCGAACTGAACGGATGCACCCCGGTGCGCGAGATGGCGCCGAACGTGGGCTTGTATCCGACGACGCCGCAAAAGGCCGCGGGGCGGATCACCGAGCCCAATGTCTGCGTGCCAATGGCGATGGGAACGAATCCCGCCGCGACGGCCGCGGCCGATCCGCTCGACGAGCCCCCGGGGCTATGGGCGGTGTTCCAGGGATTGCGGGTCTTGCCCGGCTGGCGGAATGCGAATTCGGTGGTGACAGTCTTGCCCATCACGAGGCCGCCCAATGCTTCCAGGCGCCGCACGATCCACGCCGAGTGCGTGGGCACGTTCGTCGCGAAGATGCGCGAGCCGTAACGCGTCGGGATGCCTCGCGTGGCGATGATGTCCTTCACGCCGACGGGGATCCCGAAGAGCGGAAGGTCCTGGAGGATGCCTCCGGCGCGCTCCTCGGCCTCGGCCATGGCGCGCGACGCGTCGAACCACTCCCAGGCCTGGACGCGGGGGTCCAGCGCCGCGATCCGCGCCGAGCACGAGGCGACATAGTCCTGGACGGTGGCGCGCCCCTCGCGGTAGGCGCGCAGGGTGTCGAGGAGGCCTAGGGAATAAAGGTCCATTTTTTTAATTAGTTACGACGGCCGCCCAGGCGGGGGCCGCGAGACCTCTATTTTGCCGGGGCTGGGGTTGGATTACTAGCCGAGGGCGTGTTTCAGGGCGTTTACGCCCGCCAGGGCGATCACCTCGTCGTCGGAAGCCTTGACCCCGGACACGCCCACGGCCCCCACGATCGTGCCGTCCACCTCGATGGGAACCCCTCCCTGGAGCAGCGCCATGCCCTGGGCGATGGACAGGAAGGCCGTCCGGCCGGCATTCACCGATTCCTCGAGCAGGCGCGAGGGGCGCTTCCACGCCACGGCGGCGCGCGCCTTCTCGACGGCGGTCGAGATGCTCGACCACTGGGCGCCATCCAGGCGCGCGAGGAGCACGGTATGGCCGCCCTCGTCCACCACGGCGATCACGACGCGCCAATTGTTGCGCCGCGCCTCGGCCTCGGCGGCCTCGAGCGCCACCCGGGCCGCCTCGAGCGTGAGAATCTTTCGTTCCGGGAGTGTCAGAGCCATGGACCCGAATTATCCATGAGAAAATCGACCCCATGAAAATCACTCCCCGGATCGTCTTCGCTGCGATCTTCGTCGTGTGCGCGGGCCTGATCGCCTTCGGCCTGTACCTCCAGGAGCAGGAGGGCCTCGATCCCTGCCCCATGTGCATCCTGCAGCGCTACGCGTTCGTGACGCTCGGCATCGTGGCCCTCGTGGCCGCGATCCACGGCCCGCAGCGCCTGGCGCTCAAGGTGTACGGCGGCCTGCTCGCCCTCATCGCGATCGCCGGTGGAGGCGTGGCGATCCGTCACAGCTGGGTGCAGCACTTCCCGCCGAAGGTCGAGACCTGCGGCGCGGACCTCGACTTCATCGTGAGCTCGTTTCCGCTGTCCAAGGCGCTGCCCAAGATCTTCCAGGGGAGCGGCTCCTGCTCCAGCGTGGACTGGACGATGATGGGACTCTCGATTCCCGAATGGGCACTCGTGTGGTTCGCGGCGTTCGCCGCGGCGAGCGTGTGGATCGCGTTCATTCGCAAGCCCCAATGAAAAACGCCGCGGGAGACCGCGGCGCGGGTGGGGTCTTCGCCGGTTACATCTTGCCGGCGACCGGGCTGGGAATCCCGAGGATCTTCTCGGCCTTCTCCAGCGTATCGATCGACTCCTGGTGCTTGCCGGCCTTGTGCAGGGCCTCGCCCTCGGCGCGCAGCTTCTTCACCTCGGTAAGCTGGGCAGCGGTGAGCTTCGGGTTCTTGGCGAGGGCTTCATCGATGGCGTGCATGTCTTTCGGGCAGTGGAATGCGAACGCGGCGCTCGAGGCGAAGAGCAGCGCCGCGGCAAGGGCGGAAGTACGTTTCATGGGGTCTCCCTGTTCGTGGTTTGGCGGACGCGAGAAAGATGCTACTGCAACAACGCGAACAATGCACGGGAGCCGTCTATTCCGTCAGGGCGATGCGAGCTCCCGCAAGTCCGCCACGGGATTATTCGCGAGGCGCCCGGAACGCTCGGCCCGGAGGATGTCGGCCGCGACATCCGCGGCGCGCCGCAGCGATCCGTCCGCTTTCATCTGCCTGAAGCGATCGACGTCGGCGAAGTCGCGCGCCTCGGCGCCGCGAACGCGCTCCTGCATCGCGGTATCGATCACGCCCGGCGCGAGGCTCACGGCCTCCACGGCGAGACCGCGCGATTGGGCTTCGAGCGCCACGACGCGCGTGGCCATGTCGAGTCCCGCCTTCGCCGCGCAATAGGCCGACCAGCCGCTGATCGGGCGGCGCCCGGCGCCCGACGAGATGTTCACGATGCGGCGCAGCTTCGCGACACCTTCGGTGACGCGCAGGAACTCGCGCATGAGCAGCATCGGCGCCACGAGGTTCACGGCGAGGTTGCGCTCGAGGTCGGCGGCGTCCGCGCGCTCCAGGGGCGCCACGGGCTGCACGATGCCGGCATTGTTGATGAGCACGGCCTTCTCGTAGCGGCGGTCGCGAATGCGCGCCTGGATGCGCGCGGCAACCTTCGCCACCGCGGAAAGGTCCGCCAGATCCGCCGAGAAGAGCGCGCCACCGGGAATGTCCGCATCCGGCGCGCGGGCGATCGCGATGAGCTCGTTGTCCTTGTCGCCGGCGATCTCGTCGGCGAGCGCCTGTCCGAGGCCGCGGGTGGTTCCGGTCACGATGTAGAGGTTCATGGCCAGCATTATAGGAATATCATCCCGGCATGATGATCGTGACCGGGGGCGCGCGCGGCATCGGCGCCGCGACTGCACGGCTTGCGGCGCGACAGGGTTACGCGGTGTGCGTGAACTACCTGAGCAGCGCGAAGGCCGCCGAAGCCGTCGTGAAGGAGATCGAGGACGCCGGCGGCCGCGCCATCGCGGTCCAGGGCGACGTGGCCCGGGAAGCCGACGTGATCCGGATGTTCGACACTGCGATCCGCGAGCTCGGCCCCATGACCGTCCTCGTGAACAACGCCGGCATCCTCGAGCGCCAGGCGCGCCTCGCCGACATGGAGGCCGCGCGCTTCGAGCGCGTGTTCGCGACCAACATCACGGGCTCGTTCCTCTGCGCGCGCGAGGCGGTGAAGCGCATGTCGACGCGCCATGGCGGCAAGGGCGGATCCATCGTGAACGTGGGCTCCATGGCCTCGACGCTCGGATCGCCCGGCGAATACGTCGACTACGCGGCCTCGAAAGGCGCGATCGATGCCATGACGATCGGGCTCGCGCGCGAGGTCGCGGAGGAAGGCATCCGCGTGAACGCGGTGCGCCCCGGCGTGATCTACACGGACATCCATGCATCGGGCGGAGAGCCGGGCCGCGTCGATCGCGTGAAGGCGGCGGTGCCGATGAAACGCGGCGGCACGCCGGAGGAAGTCGCCCGCGCGATCCTGTGGCTCGCTTCCGACGACGCGTCCTATACGACGGGCGCCTTCATCAACGTCTCGGGCGGGCGCGGATGACGCCGGACATCGTCGCGACCCGGCGCGATGCCGTATTGGCGATCGGCATCAACCGCCCGCAGAAGAGAAACGCGCTGTCGCAGGACATGTACGCCGCGATGACCGCGCTGCTCGTCCAAGCCGAGGGCGACGAATCCGTCCGCGCCGTGCTCTTCCATGGACTGCCCGAAGCGTTCACGTCCGGCAACGACCTCGAGGACTTCGCGCAACGCCCGCCCGAGGGCCAGGAGACGCCCGTATTCCGGTTCCTTCACACGGTGAGCGCCGCGCAGAAGCCGCTCGTGGCCGCGGTGACGGGCCCGGCCATCGGGATCGGCACCACGCTCCTGCTGCATTGCGACCTCGTGTACGCCGGCGACAACGCGCGCTTCGCGATGCCGTTCACGCAACTCGGGCTCGTGCCCGAGTTCGCGTCGAGCTACCTCCTTCCGCTCGTTGCCGGCTACCAGCGCGCCGCCGAGCTGCTGCTTCTCGGCGAAGCTTTCGACGCGAAGAAGGCCTATGAAGCGGGATTCGTCACGCGCGTCGTGCCGGCCGCAGAGGCGCTGGAGACCGCGTGGCGCGAGGCGGCGAAGCTGGCGGCCCTTCCGCCCAAGTCCGTGCGCGTCACCAAGGCGCTGATGAAATCGCGCCACGCCGACAGCGTGCGCTCGCAACTCGCGGCCGAAGGCGAACATTTCCGCGCCATGCTCACCGAGCCCGCGGCGCGCGCCGCGTTCGCCGCTTTCCTCGCGAAACGCAAGTAGGAACTTCAGGGCACCGCGATCAGCTTGAGGTTGCCCGAAGGTCCCACCATCGACATGGCGTCACCCAGGATCTTGTAGCTCTGGATCCCCTGCAGCGTATCGAGCAGGTTGTCCTCGACCACCTGCACGCCCGGTTCGCAAATACGCTTGTCGACCTGGAGCTTGCGGATCACCAGGGCCCCCGCGCCGATCGAATCCTGAATGATGGGGGCGGTGAATTTGCTGCAGCCCGCGAATCCCTCGACCCGGCCGTCGCCGAAATGCATGTTGGGTTGCTCGCCCTTGATCGGAAGGTCGAGCACGACGCGCCAGTGGGTGCCGACGAAGGGCTTGGGCGGCGGCTCCTTCGACTCGTGCGAAGCGCACGCGGCCACGAGGACCGCCGCTGCGGCGAGGATGATTCCATGGTTCATGTCGTTTTCTCCGGTCTCAGAATGTGGCGATGGAACCCATGACGAGCGAGATGGCGGAGCGCACGAGGTCCGGCGGCTCGTCGGTAGCGCGTTCGCTACGCGCCGTTTCGATGAGCGCATCCATCGCCTGGGTAGCGGTGATCCTCGGCGGCGGCGCTGCGTCGGCCGCCTTCAGCTCCGCAACCGTCTTGCTCACCGCCTCGGCGTCGAGGAAGTCTATGGGCGCGTGGCAATAGCGGCACTCCGCATCGCTCGCGAGGTCGATGGGCGCGCCGCAGCTCGAGCACCGCACCTGCGCCACCACCGCGCGAAGCCGGTACATCTCGGCGGGGCTCAGCGTGCGAACGAAGTTCTTCTCCCGCAGGAATTGCATGAACGTCGTGAAGCGGCCATGCCCCGTGGTGCAGCGGTAGTACGTGAGGCGATTGGTGCGCTCGAAATCGTGCGTGAGCGCGAGCGCATGGTGGCAGACGGGGCAGGCGCAGGCTACCGCGAGGGGCCGCGCCGGCGTGTCCTGCTTGCGGATGGCTTCGAAGAGCTGCAGGATCGCCGCGGGCGAAAGCTGGGCGCTCTCGAACGGATCGAACCAGATGCCGTGGCAGTCGTAGCAGATGTCGAGGTCCACGCCCGCGCGCGGCGTCGATGCGCGGCTCGCGAACGTTTGCCGCCGCATGGCGGCATGGCAGCTGGGGCAGGAGCGCGGCGCGTCCTCGACCGGTCGCAGCGCGGCGTCGGTCACGGTTTCTCGGCGACCGCCTTCAGGTTCGCGAGGCCTTTCTCGAAATCGGGCCCGACCATGCGATCCATCATCATCGCGAGGTAGTGCTTGAGGGGATTGCCGCCCACGTCGCCCCGGTTGGTCCACGTGATGCGTGTCGCGGCTCCCTCGGGCTCGAGCCGCAACACCCCGGACGACTTCATGTTGTACTCGGGAAAGGAGAGCGAATACTCGACCGACTTGTCGGGCTCCACGCGCGTGATTTCCATGTTGCCGCTGCCCTCGGTCTTGCTCACCCATTCCCACTTGGCGCCCATCCCGAAGGGCGGCCCCTTGTAGGTGATCTGCATGTTCGGGTCGCGGCGGTTCCATTCGCTCCAGTTGGCCCATTGCTTCGGCTCGACCACCAGGTCATAGACCTTCTTGGCCGGAGCGTTGATCACGGTGGAGCGGCTGACGAGGAAGGTCGACGGAGCGAAAATGCCGCCCACCACGAAGGCCAGGATGATGGCGCCGACGACGGCGAGGGTCCACTGGACGATCTTCATGTATGCATCCTCCGCGCCGCCAGCATAGCGCACTCCCGTAAAATGGGCGCATGTGCTCGCGGTATTTCCTCGACGCCGACGGCAACGTGATCGCCTACACGTTCTGCGTGCCGTTGAACGAACGCGTTCGCCGCCGCTTCAACATCGCGCCCACGCAGGAGGCGCCTATCGTGCGCGTATCGCCGGAGGGTCCGCGCGAAATGGCCATGCTGCGTTGGGGGCTCGTTCCTTCCTGGTCGAAGGACCTCGGCGCCGGCACGAAGATGATCAACGCGCGCGGCGAGAGCGTGGCGGAGAAGCCGGCGTTTCGCGAGGCCATGGCCCGCCGCCGCTGCCTCGTGCCCGCGACGGGATTCTTCGAGTGGAAGGCAGCGCCGGGACGCAAGCAGCCGTTCGCGATCACGGTGCCGGAGCGGCCGCTCTTCGCGTTCGCGGGCCTGTGGGAGACGTGGCGACCTCGTGGCGGCGAGGCCGTCGAGACGTTCACCATCGTCACGACGGACGCGAACGAGGCGGTCGCGCAGATCCACGACCGCATGCCCGTGATCCTGCCGAAGGAAGCCGAGGACGCGTGGCTGCGCGCGGACGTCGCCGGGGCGGGCGCCTTGCTCAAGCCCTACGAGGGACCGGTGGCGCTGCGCGCCGTGAGCCGTGTCGTGAGCAGCGTGAAGAACGACGTGCCCGAGTGCCTCGACGATGCGCCAGCCGAGGCGCAGGGACAGCAGCAGCTCTTCTAGGCCAGGAAGCCGAGGTTCGCCGCCGGAAACGCGGCAAGGTTCGGGAACACTTTTCCCAGGGCATCCGCGGAAACACCGAACCAGCTCGCAAGGGTCGCGCCGTACTGGTCGACGGAAGACGTCGGCAACCAGCGGCCTTCCGACTCCGCATCGTCGGGCCCCGCGAGCACGAGTTGCGGAAAGGTGCCAAACAGGTTTCCGCCCGACACAGCGTCGCCTATGACGAAGTGGTGGCTGCCCCAGGCGTGATCGGTGCCGCCACCGGAGGCCGGCTGGAACGTGCGCCCGAAGTCCGAGAGAGTGAACGTCGTCACGCTGTTGCCCACGCCCGCCGCGACGGTCGCGTCGTAGAAGGCCTTCACCGCGGGCGACAGATCGTCGAAGAGCGCCTTCTGGCGATTCAACTGGTCGCCGTGCGTGTCGAAACTGCCCAACTGCACGAAGAAGACCTGGCGCAAGGCGCCGGTGCCATCGCGCGCAGCAATGACCTTGGCCACCTGGTGCAACTGTTGCGCAATGCTGCTCGTGAGACCCGCGAACGCCGGATCGACCGTTGGGGACGGCGACGACAGGATCGGATTCACGATGGCCGAGAGGTCGAGCGCCTGGTTGCCGCTTTCGTTGACCGCGGTGACAAATACATTGGCCGACGACTGGCCGAGCAGGCTCTTCAGCGCGGCAAGCCGCGCAGCCGAGGCCTGCGATCCGTTGAAGCCCTGAAGGGCGAACACCCCCGACGCCGGAATGGAAAGGGACAGCGACGTGGCGCCCGTCGTGAAGAGCACCGTTCCGTCGAGTGAAGTCATGACGGGCAGCTCCGAGCCCGTATTCATCGCCGCGACCTGGTCGGCGAGACGCCCTCCCCATCCGGTGCGCGATTGCCCTGTGGAGTCGGAGCTTTGCCACTGTGCCTGCTGGTCCGCATGCGAATAAAGCGATTGCGGCCGCACGCCGGTTGCGTATTGCGCCTTGGTGGTCGGCTGCGTGAGCGTGCCGACATTCGCGAGGATCGCCACTTTCTTCTGGCCGAAAAGCGATTGCAGCTCCTTCAAGGATGGATGCAGCCCGTAGAAGCCACCGTTCAACGGCTGAATCGGGAGGAGGTCGGATTGCGCGAGCTGGATTCCCGACGAGGCGGTGCGCACACGCGAGTACGAAGCGTAGCCGGCGGTATCGATCGGGATGATCGTGTTGTGCCGTCGTTCCCACCGAACATGAAGACGCACACGAGCGCCTTGTAGTCGTCCGTGGCGTCGGCCTGCGTCGATGCGGCAAGCGGCATTGCGCCCAAGCGCGTCGCGAGCCCGAGGGACGAAAGCGCCATGGCGCTTCGCAGGAACGTGCGGCGTGTGACGATTCGGCCCATGTCAGCGCTCCACCTGGTATTGGGGTGAGGTGATTGTGAGATAGAAGGCGGTCTTCGCTCGCGTGAGCGGGTCCGATGCGGGGACGGCCTCGATCGCGGTGACCAGTGTCGATTGCATCGAGCGGGTCATGACGCCGTGCATGAGCAGGCCGTTCAGCTCGGCGACGAGCGCATCCGGATCTCCCGCGATCGCCTGCAGCGAAGCCCAGCTCGGTTGCGTTCCCGTCGCGCCGGGCAGCGTGGCGAGAGGCGCGATCGCGCCGAAAGAAAGCGTGTTCGCGAAGTTGTACCGGTCGATCGCCGCGCTCGCATTCTGCAACGCGAACTCCGGCCCAAGCGCTTGCGTTCCCGGCACGACGTAGGTCGGCGGATAGAAGTTGAAGACCGAGGGCGCGTTGAACACATCCTGTCCCAGCTTCTTCGACTGCTGCGCGAGGAACACGCCGTCCGACGCCGTGCCGACGGCGCGCGCGGCGCCGGTGATGTAGAGAACCGGCTCTCGAAGCTTTCCATACGACGCACCGGACTGCGCATCGCCGCGCGCCTCCGCATCCATGAGGATCGCGTTCACCACCGCCTTGAGGTTGCCTTTCGTGCCGGTCCCGTCGTCATCGAAGACCGCGCTCACGCGCGCAACGTAGGCTGCCGACGGATTTCCGGTGACGAGCTTCTGGATCAGCTGCTTGCCGATGAAGGGCCCGACATTGGGGTGCTGCATGATGCTCTGGATACCGAATGCAAGGTCACTCGGCATCGGCTTGCCCGCCGTGTCGACCGCGTCGTTCACCAGGATCTTCGTGCCGAAGTCGTGTTCCGCGGCCATGCCCACCATGTCCGTGGAGAAATTCTTCGGGTTGTGGTTGCGCGGCGTGGCGCCGGGCAACGGCGGATAGGTCCAGCCGGTAAACAGCGTGGCGTAACCGTCGATGATCACCTGCGGATACGTGGGGATCGGCGCGCCGGTCGCATCGAGCTTCTGCGTGCCGTCGGGATTCAACTCCCATACGCCGATGGAGAAGAGCTGCAGGACCTCACGCGCGTAGTTCTCGTTGGGATTGACGGTGCCGTTGGACTTGTCGTTGTTCACCATGTTGAGGTAGTCGCCCATCACGGGAGACAGCGTCACCTCCGTGAGCACGTCCTGGAAATTCCCGAACGCGTTGTCCAACAGCATTTGCTGGTACCTCGCCATCCCATAGGGCATGTTCACGACGAGCCCCGATGTCACGAGGATCTGCGACAGGGCGAACGCGACGCGCTGCCTCAACTGGTCCGGCCCCGCGAGCGCGTTGCGGAAGAACGCGTTCTGAAGAAGGAACAACGAGTAGTTGTCGCGCACGCAATTCGGGTTGGCGTTCGTGGCGCAGAAAGCCTGCGCCCCCGGAGGCACATAGGGGAACGACGGATATTGCGAAGGCGCGAGGGCGAACTGCTCGTTCACCCATCCCTGCGCGCCGATGGATTGCACATGCGCGACGAGGGCCTCCGTGGGACCGAACGTGCCCTCCTCCAGGAGGCGGACCGCATCGGCCCTGTCCATGAGGACGGGCGCCGCGGATGCGCACGCCGACGCGAGGACGCCGGCGATCACGACCCACACGGATTTCGCTTTCATCGTTCCCCCGCCGAGCAAGCAATGAATCGCTCAACGGTTTCGCGCGGAATGCGTTTACACGCGGCCCTGCAAAATCATCACGCGGCCTCGCGATCCAGCAAGCTTGGCGAAAGTACGCGAATCGAGTTGCGATGCTTCGCGATGTAACTCACTAATAGCTTGTAGATATCGGGATCGAACTCCACTGTCGCGCGGGCAGTCGCGAGGTCGGCGAGCTCGTCCTCGTCGCGCGCGGTTCCAATGTGCGCCCAGCGCTCGAAGACGTGCGCCTCCTCGATGCGACCTTCGGGATGTCGCTCGTGGACGACAATGCGGCCGGGCCATGGCCAATCGGCGATCCGATAGGGCGCGAGCGCAGTCGCAAGGCGCAGGTGATGCTGCTCCGGCGTCTCTTCGCCGAGGCACGCGCCGCGACACTTGCGCACCTGGCGCGCGAAGCACGGGCCACCGCGCTTTTCCCATCCGAGCTGCCGCCAGCAAAGGCCTTGCTCGCCCGCGATGTGTTCCAGCGTCGCGCGCACTTGCGGCTTGGTCGCGAAGGGACCGTAGAGTGTTTCCGCACCATCGCCACGCGTGCTCCAGTCGATGTCCTTCGCCTTCAGTACCTGCGGCAGCGAGTGCAGGTCCGGCAGGCGGATGAAGCACGCGTTCAACTTGCGGCGCAATCGATGGTTGTGCAGCGGCAGGAGTTCCTTCACGAGGCGCGCTTCGCGAAGCAGCGCGCCCAGCTCGCCGGCGGTCTCCTCGACCTCGATGCGGCGGATCTCGCTCGAGATGCGAAGGTCGTTCGACGAGAGATAGTCGCTGGAGAAGTGCGAGCGGACGCGGTCGCGCAGGTTCACGCTCTTGCCGATGTAGATCGGCAGGTCGTTCACGCCGTAGAAGCGATACACGCCCGGGCCTTCGGGCAATCCCTCCAGCGCGTCGGGCGGCAACTGCGGCGGAAGGCTCGGGATCTTGAGCAGGCGCTTCACGGACTTCTCGATTTCCTCGACGCTTCGCTCGCGATAGAGCATCTGGACGAAACGCCAGATGGCGCGCGCATCGCCGAGCGCCGAGTGCCGGCCCGTGCGCCCGCCGCCCTCGGCCGAGATCGCGTCCTGCAGGCCATGGCGCGCGATGAGCGAATCGAGCCCGTGCCCGATGGCTTCGGGGTACAGGCGCCGCGAAAGACGCACCGTGCAAAGCACGTCCGCCGTGTAGCTCATTTCGAGGCGGCGGAACTCGTGCTTGAGGAAGCCATAGTCGAAACGGGCGTTGTGCGCGACGAAGACATGGCCGTCCAGCCGCTCGAGCACCTCGCGGCGGACCTCGGCGAAGGTCGGCGCGTCGCGGACCATCTCATTGGTGATTCCCGTGAGGACACGGATGTCCTCGGGAATGCTGCATTCGGGATTGACGAGCGTGGACCACTCGTCCAGGAACTCGCCGTCGGCCACCCGCACGATCCCGATTTCGGTGATCCGGTCGCGCGTCGCGGTGGTACCCGTGGTCTCCAGGTCGACGAACGCGATCGCGGGGGCAAACATGCATTCGATTGTAGCGATAAAATGCGGGATGCCCCGCACCCGAGCGAAGTCCCCGCCGCGCCTGACGCGTGACGCCGAGCGCCTCATCGCCCTCGCCAATGGCCTGAACGCCTCCGGAAGCCTCACCGAGGACCGGTTCTGGGAATCGAGCATGTCCGCCCTCGTGGCGAAGCTGCTCGAGAACGGCAACGACGCGCCCATCGACGGCGCGCTCGACCATCTCTACCAGACCAACCTCGGCGCCTACGACACGCTGATCGAGCTGATCGAGAACGAGAGCGAGTCCCTGGTGGCCATGCAAGGCGACCATGCATGGCAGGTGCTGCTGGTGGCCGCACCCATCGTGGCGTGGTCCAAGTACGCGATTCCGTCCGGCACCATCCCCCGCGAGGAAGGCGACATCCTGCGCGTGCAGCTCGCGGCGCACATCCTTGCCGAAGGCGCGCGGGTCGCCGTCGTGCCGTATCTCTACTCGATCGACCAGCTGCCGCGGCACTTCTCGGAGTTGAGGCGCCTCACCACGCGCCTCGCGGATTCGGCACTCACGGGCGAGATCCCGAAGCTGGAGCTGGCACGCCTTCCGGAGACGGCGCACCTGCTCGCCGACACGCGATTCATCGTGGCCTGCGCCGCGGTGCCGCGCGGGAACGCCCTCTTCCGCTGGCAGGAGGATGCGTCGGGCCACGCCGGCCGCGCGGGAAGCCTCGAGCAATGGATCGCGCAGGCGCGCCCCACGATCTCGAAGCTCCTGCCGGGTTGCGTGTACGAGTGCCTCCTGCCGGATGCGTACTACGTGAACTGCCGCGAATCCGATCGCCGCGTGCGGCCCTTCGGCATCCGCGCGGCCGTGTCGTTCCTCGAGAATGCGCTGAAGACGAAGGCTCCGGAGATCGCGGCCGTGGTCGCGGGATTCGGGGAGGAACGCGTCGACGAATATCGCGTCGCCTTCACGCGCAAGGGCGATTCGGAAGTCGCGCACGGCGTCGTCTGGCCGCTCTTCGGCCGCGAAGACGAGAACGCGCGCCCCGGGCCTCTCGATGAAGTGCTCGGGCAATTGTCCGAGTGCGGCGTCACCGAGGTGAAGAAGATGCCCGGAACGTTCACGCCCGAATATTGCGAGGATTGCGGCGCGCCGCTCTTCGCCAACGCCGAGGGCGAGATCGTCCACGCCGAGCTTCCGGAAGAAGCGGACATCCAGGCGGCGCACTTCCACTAGCTTGGACGCCCTCTCGGAGGTCCTGCGCCTCGCACGATTCTCCGCCGGCGTCGCCCTGGATGCGACGGCACGCTCTCCGTGGTGCGTATCAGTCGCCGCGAGCAGCTCGATCCTTCGCGCGCACCTGGTGATCGACGGCGAATTCGAGCTGAAGCTCGCGGGCTCCGACGCGGTGAGGCTCAAGGCGGGCGAGATGGCGTTCCTGCCGCACGGCGACGCGCACCTCGTGGGAAACCCGCTCGACGCGGAGGCGAAGGCGCTCTCATCGCTCGCCAAGGCGCCGCTCGCGGGCGAGCCCGTGCCGGTGAGCTTTGGCGGCGACGGTTCCCCGGCCCGCTGGATCGTGCTCTCGGCGACACTCGAGCGCCACATGTCGGCGCCTTATATCGACGCGCTGCCTCGCCTGATGAAGGTGGATCTCAACAGCGCCGCGTCGTTTCACGCGCTCACCGATGCGCTGGGCCTCACTCTTTCCGCGAGCGACGCGCCCGCGGTCGGCGCCGGCGCCGAACGTTCGCGCCTCGCGGAGCTCGCGATGGTCGAGGCGATGTCGCGCTACGTCGAGCGCCTTCCGCCGGGAGGCAAGGGCTGGCTCGCGGGACTGACCGATCGATATGTCGGACGGGCGCTGGCACTCGTGCACGGCCGGCCCGCCGAAGCGTGGACCGTGGAGAAACTCGGCCGGCAAGTAGGATTGTCGCGAAGCGCGCTCGCCGATCGCTTCAGCGACGTGATGGGCGAGCCGATCTTCGGATTCCTCACGCGCTGGCGCCTGCAGATGGCGGCGGAATTCCTGCTCACGACGCCGCGCTCCATCGAATCCGTCGCCCACGACGCGGGCTACGAATCGGCGGGCGCATTCTCCGCAGCGTTCAAGCGCGTATTCGGGAAGCCGCCTTCGACCTGGCGCAAGCGCCGGCGCAAGAGCGCCTGAAGCATCAATAGCCGAAGAGCGACAAGCTCGGGATTTCGACAGTCGCGCCGACCTCGGCGTTGCCGACGATTCCGTTGCGCAAGAGGTAGTTCACCAGGATGTATTTCGTGATGTCGGGCGACAACACTGGATTCACCGAGCGCGCCCTCGTGACGATGCCGCGGAAATCGTCGGCCGTCAGGCGGACGCCGAACGCGTGCAAGACGTCGGGGCTGCAGGAGCCACCACCACAAGCCACATAGCTGCTGCCGAGGCTGGTCCCGAAGAGCATCGCATCGCCGAGCGTCGTCCCCACCCACACGTTACCCGTGGCTGGATCGTTGATGCCGACGAAATCACCGGGCGCGACCGATCCGTAAGCGAGCATCGAGACGTCGATCGATTGGCCGCTCGTGACGTCGCGGAACTCGATGAGTGCCCCTCCGTAGCCCTGGCTCTGCGCGTCGGCCCAGTGCACGGTCTGCGCGGTCACCCTGAACAAAAGATCGAGGTGGTTCTCATGGGAATAGCGCCACGGGAAGGCGCGCGCGTCGACCTGCCCGGCCGCGGGAGCGCCCGTGGCGAACTGGAAGATCAGGTCGATGCTCGCAAGCGTCGCAGAGGCGTCGGTGGAGATGGTGTGCATCCCGACGACGCTCGAGCCCTGGTCGCCGGTGAGCGCGTACATCTGAACGTACGAATGCGAAAGGACAGCACCTTCGTCGCCGACGGCTTGCGCCGTGAACACGTCAATCTCATGCGCGCCGGTGAGGTCACCGTACGCGACCTGCCAGTCCGGGTTGAGCGTGACGAAGGAGGGCGGCTGCCACGACACGATGTGGTTCGGCAACGACGCCGGCAGTGCGTTCATGCCGATGCATGAGCCGAGATTGACGGTTTCGTTCGTGCAATCGGCGGCGCTCCTAATGGCGTTCGGGGCGAGCCTGAAGACGTATGCGGCCGAGGAGGACGGTTGCCTCACGCAAAGATGCACGCCCTCGTCGCTCCAGCCGCTCGCGACCATGCTCGCGCGAAGCGTGTCGTCGAAGACGTAGCGATGCGCGGCGTCGTTGAATTGGGCGCGGTTGTTGTACAAGCGATGGAGGGGCGAATAGCCGGCCTGGCAGGCGCCACCCGTTGGAAGGAGCGCCCTGAACTTCACGCCCTCGTCGATCCAACCGGAAGCGGGATCACGCAGCGCCGCGAGTTCCGTCGCCTCGGCCGTGTAGAAGTGGGAATTGGGGCCCGGCGCATAGAAGCGATAGACGGGCACGCCGAACCCCGATGCCGGAGTGTATGCCCCGAAGCCCTTTCCGGTCTGGTGCCACCCGGGCCCTGCCTGCCCGGATACGAGAGCCTGCTCGTCGGCGAGATCCGCGGCCAGGAAGAAGTGACCCGTGTAGTCGTTGTAGAACTCACCGACCGCGGCGATGTTAGGGTCGGTGGTGAAGAACGCCGAGGCGCAAGGCGCGGCGAGCAAGACGACCACCATGGCGACCAGCCAGGCGGCCAGCCGCAGACGCCGATGCAGCGCTAGGCGGGCTTCAGCCATTTGTAGAGGCACGGCAGCGAAACGTCCATCCTGTAGTCCACGTCCGAGTGGTTGTCGTCGAACTCTTCGTACACGTGATCGATTCCCGCTTCATGCAGCCGCTTGGAGAGGATGCGCGTGCCGTATTGGATGTGGTACTGGTCGCGCGACCCACAATCGATATAGATACCGCGCAGGGACTGCAAGTTCCGCTTATGCTTTGTAACGAGGTTTATCGGGTCGTTGTCGCGCCAGCGCTTCCAGCGCTCGGGAATGAGCTCGCCGGTCTCGAGGTTGAACGGAAGGCGGAACCCGTTGGGCGCCTCGGGATCCGGGTCATAGGTCGCGGCCATGCACAGGTTCATGATCGCGTGGCCTTCGGACATCGAGACCTTCGGTTTCTTCCAGAATGCGTCGAGGTAGCGCTTGACGCGCCCGTCGTCGAATCCCGCGTCGGCGCCCTTCTCCATCGCCATCACGTCGTAGGCGCCCGGCTTGGCCGGAACCGCGCGGTACTTGGAAAGCTCGTTCAGCGTGTTGGGCCAGTCGTGCCAGTACACGAAATCGAAGTACGCATCGCCCGAGTGGTCGGCGATCGCGCCCCACGTCTTCGGGTACTTCATGCCGTGGATGATGGCGCCGTAGCCCCCCGAGGACTTCCCGAAGCAGCCGCGATGCTCGCGGGAGGCGAGCGTGCGGAACTCGTGATCGACGAAGGGCACGATCTCCTGCGTGAGGTAGTCGGCGTAGCAGCCCAGCGCCGAGGAGTTGATGTACTGGTTCCCGCCGAGCGCCGTGAAGCAGTCGGGCAGGACGAAGATCGCCGGGCCCATCGCCTTCTCGTGGATCAGGCGCGCGGCGCGCTCGGGAATGTTCTCGGTGAACGCCTTCCACGAGGTGTGCGCCGGGCCCGCGCCCATGAAGCCCACCATGTCGTAGAGCACCGGGAAGCGCCGGCCCTTGCCGCGCGCGGCCCCTTCGTTGTACTGCGGCGGCAGCCACACGTGGAGCTTGCGCACGTGCGGGTCGCCCAGCGGGTTGTCGCGGAGGATCTTCGAATCGTGCTCGAGGACGACGAGCGTCCCCGCGCCCCAGCCGGGCCGTTTGAGCGTCATTGCTTCGTTCCTTCTTCTTAGTTCGCTTGCGTGAGCGGCGAGAGCTGCTGCGTCCCCGACTTCGCCCCGTCGAGGATCGCCTTGCGCACAGCCTTGGTGACGTCGGCCGTCGTCGCGTTTCCGCCGAGGTCTGGCGTGAGCGTGCCTTCCGCGGTGACGCGCTCGATCGCGTTCATGAGGCGGCGCGAGGCATCGTGCTCGCCCAGGTGGTCGAGCATCATCGACACGGTCCAGAACGTCGCGACGGGATTCGCCACGCCCTTGCCCGCGATGTCGAAGGCCGAGCCGTGGATGGGCTCGAACATCGAGGGAAACTTGCGCTCGGGATTCAGGTTCGCGGTGGGCGCGATGCCGAGGCTCCCGGCGAGCGCGGCCGCAAGGTCCGAGAGGATATCCGCGTGCAGGTTGGTCGCCACCATCACGTCGAGCGTGTGGGGCTTCAGGACCATGCGGGTGGTCATCGCGTCGACCAGCTCGCGATCGGTCTTCACGTCGGGATAGTCCTTCGCGACCTCGAAGAAGATCTCGTCCCACATCACCATGCCGAAGCGCTGGGCGTTCGACTTGGTGACGAGCGTGAGGTGCTTCCGCGAGCGCGTGCGCGCGAGCGAGAACGCGAAGCGATGGATGCGCTCCACGCCGACACGCGTGAACAGCGCGACTTCAGTCCCCGTCTCGATGGGAAGCCCGCGATGCGCGCGGCCGCCCATGCCGGCGTATTCGCCTTCCGAGTTCTCGCGGACCACGACCCAGTCGATGTCCTTGCCGTTGGCGAGCGGGCTCTTCACGCCCGGAAGCACGCGGGTGGGCCGCACGTTCGCGTACTGGTCGAAGCCCTGGCAGATGGGAAGTCGCAGGCCCCAGAGCGAAACGTGGTCGGGAACCGATTGGCTGCCGACCGCGCCGAAGAGGATCGCGTCGAAGCCCCTCAACTTCTCGAGGCCGCCGGCCGGGATGTAATGGCCCTTGTCGAGGTAAAGCTTCGAGCTCCAGTCGAAGCTCTCGATCTCGAAGCGGAAGGCGCCATCGGACGTGGAGAGGGTCTCGAGGACATCGAGGCCCGCGGCAACTACCTCGGGCCCGATGCCATCTCCGCCGATGGCGGCAATCTTGTGGACGCGCATGAGTGATTCCTCCAAGCGCCGATTCTATCAATCCCGTCCCGGCGGCGACTTGGAGCGCCCCGAGCGAAGGATCGTGCCGTCTCTCGCCTCCACGCGCCAGTTCTCGCCTTCCTGATGCTGGACCTTCCCGGAATCGGGGTAGTGGCACACATCGTGGGTCAAGCGCGTGCCGACGATCATGTACGTGCACGGCGCGGCCGAGCGATTCACGACGCAGTGCCCGTTCGCCACGCCTCCCGGCCAGCCCGCCGCATCGCCAGGATGCAGCACCGTCTCGCCGGAGTCCTCGATCACCGTGGCCTCGCCTTCGAGCACGTAGAGGAATTCATCTTCCTTCTCGTGCCAATGGCGTTCGCCGGTATCCGCTCCCGGCTGCAGCGTCTCCACATAGGCGCCGAACTGGGTGAGGCCGCCGTCATCGGAGTAGTGGAGCCATTCGCGGGGCGCCGCGCCGGCGCGGCGGACGCTCTTCCTTTTCACGATCATTCCGGCCTCCAATGAAAGAGGGGCGCCGAGGCGCCCCATGCAAACAGGATCGGACACCGGCTACGCTACGCCGCAACCCGCCTTTTGTATTCGTTCGTGCGGGTATCGATCTCGATGCGGTCGCCCGTCTCGCAGAACGCCGGCACCTGGACTTCCCATCCGGTGGCGAGCTTGGCGGGCTTCAATACCTTGCCCGACGTGTCGCCGCGCACCGCGGGCTCGGTGTACGTCACCTGTCGCACGATCGTGGTCGGCATCTCGAAGGAGATGGCGCGACCCTCGTAGAAGAGCGCTTCGCCCGTCATGCCGTCCTCGAGGTAGTTCACCGCGTCGCCGAGGCTTTCCTTCTCGATGTCGATCTGGTTGTACTCGGAGTCCATGAAGACGTACATGGGATCGGCGAAGTACGAGAAAGTGACTTCCTTCTTCTCGAGCATCAGCAACTCGAACTTCTCGTCGGCCTTGTACACGGTCTCCATGTTGGAGCCGTTGAGAAGGTTCTTCATCTTCATCTTCATGGTGGCGGAGTTGCGGCCACCCTTGTTGTATTCGGCCTTCAACACGACCATGGGGTCCTTGCCCACCATGATCACGTTGCCGCTGCGCAGTTCCTGAGCGATTTTCATGGGTCTTCCCGACTCGAAGTTATGTGCTAGTAAAGCCTTCTATTTTAACACTTTATCGACGAAATCGACAAGCTCCGCGGCGAGGTCGCGCCGGGTGGCGAGCTCGGCGCACCAGCGCTTCGCGTGGGCCGTGAGCGAATCCTGGCGCGCCGTGAGCTCGCTCCACGCTTGCGGAAGCGACGGCATCAACCCGTCGATGTCGATCTCCTCCTCCGCTCGGCGGTTCCACGCATCCCACATCGCGGCGATCGCGGCGGCGTGCCCGCGTTCCAGCTCCGCCGTGTAGCGAGCCAGGAAAGCCGCCATCTTCACTTGGTGGGCGCCGTCGTCGGTGGGATAGACGTGCCACACGAAGGGACGCGCGGCCCACTGCGCCCGCACGAAGGAGTCCTCGCCGCGAACGAAATTCACGTCGCACGCCCAGAGCAACAGGTCGTATCGATCCTGCGGCAGGAAGGGGATCGTGAAGCAGCGGATCGCCTTCTTCGCGCGCGTCGAAATGGGCAGCGATTCGAGCGCCATCGCCGCCACGCCCCCGGGCGCCACGAGCCACACGGGGCTCGCGCCCTGCGCGCAGCTTCGCGCGAGGCCTTCGACCGGCGCACCCGAGTATGAAAAGAGGCTCACCTTCAGCGCGTCGGCGGGCGGCACTTCGCCCACGATCGATCGCCAGAACGCGGCCTGGGCGCCCGCGTCGGCCTGGAATTCGTCCCGGCGGCGAAGCAGGCTTTCCTCGCGAAGCAATCCTCCCGTTCCCGGCGTGAATCCCGGGAAGAAGAAATGCTTCACGAGCGGAAGCCTCGGGTTCGGCGACGGCAGGGCGTGGCTTCGCTCGACCCAGGCCTCGGCGCTCAGGTATTCGAGATTGATCCAGCGCGGCTTCGGCTCCCGCCGCGACATCGCGAGCACGTAGGCCTCGGGCGGGTCGCAGCCGAAGGTCTCCACCACGACGTCCGCGACGTCATCGAGATCGATGTCATCGCGCATGCGCGAGATCTCGACGCCATCCAGGCGCTGGTGATCGTAGGCCGCATCGATTTCCGGGCGAAGCTTGGACAGGACCGTGAGATCGTCGATGAAGAGGCGCACGGCCTTGCCATGCTCGCGCGCGAGTTGCCTCGCGAAGCGCCACGAGAAGCCCACGTCGCCGAAGTTGTCGACGACGCGGCAGAAGACATCCCAGCGGCCCGGTTGCGTGTCCATTGGCCCAGATTCTATTCCGTCGCTCGGATACCATTGCCGCGATGAAGGTCCTGGTCCTCGGCGGTACCGTCTTCCTCGGCCGCGCGTTCACCGATGCGGCGCTCGCCTCGGGGCTCGAGGTCGTCCACTTCAACCGCGGGCAATCGGCGCCCATCGACACGCGCGTGCGGCGCATCGCCGGCGATCGCAACGACGAAGAGGCGCTTCGCAAGGCGGCGCGCGAAGGTCCGTGGGATGCCGTGATCGACACATCGGGCTATTTGCCGCAGGCGGTGCGCAAGTCCGCCGTGGCGATGCGGGATTCGACGGACCGCTACCTCTTCGTCTCGTCGATCTCGGCCTACGCGGATGGCGGCTTCGACGAAACGTCGCCGCTGCAACCGGTGCCCGATCCCCTCCCCGACACGATGACGCTCGACAAGTACGGTGCCCTCAAGGCCGGATGCGAGTCCGTCGCTCGCGAGGTCTTCGCCGATCGCGCGATCGTGGCGCGGCCGGGCCTCATCGTGGGACCCTGGGACGCCACGGATCGATTCACGTGGTGGCCGCATCGCGTGGCGTTGGGCGGCGCGGTAGCCGCGCCGGGCCGGCCGTCGCGCACCGTGCAGTTCATCGACGTTCGCGACCTCGCGCGGTGGATGGCCGGTCTCGCGACAAAGCGGGCGTCCGGAACGTTCAATGCGACGGGTCCGCAGCGCCCGATCGCGATGTCGGCCCTGCTCGATGCGTGCCGCGACGTGGCCCGCAGCGACGCGCGCTTCGAATGGATCGAGGAAACCTTCCTCGCGGAAAGCGGCGTGCAACCCTGGAAGGAAATGCCGCTCTGGGTCCCCGAGTCGGACCCGCACGCCGCGGGATTCATGGACGTGCCGATCGCGCGCGCGACCGCCACGGGCCTGGCGTTCCGCGAATTGCGCGCGACCGTCGCCGACACGCTCGACTGGAGCCGCGGGCGCAGCGCGGAACACGAATGGAAAGCGGGATTGCCCGCGGAGCGCGAGACGGCGCTGCTCAGGGACTGGGGCGCGCGGACTCGAGCAGGCGCCAGACCTTGACGTGCGCGATTGTCGCCTCCGGCACGTCGTTCACGATCTTCCAGTAGGCCGTCGAGAAGAGCACGTTGCCGCCCTCGGGCGCCACGAGCGAGCGAAGCGCGGCGACGAGCGCCTGCAGCTCCTCCTCGCCGGATTTCTCCGGGTCTTCCATCCACTCGTCGAGCCTCGCGATGAGCGACGAGAGTGCGCGCAGCCACGCGAACTCCGGATGCTCGAGGACGAACCCGAGGAATTCTCCGC
This sequence comes from Usitatibacter sp., assembly GCA_049300695.1. Taxonomy (GTDB): domain Bacteria; phylum Pseudomonadota; class Gammaproteobacteria; order Burkholderiales; family Usitatibacteraceae; genus Usitatibacter. Next base: position 104,762 of record JBAQKF010000013.1, read on the forward strand.
TCGTCGCGATGCGCCCGTGAACGCGCTCGTAGGCGATGCGCTGGGCGTCCATGAGGGACTTGTGGAGCTCGAGGACGGCGTGGCGCAAGTCGTTCGCGAATGCGGTGCTGGTGGCCATTCCGGCATTGTGCCGCATCGCAACGCACCGATGGGCGGCCGGCTATGCCCCCATTGCCGTATAGAGCTCCACGATCGCATCGCGCCGGTCGCGCTCGGAGTCGATGGCGTCCAGGCGCGCCGCGAGCAATTGGCGCTCCGTGTCCAGCAGGTCGAACAGGTTGATGCTCCCGCCCTGGTAGCGGGCTCGTGCGAGGTCGAGCGTTCTCGAGTAGGAAAGCTCGCGCTCGTTCTGCTTTACCCACGCCTCGCGAAGCTCTCCTTGCGCGATGATCGCGTCGCGCACCTCGCGGAACGCGTTCGCCACCGTCTTCTGGTAGTACTCGACCGCCTCGCGCGTGCGCGATTCGGCAAGATCGACGCCGCCCCTGATCTGGCCGCCGGCATAGAGCGGCTGCAGCAGGCTGCCCGCGAGGCTCCAGGTGCGCGCGGGACCGGTGAAGAGTCCTTTCAGCGCCTCGCTCTCGCTACCCACGTAGCCCGTGAGCGAGATGTCGGGGAAATACGCGGCCCTCGCCACGCCGATGCGCGCGTTGGCGGCATGCAATTGCGCCTCCGCCTGGCGAAGGTCGGAACGGCGCAGCAGCAGGTCCGACGGCATGCCCGCGGGCACCTCGACCTGGTCGGGCGTGTCCACCTTGCCGCGGTCGAGCTTGGCCTGGAAGACTTCGCGCGGCGCGCGGCCGAGCAGGATCGCGAGCGCGCTCTCCTGCCGGGCTCGCGTGAGGCGCATCGTGGGAAGGAACGCTTCGGCCGCGTGCAGCTGCGACTCGACCTGCCGGTACTCGAGTTCGGAGACCGCGCCCGCGTCCCAGCGAACCTTCTGCAGGTCGAGCGCCTCGGCCCAGCTCTGCCGCGTGCGATCCAGCGTCTCGATGCGCTGGTCGTAAGCCAGCAGCGCGAAGTATCCGTGCGCCACGTCGGCGACGAGCGAGGTGCGTACCGCATCGCGCCCGGCTTCCGAGGCCACGAGGTCGGCGCGAGCTGCCTCCGTCGCGCGGCGGTACTTGCCCCAGAAGTCGAGCTCCCACGAAAACTGCGCCACGACGCGGTTGTCGTTGGTCTCCAGGAATTCCGGGGGTATCGGCAGCGAGCCGATGGACGAGGAACGAGTGCGGTTGTGCGTGGCGCTCACGCCCGCCTGGGGAAGCTCGTTGGAGCGGGTGATCGAAAGCGCGGCCCTCGCCTGAATGATGCGTTCGGCCGCGGCGCGCAGATCGCGGTTGGAGGCGAGCGCTTCTTCCTCGAGGCGATCGAGCACCGGATCGTTGAAGAGCTTCCACCAGTCCTCGGCCGGTGCCACGCTCGCTTGCGCGGTGGCGAAGTCCTTCGGAAGGTCGACCTCGGGACGCGCGTAGTCGGGGCCCATCGTGCAGCCCTGCAGCAGGATGATCACGAGCGCCAGCGCGATGATGAAGATGGCGAGCACCGGCCCGCCGCGCGGTTGATTGTCAGTCATCGGATCCCTCCGTGCGCGGCGTGCGCCGCGTCGGGCCTTGGGCCGGTTTGTGCAGCATGAGCTCGCGGTGATGGGTGGCCTCGGCCTTCAGCTCCGCGCTCGTGCGCGGCTCCTTCAGCTTGCGCTCCATGATCATCTTGTAGAAGAACGGCACGAAGAAGATCGCGAGGAACGTCGCCGCCAGCATCCCGCCCATGACGCCGGTGCCCACGGCATGGCGCGCCGCGGCGCCCGCTCCCGAGGAAATGGCGAGCGGCAGAACGCCGAAGATGAATGCGAGGGACGTCATGAGGATCGGTCGGAAGCGCAATCGCGCCGCCTCCAGCGCCGCGGCCGAGTACGAAAGACCCTCCTGGGATTTCATGAGCGCGTACTCGACGATCAGGATGGCGTTCTTCGCCGCAAGTCCCAGCAGCGTCACCAGGCCGATCTGGAAGTACACGTCGTTGGTGAGGCCCCGCAGGGTGACCGCCATGAGCGCGCCGAACGTGCCGAAGGGCAGCGCGAGCAGCACCGAGAACGGCAGCGACCAGCGCTCGTACTGCGCCGCGAGGATCAGGAACGCCATGAGCGCGCCTGCCAGCAAGGCGATCACCGAGGTACCGCTCGAGTGGACTTCCTGGAACGAGGCGCCGCTCCAGTCGTAGGTGAAGTTGGGCGGCAGCACCTCCCGCGCGACCTTGGTCACCTTCTCGATCACCTGGCCCGAGCTCACGCCGGGGGCGCCCGACCCGAGGATTGTCACCGCGGGAAGATTGTTGAAGCGCTCGAGCGTGTCGGGTCCGTTGATGTACTGCACGGTGGCCAACGCGCTCACGGGAACCATGTCTCCGTGGCTGCTGCGCACGTAGATCGCGCCCACGTCCTCGGGGCGTTTGCGAAAGCGGGAGTCCGCCGACATCAGCACCTGCCAGGTGCGTCCGTAGCGGTTGAAGTCGTTCACGTAGTAGGTGCCCAGCGTGGCAGCGAGCGCATTGAAGACGTCGTCCACGTTGACCCCGAGCGACTTCGCCTTGGCGCGGTCGACGTCCACGTAGAGCTGGGGGACGTTCGGCTGCCAGAACGTATTCACCTGCGCCATGCCCGGCTCCTGCATCGCCCGGCCGATGAATGCATAGGTCACCTGCGCGAGCCGCGCCGCGCCTCCATCGCCACGGTTCTGGATGTGCATTTCGAAGCCGCCGGTGGCTCCGAGCGCGAAGATCGCGGGAGCGTTGAACGCGAGCGCGAGGCCGTCCTTGAGTCCGCCCGTCCTGCGGTAGAACTCGCCCACCAGGGCCTGTACCGGCACCTTTCGCTCATCCCAGTGCTTGAGGGTGACGAAGATCGTGGCGGCGTTGTTGCGGAAGGTGGCCCCACCGATGAAATCGAACCCGGTGAACGCCACGCAGTTCTCGATGTTCGGGTTTTCCTTGATCGACGCGACCACCTTCTGGACCATCTCGTCGGTGCGGTCGAGCGACGATCCGTTGGGAAGCAGCACCACGGCGATATAGAAACCCTGGTCTTCCTCGGGAACGAGGGAGCCCGGCGTCTTCCACCACAGGAAGCCGGTGGCCACCACCATCACGGCGAAGAGCACCACTGCGATGGCGCCGCGGCGAATCATGAAGGCCACGCCGTCTTCGTACTTGTCGGTCATCTTCGCGAAGCCGCGATTGAACGCCTGGAAGAAGCGCCCCGGCTGCTTGTGCTCGCGCTTGAGCATCAGCACCGACAGGGCCGGCGTGAGCGTGAGCGCCACGACGCCGGAGATCACGACCGCGATCGAGATCGTGACCGCGAACTGGCGGTAGAGCTCGCCCGTGAGGCCGCCCAGGAATGCGATGGGGATGAATACCGCGCAGAGCACGAGCACGATCGCGATGATGGGACTGGTCACCTCCTTCATCGCCTTGATGGCCGCCTCGCGGGCGTCCACGTGTTCCTCGTGCATGATGCGCTCGACGTTTTCCAGGACGACGATCGCGTCGTCCACGACGATGCCGATGGCGAGCACCATCCCGAAAAGCGTGAGCGTATTGATCGAATAGCCCAACGCGAGCATCCCGGCGAAGGTGCCCAGCAGCGAAACCGGGACCGCGGCCAACGGAATGAGTGTTGCGCGGATGTTCTGGAGGAAGAGGTAGACCACGATGAACACCAGCACCATGGCCTCGCCCAGCGTGAACATCACCTCGCGGATCGAGACCTCGACGAACTTGGTAGTGTCGTACACCACGTCGTAGCGCAGGCCCTCGGGGAAGCTCTTCGACAGGCGCTGCATCTCGGCATCCACTTCCTTCGCCACCGAGAGCGCATTGGCGCCGGGCTGCAGGAAGACGCCCATCAGCGTCGCGGGCTTGTTGTTCACGCGGCCCATGAAGCCGTAGTCGGCCGAGGCGAGCTCCACTCGCGCCACGTCGCCCAGGCGCAGGCTCGAGCCGTTGGCGTTGGAGCGGATGATGATGTCTTCGAATTCCTTGGCGTTGGCGAGCCGGCCCTTCGTGGTGATTGTGTAGACCAGCTCCTGGCCGCCGCCCGTCGGCGGCTCGCCGATCTTGCCGGCCGCGAATTGCGCGTTCTGCTCGTTCACGGCGGCGATCACGTCGCTGGGCGTCACGTGCAGCTGCGCGAGGCGGTCGGGCCTCAGCCAGATGCGCATCGCGTAGTCCTTCGCGCCGAAGATCTGCACGTTGGTCGTGCCCGGGATGCGCTTGATGTTGTCCAGGACGTTGAGCGTCACGTAGTTCGACGTGAAGAAATCGTCGAAACGCCCGTCGGGCGAGTTCACCGCGATCACCTGCAGGAACGACTGCGAACCCTTCTCCACCGAGACGCCCTGGCGGCGCACTTCCAGCGGCAGGCGAGGCTCGATCTGCTTGGTCCGGTTGTTGACGTTGAGCGCGGCCTTGTCCACATCCGCCCCGATGTTGAACGTGACCGTGATCTGCACCACGCCGTTGGACGCCGACACCGAGGACATGTAGAGCATGTTCTCGACGCCGTTGATCGCGTTCTCGAGCGGCGCGGCCACGGTCTGCTCGAGCACGGCGGCCGACGCGCCGGGATAAACCGCGCGCACGGTCACGACGGGCGGAGCGATCTCCGGGTATTGGGCGATCGGCAGCACGCGCATCGCCGCGAGTCCCGCGAGCACGATGAAGATCGAGAGGACCGCCGCGAAGATCGGGCGGTCGATGAAGAAGCGGGAAAGCATGGTGGCCGCCTATTTCTTCTCTGACGTTGGCTGGGCCCCCGCCTTCGCGGGGGTGACGGCTCCGGGAGCGCCAGGCGCGCCGGGTGGCGGTGCGTTCGGATCGCCGACGACGAGCGGGGCTCCCGGCATCAGCATCACCTTCATGAGTCCGTCGGTGATCACCTTGTCGCCGGCCGCGAGGCCGGAGAGCACGATCCACTCCTTGCCGGTCCAATCGCCCAGGACCACGGGGCGCGCCTCGGCCTTGTTCTCCTTGGTGAGCAGGTACACGACCTTGCCCTGCGGGCCTTCCTGCACGGCGCGCTGCGGCACGGTCATGGCGTTGGGCCGCGTCGCGCCCTTGAGCGAGATGCGCACGAACTGCCCCGGATGCACGTCGCCTGCGGGGTTGCCGATCTCGGCGCGGGCGTCCGAGGTGCCCGTCTGGCTATTCACGCGAATGTCCGTGAAGACGAGCCTGCCGCTTCTCGAATACTCGTGGCCGTCTTCGAAACGGATCGACACATCGAAGCGGCCGTCCTTCGGCAGCACCAGCTTGCCGGCGGCCGCATCGCGCTTGAGGGACGATTGCTCGGATTCGGACAATCCGAAGTTCACCCAGATGGGATCGATCTGGCTCACGGTGGTGAGCAGATCCTGCGGGCCCGAGATGAGCGTTCCTTCGCTCTTGAGCGAACGGCTCGTGACGCCGGTGATCGGCGACTCCACTTTCGTGTAGGTGAGATTCAGGCGCGCGTCGGCAAGGCGCGTGCGAGCGCTCTTGAGATCCGCGGCCGCGACTTCTTCACCCGAGACGGCGTCATCGAGATCCTTCTGCGACGCGGCCTTCGCGTCGTAAAGCGGCTTCATCCGCTTCAGGTTGCGCGAGGCATTGTTGAGCCGGGCCTCGGCGGCGCTCAAGTCGGCCTCGGCACGCGCGACCGCGGCTTCATAGGGCGCCGAATCCAGCGTGAAGAGCGACTGCCCCTCGCGGACCGTGGCGCCTTCCTCGTAGTTGCGCTTGAGGAGGATTCCCGAGACTCGCGCGCGCACCTCCGCCTCCCGCGAGCCCGCGGTCTGCGCGGGATATTCGAGCTGTACGTCGACTGTATGCGGCTTGACCTCCTCGATCGCGACAGGAGTCGGCGGCATTCCTCCGCCGCCCGGGGGGCCTCCATGCGGGCCGCACGAGGCGAGGACGACGGAAAGGGCAAAAAGGGCGACCGGCCTCGCGGCGCGCGAGTTGATCTTGATCATGAGAGTTCCTTATTCGATTCTTGTCGGCGCTTCGCGACCACGCGGGGCTTTACAGGCTGTCTCGAAGAGCGGATAATTTACATACAACCATGTATGTATGTCAAGCCGGGGCCAACAACCGGTAACAAACAAAGGATGTCCATCAACGGGGGAGATACGGCGCACGACCATGGCCCGAAGGACGAAGGAAGAGGCTCTCGAAACCCGCTCGCGCATTCTCGACGCGGCGGAAGTCGTTTTTCATGACAAGGGCGTGGCCAACGCCTCCCTCGAGGAAATCGCCGCCCAGGCCGACCTCACGCGCGGCGCGATCTACTGGCACTTCAAGGACAAGGCCGAGCTCTTCGACGCGATGATGCAGCGCGTGGCGCTGCCCGTGGAAGACATCCTGGAGCGCGCCGGCGGCGGCCGCTGCGACCTGGAACCGCTCCAGGTCCTGCGCCGCGCCACCGTGGACGTGTTGCTGCGCACCGCGCGCGACAAGCGCGTGCAACGCGTCTTCGACATCGCTTACCACAAGTGCGAATACGTGGGCGACGCGACGGGAGTTCGCGATCGCCACATCGCGAGCCAGGCCGAATGCCTGAAGACCATCGAGGCGGCCATGCGCGCCTGCGTCGAGTCGGGCGCGTTGCCCAAATCGGTGAATCCGCGCGAAGCGGCCATCGGCGCGCTCTCGCTCGTCTCGGGCCTCATCGCCAACTGGGTGCTGGCACCCAAGAGCTTCTCGCTGGAACGCCATGCCGAGTCGCTCGTGGACATCTGGTTCCGCGGCCTCGAGACCGCGCCCACCGCTGTGATTGAGTGCCCGGTGAAGGCCATGGTGAAGCGACTTCGGAAGGACATCCGATGAAACTGCACTACCTCGACGACCTTTCCGTGGGCCAGCGATTCACGAGCGGCGCCAAGCTCGTGACCGAAGAGGAAGTGATCCGCTTCGCCCGCGAATACGATCCGCAACCCTTCCACACCGATCCCGAAGCGGCGAAGTCGACCTTCTTCCAGGGACTTGCGGCGAGCGGCTGGCACACGATGGCCATGTCCATGCGCCTCATGGTCGATGGCGGGCTCCCGCTCGCGGGCGGCATCGTGGGCGCCGGCGGCGAGTTGAACTGGCCGATGCCGACACGTCCCGGCGACACGCTCACGGTGGAGTCCGAGGTGATGGAGATCCGCCCGTCGCGATCGCGTCCCGATCGCGGCATGGTGACCGTGAAAAACGAGACGAAGAACCAGCGCGGCGAGGTCGTGCAGGTGCTCGTCGGAAAGCTCGTCGTCCCGAAACGCCCCGCGTAACGCTACGCCGCGCGGCGCGCGTGCGTCGTCATCACCTGCAGCACCTTGCGCCCGCCCGCACCGGTGACCTCGGTGCGCACGACGGCGGTGTCGCGCCCGTGATGGATGATCTTCGCCGACGCATGAAGCGAATCGCCCTCGCCGGGACTCACGAAGCACGCCGTTGCCGACGCGAGCGTCCAGCTCGCGGGCAGCGCGGCCATCGCGGTGCGGGCGGCCAGGCCCACGAGCAATCCCCCTTGCGCGTGCCCCACGCGATTGCCCGCGTGAGCGCCATTCTTCATCGTGCAGGAGGCGCCCGTTTGCGTGCGGTGCGGCTCGTATCCCCAGAATGCCTCGATGAAGGAGAGCTTCGCATTCGCCTTGTCGAGGGACGCTTCGGCGTGGGCAAGGACAGCGGCCTCGGAGGGCGTGAGATCCTTTTCCGCCAGGGGCGCCTCGTCACGATGGCGCTCCAGCACCACCGGATGCATCGTCACGCCCGGCGGCGGATCGAGCGCCATGAAGGCTCCCGTTCCATAGCAGGCGAGTGTGCCATTGCCGTCGACCGATACGCGCGCGATCCCCTGGCGCGATGCGGTACCCGCGAGAAAACCCTCGAACGCGCCGCGGCCTTCGATCGGGCCTTCGATGCGAGCGCCGGTGAATTGAAGATGCATGCTCACCGTGGCAAGCCGCACGCGATCGGAGGCGAACGCCGCGCGGATCGTCACGGCAAGCGCGATGTCCGCGATCATCGCCACGGCGCCCAGGCTCACCTGCCCGTCCGCCTCGATGCACTGCGGGCCGCCCTCGAGGCGAATGCGCGATGCGTCGGCCGAGATATCCTCGAAGGACACGCCGAGGAAGCTGCCGGCGAAATGGAATCCGGGGATGCGGTTGGCGGCCAGGCCCCTGAGGATGCGGTCGCGGATCGCCTCTCGTGGGATCATGGCGTTAATTTACCTGAAGGGAGTTGCACGTGAAGATCCTCGCCGCACTGCTCCTCGCAACGCTTGCCACGTTCGCTTCCGCAGAGGAGCGAATGATCACGAAGCAGGTCGTCGTGAAGGCGCCGCTTCCGCAGGTCTGGGACGCGTGGACCACCACCGAGGGCATCAAGACTTTCTTCGCGCCCGATGGCCACGTGGAAGCGCGGCCCGACGGGCCCTTCGAGATCTACATCAATCCCTACGCCGAGCCCGGGAAAAAGGGCGCCGACGACATGCGCGTGCTGTCGGTGCAGCCCCTCAGGATGCTGTCGTTCACGTGGAATGCGCCGCCGTCGCTCCCCGAGGCGCGCAAGGAGCGCACCGTGGTGATCCTCCGGTTCGCCTCCGTGAGCGAGAACGAAACGCGCGTGACACTCACCCACGTAGGTTGGGGTGACGGAGGCGAATGGGACAAGGCCTACGCGTATTTCGACAAGATCTGGGACAAGGTTCTGGGCAATCTCCAGACCCGATTTGCGACCGGTCCCATCGACTGGACGGAGTGGCTGGCGCGCCTGAAACCGCCAGAAAAGTGAGCTATACTGCCGACCGCAGTGATCAGGATTACAAGCAGTAACTCCAGTACCCGCCGGCACGATCGGCGCTTCACTTCAGTTCCCGCCTTGCTTTCCTTTTGACGCTGACCCCAGCCCCGTGGGTTTTCCGGGGAAAACAAACGAAAGGATTGCAATGAGCACCGGTACCGTGAAGTGGTTCAACGACTCCAAAGGATTCGGCTTCATCAAGCCCGATGGCGGCGGCGAGGACCTCTTCGCCCATTTCTCCGAGATCCAGGGTTCGGGATTCAAGACCCTCAAGGAAAACCAGAAGGTCGAGTTCGAAATCAAGGACGGCCCGAAGGGCAAGCAAGCGACCCAGATCAAGCCGATCGGCTGATCCGGCACGCTTCACTCTTGGAAAGAAACGGCAGCTTCGGCTGCCGTTTTCATTGATGCCACCATGAACCTCAAAGACACACCTCTCAACGTCCTCGACCTCGCGGCCTATCCGCAGGGCGGCACGATTTCCGGCGCGTTCGAGACGTCGCGCGAATTGGCGCAGGGCGCGGAGCGCTGGGGATACAAGCGCTATTGGGTCGCGGAGCACCACAACCTCGAGGGCGTGGCGAGCTCGGCCACCGTCGTGCTGATGGGACATATCGCCGATCACACGAAGACGATCCGCGTGGGATCGGGCGGAATCATGCTGCCCAACCACGCGCCGCTCGTGGTCGCCGAGCAGGTCGGCACGCTGGAGACGCTGCATCCGGGACGCATCGATCTCGGACTGGGCCGCGCGCCGGGCACCGACCCGCGCACCATGATGGCGCTTCGCCGCGGAGGCGGGCGCGGCGAGGAATTCGACGTGCAGGTGGGCGAGCTGCTTTCGTATTTCGAGCCCGAGCGTCCCGGACAATCGGTGAAGGCCATTCCCGGCGCCGGCATCGACGTGCCCGTGTGGATCCTCGGATCGAGCACGTGGAGCGCGCATTTCGCCGCCGCCATCGGACGACCGTATTCGTTCGCTTCGCACTTCGCGCCCGACGATCTCCTCGAAGCGCTCGAGATCTACCGGCGTGAATTCAAGCCGTCGAAGCAGCTCGCCGCGCCTTATGTGATGGTCGGGGTCCCCGCGCTCGCCGCGGAGACCGACGAGCGCGCGGAGTTCCTCGCGACAAGCATGTACCAGCGCTTCCTCGGCATCGTGCGCAACGAGCGCAAGCCCTTGCCGCCTCCGGTCGAGGACATGGACGCGATCTGGACAGAAGGCGAGCGCTACGCCGTGGCCTCCCGCATGGCGCTGATGGTAGTGGGCGGGCCGAAGCGAATCGCCGAAGGCCTCGAGGAAATCATTCGCGTGACGGAAGCCGAAGAGCTCATCATCGTCTCCGACGCCTACGATCGCGCCGATCGCCTGCGTTCCTTCGAGATCATCGCGAAGGCTGCGGGCAAATAATGTCATTCCCGCGAAGGCGGGAATGACGGAGCCCTACCGGTACCCCGCGGCTTGGAGCTCGAAGAGCTCGGCGTAGCGTCCGCCCTGGGCGAGCAGCGCTTCGTGGGTGCCGGTCGCCTCCACGCGCCCGTCGCCGAGGACCACGATGCGATCGGCCATGCGCACGCTGGAAAAACGGTGGGAGATCAGCACCGCCGTCTTTCCCGCCGAGAGCTCCTTGAAGCGCTGGAACACCTCGAACTCCGCGCGCGCATCGAGCGCTGCCGTGGGCTCGTCGAGGATCAGCACCTGCGCATCGCGCATGTAGGCTCGCGCGATCGCGATCTTCTGCCACTCGCCGCCGGAGAGGTCCACGCCGGTCTTGAAGCGCTTGCCGATCACCTGGTCGTAGCCCGCGGGCAGCTTCGCGATCACCTCGTCGGCGAGGCTTCGCTCGGCCGCCTTCACGATGCGGTCGCGATCGCCGCGCGCCTCGATCGATCCCACCGCGATGTTGTCGGCCGCGTTCAGGTGGAAGCGCACGAAATCCTGGAAGATCACGCCGATGTTGCGGCGGAGCTCAAAGAGGTCGTACTCGCCGAGCTCGTGGCCGTCGAGGAGGATGCGTCCCTCGTCGGGATCGTAGAGGCGCGCGAGGAGCTTCACCAGCGTGGTCTTGCCCGCGCCGTTCTCGCCGACCAGCGCGAGGACCTCGCCCGCCCGCAAATTGAACGAGAGGTTGCGCACCGCCCAGCGCTCGGCGCCCGGATACCTGAAGCCCACGTCCTCGAAGCTGAAGCCTTCGCGGATGGGATTCGGAAACGGACGCGGATTCGCCGGCGAGACGATCTCGGGCTCGATCTCGAAGAACGAGAAGAGGTCGTCGAGATAGAGCGCCTGCCCCGCCACGCTGGAAAATCCCGACAGCAACTGCTCGAGGAGCACGCGCAGCCGAAGGAACGAGCCCGCGAGAAAGGTGAGGCTGCCGATGCTGAATTCCCCGAGGAGCGTGCGCCATACGATGTACGCGTAGGCGAAGTAGTACGCGACCGTGCTGATGGCGGTGAGGAGGCTTCCCCACGCCGCGCGGCGGATGGCGATCTTGCGGTTGGCGCGGAAGAAGCTCACCGCCAGCTCGAGGTAACGGTCGATGAAGAAGCTGTGGAGGCCGAAGATCTTCACTTCCTTCGCGGTGTCCGCGCTCGCGGCGACCTGGCGCACGTAGTCCAGCTCGCGGCGCTCCGGCGCGCGATTGTAGTTCAGCCAGTACGACTGCGCATTGAAGTGCGCCTCGCCGATGAACGCCGGAACGAGCGCGACCGCGAGGAGGACGATCAGCCACGGCGCGTACACGGTGAGGCCCGCGGCGAAGCTGGCGATCGTGACGAGGTCCTGCGCCTGCCCGAAGAGCTGGCTCATGAGCCCGGTGCGGCCGGCGGCCTGCGTGCGTGCCCGCTCGAGGCTGTCCTGGAACTCGCTGTCCTCGAAGTCCTCGAGGTCGAGCCGCGCGGCGTGATCCATGAGCCGCACGCTGGTCGCAGTGCTGATCTTTTCCGAGAGGAGGGAATCAAGCAGCGAAATGCCGCGGCCGAGCAGATCGGAGATCACGCCGAGCGCGAACTCGAGTACCAGCAGGAGCGCGATATGCCCGAGCGCCCCGCTCGCGAACCACTCGGCGAAGCTCGTGCCCGGCGACGGCGCGTGGGTGAGGCGCACCACCTCGTCGATGATCTTCGCGCCCACGTACAACGCAGCCACCGGGATCAGCGCGCGCAGCAGGCGAAGCGCCACCTGCGCGACGGAGATGCCGGGGCTCGTCTGCCATACGAGCCTCAGGAAAGGCGGCAAGTTGCGAAGCGCGCCGAGGCGTTCGCGAAAGGTTTTCGGGGGCGGAAGTTGCGGAGGCACGCCTGATGTTACTCGACGCGGCCGTGGCTTTTTTCCTGCACCATGCGGAACGGACGCCTGCCGCCACCGGTCAATCCCCGTGCGGTTCCCTTCTTCAGGAGCACCCATGTCCTACATTCCCCGCCGCGGAATCCTCGCCGGATGTGCCCTCGTCCTCCTCACGGGCAGCGCCGTCGCACAGGTGCTGAAGGGTCCCGAGGCCTTCGGCGACTGGAAATCCGACAAGCCCGGCGTGCGGCGCTTCATCACGGTGCAGGACCTTCCTGGAGTCACGTTGGCCTCGACGGCGGACACCGGCGTCGTGGACAGGCCCGCGGACGCCGCCCCGCGCGTACCCGACGGCTTCGTCGTTGAATCATTCGCCACCGGTTTCAGGCAGCCGCGCGCGATGCGCGTCGCGCCCAACGGCGACCTCTTCGTCGCCGACAGCAAGGCGAACGAGATCGTCGTCTATCGCATGGGAAGCGACGGCAAGGCTTCCGCGCACGAGGTCTTCGCGAAGGGATTGCACCAGCCCTACGGAATCGCGTTCTATCCGCCCGGCGCCGATCCGCAGTGGGTGTACATCGGCAACAGCAACAGCGTCGTGCGCTTCCCCTACAAGACCGGCGAGATGAAGGCCACGGGCAAGGCCGAGACGATCGTCGCGCAAATCCCGTCGGTGCATCACTGGACGCGCGATCTCGCATTCACGCCCGATGGCACGCGCCTGTTCATCGCCGTGGGCTCGGGCTCGAACGTCGCCGAGGGCATGCCGCGCCAGCCGCACGCGACCCTGCTGCTGCATCCCCACCCGGTGAAAAACCTCGCCGAATGGATCGCCACGGAACCGCTCGGCTCTACGTGGGATACGGAGGAGCTGCGCGCGGACGTGCTCTCGGTCGATCCCCAGGGCAAGGACATGAAGATCCTCGCGACCGGCCTTCGAAACTGCTCGGGCCTCGCGATCAATCCCGCGCGCGGTGAACCGTGGTGCGTCGTGAACGAGCGGGACCTGCTAGGCGACAACACGCCCTTCGAATACGCGACGCACGTGACGCAGGGCGCGTTCTATGGCTGGCCCTGGTACTACCTCGGGGCCAACGAGGACCCGCGGCTCCTGGGCGCGCGTCCGGACCTGAAGGACAAGGTCACGTTGCCCGACGTGCTGATGCAGGCGCACTCGGCGCCCTTGCAGATCGCGTTCTACGAAGGCTCGTCATTTCCCGCTGAATATCGGGGCGGCGCTTTCGTGACGCTGCACGGCTCGTGGAATCGCGCGAGCCGCACGGGCTACAAGGTGGTGTACCTGCCCTTCAAGGACGGAAACGCGACGGGCGAATACGTGGACTTCATGACGGGCTTCGTCACGGCCGACGGTGCCGCATGGGGACGTCCCGTTGGGGTCGCGGTCGCGAAGGACGGCTCGCTATTCGTCTCCGACGATGGTTCGAAGACGGTGTGGCGAGTGTCGCGCCGCTAAGGAACAATCCTCCGTTCATTCGAATTTCGCGCCGGATTCCTTCACCACCTTCGCCCAGCGGACCTTCTCGCTGCGGATGAATTCGCCGAACTGCGCCGGAGTCTGCGGGCGCACTTCGGCGCCGGCCTTGTCGAGGCGATCCTTCATTTCGGCCGTGGCGAGGATCCTCGTGACCGTCGCGTGCAGCTTGTTGACGATGTCGGGCGGCGTTCCGGCGGGAGCGACGATGCCCTGCCACGAGCCGGTCTCGAAACCCGGGATTCCCGATTCGGCGACGGTTGGAATTTCAGGGGCGGCCGAGAAGCGCTTGTCGCTCGAGATCGCGATCGCCCTCAGCTTTCCGTCCTTCACGAAGGGATAGGTCGCGAGCATTCCGTTGAAGAGCACCTGCGCCTGTCCGCCGACCACGTCCGAGATCGCCTGCGATCCGCCCTTGTAGGGAATGTACGTCCACTTGATCCCGGAGCGCATCGCGAAGTCGATGCCCGCGAGGTGATTGGCGCCGCCGATTCCCGACACGGCGAAGTTGAGCGAATCGGGCTTCGCCTTGGCGAGTGCGATGAGCTCCTTCACGTTCTTCGCGGGCACGGAAGGATGCACGGCAAGGATGTGCGGCGAGTACGCGACCATCGCGACCGGCGTGAAGTCCTTGACCGGATCGAACGGCAGCTCGGCGAAGACACTCGGGCTGATCGCGAGCGAGCCGATGTCCGCCAGCAGGAAAACGTATCCGTCGGGCGGCGACTTGGCGACGTAGTCCGCGCCGAGATTGCCGGTGGCTCCGGGTTTGTTCTCCACGACCACGGGTTGCCCGAGCGCCGCCGTGATCCCCGGAGACAGCGCGCGAGCGAGGATGTCCGACGTTCCGCCGGGTGGATAGGGCACGATGATCCGGATGGGCTTCGAGGGCCAGTTCTCGGCGAACGCGATACCCGATGAGGCCAAGGCGATGCCAGCGGCGAACATGAAAATCAAGAAACGCTTCATGGATAGCTCCCTCTTAACCCGGGGTCAGACCCCTAACGCTTGAATCCGAGCACGAGCACGCCGGCGCCCACGAGTGCGATGCCGCCCCATTCGCGCAGCGACGGGCGCTCGCCGAGGAAGATCACGGCGAAGATCGCGACCAGCAACAGCGAGAGCTTGTCCACCGGCGCGACTTTCGATGCCTCGCCCACCTTGAGTGCCCGAAAGTAGCACACCCACGACGCGCCGGTCGCAAGTCCCGAGAGCGTGAGGAACGTGAGCGTCTTCGGCGACAGTGTCGTGGGATCGGTCCACTTGCCTGTCGCATACACGAACGCCGAGAGCACCACGAGGATCACGACGGTGCGAATCAATGTGGCGAGGTCCGAATCGACGCCGGCCACGCCCACCTTCGCGAAGATCGCCGTGAGCGCGGCGAACACCGCCGAGCCCAGGGCCCAGATGAACCAGTTGCCTTCAGCCGCCATGGGATCCTCCGATCTTCATGAGGTGATGCGGACCCAGCTCGGCGAGCGTGTTCACGCCGAGCAGCGCCATGTTGCGATCGACTTCGCCGCGCAGGATCTCGATCGCGTGCGCCACGCCCTCCTCGCCCCCAACCGCCGCGGCATAGTTGAAGGGGCGCCCGACCCAGACGAACGCCGCCCCCAACGCGAGTGCCTTCAGCACGTCGGTGCCGCGACGGATGCCGCCGTCGATCATCACGGGCATCGCCCGCGCCTCCTGGAGCACGGCCGGCAGCACGCGAAGCGGCGACACGGTGCCGTCGAGTTGGCGCCCGCCGTGGTTCGACACGATGATGGCATCCATGCCGCTTTCCCTCGCGATGCGCGCATCCTCGGGCGCAACGATGCCCTTGATGACGAGACGGCCCTTCCAGCGCGCGCGGATATCCTCGACATGTTTCCAGTTCAGGTGCGCGCGTCCCGTGAAATCCCGCTCCACCGTGCGCGAAAGAACCGGCGCGCCACGCTCGGCGTAGGAATTCTCGAAGTGCGGCATGCCGTGCTTCACGAAGGTCGCGAGGAAAGTCCCGAAGAGCCAGCGCGGATGGCTGATGCCGTCCCAGGCGAGGCGAAGCGTCGGACGAAGCGGCGTCGAGAATCCGGCGCGGATGTTGTTCTCGCGATTGGAAAGCACCGCGGTATCCACGGTCACGACCAGCGTCGCGAATCCTGCGGCGGCCACGCGATCGACGAGCGGCATGATCTTCGTCGTATCACCAGGCAGGTAGGCCTGGAACCACGCGAGGGGATTCGCCTTCACGATCTCCTCGAGGCGGATGAGGGACGAGCCGCTCATCGCCATCGGGATGTTGGCCTTCGCCGCCGCCTGCGCGAGCACGAGGTCGCCCCGATAGGCGGACAACGCCGAGATGCCCATGGGCGCCACGCCGAAGGGCGCGGCCCACTCGTTGCCGAGCAGTTTCGCTTTCGTCGTGCGCTTCGACACGTCCACGAGGATTCGCGGGATGAAGCCCAGCTCGTCGTAGGCGGCACGGTTATCGCGGTAGGAGGCGTTGTCCTCGACGGCGCCGGAGACGTACGAGAAGACGGGGCCCGGCAGGTAGCTCGCCGCGGCGTGCTCGAAGTCGTCCAGCGAGAGGATGCGTCGGAGGGATCGGGACACGGCGTTACTATACCGTCATGAACAGGAGGGACGCGATTCGGCAGATCGGTCTCGCGGCGGCCGCGGTTGCCACAGGCGCGGCGCGTGGAGCCCCGGCCGTCACGGAGGAAAGCATGCTGTTTCGCCCGATTCCCTCGACCCGCGAGCTGCTGCCGGTAATCGGCATCGGCACGTGGCAGACCTTCGACTTGGGCAGCTCCGCCGCCGATCGCGCGCCCCTCGAGGAGGTGCTCAAGGCTTTCGCCGAAATGGGCGGCACGATGATCGACTCTTCCCCCATGTACGGCCGCTCCGAGGAAGTCGTGGGCGATCTCGTCGCCAAGACGAAAGCCCCCGCGAATCCCTTCATCGCGACAAAGGTCTGGACATCCGGCAAGGACGCGGGCATCCGCCAGATGCGCGACTCCATGCGCAAGCTTCGCGTGAAGGCGTGCGACCTCATGCAGGTGCACAACCTGCTGGACGTGGACACGCACCTCGATACGCTCGCGGGATGGAAGCGCGACGGCACGGTGCGCTACGTGGGTGTCACGCACTACACGGCCAGTGGCGCCGATGCCGTCGCGCAACTGATCTCGCGGCGCGATGTCGACTTCGTGCAGATCAACTACTCGGTCGCGGAGCGCGACGCGGAGAGCCGCTTGTTGCCCCTCTGCCGCGACAAGGGCGTGGCGGTCATCGCGAACCGCCCCTTCGCGGGCGGCGAGATCTTCCGCCGCGTGGCGGGCAAGCCCGTTCCCGATTGGGCCGCCGAGATCGATTGCGCGAGCTGGGCGCAGCTCATGCTGAAGTTCATCGTGTCGCACCCGGCCATCACGTGCGCGATCCCCGCGAGTGCCAAGCCCGAGCACACGCGCGACAACATGAAGGGCGGCTACGGACGGATGCCGGACGAGGCCATGCGGCGCAGGATCATCGACGCGATCGCGCAAGCCAGGAGCTGACGCGATCCATGTACAGGTAGATCACCGGCGTCGTGAACAAGGTGAGCGCCTGCGAGAACAGCAGCCCTCCGACCATCGCTACACCCAGGGGCCTGCGCAGCTCCGAGCCCGCGCCCCATCCCAATGCCAGGGGCAGAGCGCCCAGGAGTGCCGCGAAGGTCGTCATCATGATTGGCCGGAACCGCAGCAGCGCCGCGCGGTAGATCGCATCTTCGGGTCCGAGTCCCTGCGCGCGGCCCGTGATGGCCACGTCCACCATCATGATGCCGTTCTTCTTGACGATGCCGATGAGCAGGATGATGCCGATCAACGCGATCAGCGAGAAGTCGTAACCGAAGAGCATCAGCGCGAGAAGCCCGCCGATGCCTGCGGACGGCAACGTCGACATGATCGTGAGCGGATGGATGTAGCTCTCGTACAGTGCGCCCAGCACGATGAAGATCGCGAAGAGCGCCGCGGCGATGAGGAAGGGCTGCGTGGCGAGGGAATCCTGGAACGCCTTCGCGCTGCCCGTGAACGTGGTGGTGAGCCCGGCCGGCATTCCCAGCGAGCGTTCCTTGTCCTTGATCGCCGAGACGGCCTGGCCGAGGGAAGTCCCCGGCGCGAGGTTGAACGAGAGCGTGGCCGACGGGAATTGGCCGTCGTGGTTCACCGTGAGCGGCGCGGAATTGCGCTCGAGCGAGACGAACGCCTTCAGGGGCACGGGCAGGCCCTTCGAGGATGAAACGTAGAGCTGGTCGAGCGCCGACTCGTCGAGCTGGAACCTGGGATCGACCTCGAGGATCACGCGATAGACGTTCACCTGCGTGTAATAGCTCGCGACCTGGCGCTGGCCGAACGCGTCGTAAAGAGTGTCGTCGACTCCCTGCACCGACACGCCCAGCCGCCCCATCGCGGCGCGATCCATCACGATGCGCAGCCGCGGCGCGGCCGGATCGATGTCTCCGGCTACGTCGCGAAGCTGCGGGATCGCCTGGAGCACGGCGAGCATTTTCGGCGTCCACAGGCGCAGTTCGGCCAGGTTGGAATCGCGAAGCGCGTACTGGAATTGGGTTTTCGTCACGCGCGTGCCCACCGTCAGGTCCTGCCGGGCCTGCATCTGCAGCGTGATCTCGGCCATGCCCTTCGTGCGCGTCTTGATCCGGTCCATCACCTGGTAGACGGACGACTTCCGGACCTCGAAGGGCTTCAGGTCGATGAGCATCCGGCCGATGTTGAGCGACGGATCCCCTTCGATCCAGTAGTAGACGTTCTCGATGTCGTCGTCCTTCGCGACCCGGTCGGCCAGCGCGTGCATGCGCTCGACCATTGCCGGGTACGAGATGTCGGGAGAGGCCTCGGTCACCCCGGCGATGAGCCCGTTGTCCTGCTGCGGAAAGAACCCCTTCGGGATCAGGGCGTAGAGGATGACGGTCACTGCGAGGGTGGCCAGCATGACGAGAAGGAACAGGGGCTGGTGCCCGAGCACCCACCGCAGGCCCCTCCCGTAGGCATCGTGAATGCGGTCGTACCAGGCCGCGGCCCGCACCTGCAGCGCGCTGGGCCGCCTCGCGGATTCGCGCCTCAGGAGTTTCGCGCACAGCACGGGCGTGAGCGTGAGCGACACGATCCCCGAAAAGAGGATCGCGATGGCGGCCGTATTGGCGAACTCGTGGAAGAGCCGGCCCACCACGCCCCCCATGAAGATGAGCGGAATGAACACCGCGACAAGGGAGATCGTCATCGAGACGATCGTGAATCCGATTTCCCCCGACCCCTTCATCGCCGCGGTCACGGGATCCTCACCCTCCTCCACGTGCCGCGTGATGTTCTCGAGCATGACGATCGCATCGTCCACCACGAATCCGACTGAAATCGTGAGCGCCATCAGCGACACGTTGTCGAGCGTGTATCCGATGATGTACATGGCCGCCATGGTGCCGAGGAGCGACAACGGAATCGCGACCGCGGGAATGAACGTGGCCCGCAACGTGCGGAGGAACCCGAAGACCACCATCACGACGAGCGCGCAGGAAATCAGCAGCGTGCGGAAGACGTCCTTCACCGAGGCGCGGATGGCCTGCGTGCGGTCGCCGAGGAGGAGGAGATGGGCCGAGGCCGGCAGGTCGCGCTGCAGGGTGGGCAGGAGCGCACGCACGCGCTGCACCGTCTCGTTCAGGTTGTAGCCGACCTGCTTGTGGACATCGATCATCACGGCCTGGTGGCCCTTCACCCAGGCCCCCTGCTTCACGTCCTCGACACCGTCGATCACCGTCCCGATATCGCCGATACGCACCACGGATCCGTTGTGGGTGGCGAGCGTGATCGCGCGGAATTGCGCGGCCTCGACAAGCTGGTCGTTCGCGTCCAGCGTGACGGACTGGCGGAGGCTGTTGAGCGTGCCCTTGGGCCCGTTCACCGTGAGCTCATTGATCCGGCCGCGAACATCCTCGAGGCTCAGGCCCAGGGCCGCGATCTTCCCGGGGTCCACCTGGACGCGAACGGCGGGCTTCTGCTGGCCGTGGTAGTCGACGAGTCCCACCCCGGGGACGCGCGCGATTTCCGGGGCGAGGAGGTTCTCCACGTAGTCGTCGACGGCCGCGATCGGAAGCGAGTCGGAATATACCGCGATCGTCATCAGTAGGGCATCGGCGGGATTCTTCTTCTCGAACGTCGGCGGGTGCGGGAGGTTCTTCGGCAGGTCGGCGGTCGCCACGTTGATCGCCGTCTGCACGTCGACGGCCGCCGAGTCCACGCTTCGCGCGAGCTCGAACTCGACTGTGATCGAGCTTGCGCCCAGCGAGCTTGTCGAGGAAATCGAAACCACGCCCGGAAGGGTGGCGAGCGCTCGCTCGAGCGGTGAAGTGATCGATGCCGCGACGGTCTCCGCGCTCGCGCCCGGTAGCGAGGTCGAAAGGGAGATCGTCGGGATGTCGACCTGCGGCACGCCGGCTATCGGCAGCTGCGTATATGCCGTGATCCCGAGGAAAAGCACGCCGAGCATCAGCAGCGAGGTCGCGACCGGCCGCACGATGAACCACGCCGAGAAGTTCAAGGCCGGGTCCCTACTTCACGACGACGCGCGCGTTGTCGTCGAGCTGGAACTGCCCCTCGGTGACCACTCGTTCTCCGCCCGCGACTCCCTTCGATATCGCCTGGATGCCGTCGACGGCCGGGCCGGCGGTGATGCCGCGGACTTTCGCGACGCCGTCCTGCACGACATACACGAACTGTCCGGCGGGACCGCTCTGGACGGCCGCGGCCGGTACCGTCACGGCACCGCGCAGGGTATCGAGCAGGACACGCGCCGTGACGAATTGTCCCGGCCACAGCGCGAGGGTGGCATTCGGAAACGTCGCCTTGCAGTGGATGGTGCCCGTGGCGGTGTCGATCTGGTTGTCGATCAGGGTGAGCTCGCCTTCTCCAAGCACGTCGGCGCGCCCCTGGGCGAGCGCCGTCACGGCGAGCGCGCGCGTGGATTGCCGCGATCGCAGCACCGGAAGGATTTCCTGCGGCAGCGAGAAGCTCACGAAGATGGGATGCAATTGCGTGAGCATGACCAGCCCCGTGAGGTCGGTCCCGTGCACGATGTTGCCGACGTCCACGAGGCGCGCGCCGGTCCGCCCGTCGATCGGTGAGCGGATCGTCGCGTACTCGACCTGGAGGCGGGCAGCGTCGACCTGGGCAACGTCGGCGGCTACGGTGGCGTCGAGCTGGTGGACGAGCGCGCGCGTCGTGTCGAGCACCTGGCGCGGCGCCGAATCCTGCTTGACGAGAAGCTCGTAGCGTCCGAGGTCGACCTTCGCGTTGTCGAGCTGCGCCTGGTCCTTGGCCTGTTGCGCGACGGCCGCATTCAGCTGCGCCTCGAACGGCCGCCGGTCGAGCTCGACGAGCACGTCGCCCTGCTTCACGTCCTGGCCCTCGCGGAAAGCGACTCGCCGGATCTCGCCGTCTACCCGCGCCCGCAGGAGGACGGAGTTGAATGCCTGAACCGTTCCCACGCTCGCCACGTAGTAGGGCATGTCGCGAATCTCGGCCGTCGCGACCTTGACGGGCACGCCGGGAGGCGAGGCCCCGCCCACCGGGGAGCCCAACGATTTGTTCCAATGCCAGGTCGCGGCAGCCGCGAGCAGGATCGCCGCTGCAAAGACGGCGAATCGCGTCTTGCCGATCATCGACGCCATTGTCGCATGCGAGTACCGCTATCCACCGATCACGCAGGCTATCTTTCCGCCGTGCCGGTGGCCATGTACTGGAACAGCGCCTGCGCCCGATTCACGTACGAGGCCTTCGCGAGCTTGACCAGGGTGCTCGCATCTTCCGTGGACGCGGACACGACGTAGAGGCCCCAATCCGAGCCCTGGAGCCTGGTGAAGATGTACGCCGCGCGAAACGAGCCCGGCGGGAAGAGCGTCACGAGAAATGATTTCACCGGCGAGACGTTTTCCGTTTCCACGACGACGCGGCCGGTATCCGCATGGGTCACGCGCATCCTGTAGACGACCGGATTCGACGAGCGGTTGTCTTCCTCGACGAAGTTGACGCTCGCCCCCGACGCCATCTCTTCGGCGGTGAAGTCGCCGCGACGTTGCCCGGGATCGGCCTCGCTCAATGCCGAGGCGTCCTTGATGAGTTCGAGCCACGCGCTTTCGGTCACCGAGTAGTACCTGACACCGCGCATCCTCGAGATCGCGCCGATGCGTGTGAGCAGCGCCGATCGATCGGTGACCGTGATGTGGCCCGCGAGTGCGATGACGAACTTGAAGGGCGATGGCCACGCTTCGAGGCAACCGGGCACGCGCCAATCGAGGCCCATCCATGCCTGCGCCTCCGGCACGGTGCCCGCCGCTGCATACGTCGGAACCGGCTCCGCGCCGCACGGCAGCACCGGCGCGACGGGCGCCTGCGCAAGCGCCTGCAACGCAAACATCCCGCAAGACGCCAACAGGAGCGTCGGCCGTATCACCGTGGGTTCCGGGTCGAGACGCCTAGAGCGTCTCGCCTTCCTTCAGCAGGCCCGCGGCGCGAAGCGATCCCTCGAGCCACTTGGGGCGAAGCTCGCGGCCCTGCTTGATCGCGGCGATGCGGGCCGTCTCCTCGGCGACCTTTTTCGCCGCGCCATCGAGGAGCGACGCGGCCTTCTCGCGCTCGACCACGAGCACGCCGTCGGCGTCGGCCGCGATGAGGTCGCCGGGACTTACGCTCATGCCGCCACAGGAAATCGTCCAGTTGATGCGCCCCGGAACGAACTTGGTCGGCCCGTTGGGATTCGCGCCGGCGGCGAACACGGGAAAGCCCAGCTCGCGAAGCTCGAGCGTGTCGCGCACGGCGCCATCGATCACGACGCCGGCGAGCTTCAACTGGTGGCACGAATTGATCATGATGGCGCCCATCAACGCGCACGTGAGGTCGCCCTTGCCGTCGATCACGAGGACATCTCCCGCCTTCGCCATCGTCATCGCGGTATGGATCATCAGGTTGTCGCCGGGGCGCACTTCCACCGTGAACGCGGGTCCCGTGCATTTCATCTGCGGCGAAAGCGCTGCGATGCGCCCGTGCATCGTGCCGCGACGTCCGGCGATGTCGGCGAGGATGGCGGGCTGGAACTCGGCGGCGCGGCGCACCACGTCGGCGGGAACGCGCTCGAAGTCGCGGCGGATGTCGGAAAGGGGATTGCTCATCGGATCTGCGCCGGAGGCGTCGAGGAAAACTCGGGCAGCGCCTCGGCGCGCTGCGAGAGCGCGGCGAGCGCCGGATATTTCGCGGCGGAACCCGCAGTGTATTCGCGCAGGCCCAGGAACCGCCACATGCAGGCGGTAACGACGTCGGCCGCGGTGATTCGATCGCCCACCATCCAGGCCCCGGCCTTCACGGCGATGCCCTCCAGCTCCCCGAGCGCCGCGTGCATCTGCCCGGTCGTGCGATCCATCCACGGCTTGTGGCGCTTGTCTTCCGGCCGCTGCTCCATCTCGTAGACGACGGACACGCCCTTGTCGACGCCGGCGAGCGCCACGCCGATCACTCGCAACGCGGCCAGGCGCGACGGGATGTCCGCGGGCATGAGCCGCTTCTGCGGCGGCAGCGTCGACTCGACGTAGTCGAGGATCAGCGTGGAATCCATGAGAACCGTCCCGTCATCGGCCACGAACGTGGGCGCCTTCACCACGGGATTGATCTTGCCGAACTCGGGAAAGTTCCGGAACACGGAAAGCGACCGGTGCTCGAACGGCACGCCCATCAACTTGAACGACACGGCGCAGCGCCGCACGTAGGGCGAATCGAGCATGCCGATGAGGATCATGCCTTGTTGTCGTCGATGAGGTCGAGGATCACGTGGCCACGGGCCCTCAGGCGCTTGCCGAGCTCGAGGACGAGCGCGTCGCGCAGCCCCTGCGCTTCCTCGAGCGTCTTGCCTTCGGCGGTCTTCACGCCTCCGGTGCGGTCCTCGGTCCGCTCGTCCTTGGGAACGGCGGAGACGGTGACGAAATATCGCCCGGGGGCGATTTGCGCGATGTCAGCCCAGATCTGGTAGGTAGCCATGGGCGCCTATTGTAGCGGCGCCACGGCTTTACTTCCGGGCAGCGGGAACCGGGTGCCCCTCGACGATGCGGTACTTGAACCACTCGTCGATCATGAGCTTCTCGTAGCGCATCGGGTCGTACGAGAGGGATTCGCCGTGCGAAAGGTAGTTCTCGCCGGAGATCTTGTCCACCGCCTCCATGTCCGGGCGTCCGGGCACGTGCAGCCTGAACTTCACCTTGACGGTCGGCCAGTCGGCGGTGCCATCCATATGGCGGATCCACACGCCGCGGCCCACGAGCCTGCGGTCGCCCGCGAGGTCCACGTCGAGGATCTCGAGGTTGAAGTCCGCGTCCACCGGCAGGTCTCGCTTCGCGATGCCCGCGATGTACGTGGCGAGATCGCGAACGTTCGAAATCGCCTCGTCGCCCGCCATGCCGGCATCGGCCCAGCGGCGGGTCTTGTCGAAGGACACGTTGATCGCGGCGGCGCAGGGCAGCGCCGCGAGGAGGAGGACCACGAGGAAAGCCTTCGCTTTCATGGCGGCCATCTTATACCCTCGCCGCGCGGTCAGAACACCCAGAGGT
Organism: Usitatibacter sp.; assembly: GCA_049300695.1. Lineage (GTDB taxonomy): Bacteria > Pseudomonadota > Gammaproteobacteria > Burkholderiales > Usitatibacteraceae > Usitatibacter. The sequence goes on from JBAQKF010000013.1 coordinate 128,990, forward strand.
CGGATGCGGGAAGCTCGATCCAGTGACGGCCGGGGGCGAGCGCATGGGGCCCGTGTGCCCTGAGCGGCGTGCCGCCCAGCTTGAAGAGATGCTCCCACTTGTCGCCGAGGAACATCGACGTGGTGAGCTCGGGCTGAACGCGGTTCTCGCCCGGGCCCGTCGCGATGAGCACGCGCTCGAGGCGAATCATTCCCGTGCCGGTCCCGCCCGCCTTCGCGCTGGCGCGAGCCTGTCCCCAGAGGCTCCATCCCTCGCCGGAGAGCTTCGCCTTGCCGCCGGACACCTCGTCGACCTTCCCTTCGAGGCGATTATTGCTGCCCATGAAATCCGCGGTGAAGAGCGTGTGGGGCGAGTCGTACATCTCCTGCGGCGCACCCTGCTGCTCGATCACGCCGTTGTTGAGGAGCAGGATCCGGTCCGACATCGCCATGGCCTCGCCCTGGTCGTGGGTGACCACGAGCGCGGACAGGTGCAACTCGAGGATCAAGCCGCGAAGCCAGGCACGCGCTTCTTCGCGAAGCTTCGCATCGAGGTTCGAGAGCGGTTCGTCCATGAGGATCACGGGCGGGTTGTAGACGAGAGCCCGCGCGATCGCCACGCGCTGCTGCTGCCCGCCGGAAAGCTGGTGCGGATAGCGCTCGCCCAGGTGACCGAGCGAAAGGCCTTCGAGCGCTTTCTTCACCCGGGCATCAACCTCGGAAGCGCTCACCTTGCGAAGCTTCAGTCCGAAGGCGACGTTCTCGAACACGGTTTTGTGGGGCCAGAGCGCATACGACTGGAACACGAGGCCGAGGTTGCGGCCTTCGGCGGGAATGTCCACGCCCGCGGCGCCGTCGAACATCGTCCGGTCGCCGATCCTGATGGAGCCCTTGAGCGGCGCCTCGAGACCCGCCACCGCGCGCAGCAGCGTCGTCTTCCCGCTGCCCGACGGTCCCAGCAGCGACACCACCTCGCCCTGGTTCAATTCCATCGACACACCCTTCAGGATCGGGTTGTCTCCGTAGGTGAGGTGCAGGTCCTGGACGGTCAACTCAGCCATGGTTGTTCCCGTATCGAGCGAAAGGCTTTGGATCCGCAGATAAACGCGGATAAACGCAGATAAGGTCAACAGCAAAATGTGCTTCGTGACGTCGCTGGCAATGGCACGAAACTCTCACAGGTTTTTCCGGGGTCATCTGCGTTTATCTGCGTTTATCTGCGGATCCAAAGCCTTAGTCGCGAAGTTTCACGCCAAATCGCAAAGCGACAGCAAGCCCGACGCTCACGAGCACGATGTTGATGAGCGAAAGCGCGGCGACGATGTCGATCGCCCCGCCCTGCCAGAGCGAGACCAACTGCGCGCCGATCACTTCCGTGCCGGGCGCCAGCAGGTAGACGCCTGTCGAGTACTCGCGCTCGAAGATCATGAACACGAGCAGCCACGATCCGATGAGGCCCGGGCGGATCAGGGGCAGCGTGATCGTGCGCGAGATCGTCCCGCGCGAAGCGCCGACCGAGCGCCCCGCTTCCTCGAGCTCGGGGCTCACCTGCATGAGCGACGACGAGATCAACCGCATGCCGTAAGCGAGCCACACGACCGAGTACGCGAGCCACATGCTGAAGATCGTGGTGCGCAACGGCGTGAGCGGCGGGAAGAAGAGGAAGACCCAGAGGAACGCGAGGCCCGCGAGCAGGCCCGGGATCGCGCGCGGAATGAGCACGAGGAAGTCCACGAACTTCGACAGCGCATCGTTGCGCCGGTGGGTGGCGAACCCGATCGCCGTGTAGCACGCCACCGTGAGCGCGCCGCCCACCGTGCCGATGAGGATGGTGTTCCAGATCGCGCGCGTATTCGTGGGCTCGTTGAACACCTCGCGGAAACCGTCGAGCGTCCACACTTCCGAAAGCTTCATGCCGAAGCCCCAGCTCGACACGAAGGCGCGTAGCGTGATGCCCGAGATCGGCACGACCACCGTCACGAAGATGAAGAGCAGGATCACGGCGAACGCGGGCCACGCCCAGGCGCCCAGCGGCAGCTCGCGCATGCGCCCGGCCTTGCCCTTGATCGTCGCGTACTTGCGCGCGCCCACGAGGAGGCGCCGCTGCAGGAGCACGAGCGGCACCGTGATCGCCACGATGCAGATCGCCACCGCCGCCATCAGGTGATACGACGGCGTGCCCAGCTTGTTGGTGAGCTTGTAGAGGTAGGTCGAGAGGACCAGGATGCCTTCCGGGTCACCGAGGACCAGCGGCAGGCCGAAGAGCTCGAAGCCGAGGAAGAACACCAGCACCGCGGAAAAGAGCAGCGACGGCATGATGAGCGGGAGGCTCACGGAAAACGCGACGCGTAGCGGCGATGCGCCCGCGCAGCGCGCCGCCTCTTCCACGTCGCTGCCGAGATTCTTCAGGGCCGACGTGGCGTACACGTAAACGTTCGGCACATGCATGAGACCCGCGAGGATCGTCATGGCGGTGACCGAATAGATTCCCCACGGCGATGCGCCGAAAAGATCCTGGCACCAGACCGTGTAGAAGCCCACCGGGCCCGCCGCGACGACGTAGCCGAACGACAGCACCATCGGCGAGACGAAGCTCGGCACGAGGAGGAAGGGCTCCATCCAGCGCTTTCCCGGCAGGTCCGTGCGCTCCATGATGAAAGCCAGCAATCCACCGAGCGGTACCGCGATCAACGTCATGCCCGTGGCGATGCGGATCGAATTCCATCCCGCCTGCCAGAAATCCGAGTCCTGGAAGATGAACTTGTACGCGTCGAGGCCGATCGTCTTGTCGGCCTCGAAGAACGGCGCCGACAGCAACGACTGGTAGATGATGAGCGACAGCGGTCCCAGGACCGCCGCCGCCGTCACGAGGATCGTGAGCGCGCGCCATGAAAAAATGCCCGGCAGGCCTTTGGCCGCGCCGGGCATCGCGTTGGCGGGAACCGCCGACATCTACTTGGCGCCCGAAGCGACCGCGGCCTTCCATGCGCCGAGGAATTCAAGGCGCTTCTTCGCGTCGAGCATCTCCGTGATCTCCGCGCTCACGGGGATCGGCTTCACGTTGGCGCCCAGCTCGGCCTTGAGCTTGGCCGCGGTGTAGGGCGCGTCGACGTCGTCGCGGATCGAGTAGAGCTCCACGTCGCTGCCGATCACCTTCTGGCCGCGCTGCGAGAGCACGTAGTCCACCCAGAGCTTGGCGGCATTCACGTTCTTCGCGTTCTTGCCGATGAAGATCACGCGGGAGAGCACGAGCGTGAAGTCCTTCGGCAGCACCACGCCCAGGCCCGGGTCCTTCTTGGCGCGAACCGCCGCGTAGGAGCCCAGCACGTTGTAGCCCAGCAGGTGCTCTCCGGAGGAAACCTTCTCCAGCATGTTGCCGGTGCTCGAGTAGACCTTGTAGCTGGTCGCTCCGAAACCGCGCTCGAGGTCCTTCATGCCCGGGAAGTACTTGGTGTCCTGCACCACGAACATGAAGCCCACGCCGCTCTTCTCGATGTCGTACGTGGTGACCTTGCCCTTGAACTTGTCGACGTGGGTGTTGATCACCTTCGCGAACGACGCGTGGTCGGTGGGAATCTCGTCGCCGGTCACCAGGCGCTTGTTGTAGATGAACACCGCCGGCTCGAACGTCGTGCCGTAGGCCTCGTTCTTGTACACCGACCAGGCCGGCAGCTTCGGGACCTCGGGCGATTTGTAGGCGAGCGCCTTGCCGTCGTCGACGAGCTTCACCTGCAGGTCCATGGCCGAGCTCCACATCACGTCGGCCCCACCCTGGCCCGCCGCCACTTCCGCGATGAAGCGGTTGTAGAGCTCGGTGGAATTCATGTCGTTGTACTCGACCTTGATGCCGGGATACAACGCCTCGAAGTCCCTGATGAGCGGCGTCGCGGCCTTGGTGTCGAGCGCGCTGTAGATCACGACCTTGCCCTCGGCCTTCGCCGCGGCGATGGTCTTGGCGTAATCGGCGGGATAACCCGCGGGAACCTGCGCGGCCACTGCGAAGGGCGCCAGCGCGGCCACCAGTGCTGCGATTCGAAGCGACTTCATGACTTCCTCCTCATTTCAATCGTTATGGATACTACGCCTACATCATTCCCATTTTCCTCGGCAGCCAGAGCGAAAGCTCGGGCCAGTACGTGACGATGACAAGGAAGATCAGCATCGTGAAAAGCCATGGGAGCACGGCCTTGGTGAGCTCGGTGATGCCGAGCTTCGAGATTCCGGAAGCCACGTACAGGTTCAGTCCCACGGGCGGGTGGCACAGGCCCACTTCCATGTTGGCGTCGATGAGGATGCCGAGGTGCACGGGGTTGATGCCCAGGCTCACCGCGGTGGGATAGAGAATCGGCGCCATGATCAGGATGCAGGACGACGGCTCCATGAAGTTGCCCGCCAGCAGCAGCAGGATGTTCGCGATGAGCAGGAAGCTCACCCAGCTCATGTTCTCGCCGATGAACCAGTGGGCGAGCGTGTTCGGGATGTTCTCGTTGGTGAGGATGAACGAGAAGAGCACGGCGTTGGTGATGATGTAGAGCAGCATCGCCGACATGTTGGCGCTGTTCAACAGCACCTTGGGCACGTCGCGGATCTTGAGCGCCTTGTACACGTACACCGACACGAAGAACGAGTACACGGCGGCCATCGCCGCGGCTTCCGTCGCCGTGAAGAGGCCCGAATAGATGCCGCCGATGATGATCACCACCAGCATCAGGCCCCAGACGCTCGCGCGGAATGCGCGCCAGCGCGCCAGCCAGTTGCGTCGCTCGAGCTTCGGATAGCCTCGCTTCTTTGCGATCCACCACGTCACCGTGCAGAGCATCGTGGTGAGCAGGATGCCCGGAAAGAGGCCCGCCACGAAAAGCGCGCCGATCGACGTGTTGGTCGCCACCGCGTAGATCACCTTCGGGATCGAGGGGAGCATGAGGATCCCGAGCGAGCCCGCCACGGTGATCACGCCCGCGCCGAAGCGCATCGGGTAGCCCGCGCGCACCATCTCCGGCAGCACGATGGAACCGATGGCCACCACCGTCGCGACACTCGAGCCGCATACCAGGGCGAACATCGCGCAGGCGACGATGCCGGCGAGCGCGAGGCCGCCGTGATAGTGCCCCACCATCGAAGCGGCGAAGTCGATCATCTTGCGGGCGACACCTCCGTGCGTGAGGAAGTTTCCCGCGAGGATGAAGAATGGCACCGCCATTATCTCGAACCTCTCGATGCCGGTGAACAGCTTCAGGCCCACCGATTCGAGCGGCACGTTCGTCATCGTGAAGATGAAGGTGAGCACCGTAAGGCCGAGCGCGATCGAGATCGGCATGCCGGTCAGCATCAGCGCCACCAGCAGCGCGAAGATGATTCCGGCGTTGCCGAGCGCCGCGATCGACAGCAGGACGACCGCGATGATCGCGAGCGTCGTCATCGCCCGCGTGGGCGTCATCGGGACGTACGGAAGCGCGGCGGCGCTCATCTCGTCGCTCCCGCGGGGACCGCGGCCTGGGGCGTGCCGATCGGAGTATCGTCGACGCCCTCGACGTGCGCGGCGTCATGGTGCGGCAATTCACCCGTCTTGAAGAAGCCCCACGCGACCTGGAGGAAGCGGAAGCACATGAGGTACGAGCCCAGCGGGATCGCAAGGTAGATGATCCACATGGGCCACTCGAGGTCCGGTGAAGTCTGGTCCGTGTGCGCCATCGCCCAGACGAACTTCGCGCCCATCGTTCCGACCACGCCCGTGAAGAATGCGCCCGCCAGCAGCCCGAAAAGAATCGACGACAGGCGCCCCTTGGGCGGCAGCTTGTTCACCAGCACGTCCACGCCCACGTGGATGCCCGTGCGCACGCCGTAGGCCGCGCCGAACTTCGCCATCCACACGAACATGTAGATGCAAAGCTCCTGCGCCCACGAGAGGTTCACCTTGAAGAGCGTGTCGTAGACCGCGGTCCAGTGCCACTTGGCGCTGAGATCGAGCGCATAGCGGTCCACGACCGCCACGAAAATGAGCAGCGTCGCCCCGCCGATCAGCGAGGCGATCAGGATCTCTTCGAGGCGGTCGAGCCCCTTCAGCAGGACGCGCATCGCGGGGCTACAGCTTGCCCGGATCGAACCCCGTTTCCTTGTAGATGGACTGGATCAGCGGCTTGCCGATGCGCGCCTCGATATCGGGCTCGGTGTGCACCTTCACCAGCGCCTTCTTCCACGCGCGCTTCTGCTCGGGCGTGAGCGTGATGATCTCGGTCTTCCCGCTCTTCCTCACCGCCTCCAGCGCGTCGTCGTTCTCCTTCTTGGCGATGTCGTCGGCGTACTTGGTGGCCTCGGCCATCGCTCCTTCCAGCTCCTTGCGGATAGCGGGGGGCAGGCCGTCCCAGAAGGGCTTGTTCACGATGACCGCGTAGCCCAGGTAGTGGTGATCGGACAGCGTGAGGTACTTCTGCACCTCGTACATCTTCTGGGTGTACAGGTTCGACGGCGGATTCTCGGTGCCGTCGACCACGCCCGTCTGCAGCGCCTGGTAGACCTCGGAGAAGGCCATCACCTGCGGCACCGCGCCCAGGGCGCGCATCTGCGCCTCGAGGACCTTGGAAGACTGGATGCGCATCTTCAGCCCGCGGAAGTCCTCCGGCAAGCGCAGCGGCTTGTTGGCGCTCATGTCCATGAAGCCGTTGTCCCAATAGGCGAGCCCCACGATGCCCTTGGCCTGCAGCTTGTCCAGCAGGCTCTTGCCGATCGGCCCTCGCGTCACCTTGTGCAGCTCGTCGTAGCTGTCGAAGAGATACGGCAGGTCGAAGACCTCGAACTCGCGCACGCCGAGCGGGCCGAACTTCGCGAGCGAGGGCGCGAGCATCTGTACCGAGCCCAGCTGCAGCGCGTTCATCTCCTCGTTGTCCTTGTACAGCGTGCTGTTGGGATAGACCTCGACCTTCACCCTCCCGCCGGTGGCCTTCTCGGCGAGCTCCTTGAACTTGAGGGCGCCCTTGCCCTTGGGCGTGTTCTCGGCGACGACGTGGCTGAACTTGATGACGATGGGCGCCTGGGCGAGCGCGGGCGCCACGGGAATTGCGGCGACGAGCAGCGCGGCGAGAATTCGACGAATCATGGAAGTCCCCTCCAAATGGAAATTTCGGATTTCTCTTGGCAGTGCCCCGATTCTAGCCGTTTGGATAGAGGCCGTGGACCCTTCCGTACAGGCGCGCGAGCCCGAAGATCGCGTCCACGTTCGGGGTGGGAACGCCCAGCCGCCGGCCCAGCTCGTGCACCACGCCCACGATGGCGTCCAGTTCAATGGGCCGGCCCGCCTCGGCGTCCTGCAGCATCGAGGTCTTGAACATGCCCAGCCTCGCGGTGATCTTCGAGCGGTCCTCGGGCGCCTCGCCGACGGGGCAGCCCAGCTTTGCGCCGATCGCTGCCGCTTCGCGCATGGCGTTGTGGCACAAGGTCATCACCAGCGGATCGGCGAGGATGCGATCCCCGGTCGCGCCCGTCATCGCGCTCACGGGATTCATGGTGAGGTTGCCCCAGAGCTTGTACCAGATGTCGCGCCGAACGTCGGCGGAGTGCGTGACCTCGAATCCCGCTTTCGCGAGGAGGTCGGCCACTTGCCGCACGCGATCGCTCTTTCCGCCGCGCGCTTCGCCGATGATGAGCCCCTGCCCCATCTTGTGCAGCACGAGGCCGGGCTCCGGTGTCGACGCGGCCACGTGCACGACGCAGCCCACGACTCGTTCGATCGCGATCGCAGCGCCGATCACGCCGCCGGGATCGACGCTCTCAAGGGGTCTGTCCCCGAGGGCCGCGACGCCGTCGCCGAACCACCACGGGACACCATTCATGGCGGGCATCACAATCGTCCTGGAGCCCATGAGCGGGCCGATCGCGCGGGCGACGCCGGTCAACGCGGGTCCCTTGACGGCGATGATGACGAGATCCTGCGCACCCAGCTCGGACGCCGAGTCCGATGCGCGCGCGGGCACCTGCAGGAGCGAGTCGTCGTGGCGAACGCGAAAGCCGTGGGCGCGAAGCGATTCAAGCGTCGCGCCACGCGCGAGCACGCTCACCTCGGCATCGCCCGCGGCCGCGAGCTTCGCGCCGACGAGACCACCGATGGCGCCGGCGCCGACGATGCAGGTCTTCAAGGTACCCCTGACTTATTCACGGTCTGCGACCGATTACAGCCGGGAACACGGAGAGCACAGAGGTCCACGGAGGACACGGACAAAATCTGCGTGCTGGAACGTCGCGATGTAAAACGCTTTGCCACGTTCAAGCAATAGATCCATTTTCCGTGTCCTCTGTGGAACTCCGTGTTCTCCGTGTTCCCGGCTTTAATAAAACCGGGGACAGACCCCGGTTTCACTAGTCCCCGACGGCTGGAACGGCGTCCGTGCGGGCCTGCCGCGTGATGGGCCCCTTGCCCGAATAGCGGTCGAGGTAGAGGTAGATCACCGGCGTGATGAAGAGCGTGATCACCTGCGAGAAGAGCAGGCCGCCCACGACGGCGAGGCCGAGCGGCTGGCGAAGCTCCGCGCCCGTGCCCAGGCCCGCGGCGATGGGCAGCGCGCCCATGATGGCCGCGAAGGTCGTCATCATGATCGGGCGGAAGCGCAGCAGGCACGCCTTGCGGATGGCGTCGTGCGGCGAGAGGTGCTCCTCGCGTTGCGCGTGCAGGGCGAAGTCGATCATCATGATGGCGTTCTTCTTCACGATGCCGATCAGCATGAGGATGCCGATTGTCGCGACGATGGACAGGTCCTGCCCGAAGATCCAGAGGGAGGCGAGCGCGCCCACTGCGGCCGACGGCAGGCCCGCGAGGATCGTGAGCGGGTGGATGTAGCTCTCGTAGAGCACGCCCAGCAGCACGTAGATCACGAGGATCGCGATCACGATGAGCCACACCTGGCTCGACTGCGACGACTGGAATGCCGCCGCGTCCCCGCCCCAGCCCACGAGGATCGACGCCGGCATTCCGATCTTCTGGCGGAATCCCTCGATCTTCCGCGACGCGTCGCCCAGCGATCGGCCCGCCGCGAGGTTGAACGACACCGTGACGGCCTGCAGCTGGCCCGTGTGGTTGATCGCGAGCGGACCGTTGGTGCGATCGATCGTCGCCACGGCGGTGAGCGGCACGAGATTGCCCGAGCGGCCGCGCACGTAAATCTTGCCGAAGGCCGCTTCGTCGCGGCGGTCCGGATCCGTGCCCTGCAGGATCACCTCGTAGGAATCGACCGGCGTGTAGATCGTGGAAACCTGGCGCTCGCCGAAGGTCGAATAGAGCGCCGTGCGGATGTCGCTGATCGAAACGCCCAGCGAGTTGGCCTTGTCGCGGTCGATGTTCACCTGCGCCTGCAGGCCCTTCATCTGCGCATCGCTCGTCACATCGCGAAAGATCGGATCCGGGCGCATCTGCGCCTGGAGCTTCTCGGCCATGTCGTAGAGGTCCGCGGCCTGCACGCTCTTCATCACGTACTGGAAGCGGCTCTTGGAGACGCGCCCGCCCAGGCGCAGGTTCTGGATCGGGTTGAAGTACACGTTCACGCCCGGCACCTGCTTCACCTCGCGGCGCAGGTCCTCGAGCACCTTCTCCAGGGGCTTGCGCTCGCCGCGCGGCTTCAGGTTCAGGAACATCTTGCCGATGTTGGTCTGGTCGGCGCTCATCACGACCGTGTCCATCGCCGGATCGTCCTGGAGCACCTTGCTCACCTGCTGGAGCAATCCCACCATCGCCGGGAAGGAGACGTCCTCGACCGCCTCGACGTTCACCGAGATCTGGCCGATATCCTCCGTCGGGAAGAATCCCTTGGGCATGTACACGGCGAGCGCGATCGTCGCGACGAGCGTGCCCGCGGCGATGATCAACACGACCGCGCGGTGGGCGAGCGCCACGTCGAGCGCGCCCTCGTAGCGGGCGTGCATCCATTCGTAGAAGCTCTCGAACCACGCGGTCCAGCGAAGCGCCGGGTCGTCCTTGTCGTAGTGGGGCTTCAGGTAGCGGCTGGCGAGCATCGGCACCAGCGTGAGCGATACGATGGCCGACACCACGATCGCGAGCGACACGACGATGGCGAACTCGTGGAAGAGCAGCCCGATCACCCCGGGCATGAAGAAGATCGGGATGAACACGGCCACCAGCGACACCGAGATCGAGAAGATCGTGAAACCCATCTCCTTCGCGCCCTGCACCGCCGCCGCGAAGGGCTCCATGCCGTCCTCGATGTGGCGCACGATGTTTTCCAGCATCACGACCGCGTCGTCCACGACGAGCCCGAGCGCCAGCGTCATGCCCAGCAGCGACACGTTGTCGAGCGAAAGGTCGAGCGCGCGCATGAGGGCCAGCGTTCCCAGCAGCGAGATGGGCAGCGACAGCGCCGGGATCATCGTGGCCGTGGGCAGGCGCAGGAAGAGGTAGATCACCAGGATCACGAGCAGCGCGGTGATGGTGAGCGTGAGCTTCACGTCGTGGATGGCCGCGCGGATCGAGATCGACCGGTCGTTGCGGATCCGAAGGTTCACCGACTTGGGCATCTGCGCAACGAGGCCCGGGATCGCCGCCTTGATCGCGTCCACGGTCTCCACCGTGTTGGCGCCCGGCTGGCGCCGGATCGACAGCGTGATGGAGCGCTCGTCGTTCACCCAGCTCGCCGTCTTCACGTTCTCGACGCTGTCCTGGACATCGGCCACGTCCTCGAGGCGCACCGTGTTGCCGTTGGGCATCGTGGCGATGATGACCTTGGCGAACTGCGCCGCGCGCGTCATCTGCTTGTTCGCCATGATCGTGAGCGTCTGGCGCGGGCCGTCGAGCGTGCCGATGGGCGCGTTGGAGTTGGCGGCGGCGAGCGACTTGGCCACGTCGTCCATGGTGAGGCCGCGCGCGGCGAGCGCATCGGGCTTCATCTGCACGCGCACCGCGAAGCGCTTCTGCCCGTTCACGAAGATCTGCGCCACGCCCGGCAGCGTGGAGATCGTGGGTGAGATGAGATTGTCCCCGTAGCTGTTGAGCTCCGCGAGCGACATCGAGGGCGAAGTGAGCGTGATGAAGATGATCGGCGCGTCCGCGGGATTCACCTTCTGGTAAAACGGCGGGATCGTCATCTCGATGGGCAGGTAGCGCTGCGCGCGGAAAAGCGCCGCCTGCACGTCGATGGCGGCCTTGTCGATGTCGCGGTACTGGGCGAATTCCAGCGTGACGAGCGTCTGCCCGAGCGTCGAGGACGAGCTGATCACGTCGACGTCGGAGATCGTCGCGAACTGTTTCTCGAGCTGGTTCGCGACCGAGGACGCCATGGTGTCGGGACTCGCGCCCGGGAGCACCGCGGTCACCTGGATGGTGGGCGTGTCGAAGATGGGAAGTGCCGCGATCGGGATCCCGCTGTAGGCGAGCACTCCGGCCACGACCGCCGTGGCCGACAAGAGGATCGTCATCACCGGGCGGCGGATGAAAACTTCCGAGAAGTTCACGCCGCCTTGTCCTTCTTGCCTTCGCCCTTCTTCGAGTCGCCCTTGCCGATCTCGCGCTGCGCTTCCGTCACCACGCTGCCCGGACGGAGGTTCTGCGCGCCCTCGACGACCACGCGTGCGCCGGGAGCCAATCCGTCGACCACGGCGAATCCGTTATCCACGTAGGCGAGCGTGACCGTCTTCATCTGCACCTTGTCGTCGTCGCCGACGACGTACATGAAGCGGCTGTCGGGGCCCGTGATCACGGCCTGCGCGGGAACGACAGTCGCGTTCTGCAGCGTGCGGGGTGCCAGCACCACGTTCACGTACTGGCCCGGCCACATGCGGCCGGCCGGATTGGAAAACTCGGCCTTCACCTTGATCGTGGCGCTCGTGGGATCGACTGTGTTATCGATGAAGGAAACCTTGCCGGTGACTTTCTCGGTGCCGTCCTGCGTGATCGCGGTGACGGGAACCGTGCCGGCGCGCATCGCAGCCTGCAGCCCGCCGAGCTCGCGCTCGGGCAGCGTGAAGACGACTGTGATGGGATCGATCTGCGTGATCGTCACGAGCACCGCGCCAGCGGCCGCGTTCGAGCCCGGCTGCACCAGGCCGCCTTCGCGAATGCCGATCACACCCGTGCGGCCGGCGAATGGCGCGCGGATCTCGCTGTAGGCGCGAGCCACGCGCGCGGCGTCGGCCGCGGCGGTATCGACCGCGAGCTGGCCTTCGAGCGTATCGACCTGGTTCTGCGCCACGTCGAGCGCGGCCTGCGAGATGAACTTCTGGTTGAAGAGGTCCTTCTGGCGGTCGAGGTTGCGCTTGTTGGTCGCGAGGTCGTACTTGTCCTTCTCGATCTGCGCGAGCGCCTTCTTCAGGTTGGCTTCGGCCTCGCGCGAGTCGAGCGAGAAGAGCAGCTGGTCCTTCGCGACGTTCTGCCCCTCGGTGAAATGGACCTGCGCGATCGTGCTCGTGATCTGCGCGCGAAGGTCCACGGTCTGCAGCGCCGTGACCGAGCCGTTCGCCTTGAGGCGCACGGGCCATTCGCGTGACTCGGCGCGCGCGGTGACGACGAGGTTGGAAGACGGGCGCGATGCGCCCTTGGCTTCCTGGTTTCGAGAGGTGCCGAACCACCACCAGGCCGCGATCGCGCCGAGGATGGCCACGCCTGCGACCCAGGGCCAGCGTCGGCGCTCCCGGGATGCGGTGATCGGGTTCATGTCATTTGATTTTGGCAACTCGTCATTTTAGCGGGTCTGCCCGTCGGGGAGCAGTAACAAAGAGTGAACCGCTTGCAGGGCCGGTGAATATGGCCCTTCCGCCGATGCGGTCGCTTTGGCTATAAATCAATGGGTTACGCGTCCTCTCGCGACAGGTGAGCGAGCCCCGTCTTCCTTCAGGTTCATGTGATTCACGTTCAGCGCCACGCAAGTTTCGCTCTTTAGGCTGAAGGCTATAACGCGCCGAGGAGCCTCATGCCCGACATGCCCGGATTGTCCGAAGCGATCATCGCGCTCGCGCAGATCATGTTCATCAACGTGGTCCTGAGCGGCGACAACGCGGTAGTGATCGCACTCGCATGCCGGCGACTTTCTCCCGCGCACCAGAAGCAGGCTTTCCTCTGGGGCAGCGTCGGCGTCGTGGCGCTGATGGTCGTGCTCACCGTCTTCGTCGTCTTCCTGCTCTCGCTTCCGTACCTCGAGATCGCAGGCAGCCTCCTGCTGCTCTGGATCGGCATCAAGCTCCTCGTGGCCGAGGACGAAGGCGACGAGGGCGGCGTGGACCAGAAGGACACCCTGATGGCGGCGATCCGCACCATCATCATCGCCGACATGGTCATGAGCCTCGACAACGTGCTCGCCATGGCGGCGGCGGCGAAGGGGCACATGTGGATGCTGGTCGTGGGCCTCGTGATCACGGTGCCCGTGATCCTCTTCGGAAGCGCGCTGCTGATGAAGCTGATGGAGCGCTTCCCGATCTTCGTGATGATCGGCGCCGCGCTCATCGGATGGGTCGCGGGCGAGATGATCATCAGCGATCCTTCGATCAAGGGTTGGATCGACGCGAACATGGCGTCGCTGCACACGATCGCACCGGCGGCGTGCGCCGCGCTCGTGATCGGCGTCGGCAAGACCCTCGAGCACATGGCGTCGCGCAAGGCCGGCGGCGACATCGCGCTGCCCTAGGAGCGCGCCGGATGATCGCCCAATTTCCTTCCGGCGTGAGAAACGTGCTCGTGGTCGCGGGGCGCTTGCTCGACGCGCGCGCGACGGCCTCGATGCTGGCCGACATGCACGCCCGCGAAACCGTGCGCATCCATTTGCTGGCGGTCGAGCCCCGTCCCTCGGGCTACGCCGGATCGTTCCTGGGCGATTGCGACGTGGCAGGCGCGCAGGAGAACGCCGCGCAGGGGCGCCTCGCTTCGCTTCGCGCCGCGCTGGACGCATCGGGAACGCCGTACCGTGTGCACGTCGCCACGGGCAACTGGCTCGAGACGATCGCACGCCACGCGCGGGATCTGGGTTGCACTCGCGTGATCGTGGGCGACAATCCGCGGCACCTCCTCCACCGCCTCGTGCTTCGCCACGATCGCTGGCGCATCGAATCGTTCCTGCGGGGACAGGGCGCGCAATGAACGACCGCACCGCCGAAAAGCGCAAGCGCCCGGCGGCCACCGGCATCGATCCGGCCCGCGCTCCGGCGCAAGAGGCCGAAGACGAACCGCGTCGCAGCAAGCTTTGCGCGTTTTGCCTGGAGCACCCGTCGGGCCCGTCGGGGCATGCGGGATTCGCGCAACAGGCCCACAAGATCCCGGTCTCGGACCGCTCCTACGTGCGCCTCGCGTGCGTCTTTTGCGGCACGACGTGGGTGCGCCGGCGCCTGAGCGCCAAATCGTACGAGTGGCTCAGGCTGGCTGACTAATCGCCGGGCTGGATCTTCACCTCGCGGGGCCTGCGGCGCAATCCGCCGGTCAGGACTTGCGCCATATAGACTGCGCGCACCCACAGCCATTTCACGAACGCCACCCCGGTGTCCGGCACGGTCAGGATCACCGCGACGACCGCCGAATGACGCAGTGCTCGCGCGGCGTACAGGGCGGACACCGCGTCCTTTGAAATCTCGATCAGGTCGTAGACGGTCGGCACGACGAGGAGTGTCAGCAGCGTCGAGGTGATCGTTCCACCGATGATCGCGACCGCCATCGGGCGATAGAACTCGCCGCCCTCGCCCAGGCCGATGGCCACGGGCATCATGCCCGCGATCAGCGCGAAGGTCGTCATGAGGATCGGGCGAAGGCGCACCCGGCCCGCGTGCATCAGCGCTTCTTCGCGGCCGACGCCCTGCGCCTCTTCCTTGCGCGCGCAATCGAGCAGCAATATCGCGTTCTTGGCGACCAGCCCCATCAGCATGATGATGCCGATGAAGCTCATGAGGTTCAACGAGCCGCCCGTCACGAGCAGCGCCACGACGACGCCGATGAGCGAAAGCGGCAGCGACAGCATCACCGGCAACGGCGCCGAGAACGAGCCGAACTGCATCACCAGCACGAGGTACATGAGCGCGATGCCCATGATCAACGCCGTGAACATCTCGCTGAACACTTCCTTCTGGTCGCGCGACGCGCCGCCCAGCGTGATGCCGTAGCCGTCGGGGAAATCGATGCCCTTGGCGAGCTTCACCGCGTCGGCCGTCACCTCGCCCGAGGCGCGGCCGTCCACGTTCGACGACACCGAGACCATCCGCTTGCCGTCCATGTGCTGGATCTGCGCCGGTCCCTTGCCCATCGTGATCGTGGCGATCTGGTCGAGCGGCACCATCATGTTGGTGCCCGTCACCGCGATGGGCAGGTGCTCGATGTTGGAGGCGTCGATGCGATCGTCGGGATGCAGGCGCACCGCGACGTCGCGCGACTCGCCCGTGGGATCGACCCAGTCGCCGGCCTCGACGCCGGCGAACGCAACGCGCAACGCCTGCGCGGCATCGTTCACGGCGATGCCGATCGAGTTCGCCAATCCGCGATCGAGCTCGATCTTCAGCTCGTCCTTCGGCTCCTGCTCCGAGAGTCCCACGTCGACGGCGCCCGGGATCTTCTTCATCTTCTCCATGTAGTCGGTGGTGATCGCCATGAGCTTGCGCGAATCGGGCCCCGAGAACTGGATCTGGACGGGCTTCCTCACGCCATTGTTCAGGTCGTCCATCACCGTGTACTCGGCCCCCACCACCTGCTTCAATCGCTCGCGA
Source organism: Usitatibacter sp. (assembly GCA_049300695.1). Taxonomy (GTDB): domain Bacteria; phylum Pseudomonadota; class Gammaproteobacteria; order Burkholderiales; family Usitatibacteraceae; genus Usitatibacter. The sequence continues at coordinate 144,637 of JBAQKF010000013.1, forward strand.
AGCTCCGTCGAAAGCTCGGGCGCCTTGCGCTTGCGGTCGGTGCTCTTGCCGATGTCGACGTAGACGCGCCCGCCGCCCGCATACACGGTGCTGTTGGTGGCGACAGTCTCCTTCATCGCGCGCGCGAGCTCCGCCGCCTTCTCGACCTTGAGCTTGGCGTAGTCGAGGCTCGACGACGAGGGTGTGCGCACATCGATCGCGATCGTGCCCACGTCGCTCACGGGCAGGAACTCCGAACGCCCGGCCACCACCTGCACCCCGAGCGCCGCGACGAAGGTGACGAATGCGATCGCGAGCATCGCCAACTGGTGGCGCAGCGCCCACGAGATCAGGTTGCCGTAGCGATCGGCCTGGTGGTCGAACCAGTTGTCGAACTTCTGGAGCACGAGGCTGATGCCCTTCTTCTCCTCGCGCGCGTAGCCGACCGGATCACCCCAGTAGGCCGACAGCATCGGATCCAGCGTGAAGGAGATGAAGAGGCTCACCATCACCGAGGTCGCCACGGTGAGGGCGAAGGGGCGGAACCACTCGCCCGCGCCGCCGCCCATGAAGGCCACGGGGATGAATACCGCGATGATCGAGAACGTGGTGGCCATGACCGCCAGGCCGATCTCGGCCGTCCCGTTCTGGGCGGCGGTGCGCCGGTCTTCGCCCCGCTCCATGTGCCGCACGATGTTCTCGCGCACCACGATCGCGTCGTCGATCAGCACGCCGATGGCGAGCGACAATCCCAGCAGCGTCATGAAGTTCAGCGTGAACCCGCAGGCCCACACGGCGATGAAGGCCGCGATCACGGAAGTGGGCAGCGAAAGCGCCGTGATGAGCGTCGAGCGCCAAGAGTTGAGGAAGGCGTACACCACGAATACCGTGAGCATCGCGCCGTACATCAGCGCCTCGATCACGTTGCGAAGGCTGCTCTCGGCGTCCTTGCCGCCGTCCTGGGTCACCTCGATCTTCGTGCCCTTGGGCAGCGTCTTGTTGAGCTCGTCGACCATGTCGCGGATCCGCGCGGCGACCGTGACGGTGCTCGCCTCGCGCGAGCGCGTCACGGAAAGCCCGACATTCGGGTGGCCGTTGCGAAGGCTGAATCCCGAAAGCTCGGCGAAGCCGTCCTCCACCGTCGCGACCTGGCCCAGGCGCACGATCTCGTTGCCGTTCCTCTTCAGGACGATGTCGTTGAAGTCGCGCGGGGATTCCAGGCGGCCCACGAGGCGGATGCTCTGCTCGTCGAGCGTTCCCTTCACGCGGCCCACGGGCGCGGTGGTGTTCTGCGCACGGAGCGCATTCACCACGTCGGTCACCGACACGTTGTACTCGCGCAGCCTCTCGGCGCGCAGGAGCACCGAGAGCTCGCGGCGCAACGACCCGTTCACCTGCACGACGGCTACACCATCGACGCTACGGAACTTGTCGGCGAGCGTGTCCTCGGCCAGGCGCGAGATCTCCGCGAAGCTCTGCGTCGTGGACGAGAGTGCCAGCTGCATGATCGGCTGCGCGGAAGGGTCGATGCGCGTGAGGATCGGCTCGCGCATCTCGACGGGGAGCTTGTAGCGCACCGTCGCGATCGCATTGCGGATCTCGTCGGAGGCTTCGACCATGTTCTTCTTGAAGTTGAAGATGATCACGATCGAGGCCTGGCTCTCGGCGGCGGTCGACCGGATCATGTAGACCTGCGGGATCGCCTGCAGCGCCTTCTCGATCCGGTTGATGATCTCGCGCTCGACGGTCTCGGGCGAGGCGCCCGGATAGGGAATCGTCACCACCATCACCGGCTGCTCGACATCCGGGATCTGGTTCACCTTCAGCTTGTTCAACGCGAGCAGCCCCATGCACATGAGCGCGATGATGATCACCACCATCGAGATGGGCCGCTTGATGCTGAAATCCGAAAGCAGCATGGGCTATCTCGCCGTGTCGATCGACGCCGCCATGGAGCTCTTGGCGTTGGCCGCGGTCTGGGCGGGCTGGCCGTCCTTCAACGCGGAAGTCGCGTGGCGGATCACCTGGTCGCCCTCGCTCAAGCCGCTCGCGACGACGTAGTCGCCGGTGCGCGCATCGCGCTCGGCGATCGAAACCTGGACCTTCTGGACCCTTCCGTCCTTCACGCGATACGCCGAAGCCTTGTCGCCGTCGCGCACCAGCGCGTCGGCGGGAATCGTGAGGCTCGAGTGCGTCTCGGTCTCGAGCTTGCCCTCGGCGTAGAGGCCCGCGAGCTTGGGTTGCTTCTTGCCCGTGAAGTCCACGAGGACCTCGACCTGCCGCGTCGTGGGATTGGCCGCGGGATTCACGCGGCGCACGCGCCCGGTGAAATCCTCGTCGCCGTAACCGTTCACGCGGAAATGCACCGTTTGCCCGGCCTGCACTTCGCCCACGTGGTCGGCCGACACCATCGCCTCGAATCGCATGCTGTTCGGGTCGATGACCTTGAGCAGCTCCTTGCCGATCTGGGCCGAGTCGCCCGGCGAAGCCTTGCGCTCCGTGACGACACCATCGAACGGCGCGCGCACTTCGGTGCGCTGCATCGTCTGGCGGGCCTGCACGACGCGCGCCTTGGCATTCTCGATGTCGCTCAACGCGGAATTGCGCCGCCCTTCCGCGTCGTCGTATTGCTGCGCGGAGGCCATCCCCGAAGTGCGGAGCGACTTGATGCGCTCGAACTGGCGCTGCGCCTGCTCGTACGCCTGGTCGGCCGCGCGCGAGGCCGCTTCCGCCGACATGAGCGCATCGTGGATCGCCATGCTGTCGAGCGTCACGAGAAGGTCGCCGTGGCGCACGGTGTCGCCGTTCTCCTTGTAGACCTTGAGCACCATCGCCGGCACTTCGGCGCGAAGATCGGCGCGGCGCTCGGGCTGGATGGAGCCGGTGATGGACGGGCCCGACGTGAGAGCGCTATTGCGGACGGTGTGCAGGTCCTCGGCGGCGAGCAGCAGCGGCGGGGTCGCGTTCTTGGTGGCCGCCTGGGCCCCATCGGTGACCTTTCCGCACGCGGCAATCAGGAACGGAATCGTGAGAAGGATCAAACGGTTAAGCGGGTGCATGGCGGGCCGTCTTCTTGTGGATGCGACACCTTAAGGGCGTCCGGGATCGCCGGCCACCCCAAAGCGACGAACTGCAGATTCTTGGGTGTGAATTGTATCAAGCGGTGTCTGTCCGATGGGTGACAAGACATCGCGGTATTCTTGGCGCATCAATGACTTGAGGGAACTCGATGAGGATGGCGCCGCGCAGCATCGCCCTGGCCCTGGGAGCGGTCCTGGCCTTGGCGACCCAGGGCGTCCAGGCTTTTCCGATGTTCCCGGATCCCACGGGCATGTGGTACGACCCGGGCCAGCCCGGATGGGGCGTAAGCGTCACGCAGCAGGGCGAGACGATCTTCGTCGTGCTCTTCGTGTACGACGCGAACCACAACCCGCAATGGTTCGTCGCGAGCAACGTGGTCGACACGGGGCAATTCGTGAACTCTCTCGTGGGTGAGGCGTACGCGGGTCCGCTGTATCGCGCCAATGGCGCCACCTTCACGCAACCCGGCGACATGACGCCGCTTTCGGCTACATCCGTGGGCACGATCCAGATCGCCTACGTGCAACCGGTCGACAACCTGTCCGTCACGTACACGGTGAACGGCACGACAGTGAACAAGGTGCTCGTGCCGCAGACGTGGGGCAGCAACGCGGCCTTGCTCGCAGGAAACTACAGCGGCGGCATCAAGATCAGCGGCGTCAGCATCTGCGACCCGCCGGCGCTGCTCCAGGGCGTCACGAACTTCACCATTTCGCAGGGCGCCACGCCGGATGCGCTCGCGATCACCTGGGGCTCGGGCATCGACGTCGGGTGCCGGATGGACGGCACCTACGCACAGGTGGGCCAGTTCGGGACGTTGAGCGGCCCGGTGTCGTGCGGGCCGATCCCCAACGTCGTCACCGTGATCGGATCGTTCGCGATCTCGCAGATGACGATCTCGCAAAACGGCTTCTCGGGTTTCCTCATGTATTCGTCACCGGTCGTCAACGGCAGCAGCTGCGGCGTCGGTGGATCGATCGGCGGCGTGAAGAACTAGCGCGATGCGCCTCTTCCGAAAATTTGTCGCTGCGTGCGCCCTGGTCCTCGGCGCCGCGTATGCGAGCGCCGCGCCGATGTCGCCGGATCCCACCGGCATGTGGTACGACCCGGGTGAACCCGGATGGGGCTTGAGCCTCTCGCAGCAGGGCGACAACATCTTCGCCGTGCTCTTCGTGTACGACGCGAATCACCAGCCCGAATGGTTCGTGGCGAGCAACGTGGTGGGAACGGGGATCCTCGTACCCGGCAACTCCTACGGCGAGATTTTTTCCGGGGCGCTTTATCGCACGACCGGTCCCTACTTCGCATCGGGCAGCGACTCGACGCCGATGCTGGCAGCGCCCGTCGGAACGCTGCAACTCATACTGGGCGGCCTGCCGGGGAACCCGAATCCGACGAAGCTCGTCGTCACATACACCGTCAACGGCACCCTCATCACGAAGACCGTCCAACCCCAGGTGTGGTCCGACCTGTCGAGCGCCTTTGGAACCTACGACGGCGGATTCGTGAAGACGACCGCGAGCGGAACGTGCACCGCGTCCCAGGTCGCCACGCTCGCTCCCAACCCTGCGCAGTTCGCCCTGGAAATGGACGGCCCGCGATTTGCGATCACCTGGGGAACGGGCAGCAACATGTGCTCCCTGTCGGGACCCCCCAACCTCCTGGGCCCGCTCACGAACGTTTCCGGGCCATGGTTCTGCCTGAAGGGCGCAAACGGCACCTTCACCTTGTCGAACCTGTCCGTCGGAACCTACGGCTTCACGAGCAACCTTTCGCTCGGCGCATCGGGCGGCTGCGTGATCTCCACGACTATCGGTGGCGTGAAAGACTAGTAGCGCGCGTTGCCGGGCGTCCGCGGGAACGGAATCACGTCGCGCACGTTCGAGAGTCCCGTCACGTAGGCGACGGTGCGCTCGAATCCCAGGCCGAAGCCCGCGTGCGGCACGGTGCCGTAGCGGCGCAGGTCGCGATACCACGAGTACGAGTGCGGATCGAGGCCCGATTCCACGATGCGGGCGTCGAGCACGTCGAGGCGTTCTTCGCGCTGTGAGCCGCCGACGATCTCGCCAATGCCCGGGGCGAGCACGTCCATGGCGGCCACGGTCTTCCCGTCGTCGTTGAGACGCATGTAGAACGCCTTGATCTCCTTCGGGTAGTTCATGAGGATCAACGGCCCGTTCACGTGGCGCTCGGCGAGGAAGCGCTCGTGCTCGCTTTGCAGGTCCATCCCCCACTTCACGGGGAATTCGAACTTCTGCTTCGACGACTCGAGGATCGCGATCGCATCGGTGTAGTCCATGCGCACGAAGGGCTTGTCCACGATCGCCTGGAGCTTCGCGATCACGCCCTTCTCGATCCGCTCCTCGAAGAACGCCATGTCGTCGGGACGCTCGTCGAGCACGGCCTTCAGGATGTACTTGAGCAGCCGCTCGGCGAGCGTGGCGTCGTCGGACAGGTCCGCGAACGCGATCTCGGGCTCGATCATCCAGAATTCGGCGAGGTGGCGGCTCGTGTTGGAATTCTCGGCGCGGAACGTGGGGCCGAACGTGTACACCTTCGAAAGCGCCATGCAGTAGGTCTCGACGTTCAGCTGCCCGCTCACCGTGAGGAACGCTTCGCGGCCGAAGAAGTCTTGCGCGAAATCAATCTTTCCCTCGGGCGTTCGCGGAAGATTCGCGAGATCGAGCGTCGAGACGCGGAAAAGCTCGCCCGCTCCTTCCGCATCGGATGCCGTGATGATCGGCGTGTTTACCCAGAGGAAGCCGTCTTCGTGGAAGAAACGATGGACCGCCATGGCGAGCGTGTGGCGCACGCGCGAGGTCGCGCCGATCACGTTGGTGCGCGAGCGCAGGTGCGCCACCTCGCGCAGGAACTCCATCGTGTGCGGCTTGGGCTGGATCGGATACGTGTCGGGATCGTCCACCCATCCCACGACGCGGATCTCGGTCGCCTGCATCTCGAACGGTTGTCCCTTCGCCGGCGAGGGAACGATCGTCCCCGTGGCCTCGACAGAGCACCCCGCCGTGAGCTTCTGCACTTCGGAGGCGTAGTTCCCGAGCGCCGCGGGCGCGACGACTTGCACGGGATGGAAACACGATCCATCCGAGACGTGGACGAACGAGAGTCCCGCCTTGGAATCGCGGCGGGTGCGCACCCAGCCCCTCACGGTGACTGGTTTTTCCGACGGCGCGTGGCCGCCGAGGATCGAACGGACGGAAAGGAGATTCATCGGGAAGGCATCGAACGAAGAACCGCGAATTCTAGCAACTCGCTCGCGAGAAGCGGCAGGGAATGACGCGGTGCGGCACCGACAGACGCCGTCGCCCGCCTGATGTAACCTAGAAAAACAAGGGGTTGAGAAAAACGCGCCCTGGATTGCCCTGTGGAACGATCGCTGCAGGAGCAGTTCCTTTCCACAAGCCCCCCAGGAGATCCGTGCCAGCATGAGCGGCAAGTACCGCCCTTTCAGCGACTACGAGTCGGTGCCTCGTGGCCGGCGGCTGGTCGTCATCGTCTGGCTCTTCGCGGGCATCGTGGTGTGCCTGCTCGTGGCCGCGATCAATTCCGTGGACCTGCTCTCGGCCGGGCGCGCCTTCGTGGGCGCCGAGGGCCAATGGTCGCGCGCGCAGAAAGACGCGGTGTTCTATCTCTCGCGCTACGCGCAGTCCCGCGACGAGGCGCTCTACGACGCGTTCCAGCACGCCATCGCGGTGCCGCTCGGCACGCGCAAGGCGCGCCTCGAGATGATGAAGCCCGACCCGGATCTGGCCATCGTGCGCGCCGGGTTCATCGAGGGGCGCAACCACCCCGCCGACATCGACTCGATGATCACGCTCTTCCAGCGCTTCCGCAATTTCGCGCCGGTGCAGCAGTCGATGTTCCTCTGGGAGCGCGCGGATGCCGGCGTGGACGACCTGATCGCCATCGGCCGCGAGCTGCACGATGGCGCCCGCGACTCGCCGCCCGCCGACCAGCAGATCGAACGCATCAACCGAATCAACGTGACGCTGGGCCGCCTGGAGGATGCGATCGCGGCCACGCTGGGGGAGGCGCAGAGGGCCGCGCAGTCGGTGCTGCTCGCCGGAATGCTCTCGCTCGCGGCGATCCTGCTGGTGGCCGGCATCATGGTGTCGCAGCGCTTCGTGGCCCAGAACGAGCACCTGCAGGAGACGCTGCGCGAGAGCGAGGCGCAACTGAGGCTCCTCATCGAGCAAGCGCCGATGCCGCTGCTGGTGATGCGCCCCGCGAGCCAGGAGCTGCTCTACGCCAACGCGCGCGCATTGCAGCAGCTCGCGCTCTCGGCGGACTCGCTCCAGCTTCGCTCGCTCGCCGACTTCCACGTCGATCCCGAGATCCGCGCGGCGCTGCCCGCAGCGCTCTCGCGCCACGGCTCGGTCCGCGACTACGAGGTGCATTTCAAGGACCTCAACGGGCGCCAGTTCTGGCTGATGCTCTCGGCGCAGCCCATCCGCTACTCCGGCAGCGTGGCTCTCCTCGTGGCGCTCGCCAACATCGACGATCGCAAGCGCATGCAGGACGACATGCGGCGCAAAGCCATGCAGGACCCGCTCACCGAGCTTCCCAACCGCACGACGTTTCTCGAGGCGCTCGAGCATGCGATGCGCAAGGCGCGGCGCCGCCAGGGGCGCCTGTCGGTGCTCTTCATCGACCTCGATCACTTCAAGGAAGTGAACGATTCCCTCGGACACGCGGCCGGCGACCAGTTGCTGATGGCCGTGAGCGAGCGGCTGGTGGGCGCCGTGCGCACGAGCGACATCGTGGCGCGCCTGGGCGGCGACGAGTTCGTGGTGCTCGTGGAAGATCCGCGCGCGCCCGAGGAGGTGATGGTCGTCGCGAAGAAGATCCTGCAGGGGCTCGAGCGGCCGGTGCTCATCGATTTCAACGAGGTCGCGATCTCCGCGAGCGTCGGCATCGCGACCTTTCCGGAAGACGGCGACGATCTCGACACGCTCATGAAGAACGCCGACCAGGCGATGTACCAGGCGAAGGAGCGCGGCCGCAACACGTTCCAGCATTACTCGGAGGAGATGCACACCGTGGCGCTCGCGCGAGCCGACATCGAGCAGCGCGTGCGCTCGGGCCTGGACAACGGCGAGTTCTACCTCGATTACCAGCCGGAGATCGACCTTGCGAGCGGCGAGCGCGTCGCCGTGGAAGCGTTGCTGCGCTGGAAGGAACCGATCACCGGCATCGTGATGCCGGCCGATTTCCTTCCGCTCGCCGAGGAAAGCGGCACCATCGTCGCGATCGGCGAATGGGTCCTGCACCGCGCGCTCGCCGACCTCGCCGCCTGGCGCGAGCGCGGCATGAACCTCATCCTCTCGATCAACGTTTCCGGCCGCCAGGTGCAGCACACCGATTTCCCGGCGGTGTTCGAGGACGCGCTGAAGACCCATGGCATTCCGGCCGACCGCCTGCGCATCGAGATTCCCGAGCCCGCGCTGATGGTCGAGTCCGATGCGATGGACCGCAACGTTCGCGCGCTGCAGGATCTCGGCGTGCAGATCGCGATCGACAACTTCGGCACGGGCTACTCGTCGCTCGGCCTCGTGCGCGGCTTCGCGGTGCAGGCGGTGAAGATCGACAAGTCGCTCGTGAGCAGTTGCGTGGACAAGCCCGAGTGCGCGGCGATCATGCAGGCGGTGGGCTCCATGGCGCACAACCTCGGACTCGTGGTGGTGGCCGCGGGCGTGGAAACGGCGGAGGAACGCTACCTCGTCGCCTCGCTCGGCTGCGATCGCGCGCAGGGCTTGCTGATCGGAAAACCGGTGAGCTGGCTGGAGATCGCCAAACCGGGGACGGACGTTCGGGGACAGACCCCTAGAGCCGAAGTGATCTCCTCGATCACGGGCTCCTAGGGGTCTGTCCCCGAACTAGGGGTCTGACCCCGGTTTAGCGAAGCGCGGCGATCACGATCGCCGTAGCGGCGGTGACCTTCTTGGCGTAGGCGATGTCGAGGAACTCGTTGGGACCGTGGGCGTTGGACTTCGGACCCAGCACGCCGGTGACGAGCAGTTGCGCCTGCGGGAACTTCACGTTCAGCATGCTCATGAACGGGATCGTGCCGCCCTCGCCCATGTAGGCGGCGGGCTTGCCCCAGAACGCGTCAGACGCCTGGTCGAGCGCGTGCGCGAGCCACGGGGCCGTCGACGGCGCGTTCCAGCCGGTCGCAGCGGAATCCGCGTGGAACGTGGCCGAGGCCGAATAAGGCACTTCGGTCTCGAGCAACTTCTTCAGCGATGTCGCGGCGCGTTCGCCATCGATGAGCGGCGGCAATCGCAGCGAGAGCTTGAACGACGTGTACGGCCGTTGCACGTTGCCGGCGGATTCCAGCGGCGGCAAACCGTCGGCACCCGTCACCGCGAGCGCAGCACGCCACGTGCGATTCAAGATCAGCTCCACGGGATCCTTCGTGACCGGCTGCGCGAAAAGCCGCGCCGTGCCCGGGTCGTCGCAGCAGCTCGTCCACGGAAAGCGCTTCCAGAGCGATTCGCCGAGGATCTCGGCGGCTTGTCGCGCCTGCACCAGGCGTTCCGCGGGGACCTCGCATGCGAAGTCGCCGCCCTTCACCACGCCCGTGCGCGAATCGTCGATGCGATCGAGAAGCGAGCGCGCGATGCGGAACGACGACGGGACGACACCCCCCGCGTCACCCGAGTGAACGCCCTCGGTGAGGATCTCCACGCGCAGCGTCCCGTTCACGAGGCCGCGAAGCGACGTGGTCGCCCACAATTGGTCGTAGTTGCCCGCGCCCGAGTCGAGCGCGATGACGAGGCCCACGTCGCCCATTCGGGGCGCCAAAGCGTCGAGATACGCCGGCAGGTCGTAGCTGCCGCTTTCCTCGCACGTCTCGATCAATCCCACGCAGCGAGGCCGCGCGATGCCCTCCGCGTCGAGCGCCCTGATCGCCGCCAGCGCCGCGAACACCGCATAGCCGTCGTCGGCACTGCCGCGTCCGTAGAGGCGGCCTTCCTCGATCACCGGAGTCCACGGACCCAAATTGGAACGCCATCCGGTCATCTCGGGCTGCTTGTCGAGGTGGCCATAGAGCAGCACGCTTTTCTGCGTGGCGCCGGAGCCGCGCGCGGGCACGTCGAAGAAAATCACCGGGGTGCGGCCTTCGAGGCGGATGGTCTCGATGGCGAGGCCCGGAATGCCCTGGCGCTCGACCCATGCGCGCGCCTGCCCGATCGCGGCCTCGATGTGGCCGTGGTCGCGCCAGCCCGGATCGAAGTGCGGCGACTTCGCCGGAAGCTTCACGTAGTCGATGAGTCGGGCGACGATATCGTCGTCCCAGTGGCGGGCGATGCGCGCGGCCAGCGCCGCGGCGTCGTACGGAATCGGGGATAGGGGCTGTCTCGCGGTCATGCTGAGGGAACCTCTGATCTATGCACGGGGATCTGCGTTGCGGCAGGTGCGGTTGGATGCAAGGCGTCGAGGCGCAGCGAAATGGTAACCCATTCGCAAGCCGAGCAACGCAGCAGACGCCGCACCTGCCGCAACCCGACGACGCGGCTTCAAACGACCAAGCTGCATCTGGGACGGCGATTTCGACCCGTCGCAGACCCCGTGAATAGATCAGAGGTTCCCTTGTATGCTCCGGCAATGACCACTTCGACGGTGTTGCAGGTCCTCGCCGCGTTGTACCTCTTGTGGGTCGTGGGGGCGTGCGCCACGCTGCTCATGGAGCGGCGCTCGCCGACCGCGACGCTCGCGTGGATCTTCGCGTTCATCGCGATCCCCGTGGTGTCGGGCCTGTACTACATGGTCTTCGGCCCGCGACGCATGAAGCGGCGCAGCAAGCGATACGACGCTGCACGGCGGGCGCTGCGCCGCGCCCATGAGAACGCCGATGGACCGGCGCGCCCGAAGTTGAACCCGGACGCCGACGCCCTCGCCGCAGTCGCAAGGCGCCTCGAGCAGGGTCCGGCCACCTACGCATCAGCCGTGATGCTGCTGCACGACGGCGACGAATGCGCGCGCGCCCTCGAAAGCGCCATCAACGCGGCAACGCACCACGTGCACATGGAGTACTACATCTGGGAACCGGACCAGACCGGCACGCACTTCCGCGACCTGCTCGTGGCCGCCGCCAAGCGCGGCATCGAGGTGCGGGTGATCTACGACGACGTGGGCTCGCCGAACGTGAAGGCCTCGTTCTGGGCGCCGCTCATCGAGGCCGGCGGCCGGGTACGCGCCTTCAATCGCGTCCGCCTGGCTTTCGCGAGCATCAACTTCGCGAACTTCCGCACGCACCGCAAGATCGCGGTGATCGACGGGGCCACGGGTTTCCTCGGCGGCATCAACATCCACGATCCGGAACTGGCCTCACGCGCCGGCAAGGCCGCGTGGCGCGACTTGCAGGCGCGGATCGCGGGCGAGCCCGTCCACCGGCTGCAGCGGCTTTTCCTGGAAAGCTGGAACTACTGCCACGGCGAATTCAAGCTGTCGACGAAGACGATGGAAAACTACTTCCCCGCGACGCGCTGCGGTGCCGGCATCCCGGCGCAGATCGTGGCCTCCGGTCCCGACGACAACAACGCGCCGATCCACGCATTCTTCCTCGCAGCCATCGGCCAGGCGCGAAGCCGCGTGCTCATCGAGACGCCCTACCTCGTCCCCGACGAGCCGCTGGAGACGGCGCTACGCATCGCGGAGCTACGCGGCGTCGACGTGCAGATCGTCGTGCCCAAGCGGGGCGACTCGTGGGTCGTGACGGCGGCCTCGCACACTTACTGCGAGTCGTTGCGGAACGCCGGCATCAAGGTCTTCGAGTACGGGCCGCCGATGCTGCACGCGAAGACATTGGTGATCGACGAGACCGTGGGCGTCGTAGGCACCGCCAATCTCGACAACCGCAGCTTCCGGCTCAACTTCGAGCTAGCCGCGGCCTTCTACGACAAGTCCGTCATCGACCAGCTGGTGGCTCGCTTCGAGCAAGATCGCGCCGGCTCGCGCGTCTTCCAGGCCCGCCGGCGGTCCAGCAAGCTCACCGTGCTCCTGGAGTCGCTCGCGCGACTGACGTCGCCTGTGCTGTAGTTCGGGGACAGACCCCGAGAAGCGGCAGCGCTCGGGGTCTGTCCCCGAAGGAATCAGTTCCGCGGCAGGCGCACCGGCTTCGGATACGCGGCGACCGAGGTGTTGCCGTCCTTGTCGTAGGCCACGACGCCGAACTGGTAGTCGTCTTTCGAGATGTCGAGCGTTACGCGCGTGACGTTGCCCACGTCCTTCGAGTGTTGCCAGTCGGCCGCGGTGGTGTCGCGCCAGACGATGCGATAGCCGGCGATGTTGGGCTCGGGATTGCCCTTCCATCGCAGGGTCGTGTCGATGTCGTAGGGGCGATTCTCCATCTCGACGCCCTGCGGCACGGAAGGCCCGAGCGCCAGCGCCGCGAGGGCCGCGCCGTTCACGCGCGCCACGCGAGCGGTGAATTCGAAATCCACGAACTCCAGAAGGTCGCCGAACTGCACGCCGTTCTCGACGCGCACGTCCTGGTGCTGGTGGTCCCAGTTCTCGTTGGGTTCCGTGAACCGCAGCGCCGGATAGCCCTGCTCGAGGAACGAGAAATGATCTCCACCACGGAGGTACCGGTCCCGCCGCCAGCGGACATCGACCTTCATGCCCTTCACGTAACGCTCGCCCATTTCCTTCACGAAGCGCGCGAGCTGTCGCGTGGGCAGGTCGTTCTCGCCGCCGGTGCGAAGCGCCGTGTACACGTCGTCGGAATTCTCCTTCTTCGCGGGGACGCCCTCGGCAAAGATGCGCACGCGGTTCCGCTCGACCTGGCCGTCGCGGGCGCGCGAGTTGCCCACGATGTCGTCGGTGAACATCGCGGCGATGTCCAGATGCTTCGCCTTCGCATCCTTCGCCCACGCCGCCGATCCCAGCAGGCCCTGCTCTTCGCCCGCGACCGTGAGGAACACGAGCGTCGCGTTGAAGTGGTACTTGGACATGACGCACGCGAGCTCCATCGATACGGCCGTGCCCGAGGCGTCGTCGTCGGCGCCGGGCGCGTCCTTCTCTCCGTCGGTGGCACTCGTCGGCATCGAGTCGTAATGGCCGCTCACGACGTAGATGCGGTCGCGGCTTTCGGCCTGGTCGCCGGGAAGTGTCGCCACGACATTCACGATGTACGTCGGCTTGGGAACACGCACGCCCTTCTCGATGAGGTGGTCGTCGAAGGCGACCTGCAGGCGCCCGCCGGAATCGGCGGCGCACTGGTCCAGCTGCTCCTTGATCCAGCGCCTTGCCGCGCCGATGCCGCGCGTCTCCGACGTGTCGTCCGAAAGCGAGTTGCGCGTGCCGAACGACACCAACTTGCGGATGGTGGCCTCGATGCGCTTGGCCGAAACATCCGCCACGACTTTGGAGATGACGGGATTGATTTGTGTCGCCGCCGCGGCAGGAATGACGGTCAATGCCGCGAGTACCACGATGATGCGTGCCTTCATGTTGCGGATTTCTCCTCTGACTTCGTTGCGTTCCATCCGATCGCACAGGATGCCACGAGCATCGCCGCGGCGATCACATACCGACTCGCGTTCGCGCCCTGCAGTTTTCCCTGCTCCGAGCCCGAGACGTGGCGCGTCATCAATGCCTGCAGCGACGGATTCGCGAATCCCCACAGCGCCATCACGGGGACGCCAACGAGGAAAAGCGTGCCGGTCGGCGCAAGCCCGTAGATCATGAAGCCGACGACACCGAACCCGAGACCCAGCGCCAGCGATCGCCGCTCGCCCAGGCGCGACACGACCGGCTTGATCAACGCACCCTGCACGATCATCGAGCACACGCCCACGGCCGCGAGAACCAGTCCCACGGTGAGCGCGTCCCATCCATACCGGTAGCTCATGTAGAGCACGGTGACCGAGGGCAGCACGACGTGCGCAAGCAGCATGAGGAAGTTGGCGACCGAGAGGCCCGCGAGTTCCGGACGGGAACGAAGCAGCACCAGCGAGCCCACGGGGTTGGCCTTGCGCCACTCGAACTTCGCGCGGCGATCGGGTGGGAGCGATTCGGGCAGGACGAAGTAGCCGTAGGCGGCAGCGACCACCGCCATCACGCCGGCGACCTTGAAGGGCAGCCGGGGATCGATTTGTCCGAGGATTCCGCCCAGCGCGGGACCGAGCACGAACCCCAGTCCGAACGCGGCACCGACGATGCCGAAGGACTGCGCGCGTTTCTCGGGCGGTGCGACGTCGGCGATATACGCGAAGGACGTCGAGAAGCCGGCCGCCGTGATCCCCGAGATGACGCGGCCCAGCAGCAGCCATCCCAGCGTCGGCGCCCACGCCATGAGGAAGTAGTCGCACCCCATGCCGAAACAGGAAAGCAGGATCACCGGGCGCCGCCCGAAATGATCCGAGAGCGCGCCGATGACCGGCATGCTCACGAACTGCATGAGGCCCCACACCGTCATGAAGATTCCGAACGTATCGGCAGCGCGCCCCGTGTCGCCGCCCTCGAACGAGACGACGAGCTTCGGCAGCACCGGGATCACGATGCCGAGCGCCAGCACGTCGATCACGACCGTGACGAAGATGAACGCGACAGTCGCGCGGCGAAGGGCCATCAGATGTATCCCCGGCAATTGCGCGCGCCACAGCGGCACGGCAGCGTGCCCTCGTGGTGCGATCGCCCGTAGTCGTTGGTGAGCTCCTCGCCCCTGGCGATGTCGCGGAGCGCATAGAATTCGGCGCGGGTCGCCGTGCAGCGCGTGAACGTATTGGGATCGCAGGAGTGATTGATGAACCGGAAGCCGCGCTTGCTTCGCGTGGCGTCGAGCGCGTGGCGCTCGAGCTCGACGATGGCCACGATCTTGCGGCCCCGCGCGCGGCGCCTCGATTCACGAAGGCTCACGACCTCGCCCTCGAACTCGCCGATCTTCGCCCGCCTGGCGATCCGCGTCCCGCTAAAGAGTCCCCGCCCCACGATCGCGCTCGCACGGACCTCGAGCGCGTCGTAGATCCTGCGCCAATCGCGTTTCATTCCGCCATAATCGCGGATGGATGAACCTCCTGACAAGATCAATATGGCTTCTCGCGCTCGCCCTGCCGGCGGCCGCGCAGATTTCAGCGCCCGAAGGCTGGCGCAAGGAAACCTTCGATTTCCCGCTGCGCTTCGCGTCCACGATTCCCTATGAAGGAAAGGAATACGTGCGCTTCTCGCCGCAGTGGGCGCATTTCGAGGACGGCGACGGATTCAGCTACGTCTTCATGTGGGACCTGAAGACGAAGCCCTTCAATGCGGACGACCTCGAGGACTATCTCGAGACTTACTTCGGTGGTCTCATGATCAACGTGGGCCGGCAAGTCAATCTCGCCGAAAAGGAGATCAAGACGAGCGCCGCGGCCCATCCGCTCCTCGGCGTAAAGGGCGACTGGGCCCAGACCTGGGGCGTCGAGGTGCGCACCTGGAACGCGTTCTCGAAGGGCGAGCCGCTGCTCCTCTACGGCGAGGTCGCGCAGCGCAACTGCGGCGAACGCATGCAGGTGTTCTTCGCCATGTCGATGGCCGAGCGCGACAAACCCATCTGGGACACGCTTCGTAACATTCGCAAAGCGACAACCTGCTGAATCCACCGCACACTCCCCGCGCATCCTAGCTCGGGCAAATTCCATACTGAGGACAACCAATGCAGCTCACGATCCTGAACATGTCCAAGCGCTACCCCAACGGAGTCCAGGCGCTCGACAACGTGTCGCTCACCGTCGCGCCGGGGATGTTCGGGCTGCTGGGGCCCAACGGCGCGGGCAAGTCCACGCTGATGCGCACGCTCGCGACGCTGCAGGAAGCCGACAGCGGGAGTGCCAAGCTGGACGACATCGACGTCCTCAAGGACAAGGATCGCGTGCGACGGCTCCTGGGATACCTGCCGCAGGATTTCGGCGTGTATCCCAAGGTGTCGGCCCAGGACATGCTCGATCACTTCGCGAGGCTGAAGGGCATCACGAACGCGCGCGAGCGCAAGGCGACCGTGGAGGCACTCCTCGAGCGCACCAATCTCACGGCGGCGCGCAAGCAGAAGCTGGGCGGATTTTCCGGCGGCATGCGGCAGCGCTTCGGCATCGCGCAGGCCTTGATCGGAAACCCGCGCCTCATCATCGTGGACGAGCCCACGGCGGGACTCGATCCCGAAGAGCGCGTGCGTTTCCTCAATCTCCTCGCGGGCATCGGGCGCGATGCAGTCGTGATCCTCTCCACGCACATCGTCGATGACGTGGCGGACCTCTGTCCCAACTTCGCCGTGATCAGCAAGGGGCGCGTGCAGCTCACGGGCGCGCCGTCGGCGGCGGTCGCGACGCTCAAGGGCAAGATCTGGCGCAGCGCCGTGCCTCGCGAGGAGTTGGACGCGATCCAGAAATCGTTGCCAGTGATTTCCTCGCGGCTGCAATCGGGCGAGACGGTAGTGCGCGCGTACTCGGACACCACGCCCGGGCCCGGATTCGAAAGCGTGGAGCCCGAGCTCGAGGACGTGTACTTCAGCTCGGTCACGGGACACCTTCCCTCCCAGCTTCCGCAAGCGGCGGCCTGACCATGGGCACGCTCCTCGCCATCGCGCGCTTCGAGTTCGCGTCGCGGATGAAACGCATCTCGACGCACGTCTATTTCGTCATGTTCGCAGCGCTCGCGGTGCTCTGGATGGCCATGGCCGGCGGCGTCTTCCAGAACGCGAGCGTCTCCTTCGGGACCGAGAAGGTCTTCATCAATTCGCCCTTCGCGCTCGCGCAGACCGTGGGACTCATCGGATTCCTCGGCGTCGTGGTGATCGCAGCCGTGATGGGCCGCGCGGTGCAACAGGACTTCGAGTACCAGAGCTTCCACTTCTTCTTCACGAGCCCCATTCACAAGAGGGATTACTTCCTGGGCCGCTTCCTGGGCGGCCTGGCAGTGCTCATCTACATCTTCGCCGGAATCATGGCCGGCGTGCTGATCGGCACGCACCTGCCGGGCGTCCTGCCGGAACGCGTCGGGCCGTGGTCGCCACGCGCCATGGTGCAGCCGTACCTCGTGAACCTGTTGCCGAACACTTTCTTCCTGGGCGCGGCCTTCTTCGGTCTCGCCGCACTCTCCCGCCGGATGGCGCCGGTATACATCGCCGGGATCCTCGTCCTCGTCGGCTATCTCGCCGCGGGGGGACTCCTCGCCGACATGGACAACAGGACCCTCGCCTCGCTCCTCGATCCGTCCGGCCGCACGGCCATGAGCACCATGGCGCGGTATTGGACCGCGGCGGAGAAGAATACGCAGCTCATGCACCTGACCCGTGAGTTGCTATGGAACCGAGCGCTCTGGACCGCCATGGGGCTCGCGATCATGGCGTTCTGCTACACGAGACTCTCGATGGGGCAGTTCCAGTCCGAGGGGAAGGGAAGCTCGAAGGCCACCGCGCCTGAGGCGAGAGCGACAACTACGCCCGCCGCCATTCCCTCCGTCACACCCGACACCTCCACTCGCGCTTACCTCCGCCAGCTGCCGTCGCTCGTGATGCTCTATTCGCGCGAGACCATCAAGAGCCTCTATTTCGTGGTGATCGTTCTCGCGGGAGTGCTGTTCATCGCACTCCTCGCCACGGTGATCGGCAGCGCCTATGGCACGAATACCTACCCGGTGACCTACCAGGTCATCGATATCGTGTCGGGGACCTTCGGGCTCTTCATGCTGATCGTGATGACCTTCTATGGCGGCGAGCTCGTGTGGCGCGAGCGCGATGCCCGCGTAGCGCAACTCACGGACAGCACGCCGACGCCGACATGGCTGCCCTTCGTGGCGAAGCTGCTTACGCTCTTCGCCGTGCTGGCGCTGTTGCAGGTCCTGGTGATGGTGTGCGGGATGCTGATCCAGCTATTCCACGGCTACACCAAGCTCGAGCCGAACCAATACCTGTACCGCCTTTTCGCGTTGCAGCTGCCAACCTACTGGATTTCCGCGGCACTCGTGCTCTTCATCCACGTCCTGGTCAACAACAAGTACCTGGGCCATTTCGTCGTGGTGCTCTACTACATCGCCGTCGTGATCGTGGCCGTCGCGATGGGCTATAACCATGGCCTCTATCTCTACGGCGAAGAGCCTCGTGTCATGTATTCGGACATGAACGGCTACGGGAATTTCATCCCGGCCGTTCGCTGGTTCCAGGCCTATTGGGGCGTGGGAGCGCTGCTGCTGCTCATCGGCTCGATGCTGCTGTGGGTGCGCGGCGTCGACGACGGATTCAAGGTGCGCCTCGCCGTGGCGCGCGCGCGGTTCACCGCGCCGATGAAAACGGTCACCGCCATCGCCGTCGTCGCGATGGCCGGCCTCGGAAGCTGGATCTTCTACAACACGAACGTCCTCAACATCTACCGGACGGAGTTCGCGCAGCAGGAGCTCCAGGCGAACTACGAGAAGCAATACAAGGCGCTCCAGGCCAGGCCCCAGCCGAAGATCACGGCGGTGAAGATCGCGGTGGACATCTTTCCGCACGAACACCGTATTCGCTTGAAGGGCACGTACAACGTCGCCAACAAGAGCGACGCCGCGATTCCCGAGGTGTACGTCCTCGTCATGGAGACCGCGAAGATCCACGCGCTCAAGGCGAGCACGGGCTGGACGGAAGTGGAATCGCACCCCGAGATGAACTGGCACCGCTTCAAGCTCGCGCAGCCGCTGGCACCCGGCGCCTCCATGGACGTGGACTTCGACCTCGAATACGCGCCCGAAGGCTTCGGCAACGGCGGGGCCAGCAAGCTCGTGCTCGACAACGGCACCTTCATGAACAGCATCTTCGTGCCGCACTTCGGCTACTCGGAGGCGTTCGAGTTGAGCCAGGACAGCGATCGCAAGAAGCACGGCCTCGAGCCCAAGGACCGGATGCCCGACCTCGACAATGTGGCGGCCCGGCAGCGCAACTACATCTCGAGCGACGGCGACTGGATCGACTTCGACGCCACCGTGAGCACGGACGCCGACCAGATCGCCATCGCGCCGGGGTACCTGCAGCGCGAATGGACGGAGAACGGGCGGCGCTACTTCCACTACACGATGGACCGGCCCATCCTCAACTTCTACGCGTTCCTTTCGGCGCGCTACGAGGTGAAGCGCGACGCGTGGCACCCACAGGCCGAGAACGTGCCCATCGAGATCTACTACAACAAGGGACACGAGTACGACCTGGACGCGATGGACCAGTCGGTGAAGGACTCGCTCGACTACTACACGAAGAACTTCAGCCCCTACCAGCACCACCAGGTGCGAATCCTCGAGTTCCCGCGCTACCAGGCGTTCGCGCAGTCGTTCCCGAACACGATCCCCTTCTCGGAAGGCATCGGCTTCATCGCGAAAGTCGATCCCAAGGATCCGAAAGACATCGACTATCCGTACTACGTGACGGCCCACGAGGTCGCGCACCAGTGGTGGGCGCACCAGGTGATCGGCGCGTACGTGCAGGGTGCGACGATGCTGTCGGAGACGCTCGCGCAGTATTCGGCGCTGATGGTGATGAAGCACAAGTACGGCGACGCGAAGATGAAGCGCTTCCTCAAGTACGAGCTGGACAACTACCTGGTCTCCCGCGGCGTCGAACGCAAGAAGGAGCTGCCGCTCTACCGCGTCGAGAACCAGCCCTACATCCACTACCGCAAGGGCAGCCTCGCGATGTACGAGCTGCAGGACGTGATCGGCGAGGACAACGTCGATCGCGCGCTCGCGAGCTACATCAGGAAGGTCGCGTTCCAGAATCCTCCATACACGATCTCACGCGAGCTGCTGGCGGAGTTCCGCGCGGTGACGCCTGAGGACAAGCAGTACCTGATCACGGACCTCTTCGAATCCATCGTGCTCTTCGAGAATCGCGCGATCGAGGCCAGCGCGAAGGAAGCCGGCCCCGGCGCGTGGGACGTCACGTTCAAGGTCGAGGCGAAGAAGCTGAAGGCCGACGAGACCGGCGTGCAGAACGAAATCCCGATGGACGACTGGGTCGACATCGGCGTGCTCGGCAAGGACGACAAGACGATCTTCCTCGAGAAGCGCCGCATCAAGAGCGGCGAATCGACTTTTACCGTGCGCGTGACCGAGGAACCGAAGAAGGCCGGGATTGACCCGGTGAACAAGTTGATCGACAGGCGGCCCGAGGATAACGTGGTGACGGTGAAGATCTCGTAGTCATCTCCGCGACGTGACTGTCACCCCCGCGAAGGCGGGGGCCCAGCCAGAGCGCTCACGCGGTTTTGGCTGGATTCCCGCCTTCGCGGGAATGACTAGGTAACCACGATCTTCCCCGACATCCCCTCGTGGCCCTCGCCGCAGAAGATGTCGCAGAGGAACGGGAACGTACCCGCCTTGTCGGCGGTGAATTTCACGCGTGAGACCTGGCCCGGGATGATGTCGGTGCGCAGCTTGTAGTCGGGGAGGTTGAAGCCCATCACGACTTCGGGCGCCGTGAATTCGAGGATCACGGTCTCGCCCTTCTTCACCGCGATGTCGTTCGGGAGGAATACGAACTTGCGCGCGACCACCGGGATCACGCGGTCCCCGGCGAGCGCCTTCACGCTCACACCCACGCCCGCGGCGAGGAGCACGGCTCCCCCCGCGAGCAGATTGCGTCGTTGTCTGTTCATCGTTCAGGCCTTTACGGGAACTTCCTTGATGTCGTACCTGGCGGGCTTTTCCGCTTCCACTTCGCGCCAGCCGAGGCCCCGGTAGGGATTGGCCGGGTCCCACTTGACGGGATCGCGCTTGGGCTGCGACATGGGCGCGGGCAGCGGGAAGATGAGCGACTTGGCCGAGTGGTGCGCGATGTGGCCCGTCATGTGGTGGTTCTCCTGGTGGATGTGGCCGTAGAAGACGGTCACGTTCTGGTACGGCATCAGGAGGTCGATCGCCTTGTCGCCGTCGCGCGTGGCCCAATCCCAGGCGGGCGCGAGATCGAAGAGCGGGCGATGCGTGAAGACGACGATGCGCGCGTCCTTGGGCTGCCTGGCGAGATCCGCCGAGAGCCATGCGAGCTGCTCGTCGCCGATGCGCGCCGCCGGGTCGGAGACGTTGTCCACCACGATGAAGTGCACGCCCTTGTGGTCGAACGCGTAGTGCGTCTCGCCGAAGAACTCCTTGAACGCCGCGCCGCGATCGAGGGCCGCGTCGTGCTCGCCCGGCATGAAGTGCACGTCCTTGTTGGCGAGCGTGGCGGCGATCTGCTTGAACTCGCCCATGCGCTTGCGGCGCTCGGCGGCGTCGTCGGTGGTGTGGGTGAGATCGCCCGTGAACATGATGAAGTCGGGCTGCGAGCCCAGCGCATTCACGGCGGCGACGGCTTTCGGGAAGGTGCCGCGCGCATCGGGATTCACGACGGGGCCATTGAAGCCCCAGTGCACGTCGGAGAGCTGGACGAAGTAGAAGTCATCGCTCTCGCCCATGCCCATGGAGGCGCAACCGGGAAGGCTGGAGGCGAAGACGGCTCCGCCGCCCAGGGCGGCGAGCTTGAGGAAATCGCGACGGTCTATTGTCATGTTGTGAACTCCTGTGGGGTGACATACCCCTATACCGCCCGAATCCCCGCGTTATTCCCACGGGAATAAAATGCGTCATGCCCCTGTCATGCAGGATGGAATGAGCCGCCACTCGGACTTCACCCGCAGCGTGATGCCGCACCTCGATGCCGCGTACAACCTGGCTCGATGGCTCACGCGCAACGACCACGACGCCGAGGACGTGGTTCAGGAGGCGATGATCCGGGCGTACCGGTTCTTCGAGTCGCTGCGGGATGCCAATTCGCGGCCGTGGCTGCTCGCGATCGTGAGGAACACCTGCTACACGTGGCTGCAGAAGAACCGGCCCGCGGACGTGGTGCCGATCGACGACGCGGCCACGCTGTCCGCCGATGTCGTCACGATCGGGCACGCATCGCCGATGGAGACCAACCCGGAAGTGATCCTGCTGCAAAGCGCCAACCGCAAGCTCGTGAACCAGGCGCTCGAGGACCTGCCGGTGGGATATCGCGAGGTGATCGTGATGAGGGAGCTGGAAGATATGAGCTACAAGGAAATCGCTTCGGTGGCCGCAATCCCCATGGGCACTGTGATGTCGCGACTATCGCGCGGCCGCTTGCTGCTCCGCCACGCGATCGAGGAACGAATGAGGAAAGCATCCTGATGAACATGAAGACCGAGAGCCCCGCCGAACCCGACGTCGCCCGCGACGCCACTTACCATCGCGCGCCCGAAGCGCTGCGCGACCGCGTGAGCGCCACGGTAAAGGACATGGCGCGCGCCGAGCGCGGGCCGACTTTCGGGCGCTGGGCCCTGCTTGCGGCTTCGTTCGCAGCGGTGTCGGTGGTGAGCTGGAACGTGGCGCTCATGACGGCCGCATCCCGCGACGACGCGATCGAGAACGAGGTGCTCACGGCGCACGTGCGATCGCTGATGGTGCCGGGGCGCCTCGCCGACGTGGAATCCACCGACCAGCACACGGTGAAGCCGTGGTTCGCGGGCAAGATCGATTTCGCGCCTCCGGTGCGTGACCTCGCGGCGGATGGTTATCCCCTCACGGGTGGTCGCCTCGACTACATCGACGGGCATCCGGTCGCGGCACTCACGTACAAGGTGCGGCTGCATCCGGTCAATGTGTTCGTGTGGCCCGATGCAGGCGCCTCCGATTCCGCGCCGAAGATGCAATCGATGAAGGGCTACTCGATCGTGCACTGGACTCGCGGCGGCATGCGCTACTGGGCGGTGTCGGATGCCGGCACGCAGGAGATTTCGCGCTTCGCGGAGCTGATGGCCTCCGGCTAACGGTCGAGTGGGCTCACCACCCCTCGCCCGCCGCGGTTGAGGACGTGCGTGTAGATCATCGTGGTGCTCACATCCTTGTGGCCCAGCAGCTCCTGCACGGTGCGGATGTCGTAGCCGTCGTGCAGAAGGTGCGTAGCGAACGAGTGGCGGAGCGTGTGCGACGTGACGGGACGCTCGATGCCCGCCCGACGCGCGCCGAGCATGATGGCGCGCGCGAGCGTCTGGTCGTAGGCGTGATGGCGCCGCACGATTCCACTCACGGGATCCATCGAGAGCTTTCCCTGCGGGAATACCCAATGCCACACCCACAGCCGCCCGGCGTGCGGGTACTTGCGCTCGAGCGCGAAGGGCAATGCCACGCCAGGCCGATTGCGCTCGCGATCGTAGTCGAACACCTTCCGGCTGCGCCGTAGCTGCTCCTCGAGGGACGTCATGAGCGCGGCCGGCAGCATCGTCACTCGATCCTTGCCGCCCTTGCCGTCCCGCACGATGAGTTCCTTGCGCGCGAGATTGAGATCCTTCACGCGTATGGCGACACACTCCCCGATGCGCATCCCCGTGCCGTACATGAGGCGCGCCATCAAGGCGTGCACGCCCTGCATCTGATCCAGCAGGCGCCTTACTTCCTCCCGCTCAAGGACGGTAGGAAGACGGCGGGGTTGCTTGGCGCGAACGATGTCCTTGAGCCACGGCAGTTCCTGTTCGAGCACACGCTTGTACAGGAAGAGGATCGCCGCGAGAGCCTGCGATTGCGTAGCGGCGGCGACGTTCTCGTGGTTGGCCAGATGCGAGAGGAATTGCGTCACCTCCCCGCCACCCATGCCTGAAGGGTGCCTCTTGCCGTGAAAGAGGATGAAACGGCGGATCCAATGGCTGTACGCCTCCTCCGTTCGCCGGCTGTAGTGCCGCACGCGGATGGCGCGACTCACACGTAACATGAGCTTTGGCGGCGGCGAGGATTCGGGCACAGGATTGCATTTGCAAGGCACTCGAAGAGTTCAACGAAGAGGACAAATCACGGTTGACCGGCTTCGAACACGGCCCGACCGCGCGGAGATTCGCGAGGAGTGAATCGAGAAGGCAATTCAGCATCCGATCGCCGAAAAGATCCAGGCCGACGGGAGAATCCGCCGCTGGATCCGGGTTCCAGACGCCGGAAACCGCTACCTCCGGGTGGTTCTTCTCGGAGACGGTGAAACGGTCCACAATGCCTTCTTCGACCGGAGATTTGCGCCATGAGAATCCGATATTTCGAAGGGACGGACACGCTGCTCATCGAGTTCCGGCAGGCCCCTGTCGCCGAAAGCCGTGACCTGGACGAGAACACGGTTCTCGACGTGGACGCGCAGGGGAACGTTTGCGCGATCACGGTGGAGCATGCGTCGCGCCGGGCGGGGATTCCGGAGTTTTCCTATGAGCGGGTGGCTGCTTGAGGGGCTGGACGGCCGACCGGCTTCGGCTCTGTGTTAATCACAAATCAGCCACTCCGGTTTTATTCATAAATCACCACACATATTGTTAGATCTCATGCCGACATGGCACCGAAGAACAAAGTAATCTGCGCCGTCGTCCTCATGGGCGTTGGGTTAGTGCCGTTTCTGTACTCGGAGGCTTCCTTCTGGATCTGGCAATCTCAGCTCGCCA
>JBAQKF010000014.1:0-6263 GCA_049300695.1 Usitatibacter sp.
CGCATCGCCGCTTCGCTTCCGCCTGCGAAGCGCGACGCGAAGCTCGTACGGCAACTCTGTGCGTCTGGCGCGGTGCTCGTCGGCGCGCTCAACATGGACGAGTACGCGTACGGCTTTTCCACGCAGAACACGCACTACGGACCGACGCGCAATCCCCACGCGGCCGAACGCGTCGCCGGCGGTTCGTCGGGCGGCTCCGCGGCGGCCGTCGCCTCCGGAATGGTTCCCCTTGCGCTGGGCTCCGACACCAACGGTTCCATCCGCGTGCCGGCGGCGCTGTGCGGTGTGTTCGGCGTGAAGCCCACCTACGGCCGCTTGAGCCGCGCGGGAACCACGCTCTTCGCGGCGAGCTTCGACCACATGGGCGGCTTTGCCCGGTCGGTGCCGGAGCTCGCGGCGTTGTACGACGCTCTGCAGGCGCCGGATCCCGAAGATCCCGCGCAGACGCCGCGCGCCGTCGAAGCGGTCACGCCTCATCTGGATCGAGGCATCGAGGGATTGCGGATCGGTATCGCGGCCGGCTACTTCGAATCGATGGGCTTTCCCGAAGCATTCTCCGCGGTGGGGAAGGTGGCCGCCGCGTTGGGGGCCTCGCGAAAAGTCGAGCTTCCGGAGGTCCCGTATGCGCGTGCCGCGGCAACCCTCATGACCGCGGTAGAAGGAGCGGAGCTGCACTTGCCGGATCTGCGCACGCGGCTTTCCGAATTCGATCCCAACACGCGTCCTCTCTTCCTCGCCGGCGCGATGGTTCCCGCCGCGTGGTACGCGCGCGCGCAACGCTTCCGACGCCGCTACTGTACTGAGCTGCAGCGCGTGTTCGACGATGTGGACGTAATCCTCGCGCCCGCGACGCCGTATCCCGCGTTTCCCATCGGGCAAGCAATGATGCGAGTGGGCGACGCGGACGTGATCGCGGCCGCGCATCTTGGCGTTTACACGCAGCCCTTGTCCTTCGCGGGCCTGCCGGTGATCGCGGCCCCCGTCGCCGACGCCGGGCCGCTGCCGCTGGGCGTGCAGATCGCCGCCGCGCCCTGGCGTGAAGACCTCGTATTCAGGGTCGCGATGGCCGCGGCGCGCACCGGCGCCGTCGCATTCCGGCCGCCGCCTTCCCGAGCGCAAGGAGCCATCGCATGATGCACATCAACATCCCGGAGGTGCTCGCCGAAGTTACTGCGGCGTTCCAGGAATACGAGCACGCGCTGGTGAACAACGACGTCGAGACGCTCGACCGGCTGTTCTGGCGCAGCGGCCACACCCTGCGCTACGGCGTCACCGAGAACCTCTACGGCTACGACGCGATCGCGATGTTTCGCGCGGCGCGCCCTCCGATCAACCTCAAGCGCGACCTGTGGAACACGGTGATCACCACCTATGGCCGCGACCTTGCCTCGGCCAATACCGAGTTCCGGCGCCACGGCGCCACGATGACCGGACGCCAGAGCCATGTCTGGATCCGCACGGACGAAGGCTGGAGAGTCGCCGCCGCTCACGTGAGCCTCCTGGCACCGGCGAAGGCGTAATGCGGCAATGGACTCGACGGTGGGCACCTTTCGAGGGCATTCGGGGCTTCAAACCATCCGCTTTGGTGCAAGGCATGCCGCGGCGAACGCGGGCGGCGCATTTCAGGCCCCGCCCAGCCCAATGCCTCAGAGCTTTGAGGATGGCGCTTTCCGCAGGCTGGGCCGGTTTTTTGCTTCGACACTACGGGGTGTCTTTCCAAGCTGGCTAACTTAGACAAGGGGAACCGCTGTGAATATCTCTCGATTGAAGAGGCCGTTTCGGGTGGCCATCGCCGCCGGTATAACGGGAGCAGCGTTGTGTGCAGCCGCTGCCGATTGGAGCGATACGTCGCTCAGTTGGCGTTATGGAACCCAGTTCCGCGAGCCCTACGTCAACTCGGGTCCCACCAACAGCGATCCGAACGACATCTCGAAGAACATTTTCGCGCTCACCCACGTGAGCGGCTACACGTATGGAGTCAACTTCTTCAACGTCGACATGCTGCTGTCCAACAACCACGACCCCGCGAATTGCTCGAACTTCAACTGCACGGGCGCGGCCCAGGAAACCTACGTCGTCTATCGCAATCTCGTGGATTTCGCAAAGGTCACGGGCAACAGCCTGAAGATGAGCGTGATCCAGAGCTGGGGTGCCACGGTCGGGTTCGACTACAACAGCAAGACCGACGCCGGCTACAACTCCAAGAAGCGCATGCTCGTCCTGGGCCCGACGGCGATGTTCGACGTTCCGGGATTCCTGAACGTGAGTGTGCTCGCCCTGTGGGAAAGCAACGCGCCTTGCACGACGTTTCCTCCCGCCGCCGTCGGCTTTCCCCCGAGCGGTTGCGTTCCGCGCTATTCCTACAAGACGCATGCGATGCTCACCGGCGCGTGGGGAATCCCCATCGGGGGCTCCGGCTTCTCGTTCGAGGGCTATATGAACTGGATCGCGCAGAAGGGAACCAACGAGTTCGGCGGCCCGACGAAGCCCGAGACCGACTTCGATGGCGAGATCATGTACGACTTCGGCGCCCTGATGGGCTCAAAGGGCAAGATCAAGGCCGGCTTCGAGTACCAGTACTGGAAGAACAAGTTCGGCAATGACGCTTCCGGCGCAGCCGGCCCCGGCGCGTTTGCGAAGACGCCGATGGTCCGCGTCGAGTATCACTTCTGATCGGGCCTACCTGACTGCCTGGAGCCCCGCCCGCGAAACGAGCGCGCGACCCGATGGCGCGGCGAACGCGCCGGTTCTGGTCGAGATGCGCGGCGTCACGAAGCGGTACGGGGCCGTCCAGGCCAACGAGGCCGTCGACCTCCGGTTGGAGGGAGGTAAGGTCCACGCGCTCCTCGGCGAGAACGGCGCGGGAAAGAGCACGCTGTCGAAGATCCTGTACGGCTTCGTGCGCCCGGACGCGGGAGAGATCCGTCTCGACGGCAAGCACCTGGACCTTCACTCGCCGCGCGATGCGCGTTCGCACGGCATCGGCATGGTCTTCCAGAGCTTCATGCTCGTGCCGGCGCTGAGCGTCCTGGAGAACATCGAGCTCTTCCTCACGGATCTTCCGTTCACACCCAGCCCGGAGCGGGTCGCGGCAAGGATCCTCGAGCTCGCGCAACGCTTCGGGCTCGCGGTCGATCCCGCGGCCTCGGTGCGGCAGCTCTCGGTCGGCGCCCGGCAGAAAGTCGAGATCCTCAAGCTGCTGCTCGCGAGAGCGCGGGTCCTGATCTTCGACGAGCCCACTCGCGTCCTCGCCCCGCACGAAGTCGAAGGGCTCTTCCGCGTATTCGCCGCGCTGAAGGCCGAGGGCTACGCGATTCTCTTCATCACGCACAAGCTGCGGGAGGTGATTCGCTGCGCCGACCAAATCACGGTGATGCGCAAGGGGCGAATCACGGGAACGGCGGAGGCAGGGCAAGCGGACGAGGAAGCACTGGTCGCAATGATGTTTGGCGATCGCTTCTCCCGTGGAAGCGCCCAGGATCCGCGGGCCAGCGGAGGCGACGCCGCGGCACCCGTCCTCCACCTCCGCGGCGCGTCTTCACGCTCGGTCGGTGCCGAGATCGCGCTGAAAAGTATCGACTTGACCGTGGGCTCGGGCGAGATCGTCGGAATCGCCGGCGTCTCGGGAAGCGGGCAGAAGGAGCTCGGCGACCTGCTGCTCGGACTTCGTCCTCTTGTCGCAGGGACGAAATCCTTCGGTAGCGAGGACGCCACCTCATGGTCCATCGCACGCATGCGCGAAAGCGGCGTCGCCTTCATTCCCGAGGACGCGCTTGCCATGGCGGCCGTGCCGGGGATGTCCGTGCGCGAGAATCTCTCGCTCGGCACGGGACGCCGCTACCATAAGGGCGCCGGTCTCGACCGGCGGCGGCTTCAGGAGACCATGGAGAATTCCTTCAGAGCCTTGGAGTTTCCCGTTCCGCCGCTCGATGTCCCGATCGCGGCGCTCTCCGGCGGCAATGTCCAGCGCACCGTGATCGCGCGAGAGCTCGCCCACGACCCGAAGCTCGTCATCGCGATGTATCCGACACAAGGCCTCGACGTGCGAAGCGCGGCCTCCGTGCGCGAGCTGCTTCGTCGCGCATGCGGACAAGGCGCCGGCGTCCTCCTCATCTCCGAGGATCTCGATGAGCTCGACGAGATGGCCGACCGCTTGCTGGTGCTCTTCTCGGGGGAGATCGTAGGGCAATTCGCCCGCGGCGCCTGGCAGGCGGAGGAGGTGGGACTCCTCATGACCGGAGCCCGGGAGCCCGCGCATGCCTGAAGCGGTGGCAGCGATGGCATTGCGAAGCTCCGACGCCGCACGAGCGGCAGCGCGCTTCATCGCGATCGGCATCGTGTCGTTGGCGGTCTTTGCGCTAGTGCTGTTCTCCGCAGGCAAGGATCCCTTGAGCGCATATGCACAGGCCTTCCGCCACACGCTCGCGAGCGCCTATGGCTTTTCCGAGCTCCTCGTGCGCATGACTCCGCTGCTGCTCTCGGCGGTCGCGGTGGCATTCCCTTCGCGCCTCGGTCTCATCAACGTCGGGGGCGAGGGACAGCTCTACATGGGGGCATTCGCGGCGTCGGGAGCCGCGTTCCTCCTTCCCACAGCGCCGGCCGCGGTGGTTCTGCCCCTCGTCATCCTCGCGGGCTTCCTCGGTGGCGCGGTCTGGGCCGCGATCCCCGGCGTGCTGCGCGCCGCGAAGCTCGTCAACGAGACGGTTTCGACGCTTCTCCTCAACTACATCTCTCCGCTCATCGTTGGCTACTTCGTGTTCGGCCCCTGGCGGGCCGCGGAGAACTCCGCCTATCCGCAATCGCCGCTGTACCCGGAAGCCGCGTTGCTGCCGGCATTCTTCGGCACGCGCGTGCACGCCGGGCTCCTCATCGCGCTCGCCGCGCTCCTCGCCTACTGGTTCGTCATGGACAAGACGCGTTGGGGACTGGAGATGCGCGCGATCGGCGGCAACCCGGAGGCGGCGACTCGACTTGGCATCGCGGTGCCGGTATGGGTCGTCGCCGCGCTCGCGATCGGTGGCGGCTTCGCGGGGCTCGCAGGGATGGGGGAGGCGATGGGCATCGCGGGCAGGCTTCGCCAGAGCCTCTCGCCGGGCTACGGATTCAACGGATTCCTCATCGCGTGGCTCGCGGGCGGGCGGCCGCTCGGCATCCTGTTCATGGCCTTCATTTTCGCCATCATCACTTCGGCGGGCGACGCACTCCAGATCTCCCAGGGACTGCCCTACGCCGTCGTGAACATTCTCCTCGCCACGATCCTGTTCGTCGTGCTCGCCTACCGCGGCGGACCCGGAAAACGATGAGTGCCACGCCGCTTGCGCTCGGGCTGCTCGCAGGCGCGATCCTCTCGGGCACTTCGCTCCTCTACGCGACGCTCGGCGAAACCATAGTCGAGCGATCGGGCATCGTGAACCTCGGCCTCGAAGGCGTGCTCCTCGTCGGCGCCGCGGTAGGCTTCGCGGTCGCCGCGGTGACGGGAAGCCCATGGCTCGGACTCGCGCTCGCCGGCGTCGCGGGCGCCAGCATGAACCTGCTGTTCGGATGGCTGGTGGTCACACGCAAGGCGAACCAGCTTGCGAGCGGCCTGGCGATGATGTTTTTCGGCGTCGGCGCGAGCGCGCTCATCGGGGCACCCTACGTGGGCGCCGTCATCGCGGGACTTCCGAAGTGGCGGCCCTCGTACCTCGCCGATTTGTCGTGGGTAAGATCGACCACGCTTTTCAACTACGACGTGCTCACCTGGCTAGCCGTGCCCGTTGCGATTCTTGCCTGGTGGGTGCTCTTCCGCACGCGCTGGGGCCTGGGCCTGAGGGCCGTGGGCGAGAGCCCCGTTGCCGCGTTCGCCTCGGGACGCGATCCCGCAGTTTTCCAATACCAGGCGCTGCTGCTGGGCGGCTTGCTGGGCGGGCTCGCAGGCGCGCATCTCTCGCTGTCGCTCACCGAGACCTGGGCCGAGTACATGACGGCGGGCCGCGGATTCATAGCGATCGCACTCGTCATATTCTCGAAGTGGAATCCGCTTCGCGCGATCGCGGGCGCGCTCCTGTTCGGCGGTGCCGAGGCGCTCGAGCTCCAGTTGCAGGCGCGCGGATCACTCGTCTCGCCGTTCCTGCTGGAGATGTTTCCGTACCTGTTGACGCTCGCGGTGCTCGTCTTCTGGGGAGGCTCGCGCAGGCTCGTCGCGCCGGCGAGCCTGGGACGGACATTTTATGGTTCGAATTGATCGGGAGAACAGCTCATGACCAAGTCATTCACCTTTCTGC
>JBAQKF010000015.1:0-14614 GCA_049300695.1 Usitatibacter sp.
GGTACTTCGAGATGATCGTCGTGGAGGCCGCCGGGGTGCCGTTCTTCGAGCAGACCCACGCCGTGATCGGGGCGCCCGCGGATGCCGTGGCCGGCAGGTACGCGAACATGCCAGTGGCCGCGCCACCAAGCTGCGTCAGCAGCGTGCCGGAGGCATTGATCTGCACTTCGCCGGTCGTGGCGACAATCGGCGGGGCCGAGTTGGCCGTGCCGATGTTCGAGCAACCGGCTTGCGTCGCGCCGCCGGCCGGCATGGCACCGAGCGACTGGTAGTACTCAGCGACGGAGGTCTTGCAGACGCCGGCGGAGTTGATCAGCTCGGTCACTTTCGAGCGGACCGTGTAGTCCTGGTACGCAGGAATGGCGATGGCCGCCAGGATGCCGATGATCGCGACCACGATCATCAGTTCGATCAGGGTGAAGCCCTTCTGGTAAATACGCATGCATTGCTCCTTTGGCTGTTGATGCGGATGGGGCGAGACCCTGTATGTAGGCCCGCTGGGGTTCTTTACCGCAAGCTGCGTGCCACAAAGCCCGGGCGCTCGTAACTATTTGATTTAAAGGCGATAATCTGCAAAAAATGTGATGCAAGTCATAGGGTTGCAACGACCCTGTGCCGCAACTGCTGACACGTTGCGGCACTCCCTGCAAACTCATGCCGGAACGCGCTCTTCCCCCATGGACGCGGCCATCCTATCGACGGCCTTGCGGATGTTCTCCATGGAGGTCGCGAAGGAGATGCGCAGGTAGCCCTCGGCGCCGAAAGCCGAGCCCGGAACAGCGGCTACGCCCTTGGGTTGCGCGAGCAGGTAATCGCACAGCGCGAGGTCCGTCGGTGCGGGAATCTTGCCCGCCTCGTGGAGCTTTCGGATCGCGCCGCGGCAATCGGGGAACGAGTAGAACGCGCCCGAGGGCATCAGGCACTTCACGCCGGGGATGCGGTTGAGCCCCTCGGTGATCACGCGGGCGCGTTCCTTGAATGCCGCAACCATCGGCTCGATGCAGCGCTGGTCGCCCGTGAGCGCGGCCTCGGCCGCGTACTGCGAGATCGATGCCGGATTGGACGTGCTGTGGGACTGCACGTTTTCCATCGCCTCGATCAACTCCTGGGGACCGCCGCAGTAGCCGATGCGCCAGCCGGTCATGGAGTAGGCCTTCGAGACACCGTTCATGGTCACCGTGCGCGGGTAGAGATCGGGGCACACGTTGAGGATGTTCACGAACTTCGAGCCGTCGAGCAGGATGTGCTCGTACATGTCGTCGGTGGCGATGACGATCTGCGGATGCTTGCGCAGAACCTCGCCCAGCGCCTTCAGCTCGTCGGCCGTGTAGACGGCGCCCGTGGGGTTGGAAGGGCTGTTGAGCCATACCAGGCGCGTCTTCGGCGTGATCGCGGCCTGCAACTGGGCCGGCGTGATCCGGAATCCCTGGTCGATGCCCGCGGGGACGAACACGGGTGTCGCGTCGGCCATCATCGCCATGTCGGGGTAAGACACCCAGAACGGCGCCGGAACGATGGCCTCGTCGCCCGCGTTGAGCAGCGCGAGGCAGAGGTTGAACGAAGTCTGCTTGCCGCCGCAGGAGACGAGCACCTGCTTCTCGGTGTATTCGAGGCCGTTCTCGTTGCGGAACTTCGCGACGATCGCCTTGCGCAGCGACGGCGTGCCGCCCGCGGCCGTGTACTTGGTGAGGCCCTTGCGGATCGCGGCGATCGCCGCTTCCTTGATGAACTCGGGCGTGTCGAAGTCGGGCTCGCCGGCGCCCATCGCGATCACGTCCTTGCCCTCGGCTTTCAGGCGCGCGGCCTTCGCGGTGACGGCCAGGGTGGGCGAGGGTCTGATGGCCTTGAGGCGATTGGCGACCTGCGACATGCGATGTTCTCCCGAAGCGGTGGATGAATCGTCCGTGGATATTTTACTATGCGGGGATGCCGCGACGCACGCACTACCAGGTCCTCGGGGTGTCCCGCGATGCCTCGTCGATCGAGATCGCCAACGCCGCCCGCGAGAAGCTCGCCGACCTGAAGGCGAAACCCGTCTCCGAGGAGCAGGCCGAGGCCGTTCGCGAAGCCTGCCAGGTGCTCACGAATCCGGACCTCCGCTACGACTACGACGCGAACCTGCCGGCGGACCGGGCGATGGTTGCCGAGCAGAAGGCCGCCGAGCGCGGTCCCGGGGCGATGGAGACGGTGAGGGACATCCTCAGGGAAGCGGGACTCACCAAGGTCGCGATTGCCGTCGTGGTGCTCTTCATGGCCCTCATCATCTGGGTGAAGACGCGCCCGCCGTCGAGACCGCCACCCGTGATCGAAATGACACGCCCGGTCGTGATCCCGCCGACGGCCCGCAGGGACGAACCCGCGAGGCCCGCGCCGGGCGCCGCCGCGCAGGACGAGATGACGCCGACTTCGGCCGCGCCCGTGGCCCGGGGGCCGATGACGGCCGAGGACATCTTCTCCACCGTATCCAACTCGGTGGCCCGCATCCAGACCTTCGATCCCGCCGGAAGCATGATCGCGCAGGGCAGCGGCGTGGCCACGGGCAGCACCGTGGTCATCACCAATTGCCATGTCGTCGCCGGCGCGCAGCGCATCTCGGTCAAGGTGGGAGGCAACGTGCTCGACGGAGTCGTGCAGATCGCCGACAAGGAGCTCGACCTGTGCAGCCTGCGGGTGGCGGGACTGTATTCGACGCCGGTCACCGTCGCGACGGGCGAAGTGCGAGTAGGCCAGCACGTCTATGCGATCGGCGCCCCGCAGGGCCTCGAGCTCACGCTCTCGGAAGGCCTCGTGTCGTCGCTTCGCCAGACCACGAAGGGCACGATCATCCAGACCACCGCGCCCATCTCGCCCGGATCGAGCGGCGGCGGCCTCTTCGACGCGAAGGGCCAGCTCGTCGGCATCGTCACCTTCCAGCACAAGACCGGGCAGAACCTCAATTTCGCGCTGCCCGCCACCTGGATCTTCGAGATGCAGAACCGCGAAGCCTCGGAGGACGTCTCGGCGCCCGTGGCACGTTCCGCCAGCAGCCCCCAGTAGCCTAGAATAGGCGGTTTGCCTGCGCGCCCTCCCGATGGAAGTCGTCACTTTTCCCGGAAGTCCCTTCAAGCTGCACCAGCCGTTCGCGCCCGCGGGCGACCAGCCGCAGGCCATCGAGAAGCTCGTCGAGGGACTGAACGACGGCCTCTCGTACCAGACGCTGCTCGGCGTCACGGGCTCGGGCAAGACCTACACCATGGCTCACGTGATCGCGCGCACGGGGCGTCCCACGCTCGTGATCGCGCCCAACAAGACGCTCGCCGCGCAACTCTATTCGGAGTTCCGCGAGTTCTTT
The DNA here is from genome assembly GCA_049300695.1 of Usitatibacter sp. GTDB lineage: Bacteria > Pseudomonadota > Gammaproteobacteria > Burkholderiales > Usitatibacteraceae > Usitatibacter. The sequence continues at coordinate 3,332 of JBAQKF010000015.1, forward strand.
CCCGAGAACGCGGTCGAGTATTTCGTCTCGTACTACGACTATTACCAGCCCGAGGCGTACGTGCCCTCGCGCGACCTCTACATCGAGAAGGATTCGTCGATCAACGAGCACATCGAGCAGATGCGCCTGTCGGCGACCAAGAGCCTGATCGAACGCAAGGACGTCGTGATCGTGGCGACCGTGTCGTGCATCTACGGCATCGGCGATCCCGGCGACTACCAGGACATGCGCCAGGTGCTGCGCGAGAAGGACCCGGTGCCCCAGCGCGACCTGCTCGCGCGGCTGGCGGGCATGCAGTACACGCGAAACGACATCGACTTCCGCCGCGGGACGTTCCGCGTCCGCGGCGACACGATCGACGTCTTCCCGGCGGAGAACAGCGAGCAGGCCCTTCGCATCTCGCTGCTCGACGACGAGATCGAGTCCCTCACGCTCTTCGATCCGCTCACGGGCGAGCTGCTCCATCGCATCCCGCGCTTCACGCTCTACGCCAAGAGCCACTACGTGACCCCGCGGGCCACGGTGCTTCGCGCGATCGAGACCATCAAGGTGGAGCTTCGCGAGCGCCTCACCTTTTTCCAGGAGCAGGGCAAGCTGCTGGAATTGCAGCGCCTGCAGCAGCGCACGCACTTCGACCTCGAGATGATGAACGAGCTCGGATTCTGCAAGGGCATCGAGAACTACACGCGCCACCTCTCGGGCCGCTCGCCGGGCGAGCCGCCGCCCACGCTCATCGACTACCTTCCCACCGAGGCGCTCATCGTGATCGACGAGAGCCACGTGACAGTTCCGCAGATCGGCGGCATGTACCACGGCGACCGCTCGCGCAAGGGGGTCCTGGTGGAGTACGGCTTCCGCCTCCCGTCCGCGCTCGACAACCGGCCGCTCAAGTTCGAGGAATTCGAGCGCCAGGTGCGCCAGGCGGTCTTCGTGTCCGCCACGCCCGCGGAATACGAAAGGACGCATGCCGCGCAGGTGGTCGAGCAACTGGTGCGCCCGACCGGGCTCATCGACCCGGTGCTGATCCGGCGGCCCGCGTCGTCGCAGGTCGACGACCTGCTCTCGGAAGTGAACAAGCGCGTGAAGGTGAACGAGCGCGTGCTGGTCACGACGCTCACCAAGCGCATGGCCGAAGACCTCACCGACTACCTGGCCGAGCACGGCATCAAGGTGCGATACCTGCACTCGGACATCGATACCGTCGAGCGCGTCGAGATCATCCGCGACCTGCGCAAGGGGCTCTTCGACGTGCTGGTGGGCATCAACCTGCTGCGCGAGGGACTCGATATTCCGGAGGTGTCGCTGGTGGCGATCCTCGACGCCGACAAGGAAGGATTCCTTCGCTCGGGCCGCTCGCTCATCCAGACGATCGGGCGCGCAGCGCGCCACGTGAACGGCACGGCGATCCTCTATGCCGACCAGGTGACCGATTCGATGAAGGCCGCGATGGACGAGACCGAGCGCCGCCGCGCCACGCAGGTCGCCTTCAACCTCGCCCACGGCATCGAGCCCAAGAGCATATCCAAGCGCATCAAGGACATGATCGAAGGCGCCTACGACGCGGACGAAGCCAGGGATGCGAAGAAGGCGGCCGAGGACGAGGCGAAGTACGACACGCTCTCGGAGAAGCAGCTCGACCAGCGCATCAAGAAGATCGAGAAGGAAATGCTCGAGGCGGCGCGCAACCTCGAGTTCGAACGCGCGGCGAGCCTGCGCGATGAGCTGAAGACGCTGAGGGACCGGTTGATGGCCGTGGGAGGCGAAGGATGAGCACGAATCCGGACGTGGGCCGCTATGGCAGCGGCCGCGCCGTGCGCCGCATCGAGGACCCGGCGCTGCTCGCGGGCCGTGGGCAATACGCGGGCGACGTGTCGTTGCCGGGGCAGGCGCACCTCGTCTTCGTGCGATCGCCCTTCGCGCACGCGAAGATCAACGGCATCGACGTTTCCGCCGCGAAGGCCGTTCCTGGCGTGCTCGACGTGATCACCGGCGAGCAGATGGCGAAGGCGGGCGTGAAGCCGATGGTGGGCGCTGCCGGATTCAAGCGCGCCGATGGAAGCCCCGTCATCTCGTCGCCCAGGCGCGCGCTCGCGCACGAGGTCGCGCGATTCATGGGCGAGGCCGTCGCGCTGGTGGTGGCCGAGACGCCGGCCGCGGCGCGCGAAGGCGCCGATGCGGTCGTGGTCGACTATGAAGAGCTTCCGGCCGTCGTCGATACCCTCGCCGCCATGAAGGCCGGGGCGCCGGTCTTGTGCGATGAGGCGCCCGACAACATCGCCGCGGAGGCGCGATATGGCGATTCGAAGGCCGTCGCAGCCGCGTTCGCAAGCGCCGCGCATACCGTCTCGCTCGACATCGAAAACCAGCGCCTCGCCGCGAATCCGATCGAGTCGCGCACGGTGCTGGCCGCATTCGACGATGCGAGCGGACGGCTCACGGTGCGGCTTTCGAGCCAGATGCCCACGGCGGTGCGCGGCGGAATCTGCGACGCGATCCCGGGACGAACGCCTGGGAACACACGCGTGCTCGTGGGCGACGTGGGCGGCGGCTTCGGCATGAAGACGGGCCCTTATCCGGAGGACGTCGCGGTCGCCTTCGCGGCACTCCAGGTGAAACGCCCGGTGAAATGGATCGCGGATCGCACCGAGGAATTGCAGGCGACAGTGCACGGGCGCGACGTGATCAGCCGCGCGGAGCTGGCCCTCGATGCCGGCGGCAAGGCGCTCGCGCTTCGCGTGCGCTCGTTCGCGAATATCGGCGCCTATGCGACCGGCGCGGGTGTCGCGATCCAGCTGCTCGTGGGGCCGTGGGTGTCCACGAGCATCTACGACATCGGGCTCATCGACTTCCATTTCACGACCGTGCTCACCCATCGCGCGCCCACCGGGCCTTATCGCGGCGCCGGGCGTCCCGAGTACATCTACATCACCGAGCGATTGATGGACGCGGCGGCGCGAAAGTTGCGCCTGGATCCCGCGGAGCTTCGCCGCCGCAACATGATCCGTCCCGCGCAGATGCCGTACAAGAGCGCGATGGCGCAGGTGTACGACACCGGCAACTTCGAATCCATCATGGACCAGTGCCTCGCACTCGCCGACTGGAACGGATTCCCGGCGCGCCGCGAGGAATCGAAGCGCCGTGGCAAGCTTCGCGGGCGTGGCATCGCCACGTTTCTCGAATGGACCGGCGGCAACGCCCTCGAGGAGAAGGTCGAGGTCACGGTCATGCCGGATGGGTTCATCGAGGTCGTGACAGCGACCCAACAGATGGGCCAGGGCATCCAGACGAGCTATGCGCAGTTGGTCGTCGATGTCTTCGAGGTTCCCATCGACATGATCCGCATCATCCAGGGCGACACGGACCGCGCGAACGGATTCGGCAGCGCCGGCTCGCGTTCGCTTTTCACGGGAGGTTCCGCCGTCACCGTGGGATCGCAGAAGACGCTGGCGCTCGCGAAAAGCCGCGCCGCCGAAGCGCTCGAGGTGGCCGAAGCCGACCTCGAATATCACGCGGGGCGGTTCGGCGTCGCGGGCACGGACCTCGGAGTGGATCTCTTCGAGCTTGCCCGTCGACAGGGCGCGGCGGCGATGCGTATCGAGTCATCCACGACGGCCGGCGCGCCCAGCTGGCCCAATGGCTGCCACGTCTGCGAAGTCGAGGTCGATCCCGGCACCGGGGACGTGGAGATCGTCGCTTACGCGTCGGTGAACGACATCGGCCGCATCGTGAGCCCGGACATCGTGCGCGGCCAGGTCGAAGGCGGCGCCATGCAGGGGATCGGCCAGGCGCTATGCGAACGCGTGAGCTATGAGGCCGAAAGCGGACAGATGCAGACCGCGAGCTTCATGGATTACGCGATGCCGCGGGTGGACGTGTTCCACGGCTTCAAGACCGCGTTCGACACGTCGATTCCGTGCAAGACGAACGTCCTCGGCGTGAAAGGCGTGGGCGAGCTGGGCACGATCGGCGCGACACCGGCGGTCGTCAACGCCGTCGTCGATGCGCTCGACAGCGCGGGTCTCGGCCGCGATGCGGAACGCATCCAGATGCCGGTCACCGCGGAACGCGTGTGGCGCGCCCTTGCGAAGGATTTCGAGCCGTCTCCGTTTGAGAGGCAGGCCGGGTAGCCTCGGCTTCGAGCTCCTGCTTCCGGGCGGCGAGCCTGCCGCCCACTTCCTCCAGGTCCATGGAGCTGTCGCCCACCATCGGGAACATCTCCATTTCCTCTTCCTGCACGTGGTGGTCGATGTCGTCCGAGAGCGTGAGGAAGCGATCGCTGATCTCCGTATCCGTGGCGGCGCCGGCCTCGATCTGCTCGATCAGGTCCTTGGCGGCCGCATGCTCCGCGAGGGCCTCGTCGAACATCTCCTCCTCGTCGGGGCACGCCTCGCGCGCCGCGGGGTAGAAAATCTCTTCCTCGATCTGGGTGTGCACCTTCAGTGCCGCGCACACCTCGTCCATGATCTCCTGCTTCAGTTCGTCGACGCCTTCCGTCTCCTCTTCATGGAAGCGCTTGAACTCGGCGAAGAGGTCCTGCACGTGCGAATGATCCTTCTTGAGCAATTCGAGGGCGTCGGTTTTCCGCGAGCGCGCGATGGCCATGGGGGTCTCCTTTGGGCCGGGTGGAGTGTCCCTGAAGAGTGCGAGACCTGCGCGAGGGAATCGATAGGCGAAGCGACTTCCCAGGTGTCGGAGCCGTCCTACGGCGCTTTCATCCATGCGGCGCTTCACCCGGCGCCGCTTTCGGCGGACCCTTCACCGGAACGAGCCCCTCGCTGGAGAAAGGATTCCAGATGAACGCGATCCTCCGACCGCTTGCAGTCGTGACCGGGGCTTCGTCCGGCATCGGGTTCCAGCTCGCGAGGATTTGCGCGGACTATGGCTTCGACCTCGTCATCGCGGCCGATGGCGACATGCTGAGGGCCTCGGACCAATTGGCGGCCTCGGGCGCGATCGTCGAAGCACTGCAGGTGGAGCTGAGCACCGAAGAGGGCGTGGAAGAGGTGCTCGACCTGATCGGCGGGCGTCCGGTGGCGGCCTTGCTCGCGAATTCGGGCCATGGCCTGGGAGGCGCGTTCCTCGACCAGGATTGGGACGAGGCGCGCGACGTGATCGATACCAACATCACGGGCACGCTCTATCTCGTCCAGCAGGTGGCGCGCCGCATGGTGGCGCGCGGCGAAGGCAAGATCCTCATCACGGGATCCGTCGCCGGATTCACGCCGGGAACGTTCCAGGCCATTTACAGCGCGAGCGCGGCCTTCATCGATTCTTTCTCGTGGGCGCTTCGCAACGAGCTCAAGGACACGGGCGTCACGGTGACCTGCCTCATGCCGGGGGCCACCGATACGGATTTCTTCGCGAGGATCGGGTTCGAGGCGATGATGGCGGGCAAGGGAGACGTGATCCCGGGTGCGATGAACAAGTTCGACGCGGCGCTGGCACATATCACGCCGTCGTCCGTGCTCGCCGAATCGCATCGCCGGGGAGCGGAGCCGCTCGGTCCGCGGTAGCCCGCGCGTTACGGACATTGGAGGATTCATGGCTCGGTACGGAAAGAAGGCGCAAGCGAAGGTGAAGCGCGTGATGGACGAGTTCAAGCATGGCGAGCTGAAGAGCGGCAAGTCCGGCAAGAAGGTGACGAGCCGGAAGCAGGCCATCGCCATCGGCCTTTCGGAAGCGCGCGAGAGCGGCGCGAAGGTTCCTCCTCGCCAAGGCACCTGAGGCGACCTATAGTTCGTGGCTAGGCCTGCTCCGCTGCTTGCCTTGCCGCCCGGGCCGCCTCCCTTATCTTCTCGATCGCGCCGGAGCGGACCAGTTCGCGGCGTTCCTCCACCCCTCGGTGCAGCTCCGCCAGGATGCGCGCCGCGTGCTCGTCTCTCCGGATCGCCGCCCAATAGGCGGCGACGTTGGTGTTCGCGGTGATCGGGTCGGCGAGACCCCTGCTCCCCAGCACGATCTCCAGATAGAAGAGCGCCGGCACGAGCGCGCAGTCGGCCAGGGTGACGCGGCCCAGGCATGCGAAGCCGTCGCGGCCAATCATCCGGTCCAGCGCCTTGGTGCTGCTCGCCAGCTGGCCGACCAGCAGCGCGACGATGCTTTCGTTGGCGGTGGTGACGGGGGTCTGGGCGGCGAGGACACGGGTCTGGCCCGCGAGCATGAAGGTGTTGTCCATCAGGTAAATGTCGCCGATGCGGGCCAGGGTGCGGATGTGGGCGTTCTCCCGGGGCGTCGCGCCCAGCAGCGAAGGCTCGGGATAGGTCTCCTCGAGATACTCCGCGATCACGGCCGACTCCGGTATCGCATCGCCGTCGATCTCCAGCAACGGGATGCGGCCGATCGGATGGTCCTGGTAGAACTTCAGCGTGCCGTAAGTCGTCGGCTGCTCGATCGTGATGTCGGTGAGACCCTTGGCGTAGATCTGCATCCGCACTCGCGCCGAGTAGGGACTGATATCCCAGGAATGGAGCTTCATTTCAGAATAACCTCACGAATATATTCCCTGCGCGTAACTTTCCTGTATTCATTCCGGCCAACCCTGGCCTTGTTCTGGCACTCGGTGCTGCAGATCACTTTCCTGGCCACCGCTTCTTCTTCGACGCCCCTATCCAGCGCCGCCATGTTCTTATAGGTAATCCACAGAATTACATCGGGATGATCCGGTGATGGTGGAGTGGAACTGAAGACCTTGTAATCGATAATGATCCCTGCTTTCTTCGTGGCTTCCATGGTTGGCTTCCACGTTGAATTCAGCCAATCGATGTAGTCTTCAAAGTGCCCGTACTCAACTGCTATTTCTTGCACGAGAGTGACCGGGCCCTCCGCGTACTGGCGCTCGTCCTGGGTGCTTTGGGCACGCGCATTAAACGAAAGTACGGAAGCTGCAACAAACATGGCTAAAACAATCTTAGTCATTCTCTAAGCCTTGACGACGAGGTCGATCTCAACGAAGGCCCCAAGGGGCAGCGCGGCCACCGCGATCGTCGTGCGGGCGGGAAAGGGCTGACTGAAATGCTTTGCGTAGATGCCATTCATCGCGACGAAGTCATTCATGTTCGCGAGATACACGCCGGCGCGCACGACATCATCGAAACTCCTGCCGGCCGCCTTCAAGACCGCCGAGAGATTCCGGAAGACGCGCTCGGTCTCGGCCGCAATGCCTCCCGCCACCAGCTTGCCCGTCGTCGGGTCTTGACCGACCTGACCGCTGAAGTAGATGAAACCACCGGCTTCGATCGCCTGGGAAAACGGGCCGACCGGCGGCGTAAGTTCGGGCGAGGTAATTGCGGTACGCCGAATTTGGGTCGCATGAGGCATGCAGATCTCCTCCAGACATGAATTGCCTGGAATACTGATGCAGGACCACAAATTCCACAAATTCATTATTATCACGATAATAATGCCCATGCCGCACGATCCTAATTCATCGGGAGAACGCTCAGGAGACCCCCTTTGCTCGAAGACTTGCGCGCCCTCGTAGAATTTGCCGATGCCGGGTCCATCGCCGGTGCAGCCGGTCGTCTATTCCGGACGCCCTCTGCGATTACCCGGCAAGTGCAAAGGCTGGAGGCTCAATTGGGTGCCGAGTTGCTCGACCGCTCGGTAAAGCCGCCGCGCCTGAACTCGCTGGGCTCCAGGGTGCTCGAACAAGCGCGAGATCTGCTGCAGCGGACGGAGGCGCTGAAGTCTCTTACGTCGAGCGGCGCTGAACCTCACGGCCTCTTGCGCATCGGGATCTCGTTTGCCCTGGCCGAGGGGGCGCTTATCGAACCTATTCGGGCGCTGACCGAGAAATACCCCAAGGTCCGAGTGCAGCTGTCGAGCGAACAATTGATTCAGCGGCTGCTTGCGGGTGAACTCGACGTCGCTGTCGTGCCTTTGCCCGAAGGCAAAACCGCGCCTCCACCGCTCCTGACGAATATCATCGCCAGCGACCGCATGGAAATCGTTCAAGGCGCCGCAGGCAACTTTGACGGTGGTTGGAAGAGTCTGGGCCGGGCGCCCTGGGTGCTCAATCCGCCCGGGTGCTTTCTTCGGGCGAGCCTCATCGATCGGATGGAGCGTGCCGGCTTCGCCCCCATGATTGCGGCTGAAGTCAACAACATCCAAATGCAGCTGGCGTTCGTTCAGGCCGGTTATGGTGTCGGGCTGCTACCCGCTCGCTTTATTGCCAGGAATCGTTCCATCGATCGCGTGAAGATATTGCGTCCCCCATCGTTTGACCTGCGCCGACCCGTCGCGATAGTCCGGGTTGGACAACTCGGCGCCCTGGGGAAGGCCGTCGAACTGTTGGAACACGGGCTTCGGCAATTGTTCGAGGCAGCCGACATCACGAAGCCCGTGACGAGGCACCGAAGGCGTGTGCCCGTGAATCGGCGGGCGGCGCGACCGCCCAAGTAGTCGCCGGACATCGCTTATTCCAGCGTAAGCGTCGATGGGCTCCCTTTGGGGCACCGCTATACTCGTCATCTGCGGCACCCAACTTCACCCACTATCACCTTGGCGCAACAGTCAAAATCAAGCGGCCTAGCGGTCGTGAGCGTACTCGTCGTATGCACGGGCAACATCTGCCGTTCGCCCACGGGCGAAGGCGTCCTTCGCCAGCGCGCGCGCACGCGCGGCCTCGACCATGCGGTGCATGTCGCCTCCGCCGGCACGCACGGCTATCACGTCGGCGAGCCCCCCGATCCGCGCGCCATCGATCACGCGTCGCGTCGCGGCTACGACCTTTCGCAGCAGCGCGCAGCCCAGGTCACGCGCAAGGATTTCGAGTCCTTCGACTACGTCCTCGCGATGGACCGCGGGCACCTGCGGCTGCTTCGCGCAATGCAGCCTTCGGGCTCCCGCGCGAACGTGGGCCTCTTCCTCGACGCGAGCGAGCGCTGGAAGGGCGAGGACGTGCCCGATCCGTACTACGGCGCTCCCGAAGACTTCGAGCTCGTCCTCGACATGGTGGAAGAGGCCGCGGATCGCTGGCTCGACCGCATCAAGACCCGCAACTGATGGCCACCGCGATGCTCGAGATGCATGGCGTCGATGCGGAGCGCTTTCGCACCGAGGTCGTCGCGGCGTACCGGCCCGTCGTGCTGCGAGGCCTCGTCGAGCAATGGCCCGCGGTGCAGGAGGCGCGCGAATCGTTCGAATCGCTGGCCGCCTATCTCGCCGGCTTCGACAACGGTTTCTACGTCGATGCGATTCGCACGCCGCCCAGCGCGCGCGGCCGGATTTTCTACAACGACGACCTGAGCGGGTTCAACTTCACGCGCGAGAAGGTCACAGTCTCGGCCGCGCTGGAGCGCATGGGCAAGAACGCGAAGTTCGAGAAACCGCCGGCACTGGCCCTGCAGAGCGCGCTGATCGCCGATTGCCTGCCGGGCTTCGCTGCGAAGCACCCGATGGCGCTCCTCGATGCGTCAATCGGGCCGCGCATCTGGCTCGGCAATGCGGTGATCACGCCGGCGCACTTCGACGAATCGGGCAACATCGCGTGCGTGGTGGCCGGAAAGCGCCGCTTCACGCTCTTCCCGCCGGAGCAGGTTCGCAATCTCTACATCGGTCCCATCGGCCATGCGCCGACGGGCACGCCGATCAGCCTCGTGGAATTCGCGAAGCCCGACTTCGAGCGCTTCCCGAAATTCCGCGAGGCGCTCGACGCGGCACAGGTCGCCGAAATGGAGCCTGGCGATGCGATCTACATTCCGCCGCTGTGGTGGCATCACGTCGAGTCGCTCGACCGGTGCAACATGCTGGTGAACTACTGGTGGAAGGGCCGTCCCGAGGCGCCGGCGCAGGCCGGCTCTGCGCTCGACGTCCTGCTGCTCAGCCTCGTCAACTTGCGCCCGCTATCGCCGGAGCAGCGCGAAGCCTGGCGCGCGATCCTCGACCACTACGTGTTCTCGGCCGACGGTGAGACCGCGAAGCACATCCCGGAATCGAAGCGCGGCGTGCTGGGCGAGATGTCGCCCGAGTACGTGAAGTCGGTGAAGGAATTCCTGGTCGCGCAGCTGAAGAAGTGACAGTTACCAGCCGCCGCGCTTCACCCATTGCTCGAGCATCGGGATGCGGTCGCATCCCCAGAAAGGCTCGCCGTCCACGATGAAGAAGGGCGATCCGAAGACACCTTTCGCGATGGCGGCATCGACTTCGGCCTTGGCGCGTTCCTTCACGGCGCTGTCGGCAAGCGCGGCCTGTAGTGCGTTCCTGTCCACGCCCAACGAGGCGGCGACCTCGATCACCGTCTCGGGGGCGCCGATGTCGCGCCCGCCGGCGAAGTATTCGTTATAGAGCGCCCTGGCGAACGCGCGTGCCTTCGCGGGATCCTGGTCCCCGATCCAGTAGAACGCTCGTACCGCGCCCACGGTGCCGATCGGAAACTTCTCCGGCATGTTGAAGGTCACGCCGTGGAAGCGCGCGGAGCGCACGAAGTCGCGGCGCGAGTAATCGCCCTTCATCGGGATGTCGACGAGCGGCGCGGTGCCCGTTGCCTTGAACACGGGGCCGAGGAGGAACGGGCGCCAGCGGATCTCGCGCCCGATGCGCGCGCCGAGTCCGTCGACGAGGTGGCTCGCGATATACCCGTACGGCGAGGAGAACTCGAAGTAGTAATCGACCGGCGCCACGCTCATGGCGTCGTGGTGCCGTCTCCGCCTTGAGGCGAATCGCCCTGCGTCTCGACCAGCTGCAGCGGCTCCGCCGGAGCGGCGCCACCGCGGCGGCGGCGCGGCTTTGTGCGCCGCGGCAGGTCCTGGTCGGCGCCGGCCACTTCGACGGCCTGGCCTTGCGTCTCGACGAGCTGAAGGTCCTGTGGCGCGCTATCCGCTGCCACATGATGGCGACGGCGATTCGGGCGATGGGCGGGTTCGCCCTCGACCTGGTCGTGCTCGCTCACCACGTGGAATGCCTCGGGTGCCATCACGGGAACTGCGCGTTCGAGCCGGGGCGCCGCTGCCTCGACATATTCGGCTCGCGGCGCGGGCTCGGCGGCCGGCTCATGGCGCGGAGCTTCATGGCGCGGAGCTTCATGGCGCGGAGCCTCGGGCTCGCGTTCGCTCGCGCCGAATTCTTCCGCGGGAGCGCTAACGGGTGCCGCGGCCTGTGCGTTGTCGCGCGGCGGCCGGTCGGTACGATCGCCTCCACGCCCGCCACGGCGGCGACGGCGGCGTCCACCGCCTTCACCACTTTCGTCATGGGCAGCGTCGTGAACCGGATGTGACTCGAGACGCGGCGCCTGCGGATCGATGGCGGGCTCGGCACGCGGCGCGTCGGGAGCGCGCGGCGGCCGGT
>JBAQKF010000016.1:0-38730 GCA_049300695.1 Usitatibacter sp.
CGCCACGCGATGCCGATGCGCGGCACGTTCGGGGGCCCAAGGCGCTCGCGCATGCGCGACACGCGCTCGGGCAGGGGCGCCATCGCGAGCGAGGGACACACGTCGCCGTGAACCAGCGGCCGCACGAAGCATGGGAGGTCGCCGGCATATACGAGCAACGTGCCGGGTTCCACCGGATGATCATCCGGCCACACGTCGATGGCGAGCGAGCGCGTCACCATCGGCGCGATCTTCGGGTCGAGCCGCATCATGTGCAGCCTCGCGCCTGCGTCGGCGAGCGGTTTCGCATAGCGGAGGAAGAAGATCACGTCGCCCAGGCCCTGCTCCGGAAGGATCAGCACGTCGCGGCCGGCGAGGTCCTCCGGAAGCGCCGGGGGATAGGTCCCGCCGATCACCCGTTCGATGATCTCCGGGCCGCGAGTCGGCCGGTAGAGGTATTCACGCCATCCGCGCTCGAGCTTGCCGGTGCGCAGCAAGAGGATCGCAAGGCCCGAATGGGCACTGTGCAGGTGGGCGCTCTTCGCGATGGCACGCTCGGCAAGCTCGATGCTCCTGGCGGAATCGCCGGCGCGCATGTAGAGGGAAGCGAGCCGCGCGAGGCCCACGGCATCGAGCCTCGCCTCCATCGCGATCATCTCGGCACGCGCTTCCTCGTCGTGGCCGCCCTCGCGCAGCGCCGACGCGAGGCTCACGATCGCCTCGCCCAGGTTGGGATCGAGCCCGACCGCCTTGCGAAAGCACGCTGCCGCCTCTTCGTGGCGCCCCTTGCGCAACAGCAACGCGCCATACGCGTTCTGCGCGATCGCATCGCCGGCACCCGCGGCAGCCGCGCCCTCCGCCATCGCGAGCGCTTCGTCTTCGAGGCCCTTCTCGTCGAGCACGAGGGCGAGCTGCGCCCGCACGGCTGTGTCCGCCGGATTTCTTTCGAGCAGCGAGCGAAGCATCTTCTCCGCGCCTTCGATGTCGCCCGCCTGGTAAAGGCCCGCGGCGCAAATCTTCAGCACGGCATCGTTGCGCGCAAGCGCCGCGGCCTCGCGGAAACGCTGCGCGGCCGCCTCGAAGAGCCCGAGGTCGAGCAACGCATGCGCCGCATTGAGCCGGGGCTCGATGGATGCCGCGTCCAGCGCCATCGCCCGCTCGAAGTGCGGCAGCGCGGCCGACGGATCGCCCAGCTTCACCAGCACCACGCCCATTCCGTTGTGCGCGAGGCCCATCCGGGGATCGGCGCGGATCGCGGCATCGAAGGCCCCGCGCGCCTCTTCCAGCCGCCCCAGTTGCTCGAACGCGTAAGCGAGAGCCGCGTGCGCCTTCGCCCGTTGCGGCTGCATGCGTACCGCGCGCGTGAGCCTTTGTGCCGCGACCTCGTATCGGCCCATGCGGTTGGCGACGACGCCTCCGAAATGCGCGATCTCCACGTCGTTGGCGTCGAGCGCTTCGAGCCTGCGAACGATATCGTCGGCCGCGGCGAGATCGCCCTGGTTGAAGAGCGCGACGGCCTTTTCGAGGTCGCTTCTCACGCGATGTCCCGCCGCAACGACTGCAACGCCGCGCTCCAGTCGCGCGTCGCCGATTGCCGATAGGTTGCGAATCCGGGAAACCACGGAGATTCGCCGCGCGCCTGCCAACGCCAGTCCGGCGGGAACGGAACCAGGACGCGACCGCCGCGGGCGAGTCCCGCGCGCAGGTGGATGTTGGTGCTGCTCACGCCGGCGTAGTCGTCCAGCAGCGAGAGCAACGCAAGCATGTCCTCGAGATCCGCGTTAACGTCCGCGGCGTCGATCGCTTTCGCGCCGAACGCCTGCTCGAGCTCCCGCAACGCGCCCGGCTCGGGATTGCGCTGGATCGACACGAGCTCGGCGCGAAGCCCGGCGAGCGCTTCGCCCAGGGCGCGCGGCGTGACGTCCTTCCAGAGGAACTGCTTGCGCCCCATGGTCGCCGAGGGCCGCGTCCCGGCGCGCCACGCGACGCCGATGCGAAGGCCGCTCGCGGGGCCGAGGCGATCGCGCATTCGCGAGACGCGATCGGGCAGCGGCGCGAGCGGGAAAGGCTTTGCGTCGCCGTGCCCGAGGCCGCGCGTGAACGAGGGGAGGTCACCCGCCCAGATCGCGAGCACGCCCTCGTCCGGCCGGCGATCTTCGGGCCACGCGTCGATGTCGAGCGATCGCCGCACCATCGGGACGAGGCGCGGGTCGAGTCGCAAGACGCGCAATTTGGCGCCGGCATCGGCGAGCGGTTTCGCGTAGCGCAGGAAGAAAAGCATGTCGCCCAGCCCCTGCTCGGAAAGGATCAACACCTCGCGACCCGATAGACCGGCGGGCAACGGCGGCGGATAGTGGCCCGCGACCACCGCGGCCAGGATCTCGCTGCCCCTCCAGGGGCGATGCGCATATTCGCGCCAGCCCCGCTCGATTTCGCCGGTGCGCAACAACTCCATGGCGAGCGTGGCGTGGGCCGCCGAGATCGCGGGGTCGCGCGAGATCGCGCGCTCGGCAAGCTCTATGCATCGCGCCGAATCGCCGAGGTCCGAGTAGTGCACCGCGAGGCTCGCGAGGCCCACGGCATCCAGGCGCGGCTCGAGCGCATCCATTGCGGCGAGCGCTTCGGCGTTCCGCCCCGCGGCGCGTAGCGCCGTGGCGAGGTTGAACGCCGCGTCGAGATGCGCGGGATCGCGCTCGAGGGCGAGACGCAACTGGGCGATCGCTTCGTCGTGACGATGGCGATTCACCAGGAGCAGGCCGAGCGCGTTATGGGGAGCGGCGAGCGCGGGGCCGGTGGCCACGGCAGCTTGCGCGGCGCCCAGCGCATCATCGGGACGGCCCGCGGATTCGAGGGCGAGCGCGTACTCGGCGCGAATCGACGCGTCGCCACCCCGGCGCTCGACGAGCTCGCGATAGAGGCTCGCCGCCGCGTCGAATTCTCCGGCCTGGTGCAGGCCCTCCGCGCTCATGCGCAGCGTCTCGTCGTTTCGCGCGATGCGCGCGGCTTCGCCGAAACGTTTGGCGGCCTCCGCTTCGCGCCCCATGTCGATCAACGCGCGCGCCGAATTCAGGCGAGGCTCGACGGAAGCCGCATCCAGTGCGATCGCGCGATCGAAATATGGCAACGCCGCCGAGGGATCGCCCAGCTTCACCAACACGACGCCCTTCCCGTTGTAGGCCTGCGCAAGTCCCGGCTCGGCCGCGATCGCGGCATCGAAGGAGTCTCTCGCGAGCTCCAGCCGCCCCAGTTGCTCCAGCGCAAACGCGAGCGCCGCATGGGCCTTCGCGCGCCGCGGCTCGATTCGCACCGCGCGCGAAAGGCGCTCCACCGCAAGCTCGTGGCGTCCCAGCCGGTTGGCGAGCACGCCGCCGAAGTGCGCGATCTCGGCATCGCCCGGATGGCGCGACTCGAGCGTCCGCACGATATCGTCCGCCGTCGCAAGCTCGCCCTTGTTGGACAGGCCCACCGCCCTTTCGAATTCCTTCCTCGCCGCCTGCGGCATGCCGTTGACCATCGCCCTCACGCCGCCGCCGAAAGGTCGTCCCGCAACGCCCGCAACGCATCGCTCCAGTCGCCCTCGGGACCGGCGCGGTAGAGCGGGAAATCCGGAAACCACGGCGAGCGCGCGGCATCGCGAGTCCAGCGCCATTCCGCGGGCCACGGCACGAGGACGCGCGCGGCAAGGCCCAGGCCCGCGCGAAGGTGCGTATTCGTGTTGCTCACGCCGACGTAGTCGTCGACGGCACTCATGAGGGCGAGCATGTCGTCGAGATCGGAGTTGGCCGCGGAGAAATCGTGGACCTTGGCGCCCAGCGCCGCCTCCAGGAACCGCACCTCCTCGGGTTGCGGATCCCTTTGCACGCTGATGAACGTCGCGGGCAATCCGGAAAGCGCCTTGCCGAGCAGCGCCGGGGCGATTTCCTTCGCGAGGACGATCTTGCCGCGGCGCGCGAGGCCCGAGCGCCAGGTGAGTGCGATGCGCGGCGCGGGACCCAGCGCCGCGATGCGTTCCACCATCCGTTCGTGGCGCGACTGTTCCGCGACGAGGCGGGCCGCGGGCGGACACGAGTCGCCCACGCCCAGGAAGCCCGGCAGGTCTCCGACCCACACGAGCCGCGCCGGATCGAGAGCCGGCGGGGGCTGCTGCATGCCGTGCCACTCGGATGCGAGTCCCGAACGAACCAGCATCGGGCCCAGCCTCTCGTCGCCCCAGAAGCGCAGCCTCGCCCCCCGCTCGAGCAATGCCGGCGCGAATCGCATGAAGAAGAGCGTGTCGCCCAATCCCTGCTCGCCGTGCAGCGTGATCCACGGATCCTGCGACACGGATGGAAGCGCGCTCGCGTGCGGGATCGAATTCGGGGCCGCCACGTCGCGAAGGTTCACGCGCGGGTCGGGCCGCCACGTGATCGCGGGCCAGGCCTCGCCGAAGCGCCCCAGCGCCAGCAGCACCATGGCGAAGTTGAAGTGCGCCGCCGCGAGATCGGGCTTGAGCTCGAGCGCGCGCCGGACTTCGACGAGGGCGCGGTCGGATTCTCCGAGCTCGCGCAGCGCGAGCGCGAGGTTGCTGTGCGCCTCGGCGAAACCCGGGGTGATGGAGATCGCGCGTTCCAGCGCAGGGATGGCGCCACGCGCATCGGCGCCGATGTAGCGAAGGAATCCGAGGCGATTCTGGAACTCCGAGTTGCCGGGATCGAGCGCGGCTCCCCGTTCGACGAGGGGCAGGCCCGCGTCGAAATCGCCCTTCATGCACAGCACGTATCCCTTGTAGTGCAGCGCGGGAGCGTTGGCCGGCGCCTGGGCGAGCACGCCGTCGAACCACGCGAGCGCCTCGTCGAGGCGATTGCCGCCCATCGCGTTGAGGCCGCTGCGGACGGACGTCTCGATGCCCGCACGCGGGGCGGACACGGCCGCAACGGACGCGGGCGGAGCCGCGCCGAGCCTGCCGTGACATGCCTTGTACTTGAGGCCGCTGCCGCAGGGACAAGGATCGTTGCGATGCGGAGAAGGAGTGGTCGCCATCGAAAATCCATTATCCTAACCGACACCTTGGTCCCCGACGCAGCCAACCCCTCGAATATCCGCCGCGTCCTGGTGGTGAAGCTTCGCCACCACGGCGACGTGCTCCTCGCATCTCCCGTCTTCACGGTCCTTCGCAGCCGCATGCCCCACGCGGAAGTCGATGCGCTCGTGTACGGCGAGACGCGGGACATGCTCGAGGGGCATCCGGCCATCTCGCAGATCCACGCGATCGACCGCGGCTGGAAGGGCCAGGGCGTGGCGCTCCAGGCCCATCGGGAGCTCGCCCTCCTGCAGGATCTTCGCGAGCGGCGCTACGACCTCCTCGTGCACCTCACGGACCATTGGCGCGGCGCATGGCTGACACAGGTCCTGCGGCCCACGTACTCGGTGGCGCCGGCACGCCCGGGCCGCTGGTGGCGCTGGAGCTTCTCGCACCAGTACCCGAGCCCCAAGACTCGTCCTCGCCACATGGTCGAATCCAATCTCGATGCGTTGCGCAGGCTCGGCCTCTATCCCGAGGAAAACGAGAAGTCCCTCGTCCTCGTGCCCGGCGAGGAGGCCCTGGCGCGCGTCGATCGCATGTTGGCCGACGCAGGCATCGCGGCGAAGGGATTCATCCAGGTGCATCCGACGTCGCGGTGGCTCTTCAAGACGTGGACCGATGCGAAGAACGCCGCGTTGCTGCGGGCACTCGTGGCCGACGGACATCGCGTGGTCGTTACCGGAGCACCCGATGCGAAGGAGCGCGAGATCCTCGCCCGCATCGTGGCGCAGGCGGCAGTGCCCGTCACGGACCTCTCGGGCAAGCTCTCGCTTCGCGAGATGGCGGCGCTTTCGACGCGGGCGCGGCTTTTCTTCGGCGTGGACTCGGCCCCGATGCACATCGCGGCAGCGGTCGGGACTCCAGTCGTCGCGCTCTTCGGCCCGAGCGGCGAGCACGAGTGGGGACCCTGGCGCGTGCCCCATCGCGTGGTGACGAGCTCTCACCCCTGCCGGCCGTGCGGCAACGACGGTTGCGGCGGCGGCAAGGTGAGCGAATGCATCACGCTGCTGCCGGTCGAGCAGGTCCGCTCGGCGGTGAACGAGCTCCTGTCGCAACGGTGAGCGCCGTGCGCCCCGCGGGGCCCGCACTCGCGCCGCGCGTGGCGCTGGTGCGCAGCCGCTACGATCCCGCGGGCGGCGCCGAGCGCTTCGTGCAGAACGCGATCGCCGCCCTCAAGGGCGAAGGGGTCTCCCTCACGATCGTGACGCGCCACTGGCCGGACCACGACGGCACCGCGATCGTTGTCGATCCCTTCCACATCGGAAGCTGGTGGCGCGACGCGGGGTTCGCTTCCGCCGTTTGCGCCGAGCTTTCGCGGCGCCGCTTCGACCTCGTGCAGTCCCACGAGCGCATCAGGTGCTGCGACGTCTATCGCGCCGGCGACGGCGTGCACGCGGAGTGGCTCGCGCAGAGGAGCCGCGTGCAATCGGATATGGCCGCCACGCTCACGCGCCTGAATCCCCACCATCGCTACCTTCTCGCCGCCGAGCGCGCGCTCTACACGTCGTCCAGGCTTCGCGCCGTGATCTGCAACTCGGAGATGGTGCGCAAGGAAATCGCCTCGCGCTTCGGCACGCCGGCGGAAAAGCTCGAGCTCATCCGCAACTCCGTGGACTCGTCGTATTTCAATCCGGGGCTTCGCGGAGAGATGAGGAACTCGGTGCGCGGGCAGCTCTCGATTCCCGGGGACGCGAACGTCGTCCTCCACGTGGGATCCGGGTTCGAGCGCAAGGGGGTCGCAAGCCTGCTTCGCGCGATCGCGAAAGCCTCTTCGAAACCCTGGGCGATCGTGGTGGGACGCGACAAGCGGCAGGCGCGCTACACCGATCTCGCGCGCGCCCTCGGCATCGATTCACGCGTGCGCTTCGTGGGCTCCGTCTCCGACGTTCGCCCCTACCACGCGGCGAGCGACAGCTTCGCCCTCGCGACACTCTACGACCCGTTCCCCAATGCGGCGATCGAGGCGATGGCGTGCGGCCTTCCCGTGGTCACGACACCCAAATGCGGTGCGAGCGAGATGATCGTCGAAGGCGAGACCGGCTTCGTTTGCGACGCCCTGGACACCGGGGCGATCGCCGCGGCCCTCGGGAAACTCGACCCGGCGACCGCCGCTCGCATGGGCGCCAACGCCCGCGATGCGGTGGCCGCGCTCACCCCGCAGGCCATGGCGCAACAGTACCTCGCGCTCTACCGGCGCCTGCTTCACCGATAATGGCGGGATGACGCAGCCCAACCCGACCAGCCGCGAGCTCTATACACGGCTGCTTCGCCATGTCTGGCCCTATCGCGGCATGCTGCTGGCCGGCGTGGTGGCGATGATCGTGGGCGGCCTCGCCGACGCGGCCCTCGTGAAGCTCCTCAACCCGATGGTGAAGCAACTCTTCGTGAACCACGACCCGGCGCTCGTGGTGCTGCTGCCCGCGGCGCTCATTTTCATCTTCGTGGTGAGCGGGCTCGCGAGCTTCGCCTCGGGCTATTCCACCCAGTGGGTCTCGCAGAAAGTGATCCTGGACCTGCGCCGCGAGATGTTCGCGAAGGTGTTGCGGTTGCCGCCCGGCTTCTTCGACGAAGTGGCCACGGCTTCCCTCGTCACCAAGTTCACCAACGACGTGAACAACCTCTCCTCGGCGTCGACCAGCGTGCTCACGGTGCTGGTGCGCGACACGGTCACGATCGTGGCCCTCATGGCGATCCTGCTCTGGTCGAACTGGAAGCTCACGCTGATCACGTTCCTCGTGATTCCGCCGATCGCCGTCGTGGTGCGCGCATTCAGCCGGCGCCTTCGCGCCATGAGCCGCGAGACCCAGCGCGCCATGGGCGGCGTGGCCGAAGTGCTCGACGAGGCGATCGCGAACCAGCGTGTCGTGCGCGTCTTCGGCGGCCAGGACTACGAAAGCAAGCGCTTCGAGAACGCGAGCCAGCGCATTCGCCGCTTCACGATGAAGCAGGCGGTCGCCGCCGCGGGCACGGTGCCCGTGACGCAGCTCTTCGTCGCCTGCGCCATCGCCGCCATCATCTACTTCGCGGCGGAGCAGGCCTCGGCGGGCACGACCGACGTGGGCCACTTCCTCGAATTCATCGCGGCCACGGGCATGCTGCTGCAGCCTTTGAAGCGCCTCACCGGCATCAACGAGTGGCTGCAGAAGGGCCTCGCCGCCTGCGAGAGCGTCTTCGGCCTGATCGACGAGCCGCCGGAGGACGATCGTGGCACCGTCGAGATCGACCGAGTGCGCGGCGCGATCCGCTTCGAGAACGTGTCGCTCACCTACAAGACGGGCTCGCGCCCGGCGCTGGACGGGCTCACGCTCGCGATCGAGCCCGGCGAGACCGTAGCCCTCGTAGGCCCGTCCGGTGGTGGCAAATCCAGCCTGATCCACCTGCTGCCGCGCTTCTACCATCCGCAGTCCGGCCGCGTGACGATCGATGGGCACGACTTGGAGGCGCTCAAGCTGGAGAGCCTGCGGCGCCAGGTCTCGCTCGTGTCGCAGAACGTCGTGCTCTTCAACGACACGGTCGCCGCCAACATCGCCTACGGCCGCGCCGCGAACGTTCCCGAAGCGCGCATCGTCGCCGCGGCCGAGGCCGCGCACGCAATGGAATTCATCCGCGCGCTGCCCCAGGGACTCGCCACGCCCATCGGCGAAAACGGCGCGAAGCTTTCGGGAGGGCAGCGCCAGCGCATCGCAATCGCGCGGGCGATCCTCAAGGACGCGCCGATCCTGTTGCTGGACGAGGCGACCTCGGCGCTCGATACGGAAAGCGAGCGCGCCGTGCAGGCCGCGCTCGACACGCTGATGCAAGGCCGCACGACCGTCGTGATCGCGCATCGCCTGTCCACCATCGAGAAAGCCGACCGCATCGTCGTGCTCGCACAGGGACGTATCGTCGAGATGGGCACCCACGCGGCGCTCATCGAGGCCGGCGGCACGTACGCGGGCCTGCACCGCCTGCAGTTCAACTGAAACTATGGGGCTCGCCATCCTGCACACCGAGTCTTCGCTGGGCTGGGGCGGCCAGGAGATTCGCGTGCTCACGGAAGCGGCCGGCGTGGCGCGCCTGGGGCACGAGGTGCTGCTCGCGGCACCCGCGCAATCGCGCATCTTCGCGGAAGCCGCGCGCTACGGCGTGAAGGCGCGCGCCGTTCCCATCTCGCGCAAAGGCGCGCGGGGCGTGCTGGCGCTTCGCCAGCTGCTCGCGCGCCATGCGTTCGATGTGATCAACACCCACAGCTCGACGGACACGTGGCTCGCGGCGCTCGCGCGCGCAACACTCGCATCCGCCCCTCCCATCGTCCGCACGCGCCACATCTCCGCGCCGCTGCCGCGCAACCGCGCGACGCGATGGCTCTATGCCTCCGCCACGGCGCGCATCGTCACCACGGGAGAGAAGCTTCGCAAGCAGGTCATCGCCGAGACCGGGGTGGAAGCCCCGCGCGTGGTGTCGATCCCCACGGGCATCGACCTCGGCCGGTTCCAACCCGGCGATCGCAACGCCGCGCGCGCGGCGTCCGGCTTGCCCAGGGAGGTACCCATCGTCGGCATCGTCGCCACGCTTCGCAGCTGGAAAGGCCACCGCTATCTCTTCGGGGCGTTCGCCGCGATGAAACGCGCGGAGGCGCTGCTCGTGGTCGTCGGCGAGGGCCCGCAGCGCGAGTCGCTGGAAGCGTATGCGCGCGAGCTCGGCATCGCATCGCAGGTTCGTTTCGCGGGCAACCAGGCCGACGTGGCGCCGTGGATGCAATCGTTCGACGTGTTCTGCCTGCCCTCCTACGCCAACGAAGGCGTGCCCCAGGCGCTGATGCAGGCGATGGCGTGCGGCCTTCCGGTCGTCACGACGCCCGTGGGCAGCATCGAGGAAATCGTCGAGGCGGGCGTGACGGGCATGATCGTGCCGCCGCGCGACGCCGGGCGCCTGCGTGGGGAGATCGAGACCCTGCTGGACGACGACGCGAAACGCGCATCGCTCGGCGAGCGGGCGAGCGCCGCGGCGCGCGAGCGTTTCGGCGAATCGCTCATGGTCGAGCGCATGCTGCGCGTGTTCTCCGAGGCGGCGAAGCGGAATGGGTGAGCGCACCGCCACGCGCGCCCTCGTGGTCACGCACGCGATCGGGAGGAGCCTCGAGCGCCGCAAGGCACCCGCGGCGACGCCACGCTTCCTCATCGCGCACAACCTCCTGTTGGGCGACACGTTGATGCTCACGCCCCTCATCGCGAAACTGCGCGCGAACCACCCGCAGGCGGAGATCACGGTGCTCGCCTCGCCGGGCGCGGTGCCGCTCTACGAGCAAAAACCCTACGGCGTGCGCGCCCTCGCCTTCAGGCCCTCGGATTCGGCGACCACTCGCGCGCTCCTCGAGGAAGATGCGTTCGACGTGGCGTTCGTGGTGGGCGACAACCGCTATAGCTGGCTCGCCGCCGCCATGCGCGCGCGCCGCATCGTGGCCCACTCGGGCGATCCGCGCTGGAGCAAGAACGTCTTCGTCGATGAAGCCCGCGCCTATGCGGCGAAACCCACGCCGTGGGGCGACATGGTCGCCGCACTCGCCGACGGCGCCGAACCGCCGCCCTACGCGCGCGGACAGTGGCGCGCTCCCGGCGCGCGATCGTTCGCTATTCCCCCGATGCCCTACGCGGTGCTGCACGTGGGCGCCAGCACGCCGCTCAAGCGCTGGCCCGCGCCGCGCTGGATGGCGCTCGCGCAGGAGCTGGAGCGGCGCGGATATGCGATCGCCTGGAGCGCGGGCCGCGGCGAAGAAGAAATCGTGCGCGAGTGCGATCCGGCCGGACGCTTCCCATCCTATGCGGGACAACTCGATCTCGCGCAGATGTGGCATCTCGTCGCCAACGCGAGGCTGCTCGTGGCGCCGGACACCGGCATCGCCTACCTCGGACGCGTCACCCTCACGCCGACCCTCACGCTCTTCGGACCGGGATCGGCGCCGCTCTGCATGCCGGGCGAATTCTGGAAGGCCGCGCCGTGGCGCTCGATGGGGCTCGACCCGTTCCCCTGCCGCGACCAGCAGATGCTCTTCGGGCGCCGCATCGAATGGGTTCGGCGCTGCACGCGCACGATCGAGCAATGCGCGGAGCCGCGCTGCATGCAAGGGATCGAGATTTCCGCCGTGCTGCAGGCCGTGGAAGAACTGGAGGGGAAAAGTGAACTCTAAGGGCGTCCTGGGGTCTCCCTAGTACACTCCTGGCCACGATCATGCAGAAATCCTGGATTTTCCTCGTCGCGGCCCTCTTGGCGTGCTCCCCGGCCTTCGCGCAGCAGCCGTCGATCCACGGCGCGCCAGCCGTCGAGACGAAAGCGGCGGCCACGCCGAAGCTGCGACTCCCGCCCCTTTCGGCGCCCACCACGACACTTTCCACGGTGTCCGCGAGCGAGATGGCGCGCTACCAGCAGGCGCGCCAAAGCAACAACAAGCGCCTGGCGATCGGCATCGAACGTACCGTCGATCCGGGCGAGCTTCCCACGGCGGCCAGCCTTGCGTGGAAATCCGTCGATGGCGGGGCGGCGGCGCAACTCGCCGTGAGCTCACCGCAAGCCGGCGCGATGCGCCTCGCGATCGATCTTTCGGCCGTCCCGGGGTCCGTGGAGATGGTGTTCTTCGGCTCGGGCAACCCGTCGCGCCTCGAAGGCCCCGTTCGCGTGGGCGACATCGCCGACCGCACCCAACCCTGGTGGAGCCCGGTCACCGACGGCGACACGCAGACCGTCGAATTCTTCGCGCCGAAGCCGATCGACGCCGCGACGCTGCGGTTCCAAGTCACGGGTGTATCGCACCTCTTCACGACGCTCGAAAGCGGCCTTCGCAAGGAGGTGCAGGACATCGGCACATCGGGCGCGTGCAACGTGGACATAAAGTGCTCGTCGCTGTACCCGACGCTCCCGTTCCAGAACATGCGTAGCTCCGTCGCGGAGATGGTGATGCAGGACGGCAACCAGGTATTCCTCTGCTCCGGGCAGCTGCTGAACGATACGTCCACCACGAGCACGCCCTGGTTCTTCAGCGCGAACCACTGCTTCGACAACGATAACCCGCCCTACAAGACGCCGTCGCAGATGCAGACTGTCGCGAGCAGCCTCAACACGCTCTGGTTCTTCGAATCGAACACCTGCAGCCACCCCTCCAATGGGACCGTGCCCAATTACGTGCAGCTCACCGGCGGATCGACGTTGGTCTACAGCAACCAGCCCTCCGACGTCCTCATGGTGAGGCTGAACGACCCGGCGCCCACCGGATCGTTCTTCTCGGGATGGAATGCGAATTCACTGGCGGTCGGCACGGCGATCGTGGTGTCGCACCACCCCGAGGGTGACCTGAAGAAAGTCTCGCAGGGCAGCCTCGTCGCGGACTCCGTTTTCCCCGGGACGACGACCGTATTCAACGAGGTGAAGTATTCGTCGGGCACCACGGAGCCCGGCAGCAGCGGCGCGGGGCTCTTCAGCTACGACGGAAGCGAGTACCAGCTGCGCGGCGCGCTCTACGGCGGCGGCGCCGCGTGCGTCTCGCAGACTTCGACCACCGCGAACACCGAGTCGGACTGGTACTCGCAGTTCGACAAGGCCTACCCGCAGTTGCAGCCGTACCTCAATCCCACGATCGTGCCCGAGGCCAATTACTCGGACCTGTGGTGGAACCCGAACGAATCGGGCTGGGGCCTCAACATCGTGCAGCATGCCTCCAACCTGATCTTCGGCGTGTGGTACGTCTACGCGCCGAACGGCATGCCCACGTGGTACACGATTACCAACGGAAGCTGGACCAATCCGAGGACCTACTCCGCCCAGGTGTTCGCCACCACGGGACCGCCCGCCAACTCGGCGACGTTCAACGGCTCCAGTGTGACCGTTCGGCAGGCAGGCATCGCGACACTCCAGTTCTCCGACGCGAACAACGGGGCCTTCACGTACACAGTCGACGGCGTGTCGAGCCAGAAGGCCATCACGCGGCAACCGTACTGAGCGTGAAGCTTTCGGCCGCCGTCGTTACTTACCGGCCGGACATCGGAGTGCTCGAGCGCTCCATCGCTTCGCTCGCAGGGGCCGTGACAAGAGCGCGTGAGCTGGGGCTCGTGTCGCAAGCGGTGCTCTACGTCGTGGATAACGGTCCGGCCGAAGCCCTGGGTCCGATCGCAGAGGCTTCGAAGGCCTTCGCCGCGGCGGGCACCCTCGAGATCCTTCACGGACACGGCAACGTGGGATACGGCCGCGCGAACAACCTCGTGCTGCCGAGGCTCGATTCGGACGTGCACCTGGTGATGAATCCCGACGTCGAGCTCGATCGCGACACCCTCGTCGCGGCCATCGAGGAGCTCCGCGCGAACGACGGCGTGGGCGCGGTCGCGCCGGCGGTGCGCGGTCCCCTGGGCGAGCGCCAGTACCTCTGCAAGCGCTATCCGTCGGTGTGGGTGCTGTTCCTTCGGGGATTCGCGCCGGCATTCGTCCGCGCGTGGTTCGCCGCCGCGCTCGATCGCTACGAGATGCGCGACCTGCCCACGGACCGCGCCACGGCGCCCGTTCCGCTCGCCAGCGGTTGCTTCATGGTGCTCCGCACGCCGCTCTTCAAGCGCGTGGGCGGATTCGATCCGCGCTTCTTCATGTATTTCGAGGACTATGACTTGAGCCTTCGCATCGGTCGCGAGGCGCAGGTCGCCTACGTTCCTGAGGCTCGCATCGTCCACCATGGCGGCGAGGCTTCACGCAAGGGCGTGCGCCATGTCGCGTGGTTCATGCGTTCGGCGTGGCGCTTCTTCGCCATCCACGGCTGGAAGATCGCCTAGGGCGCTCGCGCTTTCGCGATCGCCCTCTCGAGGAAGTCCTCGAGCGCCCGGATGGGCTCGTCGCGGTTGAAGAGCAACCCGTGCCCGGCCTTCATGCGCTCCGAAAGTGACGCGCGCATCCCGCGATCGTTCGCGATCGCCACCGCCTTCGCCACGTAATCGTCCGCATCCTTCGCGATGAGCTCCTCGATGCCCAGCATCCGAAGCATCGCCGCGCTCTGGCGGCCGCGCATGAGGTGGCCGGGCATCGTCACGACCGGCAGCCCCGCCGCGATCGCATCCAGCGACGTGTTGCCGCCGGACCAGTGGAAGGTGTCGAGCATGACGTCGCAGCACGTGTTCACGCGCAGGTATTCGCCGTGCTGCATGAAGGAGAGCAGGTGCGAGCAATCCGCGAACGAAAGCCCGCGCTTCGCGAAAGCGCCGGCGAGGCGCGCCCGGAATGCGGCGTCGATGGAGTCGTGCTGCGCCCCGAAGAACACGAGCTTGCCGCGCGGGTCGGCCTCGATCACCCGGGCGAGCAGCTCGTCGTTGTCGGGCAGGATCTTGAACATCGACTGCGGCACGAGGTAGAGCACCGCGTCGTCCGGCAATCCGAAGTCCTTCCGCTCCGCCCCGCCGCTCACCGCGGGCGTCACGTAGTGGGTGCCGAGACCGGGAAGGCGCACCAGCTCCTCGCTGTAGTGGCGCGCGCCATCCTCGGGCTCCATCGCGCCGGACGAGAGGAAATAGTCGACGTTCGCGAGGCCCGTCGTCGTCGGGTGTCCCCAGCCCGCCGCCTGCACGGGTGCGAGGCGCAGCGAGGCGAGCGAAAAGGTCTCGCCGTGCATGCCCAGCTCCGGGAACACGAGGGCATCCAGCTCGTCGTCGACGATCGCGCGGGCCACGACGTCGAACGAGCGGCCCGCGATGTGGCGGAACTTGTCGCTCGCGGCCATGATGGCCCGCGTGTCGTCGGCGATGCGCTCGTTGGTGTAGTAGACGAAGGTCTCGAAGCGGCTACGGTCCAGGCGCGTGATCCACGACGCGAAGTAGCGGCCCGCGGTGCAATTGAAGAAGAAGTGGCTGCAGAAACCCACGCGCATCTTCTCGCGCGGCGCTGGAGCCTTCCGCGGCTGCATCCATCCCGGGACGTTGCGCGTGAGCACTTCGCTCATCAACGTGCCGAAAGCGCGCTGCAGCTCGATGTCCTCGCGCCCCTGGTAGGCGAGGAAGAAGTTGGTCCACCGGGCCTGCAGCATCGTCTCGCGCGGCGTGGGGAAGGTGAAGCGGCCGGCGGAACCGCGCATCGAATCGAGTCCCGCGACGTAATCGGCTCGCCAGCGCTCGACGTCCTCGTCGCTCCTGTACACGGCGGGAAGGAGAAGCACCGAGCCCAGGGCGGCCCTGAGATCGCCCGGCTGCATGCGCGCCACGTTGCGATATTCCTCGCGCGCTTCCTCGATCCGGCCCGACGCGGCGAGATACTCCGCATAGGCGTTCCGCACGCGCGCGTTGTTCGGCGCGATCTGCGTGGCCGCGAGATAGCTCTTGCGCGTGTTCTCCGCGTCGCGGCGCTTGTGGTACAGGTCGCCCATGAGCAGGTGGGCATCGAAGAAGCGCGGATCGAGGCGCAGCGCCTCGCGCGCATGCTCGAACGCGCGCTTGCCGTCGTCGCGGAAATGGTGGATGCGCGCGATGTTGTAGTGCGCCGAGGCGAGCGGCGCGAGGGCGAGCGAATGGTTGAACGCCTTCAGCGACTCATCGACGCGGTCGAGCGTGAGGAGTGCCAGGCCCATGTTGTTCCACACCCTCGGGTTCGATGCATCGAGTGCCGCCGCGGCGCGCAACACCTCCAGCGCTTCCGGCGCCCGCCCGAGATCCATGAGGACCTGCGCGCGATTGGCAAGCGGCGGCGCCCATCCGGTCCGCAGCTCCGCCGCGCGTGCGAAGGTTTGCTGCGCGCCTTCGAGGTCGCCGCGATCCTGGAGCACCATGCCCCGCAGCAGCATCGTGGCCGGTTGCTCGCCGCTCGCCTCGATGGCGCGATCGAGGCTTTCCAGCGACCGGTCGAGCTCGCCCGACTGGTGCTCGGCCACGGCGCGCATGTGCCACACGTCGCCGCGGCCGGGGTTCGAATCGAGGAACGTCGCGTAGCTCGCGATCGCGTCGCGGAAGAGCCCCTTGCGATGGCTTTCCTGCGCGAGCTGCAGCGGATCGGCGCTCACGGGGTGCGTCCCCGCAGCCACGCGTGCTGCATCTTCACCAGGCCGAAGTCGCGCGTCTCGCCCGTCACCACGAACTCGTTCTCGACGGTATCGAAGAGGCGAAGCCCCTCGGGATCGAGCGCGTGCAGGCGAAGCGTGTACTTGCCCGGCAGCAACGCGAGCGAGTCGAAGCGGATGGCGAAGGCGAAGCGCTTGTCTCCAGTTTTCACCGGAACGAATCCCGCTTCGCTCGACGGAGAACCATATACCGGCGTGCCGTCGGCGCGCACGATGCCGAAGAGCAGCACGGGCGAGCGCTCGTCGGGCTCATAAGCCACCGCCTGCACCACGAGGGTCTCGCCCTGGCGGAACGTCGCGCGGCGCGATCCGTCCGTGCCTTCGATCCACGCCGATTCGATGCGCGGCATATTGCCGGGGATCGCCGCCGCGGGCGCCGCGTCGCTGCGGCGCTTTTCTTCGTGATACGTAAGGTACTCGCGCGTCACGTCGAAGCTCTCGCCGAAAGCGCGAGCGCACCCATGATGGATCCAGAGCGTCTTCTGGCAGAGCGTCTGCACGTGGTACATGCTGTGGGAGCAGAGCAGCAGCGTTCCGCCGCCGTCGAGGTAGCCCTTCATCCACTGGATGCATTTCTTCTGGAAGGACTCGTCGCCCACCGCGAGGACTTCATCGGTGATCAGCAGGTCCGGGCGAAGTGTGGTCGCCACGGCGAAGCCCAGGCGCACCACCATGCCCGACGAGTAGTGCTTGATGGGCTCGTCGATCTGGCTCCCGATGTCGGCGAAATCGATGATGGCATCGACCTTCGAGCGGGCCTCGCGGCGCGAAAGCCCCATCACCGCCGACGAAAGGAAGATGTTCTCGCGCCCCGTGTAGTCCGGGTGGAAGCCGCTGCCCAGCTCGAGGAGCGCGCTCACGCGGCCCTTCACCTCGACCGTGCCTCGCGTGGGGCGAACGACCCCGGCGATGATCTTCAAGAGCGTGGACTTGCCCGCGCCATTCTCGCCGATGAGGCCCACGGATTCGCCGGCATGCACCTCGAGCCCGACATCTTCCAGCGCGCGGAAGTGCGGCCTTTCGCCCCGGCCCAGGAGGAGCGAGGCGAGTGTCCGCAGGCGATCCGCATCGGTCGCGACTTTCGGATAGTCCTTCGTGACGCCGGCCAGGCGCACCAGCACCGCGCTCACAGGAACTCCTCGAAGTAGGGCGAGAGCCTGCGGAAGATCCAGAGCCCCGCCGCGAAGACCGCCACGCCCACGAGCATGATCAGCGCATCGGACGAGGTGAGCGAGGGGCCGAGCAGCAGCACGTCGCGCAGCCGCTCCGAGAGTCGCGCGACGGGATTCAGCATCACGAACCCGCGCCAGGATTCGGGCACGAACGAGAGGGGGTACAGGATCGGCGTCGCGTAGAAGACGAGGCTCAAGACCAGGCCCGTCGCGTGCTCCACGTCGCGCACGATCGTGTGCAGCGCGCCGAGGGCGAGCGCGATGCCCGTCGCGAGCAACACGTACGGAACCATCAGCAGGAGCGCGACCGGAATGCCCTGGAGGCAGATCTTCTCGCCGTACAGCCGCAGCACGACCAGCACGCCCGCGAACCCGGCGAGGTGGATCGCGTAGCACGCGATCACCGCCGAGTACACGAAGAGCTCGCACGGCAGCGCCACCTTGCGCACGAGGCCCGCGTTGCTGGTGACCGCGGCCATCCCGCGCAGCACGCTGTCGGAAAACATGATCCACGGCCACAGCACCACCGCGACGAAAGCGAGGTACGTGACGCCGGGATACGCGGGAGGCACCGTGGCGCGGAAGACCTGGCTGAAGACGACCGCGAAGATCGCGAGTTGCGCGAGCGGCTGCAGGATCGTCCACGCGAGGCCGCCCGCGCTGCCGGCGTAGCGATTGAAGATCTCGCGGCGCGTGAGCTCGTAGAGCAGCCATCGATGGCCGAAGAGCGACGACTCGCGCTGCGCGCTCATCGATGCGGCCTCGCCATTCCGGAGCTCATCGCCGAGAGCGCCTCGTCCCACCCGCGCGAGGGATGCTCGCGATAGAGCCGGAAATCCGGGTACCACGGCGTGCCCGCGCCCTCGGCGCCGTATCGCCACTCCGGGGGGAATGGGACGAGGATAGCGGCCCCGAGGCCGAGCCCGGCCCGCAGGTGCACGTTGGTGCTGCTCACGCCGACATAAGAATCCACGGCCGCCATCATGCCTGTGATTCGGGCGAGGTCGTCGTTGAATGCCGAAGCGTCGAGCACCGGCCGGCCGGCGGCGCGTGAGAGCGCCTCGATCTCCCCGGCCATGGGATTGCGCTGGACCGAGACGAGCGTGCCGGGGATATCTCGCAGCGCCGCTCCGAGCTTGTCCAGGGGAACCGACTTGAAGAGGCGCTCTTCGCTGGCGCCCGGGGCCAGGCCTGCCCTCCACGCGACGGCGACGTAGGGTGATGCCCCGGCGCCTCGCAGCGCCTGCCTGGCGGCCTCCAGCGCAGCCGGATTGGCCTCCAGCGGCACGGCCGGCGGATGTTCCTCCTTTCCTCGCCAGAGGAGCGCCGGGAGGTCGCCCACTCGAATGGAAAGTTCGCCCGGTTTGGCCGCGAAGGCCTCGTCCTCGAAATGCCCGATGAGACCGGCGCGCGCGACGATCGCGTGAAGGCGCGCATCGCAGCGCAGCGTGAGCGTTGCGGGATCGGCCGCCAGCATCGGCACCCATCGCAGGAAGAAGAGGATGTCGCCGAGTCCCTGCTCACCTGTGAGGACAATCGGCTGACGCCGATCGAGCGCGGCGCGCAGGGCACTGCCCGCGCCCGGATCCGGCGCCACGCCGTCGCGCCACCGGTATTCCTGCCAGGCGGCGGCGAGCTCACCCAGCGTGAGTCGCGTGAGGGCGAGCCCGAAATGGGCGTAGGGGCCGCCGGCATTCGCGACGCAGCGCTCCAGGATCGCTTTCGATTCGTCGAGCCGTCCCCGCTCGCGCAGGATGTTTCCGAGGTTCTGCAGCGCGACGAGGTTTCCGGGCGCCTGTTCGAGCGCGGTGCGGTAGGCGCGCTCGGCGCCTTCGCGATCGCCGGCACGCCGCTTTGCGCTACCGAGGCCCGTCCATCCGTCGGCACTGGAGGGCTCGAGGTCGAGGGATCGCTCGAAGCATCGGCGTGCTGTCTCGGTGTCTCCCGCGGCCAGGCGAACGACACCGACATGGCGCCATGCCGGCGCGAATGAAGGATCGATCCGCAGGACTTCGGACAAGTGGCGCTCGGCGGCTTCGCCGTGGCCCAGCCCTGTTTCGCATAACGCGAGGTTGTAGCGCCACTGCGCCACGCCGGGGTTTTTTCCCAGCGCGGTTTCCAGATGCGCGTGTGCCGCTGCAAACTGGCCCCGATCGAGCAGGCGGGCGCCGAGGCTCGCATGCGCTTCGGGAAACCCGGGAGAAAGCTCGATCGCCTTGCGGAAATCGGACTCGGCGGCCTCTTTCATCCCGAGCGCCACGTTCGCCTGGCCACGCGTCTGGTATTGCGTTGCGTCGCGCGGGTTGGAACGGATTGCCGCATCGGCTTGCGCGAGGGCGACGTCGTATCTGCCCTGCAGCAACGCGATCGCGGCGGCCAGGTGCAGCGCACCGGCATCGCCGCCGTCGCGCGCGAGGGCGAGCTGGCAGAGCCGGCTCGCCTCGTCGATCCGGCCCCGCGAAAATTCCTCGACGGCCTTGCGGAGCTCCTCGCCCGCTGCGCTCACGGACGCACGGGCGTCAGTTGCCCGGCTTGCCCATTTGCTTGAGGAGGCGCTGCTTCTCGGCGTTCTCCTCGCGGCCCTTCTCTTCGTGCATCTCCTGCAGCTTCGCGCGGTCGGTCTCGATCACCAGGGCGGCGATCTGGTCGGTATAGATCGTGACGTCCTTGGAATTCGTGATGGACCCCAGCTTCTTGTCGACCGCGTTGCGGCGGAACTTCTGCTCCTCGCTCGCGACCAGCCCATCCTTCACCTTTTCGAAGGACGTCACGCGAGCCGGCAAGCGTTCCTCGACGAGGATGAGCGCGTATCCGTCGGACGTCTTGATGGGGTCGCTCACCTTGTTCAGGGGAATGGTCTTCGCGACCACCGCGACTTCTGGCTTGACCATGGCGTAAGGCCCGTCGATCTGCCCGTCGCTCACCCTGTTCCTCGGATCGGTCGTGAATTCGCGGACGATGTTGCCGTCGAATGGCGTGCCGGCCATCAATTTCGAACGCGCTTCCTCGGCGCGCCTGCGCGTTTCCTCGTCTGTGCGTCCATTCGATCCAACGATGATCTGCTTGAGGCGGACCGTTTCGGGGACCTTGTAGCGATCGGGGTTGGCCTTGTACATCTCCCGGGCCACGTCGGTGAAGTCGGGCACCTTGATCGCCGTCTCGAAGCGGTGCAGGTACGCCTGCGCGAGGATGGTCTCCGTCGAGAGCTTGATTCGCATCTGGACTTCCGGGTCCTTGTCGAGGCCCTGCGCGCGCGCATCGGCCGCGAGCGACCGGAAGAGGTAGATCGAGCTCAGCGCATTCTGGATGCGCTCGATATCGCCGCGAAAGTACGCGCGCTCCTTCTCGGGAATCTTCTCCACGTAGGCGTAGAAGTCCCCCGCCGTGACGGTCACGTCACCGCGCTTGATGAGGACGGTATCGGGGCTGGGCTCGGCGGCCGTTGCCGCAGCGGAAAGAAGCAGGGCCGCGAGGGCGGCGAGAGCGACTCGAATCTTCATGCAGGGCCTTCAGGAAAGAAAATGCCCGCCTGCAGCGGTGCAGGCGGGCTTGGTGTGATACCGCAGTCTTAGTACGGTCCCCAGTGCAGCTGGACGATGAAGCTGCAGGTGTTGCCGGACGGGCACGACGGCGAGAGGTCCGGTCTCACTTCCCTCACGTTGAGGTAATACGGGGCGGTGGAAGCAGGAGGCGAGAGGACGCAGGCGGCACCGTACTTGGAGGCCGTCGCCGCCGACATCGCGACCCAGAGCTGACCCGATTCCGCGTTGGAGAAGAGCGTGCATCCCGCCGGCACGGTGGTCGAGCTGAAGTCACCAGGGCAGGGGGACACGACGAGCTCAATGCCCAGGCTCGCGTTCCAGGAGCCGGTATTCTGCACCGTGGTGAACTGGATGACGTTGTTCACCGCCATGAAGGAGGCAGGAATCAGGTACGAAGCCGTCTGGACGGACCCGCCCGCGGCGAACGACGGATTGAAAGCGCCGTTCTTGGCGAAGGTCCCGTTGCTGGATCCGCAACCGGTCGTGCCGCCCGAGCTGCCGCCGGTGCTGGCCGCGGTGACCGTCAACGGAATGGCGTTGTTGGTGTATGCCGTTCCGGTCGTCGGAGTCACCGTCACGCCGAATTGATAGGCCGTGCTGCTGACTGCAGCAGTGCCCGCGTTCACGATGATCTGCTGCGAATTCGCGGTGCCCGACGTGAGGGTGAAGCCCGCGGGCACGGTCCACGCAACGTTGCTGATCGGCCCGTTGCAGATCGCCGAGAGCAGCGACGTCGACGTGCTGACGCCCGTTTGAATCGAGGACGGGTTCGCCGTGGCGGTACAGCTGAACGTGGTGGTTCCGCCAACGATGCACGTGATCGTGATGTCGCCGGTCGTGTTGACCCCGAGTTGCGTCGTGCCTGCGGTACAGCTCGTGTTGTTCCCGTTGACCGAGACGGTCTGGGCCGTGGAGGCCGAACTGACCATTAGTGCTGCCAATGCCGCGGTCGCCAGCAAGGCGCCGCGGCCAAGAATCAGGTGAAGTCGTTTCATCTAGAAGGTCCTCGCTGAGAAGTTGTTTGAAATCTCGTGCGCCACCTTCATGGATTTCTGTGATCTCTTCGAAGGCATTCCTGTACTCATATTCTGGTGAAACAAAAACAGGCGGACCGGAGTCCGCCTGTTTTCGTTATACGACACTTGATATTCGACAGCAACCTTCGCTTACGGCAGGACGTTCAGCGTGTAAGCGTGGGCGACGCTGCCACCGTAGTTGCCCTGGCAGGACGCCGTACCGCAGGTCAGCGTGCCGTTGGCGAACGTACGGATCATGAAGCCAACCACCGGCAGGCCGAAGTAGGTCTCGGCAGCCGCCGCGGCAACACCCGCGGTGACGGTGACGCTCGCCGCTTCCGACGCCAGGCCGACACCCGAGGCGTTGGCGGAGGCGAAGTGCACGCGCATCCAGCCGTTCTGGTACGAGCTGTTGACCGTGACGGCCGTCACGTTCGTCGAGCCCAGGACCAGCGACGACGGAGCGGAACCCGGAGCCGGGGCGTTGGTGCTTCCGTTACGGATGGACATGACCGTCGATTCCCAGCACAGCGAGTTCGGCGCGGCACCAGGCGGCGTCGGCGAGAAATCCACACCGGCCGGCGAGGCACCCGACTCTTCGCGGTTGAAGTACTGCACCGTGATCGTCTCGCACGCGCCGCTGGTACCCAGGGCTGCCGTGAACGGGGTGATCGCGGCCGTGCCGTGCACGAACAGGCGCTTGACCGGGAAGGTCAGGACCCAATCCGTGTCCGAGCCCGTGGCAGCGTCCAGGATGTACTCGTTGATGACGTTGTCGTGCATCATCGTCGAGGTGGCAGCACGCGCGCCGGCCGAAACCGTCAGGCCCGACTGCGTGGTCGCCGTCCAGGTCGAGAAATACACGCGGTTCTTCGACGGGTCATTCACCACGCTCGAAGCGGGGTTCGTGGCCGTGAAGTTCGGCGCGTCGTTGCCGATCTCAGAGTACGAAGGCAGCAGCGACCACGCACCGAAGGCGTTCGCGTTGTACATCGTGTCGCGACCGCTCGTCACGTTGATCAGCGTGCCCGTGCCGGACAGTCCGCCCGTCGGGGGGAACGTCGCCGCGGCGGCAACTGCTCCGCCACCGGCCGGGTTGCCCGTCAGGATGGAGCCGCAAGCCGGGGCGCCGCCCGAGCCGAGCGAGTGAACGGCAGCCGACCAGACAGCGGTCGCCGGGTCGATCACGGCCATTTCGAACATCTCGGCGTAGCCCTCGCGGGTACGGTCGAGTGCGTTGTGGGCAACCGGGTCGCCCACATACTGGAAGTTACGGAAGTCCACGCCACCCGCGGGGATCGGCGGGTTCGTGCACGACAC
The DNA here is from genome assembly GCA_049300695.1 of Usitatibacter sp. Lineage (GTDB taxonomy): Bacteria > Pseudomonadota > Gammaproteobacteria > Burkholderiales > Usitatibacteraceae > Usitatibacter. The sequence continues at coordinate 23,142 of JBAQKF010000016.1, forward strand.
GTCCGAGGTCACGATATGACCGGACGAGGTCGAGTCCGTGCTGGCCGGAACAACGGCGCCGGTCCAGACGTCGTTGGGCGACAGGTAGAGGTTGAAGTCAAGCACCTCCTCCGAAGCCTTGCCTTCGCGGAAACGGACCTTGACGACTTTCACGTCCGTCGTGGTGTTCACCACGGAGATGAACGTGTTGAACGCGTTGCCGCTCGGGTCGTTGTTGACCGTGTAGTACGGGTAGATCAGGGCCTGGCCCAGGTTGTTCGGATCCTGGTAGATCGCGTGGGCAGAGCCCGCGACGCCGAGCGTGCCGAGCACGGCGGTCGCCAAGGCTTTTCTTTTGAACGTATTCATGTTTTGGGTTACTCCTGTGGTGAAGATGAAAGTGATCACTTTCTAGAGGCTACAAGGGGCGATTCTAACCCGGCGCGGCGGCAAATTACAATCAAAACCTCGCCGGTCGCATCCGTTGCTTCCTGCTCTGAAACTAGCCTTTGACTGCATACCACCAATTCCGTCCTTCCTGGATCCAGGTCTCTTTCAGCGGCGACTTCATCCTGGCGCCCTTGAACTCGTATTCCACGGCCAGGCTAACGTCGCAAACATCGGCCTTGGGGCACTCTACTTTCTCGACCGTCGCCGCCTTCCAGAATCCCTTCCGGATGCTCGAGGCGTAATCCTCGTAATTCAGCGTCTTTCGCACCGCCGGCGTGAAGAATTCGTACATCCCCTTCGTATCGCCTGCCAGTACGGCCTTGACGCGGGCCTCGGCTCTTTCCTTGACGATCGCCTCGGGAGGCCGGGTATCCAGCATCGCGCATCCTGCCGCGACCGCCAACCCACCGAAAACCACCGCCGTGCGCGCTGCTTTCAAAGCCGAAATGCCAATCTGCCTCGCTGCGTTGGAGGAAAGACTAGTGAAACTCGGGTGGGGCGTCAAACGAATTCTGTAGAAATTTACAACACTGTTGTGTATGCGCAACATATTGGGACCTTTCGGGCAGTTAATCTCTTGATAATCAGGGAGTTTCAAAAGCCGAAGCCCCCGCCGAAACGGAGGCTTCGAGCCATCGTTTGAGCCGTTTCCGATTATTTCTTGGGCACCTCGACGGGCCTGGAGGGCTCCGCCGGCGGGGCCGGCGGCGTGATCATCGAACTGGTCCCCGGGCCGGAATCCGGAGCGGGCGTCGTGGGACGTTTCGGCAGCAAGCCTTCCAGGGTAGGCATCTTGGTCCGCAGCTCCTCGGTGACCTCGCGGGCCTGCTGGGAGTTGTTGATGATCCGGGGCGTCACGATCAGCACCAGCTCCGTGCGGTCGCGATGCATGTTCTGGCTGCCGAAGAGGGCGCCGAGCACCGGAATCTTCGAGATCAGCGGGACGCCCGAGCTGCCCGTGGTGAATGTCTCCTGGATGAGGCCCGCGAGCGCGACCGATTCGCCGTTGGCGACGGCGATGCTGGTCTTGGCGTTCCGCGTGGCGATGTCCGGGTTGGGATTGGCGACAGTCGGGGTCGAGGTCGGCGCGCTTACTTCCTGCTCGATATCGAGGGTCACCATGCCGCCGGAATTGACGCGGGGAGTGACGTCGAGGATCACGCCGGTCTCGAGGTACTGGAAGCTGTTCAGCACGCCCGTTCCGGTCGAGACGCCGGTTTGCGTCTGCGTCTGCACGGAGATGCGCTTGCCCACCTTGATCTCGGCCTTCTCGTTGTCGAGGACCATGATGTTCGGCGACGCGAGCGTCTTCGCCCGGTTGTCGGATCCGAGCGTATTGAGCACGGCCCGCACCTGGTCGGCCGAGAAGGCCACGAGCTGGAACACCGGCGGAGCGATGGGAACCGTGTTGGTCGGCGTGATCACCGGGCCGCCCGAGGGCAACCCACCCAGGTTCAACTGGCCGGTGGTGCCGTTGCGGGTCTTGAGGAACCACTCGATGCCGAGCGACAGGTCGTCCGTGAGCTCGACCTCGGCGAGGAACACCTCCACCATGACCTGGCGGCGAACCACGTCGAGGCGGCGGAGCGCGTTCTCGACGACCTCGTAGTCACCCGGTGTAGCGAGGATGAGCAACGAGTTGGTGTCCTTGTCGGCGATGATGCGCACCTCGCTCGCCGTGGTTCCGACGCCGCCCGGCAGGAGCAGCGTGGCCGCGCCGGCCGCCGCGGGGTTCGCCATCGAGCCGGCCCCGGGACCCGTCGGCGAGTTGGGTTGCTGCAGCTGGCTATAGGGAACCGAGCGGATTTCCGCCGGACGCTGCCCGGGCGCGAGGGCGGGACCTCCCGTGGTGGGACGGCGCGAGGAGAAGAGATCGCCCACGATCTGCGCCAGGTTCTCGGCCTTGCCGTTCCTCACGTTGTAGACGAAAAGGCGCGAGCCGCCGCCGGTGCCGCCCACCTGGTCGATCCTGTCGATCCAGGTCTTGGCCATCTCGAGGTACTTCGGCTGCGTCGTCACGACGAGGAGCCCGTTCATGCGCTCGATTGGAATCACGCGCACGATGCCGGCGAGCGGGCTTTGCCCCGTGGCGCCGAAGATCTTGTCCAGGTCCCCGGTGAGCGACTTCACGTCGGCGCTCTTCACCGGGAAGAGGCCCACCGAATAGCCGGCGAGCCAGTCCACGTCGAAGAGCTCGATCGCGTCGATCACGTGCTGCAGCTCGCGCTGCCCGCCCGCGACGATCACGAGGTTGCGCGTCTCGTCGGGGATGATCGTGTTGTCCGCCGAGAACGGCTGGAGGAGTTTCACCATCTCCTTCACGCCCACGTACTTGAGCGGCACGACGATGACCGAGAAGCCCGGAGGCAGCGGGCGATTCACGCCGCCCAGCTGCGGCGATATCGAACCGCGCACCGCCGTGATGGGCAGGACCTTGTAGATATCGCCCTCGAGCACGACCGCGGCATTGTTCTGGCGGAGCAACATCTCCAGCGTGGGCAGCAGGTCCGCGATGGCGATCGGGCGGATCGTCCGGAAGGTCACCGTGCCCGTCACCGCGGGGTGCACCGTGTACGACGCGTGCAGGTAGTCGCCGAGGATCACCTTCGCGACCTCGCGCACGTCGAGGCTCTCGAAATTGAGGCTGGCCTCCTGCGGGCCCGGGGGCGCCGGCGTTTTCATCGGCGCGGTATTCACGAAGGTGCCGGTCCCGCTATAGACGCGCGCCTCGCTCCCGGGTTGGGGCGCGGCCGGCCCGAAGGGCACTCCCTTCGATGCGGCCGGAGCGGGCGCGGTTGCCGCCGGAGTCGCGGCGACTTCCGCCGGCGTGTCCTTCGCGGGCTGCATCCCCTTGGGGAGCATCGCGCACGATGCCGCGAGGAGAACGGCGGCGATCGGTAGTTTTTTGGGAGTGTGCGCGGACATGGTGGCTCTCAGTTTCCTTGCTGTAGTTGGCGGCGGGCTGCACGTCGGCGCGCCACGTCCTCGGGAGTAAGCGGCGTCGTGGCCGCCGGAGTTGCTTCAGGTACCCCGCTCGCCGCGGGATTCGCACCACGGCCACCACCGGGATTCATGCCCGGCGGAGTCCCGGGAAAGGCCTTGTTGGGGTTGGCGCCCCCCTGGCCGGGAATGCCGATTCCGCCGGTGGGCGCCGCCTCGCCGGGATGCGGCGCATTCAACGCCCCGAATGGGCCCATCGACGCGGACGATGCCGCCGAAGGCGGCTTCAGAACGTTCAGCACGAGCTTTTCCTCGTCGCTGCCGACGGCGAGCGTCACGGCTTCCTTCTCGATCGCGACGACCTTCATGCCGTTGAACTCCTTGCCGCGCTCCACGCGCGTGACCTTGCCGGTCGACTTCTCGCGCAACATCGCCATGCGGTTGTCGCCCACGACGATCGTGCCCTGGAGAACGTATTGACCCTTCTGCAGCGCGCCTTGCGCGGCGACCGGCGCCTCGGGCGCGGGCCTGCGCGTCGGGATGAAGAGCGGGCGCGCCACGGTCTCCGGATAGGCCTGCTCGGCTCCTATGGACGCGAGCGGCGGCAGCAGCTTCGCTTCGGCCGGAACGCCGCGCCTGGTCGCGCGCGCATCGAGCGCGGACTTGAGGCTCGATCCGAAGGCGGCCTCGAGTCCGATCGCAACCGCCAGCGCGACGCCCACGAAGCCCAGCAGGGCGAGCAGCGGATTGGCGCGCATCCAGTCCCTCATGGGGCCCCCGTGAGCGAGTAGCCCGACACGTCGAACTGCACGAACATCTCCGGCTCGGCGCCCGGCGCGGGCTTGAAGTTGCCCGCGACCTGCGTCCTCACCGTGAGGTTGTCCACGAAGAGGTACGGCACGTTGTTCTCGATCGCATACAGGATCTTGCGCAGCGCCACGATGTTCGCGGCGATCTGCACGTTGGCCGACATCTGCCGGTAGTGGCCGTCGTCCTTCGATACGGGCGCCTGCATCGTCACGAGGCGACCGCCGCTCGATTCGACGAGCGAGCGCACGGCTTCCTGCGCCTCGGCCGCCGAAAGTGCCGCGGCACCGCTACGCAGGAAGAAGCGCCTCGTATCCTTGCTCCGCATCGCCTCCAGCTCCTTCGCCACGATGGGGCGCGTGCTCGAGATGCGCTGGAATCGGTCGAGCTTGTCGAGGCTGTCCGCGATGGCCGTGTCGTAGTGGCGGTGCGCGAGCCAGAACGGGATCACGACGATCGCGGCGGCGAGGAGCACCGCGCCTACGAGCAGCGCGATGGCGAGTTGCCGGCCGCGGTTTCGCTCGGCGCGCGGGAGGGCGATGGCGCTCACTTGCTTGCCCCTTTCGCCTTGGGCGGCGGTGCCGGCGCGGGAACCGGTTCTACCGTGGCCGGCGGTGCTGACGGCGCGGGAGTTGCGGACGGGGCAGGCTTGGGCTGCGGCGGAGCGGGCATCACGGTGACCATGTCGAGCACCGGTTTCGATTCGGGCTGCGGATGGGGGCGCACTTCCGCGGTGATCAGGAAGCGCTCGGTGCCCGCCTGCGAGCCGCGGTTCACGGTGCCGCGGAACGCGGCGTTCTGCAGCAGCGTCGAGCCCTCGAGGATCTCGATCAGCCTCGATGCCGATGCGGTTTCCCCGGAGATCGTGACCTCGCGCGACTTGCCCGTGGTCTTCACGTCGAACTGCTGCACCCACGTAGTGTCGGGGAGGAGCTTCGAGACTTCCTCGAGATAGGCGAGCACCGGCAGCGTGCCGTGCTTGCGCGCAAGCAGATAGTTGTAGTCGCCGACCTGGCGCTCGAGGTCGCGCGCGAGCGCATCGGTCTTCTCGGCCTCCTGGCGCGCCTGGTTCACGAGGGGATTCAATTCGATGAAGGTCTCGCGCTTGCGGTAGACGGGATACACCAGCGCCACGAAGAGCAGTACCAGGACCGTGCCCACCACGATGCGCTGCACGAGGCGTTCGCTCGAAGAGCCCCGCTCGCTACGCTGCTCCGAGGGCAACAGGTCGAGCGGCGTTCCCGCGTGGCCGGCATCCTCGCGGATCGCAACACCCTGCACGCTCACGCCAAGGTCCTTCAGCTCGCGCACTCGCGCGTCCACCGCTTCGCGGCGCGCCACGGCGAGCTGGAGTCCGAGCTGGCCCGCGGCCACGTCGCGCGAGACGACCCGGTAGTCGAAGTACACCTCGTCCGCGCGAAACGGCGTGAGGCGATCCATCTCGAACTCGAGCACCTGGCGGAGGTTCTCTTCCGTCGCCGCCGGCATCGTCACGCGCCGGACGAGCGCCTCGTCGGGGCCGAGGGCCACGCGCGCGCGGCCGCGCAACTCGCCGTTGCGCTCGAGGAGAGATCGCACCGCGGCCTTGCGCTGCGCATCGTCGAGGGACCCGATCGCGGCGCGCTGCACCGCGGTCATGGGACGCGAATCGATCACCGCCGCCTCGCCGTCACGCACCGCCAGCATCGGCGCGCGATCGCCGTCGCCGAACATCGCGAAGCGCTCGGGCGCGATCTGCCTCAGCTCGCCGATCCACCAGCGCCAGAACACCTGGGACTTCTGGCGCCACGCGGGCGTGGGGCGCGCGGCGGCGCCCGGAATGGAGGTCGCGGCCATCAGCTGCGGGGCGCGGGCTGCGAGCTGCCCGCCACGGGTTGTTCAATGGGCGGCGTCGAGGCCGTCGATTCTCGCCATGCGACGAAGGTCACGATCGATCGCGGCGTGGGACGAAGCAGCGCCACCGCCTCGCGGGCGAAGACCGTTCCGTCATCCAGGCGCGCCTCCGAGCGCACGCTCGCGACCATCGTGTAGCCGGACGAATACGACGCGGCCTGCGGGAAGACCGGCGCGGGCTGGCCGTGATCGAGCGCGAAGTCGCGCTGCGCGATGTACTGGTCGACCGTGTCGCTCGTGGTCCCGGGGATCGAGAGCAGCACGTCGCGGGTCGCGAGGGCGGGATTTATGCCGGGCTGCCGGGAGAAGACGGTGATCATCGGCGCGATGCGCCGATAGATGTCGGGACGCATCCCGAGCACGAGCTGCAATTCTTCGATGGCCTGGAAGGGCGCATTGGCGGGCTTGTATGGGAGGCCTGCGGCACGATACTCGGGCTCTTCGGCGCCGTTGGGTCGCTTGAATGAATCGGCATCGCGCCAGTCGAGGATGGCGTCGACGATCTTGGCCGCTTCGTCATCGGACATGCCGATCGACAGGAACATGCCGCGCAGGAGCGCATCCGAAGCGGTATTGATGTCAATTTTAGCAGACTCGTCGCGGATCTCGACCGTCACCGGGACGCCGTCGAAGCTCCAATGCTGCGTGGTTCCGTCGCGCTTCCACGCCTCGGGCGCGTTGTCCGTGCGATACATCTCCCACACCGCGCGCTGCACGCCCGCATCGGCGATGGCCTCGGCGCGCGCCATGGAAAGGGAGTTGCGCATCACCAGCGTTTCCGTACGCCGCTCGAGGATGAAGCTCGAAAGCACGACGGCGAGCAGCACCGCCGCCCACATCACGAGGACGAGCGCGATGCCGCGCTGGGACGATCGCCTCGTCATGGGCCCACGCGGCGCGGCTGGCACACGCGCTGGAAATAGTTTTCGAGGCAGCCCGCCTCGGCGCCGAGCTCGAGGCGGAACGTCATGGTCGGAAGCTCGGTGCCGTCGGAATTGCGAATGGTGAGGCGAACGAGCTGCGGGATTCGCGCGGTGATCCACGTGTCGGACCAGTGCGGCTCGACCCAGTCGTTCTCCGCGCCGAAGTAGCTGAAGGTCACGCTGTCCACGCCCTCGAGCAGGACCGTGCCCTGAGCCTTGTCGAGGGGGCCGAAATCCTTCGCGGCGTCGTCGGGCATGGCGCGGCGCATGACGAGGTTGTGCGAGCGCCCCGCTCCCGGCTCGACCGCGAGGCCCACGAGCGACAGGCCCCCCATCGCGACGTCGGGCGGACGCGACGAAACGAAGCGGAACTGCTGCGGCTGGCCATCGAAGGCGAACCTGAGGCTCATCGGGTCCTTGAATCGCATGGGAAACAGCTCTGTCAGCTCCCGGCGAAGGAAGTTCTCGCCGATTCGCCGGTCCGCTTCGCGCCGCCCCACGGCTTCGCCCGCATCCCAGCTGCGAAACGCGAACGTGAGGCCCGAATAGAGCAGCACCATCATCACGCCGAGCAACGCCATGGCGATCACGAGCTCGATCAGCGTGAATCCGGACTGGGCGCGCGATCTCATGTGGGCGCGGTCCAGATGGCGAGCGTCGACAACGGCAGGCCTTGCGGGTGCCCCTGGCCGTCTTGCCAGGTGACGTACACGTCGATGCGATACAGGGCATAGGCGCTCGGCGGGGCCTGCCCGGGCTTGAGGCCCTCGTCGGTGCGCGTGACGCGCGTAGTCCACTGGAAGCGGTGGTCCGTGCTCTCGCCCTGCGTCTCGCCTTCGCGGAGCGCCTGCTCCACGCCCGCCGCCGCAAGTTGTGATTGCGCGATCATCAACGCCTGCGATCGCTCCTCGAATTGCCCGGCACGCGCGAGCCCCTTGGAGAAGACCTCGAAGGCGAGTGTCAGCACGACGGCGAGCAGCACGAAGGCCACGACCACCTCGATCAGCGTGAATCCACGCTGCCTACTCATTGATCGCCACCCGCCCCGTGAGCCAATCGACGTCCACGAGGTACTTGCGCTCGCCGGACTCCACGGTGACGCGCCCGCCCGTGGAGCTGCCGTCGGGATAGAAACGAATCGAGCCGCTGTGCTCGCTCGTCACCTCGGTTTGCGCGGTGTAGAGCTTCAAGTCGATGTTGCCCGGGAGCTTATGCACCTCGTTTTCGCCCGTGGCGATGTACTCGCGCGACTCCATGTCGATGGTGAGGAGCGCATCGCGGCGAGTCGTGAGCGCGGTGCTTTGCGCGGTGCGTAGCCCCGAGGCCACGGATCGCGCGGCGGCCTTCAGGTCGGCCGCCGAGGCCTTGCCGAACGGGATCGATGCGACGAGGGCGTACAGCGTAGCGCCCAACGCGAGCACGACGAGGATCTCGATCAGCGTGAATCCCGGGCGGCCGCGGCGCACGTTAGTTCGAGATGTCCCTGTTCGGCCCGTCGCCGCCTTCCTTGCCGTCGGCGCCGAGCGACACGAGATCGTAGGCCCTGTTGGTGCCCGGAGTCGTGTACCTGTAGTCGTTGCCCCACGAGTCCTTCAGGTCCGAGTCCTTCGCGTAGGGCCCGTTCCACTTGTCCATGCCGGCAGGCTGCTTCACCAGCGACTGCAGCGAGTCGGGATAGCGGCCCACCTCGAGCTTGTAGAGCTCGATGTCGCCCACCAACGTCTGCAGGCGAATCTTCGCCTCGCGCGCCTGGGCGGTGCCCATCTGGTCGTAGATCTTGGGAACGATGAACGCGAGCAGCCCCGCGATCAGCACGAACACGATGATGATCTCGAGCAGCGTGAAGCCGCCCTGCGAGCGCGAGGGAAGTCGTTTTCTCATTATGGGGAACCTCATGGCTAGACGGGCAGGTCGTAGATCGAAAGCATCGCGGCCAGGATCGAAACGATGATGAACCCGATGATCACGGCCATCAGCACGATCATCATCGGCTGCAGGAGCGCCAGCGCCTTGCGGATGGCGACCTCGACCTCGCGGTCGTAGGTCTCGGCCACCTGCATCAGCATGTCGTCCAGGCGCCCGGTCTCCTCGCCCACCTGGATCATGTGAACCGCGAGCATCGGAAAGCGCCCGGTCTCCATCATCGGGCGGCCGAGCCCGCGCCCTTCCTTCAACTCGCGTGCCACGGTGCCGATCGCTTCCGAGAGATACGCGTTGGCCATGGTTTCGCGGACGATCGTGAGCGCGGCTACGAGCGTCACCCCGTTGGTGAGGAGCGTGCCCAGCGTTCGCGAGAAGCGCGCCATCTCGATCCGCGCGAAGAGATCGCCCACGATGGGCGCGGTCACGAGCCACCGGTCGAGCCCGTAGCGCACCTCGGGATCGCGCAGGCGCTTCGCGGCGAGGAACAACAGGGCCGCGATGCCGATCAGCAGCAGCGCTCCCCAGTTCTTCACGAAGTCGCCCATGAAGAGCACCACCTGCGTGATGAACGGGATCGCCTTGCCGGTGGTAGCGAAGAGCGGCTTGAAGCGCGGCACCACGCCCGCCAGGAGGAACGCCACCGCGAAGATCGAGATCACCGCGAGGAACGCGGGATAGGTGAGCGACGCGGTCACGTTGTCGCGAAGCGCCTTGGATCGCTCCAGGTACTCCGCGAGGCGCAGCAGCACCGTGGGAAGGCTTCCGCCCGCCTCGCCCGCGCGGATCATGTTCACGTAGAAGCGCGAGAACATCCCGCGCTGCGCGTCGAGCGCCTTCGACAGCGCCGAGCCGCCACGCACCTCGTTGCGGATCTTGCCGAGGAGCTCCGCGATTCGAGGAGTCGCGGCGAGATTGATGAGGATCTCGAAGCTGCGGTCGAGCGGCAGGCCCGCCTTGAGCAGCGTGGCCAGCTCGCGCGTGACGATCGCGATGTCGTCCTGGGTGATGCGGTTGCGCCGGAAGAGCGCGATGCCGGAGCGCGGGGCCGCGACGGCCCTGGCCGCACCCGCTTCTTGCGCGCGGATGGGTATCAAACCCATCTCCTGGATGCGCGCCACGGCGCTCGCGGCGCTCGCCGCTTCCAGCACGCCTTCCTGGACCTCCCCGGAGGGATTCACCGCCTTGTATTGGAAGAACGGCAAGGCTTCAATCCTCGCGCGTGACGCGCAGGACTTCCTCGATCGTGGTGACGCCTTCGAGCGACTTGCGCAGGCCATTCTCGAACATCGTCTCCATGCCCTCGGCGATCGCCTGGGCGCGCAGCTCCCCCGCGGTGGCGTGGCGCATGATGAGCGAACGCATTCCGTCGGTCATCGTCATCATCTCGATGATGCAGATCCGGCCCCAATAGCCGGTGCCCGCGCACTCGCGGCAGCCCACGGGCTTGTAGAGCGTGATCTCGCCCGTGCCCTGGAAGCGGCGTAGCCCCATCTGCTGGATCACTTCGGGGAGCGCGACATGGGGCTCGCGGCATTTCTCGCAGAGCGTGCGCACCAGGCGCTGTGCCAGCACGCCGTTGATGGTGGAGGTGAGCAGGTAATCCTCGGCGCCCATGTCGAGCAGGCGGTTCACGGTCGAGGGCGCGTCGTTGGTGTGCACGGTGGAAAGCACCATGTGCCCCGTGAGCGCCGACTGCATCGCGATGCTCACCGTCTCAACGTCGCGGATCTCGCCCACCATGATGATGTCCGGGTCCTGGCGCACGATCGATCGCAACGCGTTGGCGAACGTGAGCTCGATCTGCGGCTTCACCTGGATCTGGTTGATGCCGGGCATCTGGTACTCGACCGGGTCCTCGACCGTGACGATCTTCACGTCGGGCTTGTTGAGTCGGTCGAGCGCGGTGTAGAGCGTCGTGGTCTTGCCGCTACCCGTGGGGCCGGTCACGAGCAGGATGCCGTGCACTTCGTCCAGCGCCGCGATGAAACGCTCGAGCGGCTTGCCTTCGAATCCCAGGGACTTGAAGTCGAGCGGCACTCCGCCCTTGTCCAGGATCCGCATCACGACGCTTTCGCCGTGCATCGTGGGCACGGTGGAGACGCGCAAGTCGATCTCCTTGCCCTGCACGCGCAGCTTGATGCGGCCGTCCTGCGGGAGCCTTCGCTCCGCGATGTCGAGCGAAGCCATGATTTTCACGCGCGAGATGACCGCCGCCGAAAGCCTGCGCGGCGGCGATTCCACCTCGTGCAGCACGCCGTCGATGCGATAGCGCACGACGAGGCGATTCTCGAACGGCTCGATGTGGATGTCGGATGCGCGTGACTCCAGCGCCTTCGTGAAGAGCAGGTTCACGAGCCGGATGACGGGCGCTTCCGATGCGAGGTCCTTCAGGTGCTCGACGTCGCCCCAGTCCTGCTCCTCGTCGCGCGACTGAATGCCTTCGACGATCGCGCCCATGGACGATTTGCCGCCGCCATACAGGCGCTCCAGCGCCGCTTCGATCTCGTTGGGCGCGGCGATATAGGCCTTCACACGCTTGCCCGCGGCCATCTGCACGGCGGACACGACGAACGAATCGGTGGGATCGGCGATGGCGAGTGCCAGTTCGTCGTCGTCCTCGCGAAGCGGCACCGCCTGCGCGTCACGCAGGAATTTCGACGAGAGGCGCTCTTCGAGGAGGGGAAGCTCGGGAAAATCCGTCGCCATGGCGAGCGGCAGATCGAGCTGGTCGGCCAGCGCATCGGCGAGATCGCGTCCCGACACCATGCCGAGGCGAAGCAGGATCACGCCGATTTTCTCGCGCGATTCGCCTTCCTGGAGCTTCAATGCGCGCTCGAGGTTCGCGGGATCGAGCTTCCCACGCTCGATCAGCAGTTCGCCAATTCGTTTCGGCAAGGCAATGAATCAGTTGCGTAAGCGATTGAAAAGTATAGCATCGCACTCCCGTGTCGAGGCTCTTGTCAGCGCTGTCTGACCCCCTTCGCCGTGAGAAGTTGCGCCCGCGCCGGGGCCCGCGCTCAAAAGCGGTCGCAGAAGTGTTCCGCGCGCCTTGCGAATGCGGGCCATGAGGCCGCGGGAATGATCGCCTTCAGCGCGCTCGCCGACACGCCCTGCTGCGGAACGTCGCCGGTCCCCGTCTCGCGCGCGAGCCACGACTCGGCGCGAAACCGGGCGGCGTCATCGGTGGGCGGCTGGGCGACGGCAAGGCTCGCGGTAATTCCGAGGCGCGCGCCGCGACGATGGAGCTCGAAGGTGTAAGCAGCAAACGATGCCGGGAGATCGGGGCCGGCGTGAAAGGCAAGCGCGTCGAGCGACGTTCGCCGCACCAGCAAGACGGGTCCTCCGAGCACGACACACTGCGACATGCGATTGCCCAACCAAAGCAGCGCGCGGAGATTGCCGCCTTCCGCGAAGGCCTCGAGTCCCGCGACGTGGCCACGGCCCGCGGCCGCGAGGCTTCCGTGGGGCAAGGCGTCGGATCCGATGGCGGCGAGCGCATCGCGCGCCGCGAGTGCGTTTTCGGGCAATGATGCATCGCGCAACGCCGCGGCATATCGCGCGATCGTGAGGACCGTCCATTCACGCGAGCCTTCCGGCGCGATGTCCGGCGATTCGTCGAGCCACCAGAAATCCGCGACCTCTCGCAACGGCAATCGCGCAAGTGGGGCTTCGTTGCCGGCGCGCGCGCCTTCGCGGAACTCGGCCCAGAAGAGCTGCCCCGTCACGCGGTGAGCCGGGAGAACGTCGAGCAACTGCGCGACCCGGCCGCTTTCCGGATCGTCGGAAGCGAGAAGCAGGTCCGCGCGCGAATTGGCGTGCGATCCCGCTTCGTCGAGGGAACGCGTCCGGGAAATCCATTGGCTCCAGGCGAAGCGCAGCGCGTTGTCCATCGCGCGGGCGAATCCGGCCTCGTCGCGAAGGGGGCTCGCCGCGACCGCCTGGCGAAGGCGCGCGCGGTCCATGGCACCTTTCGCGCACTCGGCGGCGAGAGTCGAGGCAATGCGCACATATTCATCCTCGTCGCGGGCCACCCAATCGCCGCGCCCGAGCGCCGAGAGAATGCTCGCCCCGGACCGGCCATGGGAAAGGCGACCGGCGAGGCTCACGACCGGCACGCCTTGCCATAGCGCGTCGAGTGTCGCGGTCGCGCCGCTGAATGGAAACGCGTCCAGCACCACGTCGATCGACGCGAGCTCCGCGAGGAACTCGCCGAGCGGCATGCGCCCCAGCATCTCGATACGCTGCGCGGCAATGCCCGCCTGCTCGAAGGCGCGAACGATGCGCTCTCGCGCGCGTCCCTCCGGAATTCCGAGGAACCGCAGCCGCGCATCGGGAACGCCTGCGAGCAGGCGCGCCCACAAATCGAGAAGCGGAGCAGAAAGCTTGAGCGGCACGCTGATGGAACCGAACGTGACGGGGCCGGCGCTACGAGCCGTGCCCACCGGCACATCGAGCGTCGGCCGGTAGCACCACTGCGAAACCGGCAAACGCAGCAGCTCCTCCACATGGCGCGCCTCCGCGCCCGTGGGATCCGCGACGGCATCGGTGATGCGGTAGTCCACCGTCTCGATTCCCGTGGTGGCGAGGTAATCGAGCCACGTGGCCTGGACCGGCGCGGGCCGGTACGCGAGCGCGGGCAGCGCATTGCCGGCGCCGTGGCCCGCGACGTCGACGAGGATGTCGATGCGGTCCCGCAACACGAGCTCGACGATGGCTTCCGTCGAGAGTCCCGCGAGGCAACGATGCGTCACTCCCGCTATCTGCGCCGCGCCGGTCAGCGATCGCTCATGGTTCCAGTAGGCGACCACCTCGAAGGCCTTCCGGTCGAAGCGCTCGAGCATGGGTCCTACAAAGCGCGCCGTGGCGTCGTGCGTGTCGGGACCGAGATAGCCCACGCGAATGCGCGCCGCGGGATCCTTCGAGCGGGCAACCGCGAGGTGGCGTGCGTCGAATCCTTCCCGCAACGTGTCGCCGAAGCGCAGGTGCATCGATTTCCACTGCGCATCGCCCGGCTGCACCGGATTGTTCTTCTGCAACGCGAGGTAGTGGTGCCAGACCGCGCGGTTCGCGGGCGCGTGTTCCATCGCAGTCTCGATCTCACGCAAGGCCTCGTCGAAGAGGCCCTGCTGCGCATAGAGCACCGACAGATCGTGATGGATCCGCGAAGGCGGAGACGGAAGCGAGAGCCTGCGCTCGAGGAGCGCCGTGGCCTCCTCGAGCCGCCAATGGCGCATCAGCGATTCGACTTCGCCGAACACCTCCTCGTCAGCCATCGCGGCATCTTAGCCTAGCCGCCCTGCCGCAAAAGAAAAAAGCGGGCAGTCGCCTGCCCGCTCTCAAGGCCTCATGCTTCTGATGAACTTATTCGACGCGCTCCCCGTGCAGCGCGAGGTCGAGTCCTTCACGTTCCTCGTCTTCCGTGACGCGCAGGCCAATCGTCAGGTCGATCACCTTGAGGATGATGAAGCTGCCGATGCCGCTTACCACGAGCGTCGTGAAGACGGCGCCCAGCTGCACCATGAAGCTGCCGTCGGTGCCGCTGATGTCCTTCACGTTGAAGACGCCCGTGAGGAGCGCGCCCACGATGCCGCCGATGCAGTGCACGCCGAATGCGTCCAGCGAGTCGTCGTAGCCGAACATCTTCTTCACCGACGTCGAGGCGAAGAAGCAGATCACGCCGGCGGCGATGCCGATCACGAAGGCGCCCGTCACCCCGACGAAGCCCGACGCAGGGGTGATCGCGACCAGGCCCGCGACGGCGCCCGAAGCGATGCCCAGCACCGAGGGCTTCCCCTTGGCCAGCCACTCCGTGAACATCCACGCCAATGCCGCGACGGCGGTGGCGAGCTGTGTGACGACCATCGCCATGCCCGCGCGCCCATCCGCGGCGACCGCGGAACCTGCGTTGAACCCGAACCAGCCCACCCACAGCAGGGACGCGCCGATCACCGTGAGCACCAGGTTGTGCGGCGGCATCGCTTCCTTGCCGTAGCCCATGCGCTTGCCGAGCATGAGGGCGCAGACGAGCGCGGCGATACCGGCGTTGATGTGAACGACAGTGCCGCCCGCGAAGTCGAGCACGCCCTTGGTGGCCCAGAAGCCGCTCGTGCCTTCCCACATCATGTGCGCGATGGGCGAGTAGATGAGCAGCGACCACAGCCCCATGAACCACAGCATCGCGGAGAACTTCATGCGGTCGGCGAAGGCGCCGCAGATGAGCGCCGGCGTGATGATCGCGAACGTCATCTGGAAGGCCATGTACACCGACTCGGGAATCGTCGGGGCCAGGTGGCTCACCATGATCTTGCCGGCTTCCTTCTGGAAGATCATCCCGTCGAGGAATAGCCGATCCATGCTCCCGAAGAACTGCCCGCCCGGCATGAACGCGATGCTGTAGCCCGCGATGACCCAGAGGACCGTGACGAGGCACGTGATCGCGAAGCTCTGCATCACGGTGGCGAGCACGTTCTTCTTGCGCACCATGCCGCCGTAGAAGAGTGCCAAGCCCGGCACCGTCATCATCAGCACCAGCGCCATCGACGTGAGCATCCACGCGGTGTCGCCGCTGTTGATCTTGTCCACGCCGATGAGCACCGGATGGTCCGGCGGCGGCGGGGCCGCGGGTGCGGCCGCGGCATCGGCGGGTTTGGCGGCGTCGGCCGCAGCGGGTGCCG
>JBAQKF010000017.1:0-47226 GCA_049300695.1 Usitatibacter sp.
GTCGAAGCCCGGACCCTGCTGGTCGAATTCATCCGCGAAAAACTGCAGCTCACCGGCACCCACGTGGGATGCGACACCGCGCAATGCGGCGCCTGCACCGTGCTCGTGGATGGAAAGGCCGTGAAGAGCTGCAACATGCTCGCGGTCCAGGCCCACGATGCGAAGATCACCACGATCGAAGGACTGGCGAAAGCCAATGGCGACCTGCACCCGATGCAGGAAGCCTTCCGCCAGCACCACGGCCTGCAATGCGGTTTCTGCACGCCGGGCATGGTGATGTCCGCGGTCGGCCTCGCCGACAACACGAAGAATCCGACGGAGGCGCAGATCCGCGACGCGCTCGACGGAAACTTCTGCCGCTGCACCGGCTATCACAACATCGTGAAAGCCGTGAAGGCGGGCCTCGAGAACATGGCGTGAGGAGATCCCCATGACCGATACCGCCGTTCGCCCCATCGGGGCCCGCATCACCCGCAAGGAAGACGCGCGCTTCCTCACCGGCGCCGGCCAGTACACCGACGACGTCACGCTCGCCCACCAGTCGTATGCGTATTTCCTGCGCTCGCCACTCGCGCACGCGCGCATCAAGTCCATCAAGACCGACAAGGCGAAGGCCTCGCCCGGAGTTGTCGCGGTCTACACCGGCGCGGACCTGCCCGCCACCGTCGGCGGGCTGCCCTGCGGCTGGCTCATCACCGGCACCGACGGCAAGCCGATGAAGGAGCCGAAGCATCCGCTGCTCGCGCAAGGCAAGGTCCGCCATGTCGGGGACCAGGTAGCCGTCGTCATCGCCGATTCGATCGAGCAGGCGAAGGACGCCGCCGAGAAGATCGAGGTGGACTACGAGGAGCTGCCCGCGGTCGTCGATGTGCGCGACGCGATGAAGAAAGGCGCGCCCGCCGTGCACGACGAGGCGCCCGACAATATCTGCTACGTGTGGGCGCTCGGCGACAAGGCCGCGGTCGATGCCGCGTTCGCGAAGGCCGCGCACGTCACCACGCTGGAATTCATCAACAACCGCCTGATCCCGAACGCCATCGAGCCGCGCGCCTGCAACGCTGCTCACTCGCGTTCCGACGATTCCTACACGCTCTACGTCGCCAACCAGAACCCGCACGTGGAGCGCCTGCTGATGACGGCGTTCGTGCTGGGGCTTCCCGAGCACAAGGTGCGCGTGATCGCGCCCGACGTGGGCGGCGGATTCGGATCCAAGATCTATCTCTACGCGGAAGAGACCGTCTGCGTGTGGGCCACGAAGCTCGTGGGCCGTCCCATCAAGTGGACGGCGGAGCGCTCGGAATCCTTCACATCCGATGCCCACGGCCGCGACCACGTCACCAAGGCCGAGCTCGCCCTCGACAAGGACGGCAAGTTCCTCGCGATGCGAGTGAAGACGACGGCGGCGATGGGCGCGTACCTGTCGACGTTCGCCTCGTGCATCCCGACGATCCTGTACGCGACGCTGCTGGCGGGCCAGTACACGACACCGGCCATTCACGCGGAAGTGACCGCGGTCTTCACGAACACGGCGCCGGTGGACGCATATCGCGGCGCGGGCCGTCCCGAAGCGACCTACGTGGTCGAGCGCCTCGTCGCGACCGCGGCCACCGAGATGAAGATCGCGCAGGACGAGATCCGGCGCCGCAACTTCATCCGCACCTTCCCGTACCAGACCCCGGTGGCGCTGCAATACGACATCGGCGACTACGACGCATGCCTCGACGGCGCCATGAAGATGGCGGATGTCGCGGGCTTCCCGGCGCGCAAGGCCGCCTCGGCCAAGAACGGAAAACTTCGCGGGCTGGGCTACGCCTCGTACATCGAAGCCTGCGGCCTCGCGCCCTCCAACGTCGCCGGCGCCCTCGGCGCTCGCGCGGGACTCTTCGAAGCCGGCGAAGTGCGCGTGCATCCCACCGGCAAGGTCACGGTGTTCACCGGATCCCACAGCCACGGCCAGGGCCACGAGACCACGTTCGCGCAAGTGGTCGCCGATCGCCTCGGAATGGGCGTGGACGACGTGGACATCGTCCATGGCGACACGGGCCGCATCCCCTTCGGCATGGGCACCTACGGCTCGCGTTCAATCGCCGTGGGCGGCACGGCCATCATGAAGGCCGTGGACAAGATCGTCGCCAAGGGCCGGAAGATCGCCGCGCACCTCATGGAAGTGAGCGATACGGACGTGGAGTTCAAGGACGGCAAGTTCACCGTGAAAGGCACCGACAAGAACGTGCCGTTCGCGCAGGTGGCGCTCACCGCCTACGTGCCGCACAACTATCCGCTCGACAAGCTGGAGCCCGGCCTGGACGAAACCGCCTTCTACGATCCAACGAACTTCACGTATCCCGCGGGCACGCACATCTGCGAGGTGGAGATC
The DNA here is from genome assembly GCA_049300695.1 of Usitatibacter sp. Lineage (GTDB taxonomy): Bacteria > Pseudomonadota > Gammaproteobacteria > Burkholderiales > Usitatibacteraceae > Usitatibacter. The sequence continues at coordinate 2,378 of JBAQKF010000017.1, forward strand.
GATGCGGACACGGGCGAGACGAAGATCGCGAGCTTCACGGCGTGCGACGACTTCGGCAACATCATCAACCCGATGATCGTGGAAGGCCAGGTGCACGGCGGACTCACGCAAGGCATCGGGCAGGCGCTGCTCGAAGGATGCGTGTACGACCGCGAATCGGGGCAGCTCGTCACCGCGTCCTACATGGACTACACGATGCCGCGCGCGTCCGACGTGCCGAACTTCAAGGTCGATACGCGCGTGACACCTTGCACGCACAACCCGCTCGGCGTGAAGGGCTGCGGCGAAGCGGGCGCCATCGGGGCACCGGCCGCCGTGATGAACGCGATCTGCGACGCGCTGGGCGTGAAGGATGTCGAGATGCCGGCGACCGCGGAGCGCGTCTGGCGCGCGATCCACTCGAAGAAATAGGAGACCGACACCATGAAGAGCTTCGGATTCTACGAACCCACGTCGGTACGCAAGGCCACCCAGATCGCCGCGGACCATCCCGACGGCAAGTACCTCGCGGGCGGGCAGACGCTGCTCGCGGCGATGAAGCTTCGCCTCGCCGCACCCTCGGACCTCGTCGACCTCAACGCGGTGCCGGAGATGAAGAAGATCGAGGCCGACGCGGCTACGGTCACCGTGGGCGCGATGGCGCGCCACTCGGAAGTCGCCGCCTCGAAGGAAGTCGCCTCTCGCATCAAGGCGCTTTCCGACCTCGCGGGGATGATCGGCGATCGCCAGGTGCGTAACCGCGGCACGATCGGCGGCTCGGTCGCCAACAACGATCCGGCGGCCGACTATCCCGCCGCGGTGCTGGGGCTGGGTGCGACAATCATCACGGACAAGCGCAAGATCGCCGCCGACGATTTCTTCAAGGGCGTGTTCCAGACGGCGCTCGACGGGACGGAGCTCATCACGGCCGTCTCGTTTCCCGTGGCGAAGAAGGCGGCCTACATGAAGTTCCGCAATCCCGCATCGCGATTCGCCGTGGTCGGCGTGTTCGTCGCGCAGACGGCGTCGGGCGTGCGAGTCGCCGTGACAGGCGCGGGCTCGAAGGGCGTCTTCCGCGTGAAGGCGATGGAGGATGCGCTCGCGAAGAACTGGTCGCCCGATGCCTTGAAGGGCGTCGCGGTTCCGGCATCGCAACTCGTGTCCGACATCCACGCGAGCGCCGAGTATCGATCGCACCTCATCACCGTGATGGCGCAGCGCGCCGTCGCCGCAGCCTGAACTAACCAAAGCCGTTCACCACAGAGACCACAGAGACCACAGAGGAAAGGCCCATGATGGCGTTTCGTGCCCAAGCTCGCCGGGTCACGAAGCACAAGTAGGTCTTGGTTCTTCCTCTGTGGTCTCTGTGGTCTCTGTGGTTCAATGGCTTTTCGGTTCAATAGCTTTTCATGCATCCAACATCCACCGAGCAAGTCCAGAAGCAACTCTCAGCCGCCGGGTATATCGCCGACCGTCGCCTGGCGACCGCAGTTTTCCTCGCGCTCTCGCTGGGCCGTCCCCTCTTCCTCGAAGGCGAGGCGGGCGTGGGCAAGACGGAGCTCGCGAAGGCCCTCGCATCCGCGCTCGATTGCCCGTTGATCCGCCTGCAGTGCTACGAGGGCCTCGACGTGTCGAGCGCCGTCTACGAGTGGAACGTGCAGAAGCAGATGACGGCGATCCGCATCGCCGAGGCCGCGGGCGGCGCCGACAAGGCAAAGCTCACGCAGGACCTCTTCACCGCCGAATACCTCATCCGCCGCCCGATCCTGCAGGCGGTGCAGGCGCCCTCGCCGCCCGTGCTGCTCATCGACGAGCTCGATCGCGCCGACGAGCCCTTCGAGGCGTACCTGCTCGAAGTGCTCTCGGATTTCCAGGTGAGCATTCCGGAGCTGGGCGTGATCCGCGCAACACAGCCTCCGGTGGTCGTCGTGACCTCCAACCGCACGCGCGAAATCCACGACGCCATCAAGCGCCGCTGCCTCTATCACTGGGTGGACTATCCCACCGCCGAGCGCGAGCTGGAGATCCTTCGGGTGAAGGCGCCGGGCGCGGCGGAGAATCTCTCGCGCGAAGTGGTCGCGTTCGTGCAGCGCCTTCGCACCCTGGATCTCTACAAGGCGCCCGGTGTGGCCGAGACCATCGACTGGACCCGCGCCCTGCTCGTCCTCGACGCCGTATCGCTCGATCCGCAGAGGATCGGCGAGACCCTCGGCGTCCTCCTCAAGTACCAGGACGACATCGCGCGCCTCGGGCGCGAAGACATCGCCGCGATCCTCCAGGACGCGAGGTCGCTCGCGGCGTGAAGCTCGCGGAGAACGTCGTGCACTTCACGCGGATCCTGCGTGGCGCCGGCATTCCAATCGGCAGCGACAAGATGATGGACGCGGTGCGCGCGCTGCCATTGACGGGACTCGAGCGGCGCGAGGACTGGCACGCGACCCTCTCCGCGCTCTTCCTCACCCGCCACGAGCAGCAGGCCATCTTCGACGAGGCCTTCGACCGCTTCTGGCGCGACCCGGCGCTCGAAGAGAAGATGCGCGCGCTTCTGTTGCCCAAGGTCGAGGGCCGCACGCCGCGCGACGAATCCGGCGGGCGCCTCGCCGAAGCGATGTCGCCTCCCGTGGGCCGCAAGCTCCCGCGTGAACAGCCTCCGGAAATAACGATCGACGCGACCTTCACGTTCGAAGCCTCGGAGCGGCTGCGGCAGATGGACTTCGAGAAGATGACGGCCGCCGAATGGAACGAGGCGCGAGCGCTCGTGGCGCGCATGCGCCTGCCGGTGCCCGACGTGCGCACGCGCCGCTATCGCCGCTCCCCGACCGGCACCGCGATCGATCTTCCCGCGACGCTGCGGGCCATGGCGCGTTCCGGGGGCGACATCACGAAGATCGCGCGGCGCAGTCCCGGCCATCGCCCGCCACCGCTTGTCGTGCTCTGCGACATCTCCGGATCGATGCACCGCTACACGCGCATGTTCCTGCACTTTGTCCATGCGCTCACGCGCGGCCGCCAACGCGTCTCCACGCTCGTCTTCGGCACGCGCCTCACCAACGTGACGCGCCCGCTTCGCGACCGCGATGTCGACGAGGCCCTCGCCCGCGTGTCGCAAGCCGTCCCCGACTGGGCGGGTGGCACGCGCATCGCCTCGAGCCTCCATGAATTCAATTTCCGCTGGGCGCGGCGCCTGCTCGGACAGAACGCTTGCGTGTTGTTGGTGACCGACGGCCTCGAGCGCGACGATGCGGGAGCGCTCGCCGCGGAGATGGAGCGCCTGGCCCGTGCGTCGCACCGGCTTGTATGGTTGAATCCCCTGCTTCGCTTCGAAGGGTTCGAACCGAAAGCCTCGGGAATAGCCTCGATGCTCCCTCATGTCGACGAGTTCCTGCCGGTGCACAACCTGGCTTCGCTTACCGACCTGGCCCGCGAGCTTTCCTGACGCCGAGTTTTTTATAATGCCGTTCCGGACTTCAAAGGACCCGAACATGAAAAACGCCCTCGCCTCCGCCCTGTTGCTCGTCGCGCCCGCCATCGCGTGGGCCGTGCCGCCCGATGCCTGCACCATCCTCACGGTCGAGGAGATCAACTCGGTCGCGGGCGGAGCCGTGGAGAAAGTCCAGCCGGTGCGCTCGGGCAATCCCTCGGAGTGCCAGTTCCTCGACGGGAAGAAGGCCGGCGTGCTCTCGATCAGGATGCGCGAAGTGCAATACGCCGCTGCAGACGAGCTCGCGCAGGAGCGCGAGAACGAGCAGAAGGTCTACCACGAGCATGCGAAGGACGTGAAAGCCGTGGGTGAGCACGCGTACTGGAGCCCGGCGAGCCACCAGCTCGGGTTCCACAAGGGCAAGACGCTTGTGTTCGTCAGCTTCTCGCGGGCCAAGAACCAGAACGAGGTCGACACCGCGCAGGTCGCGCGCATGATCGAGCAGCGGCTCAAGTAGTGCGCCTCGTCCCCGGAAACCTCACGCTCGAGGCGATCGAGTCCTTCGCAGGTTCCGAAGACGCCGCGACGCTCGATCCCGCGGCGCGAGCGCGCCTCGATGCCGGCGCCGAATCCGTGCGGCGCATCGTCTCGCGGGGCGAGCCCGTCTATGGCATCAACACCGGATTCGGCAAGCTCGCCAATACGCACATCGCCGACGACGAGCTCGAGCTGCTGCAGCGAAACCTGGTGCTCTCCCACAGCGTGGGCGTGGGACCGCTGCTGGAAGACAGCGTCGTGCGCACCACGATGCTCCTCAAGGTGGCGAGCCTTGCGCGCGGCTACTCGGGGATTCGCGCCGAGGTGGTCGACGCCCTGCTCGCACTTCTCAACGCGCGGATCTATCCGTGCATTCCCTCGAAGGGTTCGGTCGGCGCATCGGGTGACCTCGCACCGCTCGCGCATATGAGCGCGGTGCTTCTCGGACTCGGGAATGCCCGGCATGGCGGCGCGACGCTCACCGCCGCGGAGGCGCTGGACAAAGCCGGCCTCGCGCCGCTCAGGCTCGGTCCCAAGGAAGGGCTCGCGCTTCTCAACGGCACGCAGGTCTCCACGGCGCTCGCATTGCACGGCCTTTTCGCCGCGGAAAATCTTTTCGCGGCCGGGGTCGTCGCCGGCGCGATGAGCGTCGATGCGGCCATGGGCAGCGACACGCCCTTCGATCCGCGCATCCACGAGCTTCGCGGGCAAACGGGGCAAATTCTCGCGGCATCGCTCTATCGCAAGCTCCTCGCCGGAAGCCGCATCCGCGCCTCGCACCTCACGGGCGACGACAAGGTGCAGGACCCGTACAGCCTTCGCTGCCAGCCGCAGGTGATGGGCGCCTGCCGCGACGTGATCGATTACGCCGCGCGCACGCTGCTCATCGAAGCGAACGGCGTCACCGACAACCCGCTCGTGTTTCCCGATCGCGACGAATCTCTTTCGGGCGGCAACTTCCACGCGGAGCCCGTCGCGTTCGCGGCGGACCATCTTGCACTGGCGATCGCGGAGATCGGCGCGCTCGCCGAGCGCCGCATCGCGCTGCTCATCGATGCGAGCCTTTCGGGGCTTCCGCCCTTCCTCACGGCGGCGTCCGGCGTGAACTCGGGCTTCATGATCGCGCACGTCACGGCGGCGGCGCTCGCGTCGGAGAACAAGTCGCTCGCGCATCCCGCGAGCGTCGATTCGCTGCCCACATCGGCCAACCAGGAGGATCACGTGTCGATGGCGACCTTCGCGGCACGAAGGCTGGGCGACATGGCGGCGAACACGGCGGGAATTCTCGCGATCGAGCTCCTTGCCGCGGCGCAGGGCATCGATTTCCGCCGGCCGCTCACGTCGTCGAAGCCGCTCGAGGACGCGCACGCCATCATCCGCAAGGTGGCGCCGCACCTGGATGGAGACCGCTATCTCGCGCTGGACATCGAAGCGGCCACGCCGCTCGTGCGAAACGGCGTCTTCCGCGAGCTACTTCGCCGGATGGCGTAGCAACGCTTCGCCGGCGGCGAGCGCGGCGAGCTCGGGACGCCGGATCTTTCCCAGGGCGTTTCGCGGCAACTCCGCCGCTTCGTAGTAGCACAGCGGCGCGAACACATCGAGGCGGCTACGCGCGAAGGCATCGAGCCCATGCCAATCAGCGCGCCCCCTCGTCAGGATGATCGCGCCGAGGCTCATGCCGTCGAGCGGGAACACGGCCGCCTCGCGCACCGAAGGATGCTCCTCGAGGATCGCTTCCACGTAGCCGGGCGAAGCCTTGCGTCCGCCGACATTGAGGATCTCGTCGATGCGGCCCTGCACATGGACGAGTCCCTCTTCGGTGACGTAGCCCACGTCGCGCGGGTGAAACCAGCCGCCGCGAAAGCGATCGGGATCGGCTCCGCCCAGGTAGCCGCGCGGCATCGCCGGCACCCGCACGCGAATCTCACCCGGGATTCCCGCGGCCAACACGCGTCCATCCTCGCCGACCACTTCGAGCTCGGTGCCGGGCGCGATTCGCCCCGCGCAGGTCGTCGACGCCAGGATTTCGGGCGTAGCCATGGCGATGAGGCCCGTCTCGGCCGTGGCATAGGAGACGTAGACGTGCGGCGTGAACTTGCGGCGGACGGCCTCGACGAGCGCCGGCGAAGGCGTGCCTCCGACCAGGTCGAAGTGAGTGACGTTCCGGAATGCCGGCTTGTCGCCATTCAGGACCTCGAGCATCATCGCGGCGTGCGCCGGCGGGAACGCGAAATGCGTGACGCCGAATTTCCCGATCGCGTCGAAGAGCGAGGCCGCGTCATAGCCCGCGGGAATCACGACGGCGCCGCCCCGCGCCAACGCATGGCACACGAGCGTGAGCGAAAGCGTGATGTGCAGGTTCGGCGGCAGCGCGCGCGGAAGGGCCCCCTCGCCATAACCCCGCCGGTCGATGCGCCGCACGAATTCCTCGTGGGTCTGCTCGATGCCCTTGCGCTCGCCGACGGTGCCCGAGGTAAGCGCGATCCGCAGCGGCGTCGAGCCCACGGGCTCGTACTGCATGTTCTCCAGGTGCGGCTCGTCACCCCGCGCGCCGAGGCCGCGCATGTGGATCAGCATCACGCCCGGCGCGCCCGCGTCTTCCACCTCCGAGACGACCGCCGTGACTCCGAAGCGCCGGTAGAGCGCGGCACGCTCGGTGGCGTTGGCCATCGGGGCGACGGAAAGCGAGATCGCGCCCATTCGCGCGAGCGCGAGGAACAGGATCACGTGCAGCGACGATTGCGACATCGTGAGCGCCACGACCTGGCCGGTGCGCACGCCCCGCTCGTCCAGCATCTTGATCGCCGCGCCGATGAGCGAGCGCATCGCGCCATGGGAAATCGTCGAACTGCCGAGGAACGCCGGCGCCTCGGGGTCGCGCGCGATGGCGGCGCGGATGCGATCGAGCAGCAGCGGGACGCGTTCCGTCATGGGCCTATGCTATCGTGAATTCCGTCCATGCCCGCTCGCAAATCCGCCACCGCCAGCCCCGACCTGCTGCACGACCTCGTCGCTGCCAACCGCATCCTCACGATGCACGGCGTGCTAGATGGCTACGGGCACGTGAGCGTGCGAAACCCGCGCAAGCCCGATCACTTCTTCATGGCGCGCTCGATCGCGCCGCAGCTCGCGACAGTCTCCGACATCCTCGAGCATGGCCCGGACAGCGAGCCCGTCGGCGACGATCGCAAGCCCTACCTCGAGCGCTTCATCCACGGTGAGATGTACCGCCAGCGTGCGGACGTGATGGCCATCGTGCACAGCCACGCGGATTCCGTGATTCCGTTCGGGATCACGAAGAACGCGCTGCGGCCCGTGTATCACATGGCCTCGTTTCTCTGGAGCGGCGCGCCCGTGTACGAGATCCGCAAGTCGCAGCCGCAGAACGACCTCCTCATCCGCGATGCCCGCCTGGGCAAGGACCTCGCGAAGGCACTCGGCCAATGCGCGTGCGTGCTGATGCGCGGCCACGGCATGACGGTGGTGGGGTCGAGCATTCCCGAGGCCGTCTTTCGCTCGGTGTACACGCAGGCGAACGCCAAGCTGCAGACGCTCGCCACGCAATTGGGCGGTCCGATCGAATTTCTCTCCGAAGACGAAGGAAAGCGCGCGACCGAAACCAATCGCGCGACAATCGAGCGTCCGTGGGAGCTGTGGAAGGCGCGCGCGAAGGGCTAGCGCGTCACGCCGACGGGTTGGCGGCGATCATGGCCCGCAGCTTTTCCTCGAGGCGAGGTGTGCGCGGCACACGGATGCCAAAAGATCCCTCCAGCACTTCCATGATCTCATCGACAGTCGCGAGAAATCGCTGCGTGGTCTCGCCGTTCTTGTGATGCATGGCATACCGATTGTTGCGAAGCGCGTGCCGAACGCCCGGCGCGGAGCGCGCCGCGGCGAGGTTCGTCACGAACATCGACTGCGGGAAGTTGCACAGGTACCAGTTGCTCACCTCGTAGTCGGCCAGCTGCGCCTCGTTCAACTCGAAGGTGTAGAGCGTTTGCCACTCACCCGCCACCTTCGCCTGCATCGAATGGATGCCGTCTTGCTCGATGATGCGATGCGGCAAGTACGGCGTGGCCTGCTCGAGACCCGCTGCCAGGCGCAGTGGCGCGGTCAACGTAAGGCCGCCGAATCCCACGTCGGCGATATACGGCGCACCGTCGATCGTCACCTGGAGCAGGCAATGACTGCGCGCGGTCGTCACGTTCGGGGGCACATTCCAGCGCACGCGTGCAGAAAGCTTCTTCACGGCGAAGCCAAGCGACGTGAGCACGTGGAAGAACAGCAGGTTCTGCTCGAAACACCAGCCGCCGCGCCCTCCGCGCACGAGCTTCGCCTCGATGGCGGCCGGATCGAGACTTACCGGCTCGCCCGAGAAGGCCGAGAGCGCCTCGAAGGCGATGGCCGCCGGATGAAGTTCGTGGATGCGCGCAAGTGTCGCGAGCGTCGCATCGCGCGGGCCGGAATACCCGATGCGCGCGAAATACGCGTCGAGGTCAACCACGCAGGTTCTCGTACACCAGCGCCTTGGCGCCCAGCAGCTGCACTTCGCCCGCGAGCTTCGAGCCCAGGCGCTCCGCGACCTTGATGGAGGGCTTGTTGGCCTTCCGGATGAGGCTGATGACGCGATCGCGCTTCAACACCTCGTATCCCCAGCGCAGCGCTTCACGCGCCGCCTCGGTCGCGTATCCGCGTCCCCAGTAAGGCTTGCCAAGCACCCAGCCCAATTCGAATCCGGGCCAACCCGCCGGATAGATGAAGCCCGCGCGCCCCACGAGCTCGCCGGTCTCCTTCGATTCCAGCGCCCACATGCCGAAACCGCGCAACCGCCAGTGACCGAGCATCCCCGCGATCGCGCGCCACGTTTCATCGGAACTGAGCGTGCCACCCGTGCCGAGGTAGCGCATGACCTCGGGATCGGCGCACATCACCGCGTATTGATCGAGATCCGATTCGCGGAACTCGCGCAATTTCAGGCGCGGCGTTTCGAGGGTGATGGGCATCGGGAAGCGAAGGCTACTTCCACAGCTCCTTCGGCAAGGTGACGTATTGAGCCACGCCGTTGCCGAAAGACCAATCCTCGCGCGTGTTCTCCGTGAGGACCACGGCCACGTCCTGTGGCCGCACCTGCGCATCGTTCGCGATGTACTTCGCGAGCGCCGCATAGAGCGCCTGCTTCTGCTCGGTGGTTCTGCCCTTGCTGAGGAAGATCTGCACGAACACCTGCTGGTCGCTTCTCTCCACGCCGAGATATCCGCGGTTGTAGAGGAAGCGATTGGGTGCGTGCTCGTTGATGATCTGGAAGCGGTCGCGCTCCGGAACGCCGATCGTTTCCACCATGGCCTTCTGGATCGCGTTGCCGATGGCGGCGATCTGCGGCTCCGAGAGACCGTGGACGAGGTCGATGCGGACGAGAGGCATGAGTCATAATATCAACATGCGCGCACCCCGCGGGTCCACACTCACCTGTCGTAGCTGGCTCACTGAAGCGCCGTACCGGATGATCCAGAACAACCTGGACCCGGAGGTGGCCGAGAATCCCGCAGAGCTCGTGGTTTACGGCGGCATCGGCCGCGCCGCGCGCAACTGGGAATGCTTCGACGCGATCCTCGCCACGCTGAAGCGCCTGGGCGACGACGAGTCGCTGCTCATCCAATCCGGCAAGCCCGTTGCGGTCTTCAAGACGCATGCCGACGCGCCGCGAGTGCTCATCGCCAACTCGAACCTCGTGCCCAAGTGGGCGACGTGGGACCACTTCAACGAGCTCGACCGCAAGGGTCTCATGATGTTCGGCCAGATGACCGCGGGCTCGTGGATCTACATCGGCTCGCAGGGCATCGTGCAGGGAACGTACGAGACGTTTGCCGAGGCGTTAAGGCAGCACTACGACGGCGCAAGCGGGAAATGGGTGTTGACCGCGGGTTTGGGTGGCATGGGGGGTGCACAACCTCTCGCCGCCACGATGGCGGGAATGTCCATGCTCGCCATCGAGTGCCGCCAATCGCGCATCGACATGCGCCTTCGCACGCGCTATCTCGACAAGCAGGCCGCCTCGCTCGACGAAGCGCTCGCGATCTTGCGCGAAACGAAGACCCCGATCTCGATCGGACTTCTCGGCAATGCCGCCGACATCGTCCCCGAGATCGTGAAGCGCGGCGTCCGTCCCGACCTCGTCACCGACCAGACCTCGGCGCATGACCTCGTGAACGGGCATCTGCCTTCCGGCTGGACCGTGGAGCAATGGGAGGCCGCGCAGAAGTCGAATCCGAAATCCATCGAGGCGGCGGCGAAGGAGTCCATCAAGCGCCACGTGACCGCGATGCTGGAGCTGCACAAGCGCGGCATCCCGACCGTCGACTACGGCAACAACATCCGCCAGGTCGCGAAGGATGAAGGGGTCGCCGATGCCTTCGCATTCCCCGGCTTCGTGCCCGCGTACATCCGCCCGCTCTTCTGCGAAGGCAAGGGTCCGTTCCGCTGGGTAGCGCTCTCGGGCGACCCCGAGGACATCTACAAGACCGACGCCAGGGTGAAGGAGCTCTTCCCCGGCGACGCGCACCTCAATCGCTGGCTCGACATGGCGCGCGAGAGGATCCAGTTCCAGGGATTGCCCGCGCGCATCTGCTGGCTGGGCCTGGGACAACGCCATCTTGCGGGACTCGCGTTCAACGAGATGGTGGCGAGCGGCGAGCTGAAGGCGCCCATCGTCATTGGGCGCGACCATCTCGACACGGGATCGGTCGCAAGCCCCAATCGCGAAACCGAATCGATGAAGGACGGCAGCGACGCGGTGTCCGACTGGCCGCTCTTGAACGCCCTGCTCTCGACCTCCGGCGGTGCCACGTGGGTCTCGATCCATCATGGCGGCGGTGTCGGCATGGGCTATTCGCAGCACGCGGGCGTGGTGATCGTGTGCGACGGAACGCCGGCTGCGGCCAAGCGCATCGAACGCGTGCTCTGGAACGATCCGGCCATCGGCGTCGTTCGCCACGCGGACGCGGGCTACGAGTTCGCCATCGAGACCGCGAAGCGCCACCATCTCGATGTTCCTCTCTGAGCGGACGGTCGCACCCTATCGTTACCGGTACGGCTCGAGCCCGCTGATCGTCTCGATGCCCCACGTGGGGACGTTCGTGCCTCACGCGGTGGGGCGCGGCATGACGGATGTGGCCGCGGAGCGCTCCGACACCGACTGGCATCTTCCGCGCCTCTACGATTTTCTCGGGGAGCTCGATGCGACGATCGTCGTTGCGAACTATTCGCGCTACGTCGTCGACGTGAATCGCCCTCCCGATGGCGCCAATCTCTATCCCGGGCGCGACACGCCGAAGCTCTGTCCTGCCGATACGTTCGACTGGCACCCGCTCTATCGATCGAGCGAGCCATCAGTGGACGATGTCGCGAAGCGCGTGGAATCGGTGTGGCGACCGTACCATCGACGGATCGAACGTGAAATCGAACGGGTGCGCGACCAACACGGCGTCGCGATCCTCTGGGACGCGCATTCGATCGTCGGTGTCGCACCGCGGCTTTTCGAAGGCCGGCTGCCGGATTTCAATCTCGGCACCGCGAATGGCGTTTCATGCGACCCGGCGCTCGCGGAATCGCTATTCGGTGCGCTGCAACGTCACCGGAATTTCACGTCGGTGCTCAACGGACGCTTCAAGGGCGGCCACATCACGCGCACCTTCGGCGCGCCATCGAAAGGCGTGCACGCGGTGCAGATGGAGATGGTCGAGGCGACGTACATGGATGAGACGTGCCCGTACACCTTCAAGGCCGAACGGGCAAGGCTCGTGCGACCGATCCTCCGCGAGCAGCTCGAGATAACATTGGCTTTTTCAAGGGCCGCCGCATCGCCATGAACGACCCACGCGTCTTTTTCGCCGCCGAACGCACCCTGCTCGCATGGCTTCGCACGGGCCTCACGATCATCGCGATCGGCTTCATGGTCGCCCGCTTCGGTCTCTTCGTCCAGATCGTGTCCCTGCGACCCCAGCCCCATCCGTCGGGCATATCGTCGTCACTGTCCGCGGGACTGGGCGTCACGTTCGTCCTCGTGGGTTCGCTCGCCATCATGGTCGCCGCGATCCAGCACGCGCGCTTCGTGGCCACACTCTCCCCGCCCGACTTGCCGCCCGCGTACTCACGAAATGTTTCGATCGCCCTTGCGCTGGTCATGGCGACTCTCGGCATCACCCTTGCCGCCTACCTGCTGCTCGCTTGACCTACGCAACTGCTTACATCTTGAATCAGCCTGCTGAGGCATGGGTTTCCAAACGGCCGCAGAATGGCGGCCATGGGACCCTTGTACCCTGAGGAGGCAACGATGATCGTGTTCGCGAGCAGCCTCGCTCTATTCGTCGCGGGCGCCGCTTTCGGCGCTACGATCGCGCATTGGTTCGACGGCGCGGGGACCGATTGGGGCCCGCTTGCGACGAGCCTCCTGATTGCCGTGATCGCAGCCGAGGGCCTGCGCCGCGCCCTCGCGAAGTCCTCGTCGAACCCGCTCGGCTAGCGGCGGGTTTTCCCGCCGTGGATCACGGTCCGCGGCGTAAGTCCCGCGATCTGCCACGCCAGGTGCGCGGGATGGTCGACATCCCACAGGGCGAGATCCGCGCGCTTGCGCACCTCGATCGTTCCGCGATCGCCAAGACCCAGCGCCCGCGCCGCATGGCACGTCGTTCCGGCGAGCGCTTCCTCGGGCGTCATCTGGAAGAGCGTGCAGGCCATGTTCATCGCTGTGGGTAGCGATGTGAGCGGAGACGTGCCGGGATTGCAGTCGGTCGCAACCGCCATCCGCACCCCGTGCTTTCGGAACAGGTCGATGGGCGGGACCTGTGGTTCGCGCAGGAAATAGAAGGCACCGGGCAGCATCACCGCGACGCTGCCGGATTTCGCAAGCGCCGCGATGCCCTTCTCGCTCGCATATTCGAGATGGTCGGCGGAGATTGCGTCGAATTCCGCCGCAAGCGCCGCGCCGTTGGAATCCGAAAGCTGGTCGGCGTGCAGCTTCACGCGCAGCCCGTGCTTTCGCGCCGCATCGAACACGCGCCGCACCTGCTCGCGCGTGAATGCGATCGTCTCGCAGTAGCCGTCGACGGCGTCGGCGAGATGCTCCTTCGCGGCCATGGGAATCATCGTCTCGCAGACCTCCTCGATGTAGTCGTCGGCGCGGCCGGCGAATTCCGGCGGGACGGCATGCGCGCCCAGGAACGTCGTGGCGATCTGCACGGGGTGGTCCAAGGCGAAGCTCCTGGCGATGCGAAGGCACCGCAGCTCGCTGGACGTGTCGAGCCCATAGCCCGACTTGATTTCCACCGTCGTGGCGCCGTGGGCCATGATCGATTCGAGGCGCCGCGCGGAAGCGGAGCGAAGCTCGTCGTCGCTCGCCGCGCGCGTCGCATTGACCGTGGAGACGATGCCGCCGCCCTCACTCGCGATGTCGGCGTAGCTCATGCCTTCCATGCGCTTCTCGAAGTCGCGCGTGCGGTCCCCGGCGTACACCAGATGCGTGTGGCAATCGACGAGGCCCGGTGTGAGCAGGGCGCCTCCGGCATCGATCACTTCGTCGCGCTCGTGGGGCACGATGCCGGCGCTGGGACCGATCTCGACGATTCGCCAGCCTTCGCAGCGAACCGCACTGTCTTCGAGGATCGAATACTTGCCGCCGCGCATCGTGGCAATGCGGGCGTGGGTGACGAGAAGGGCAGCCATACCCGTATCATAGGCAAAAAACACGGGGAGCCATCGCCATAGGATCGCTTTTCGCCGCCGACGCGTTGCTCGACACGGGTTGGGCACGCGATGTGGCCATCGAGTGGGACTCGGCCGGAACCATCACGCGGGTCATTCCGGGTGCCGTTCCCGGGGGCGAACCCGTGGCCGCCGGGCCGGTCCTGCCGGGCATGTCGAACGTCCACTCCCACGCCTTCCAGCGCGCCATGGCGGGCCTCGCGGAATTCCGCGGCCATCCCACGGACGATTTCTGGACCTGGCGCGAGGAGATGTACCGCCTCGTGACGCGCCTCGATCCCGACGACGTGGAAGCGATCGCGCGCCATCTTTATATCGAGATGCTGCTGCACGGATACACGTCGGTCGCCGAGTTCCACTACCTGCATCACGATCCAGGCGGCAACCCCTATGAGGACCGCGCGGAGATGGCCAATCGCATCATCGCCGCGGCGGGGAACGCGGGCATTGGCCTTACGCTGCTGCCGGTGCTCTACGCGCATGGCGGATTCGGGCACAGGATCCTTTCGCCCGCGCAACGCCGCTTCGCGAGCGATCCCGAATTCGTGATGGGTCTGGTCGAGGAGATCTCGACATTCAACCTCCCCGACCCGATGCTGCGGCTGGGGGTGGCGCCTCATTCGGTGCGGGCGGTCGATGCGCTCATGCTCACGGAGCTCGCGGAATCGGCGGCACTCTACGACGCGACGATGCCCGTCCACATGCACGTCTCGGAGCAGTCGGGTGAAGTCGCCGAGTGCATCGAGACCCACGGCACGACGCCGCTTGCATGGATCCGCGATCTCGTCTCGGTCGATGAGCGCTGGTGCCTCATCCATTCGACGCACCTCACGCAGCTCGAGGCGCGCTCCCTCGACGGATCGGGGGCCGTGGCGGGCCTTTGCCCCATGACGGAAGCGAACCTGGGCGACGGCATCTTCGAGTTCGTGCCGTGGTTCGAATCGCGCCTGCCCTGGGCCATCGGAGGCGACAGCCACGTATCGGTGAGTCCCTTCGAGGAGCTTCGCGCGCTCGAATACAGCCAGCGACTTCGCCATCGCGCGCGCAACATCATCGCCGACGAGCTCTCTCCCGACGTGGGCGCGAACCTGTGGCTCGGTGCCGCGGCCGGCGGCGCCCAGGCGCTTTCTCAGCCCGTAGGCTCGATCGAAGTCGGCCGTCGCGCCGATCTCGTCATCCTCGACGGCGACGATGTCGATTTCGCGGGGCTGCGAGCGGAACAGGCGCTCGGGGTCGCGCTATTCTCGGGAAACTCCAATCGCGTTCGCGATGTCTACGTTGCGGGTTCGATCGTCGTGCGCGAAGGACATCATCCGAACGAGGCCCCGGCCGCCGCGTCGTTCCGCCAAGCGCTCGAGAGGCTTCGCAGCGCCCCATAGGCATCGCCAATCGCGCGAATCGGAACAATCTATTGGACGCCCCTTGCGTGGGCGCGTAGCCTCGGTCGCAAGCTCTCACCGTCCCATCTTCACCCCCGGAGGCTGTATGAAAACGCTCAAAGGCACGAAGACACACGACAACCTGAAGGCCGCGTTCGCCGGCGAGTCCCAGGCGAATCGCCGCTACCTCTACTTCGCAAACAAGGCCGACGTCGAAGGCCAGAATGACGTGGCGGCGCTCTTCCGCTCCACCGCGGAAGGCGAAACCGGCCACGCGCACGGTCATCTGGACTACCTCGCCGTGGTGGGCGACCCGGCGACCGAGCTTCCCATCGGCAGCTCGCGCCAGAACCTGAAGGCCGCCGTGGCCGGCGAGACGCACGAGTACACGGACATGTACCCGGGCATGGCGAAAGCCGCGCGCGGCGAAGGCTTCGACGAGATCGCCGATTGGTTCGAGACGCTCGCCAAGGCCGAGCGCTCGCACGCCAACCGCTTCCAGAAGGCCCTCGACGCCCTCACGGATTAATGGTCATCCCCGCCCCCGATAAGGACGTTCGGGGGCAGGCTCCGTCGGGGACCCAGAAATAGCTACGCGGTTCGGCTGGATTCCCGCCTCCGCGGGAATGACACCATGACCAAAGAAGGCAGCCTCGAGGCGCCCACTCGCCATCCGATCGACTGGCAGAGCCCCGACTACGGCGACGAAGCGAAGATCGTCGCCGAGATGGGGCGCGTTTTCGACATCTGCCACGGATGCCGGCGTTGCGTGAGCCTGTGCAACACGTTCCCGACGCTCTTCGACCTCGTCGATGCGACCGAAAGCGGCGAGGCCGAGGGCGTGGCGAAGGAAAAGTACTGGGACGTCGTCGACCAGTGCTACATGTGCGACCTGTGCTACGTGGTGAAGTGTCCCTACGTGCCCCCGCATCCCTGGAACGTGGACTTCCCGCACCTCATGCTGCGCGCGAAGGCGCACCAATTCACCGCGGGCACCATGAAGCACCCGGTGCGCGATCGCCTCCTTTCTTCCACCGACCGTAACGGCAAGCTCGCGACGATTCCAATCGTCGTGCAAACAGTCAACGCGGCGGCGAAATCGAAGCCGCTCCGCGCGATCGGCGAGAAAATCGCCGGCGTGCACAAGGATGCGTGGCTGCCGGAATTCGCGCCGCGCCCATTCCGTCCCAATGCCGCGAAGAGCGCGGCGCACCCCGTGCGCGACGGCGAGCGCTCGCCCGGCAAGGTCGCGATATTTTCGACCTGCTACGTTAACTACAACGAGCCGGGGATCGGCCACGACCTCGTGAAGATCCTCGACCACAACGCGATCCCGCATGTGATCGTCGAGAAGGAGGCCTGCTGCGGCATGCCCAAGCTCGAGCAGGGCGACCTCGAATCCGTGAAGGCACTGAAGGTGAGGAACATCCCGCCGCTCGCGAAGCTCGCGCGCGAGGGCTACGCGATCGTGACGCCCGTGCCGTCCTGCACGCTCATGTTCAAGCAGGAGCTTCCCCTCATGTTCCCCGCCGACGAGGACGTGAAGGCGGTGCGCGACGCGATGTTCGATCCGTTCGAATATCTCATGGCGAGGCGGCGCGACGGACTCCTCAAGACCGAATTCCCCAAGTCCCTCGGCAAGGTCGCCTACCACGTGCCCTGTCATACGCGCGTCCAGAAGATCGGGCCCAAGACGAGGGAAGCGCTCGAGTCCGTGCCCGGCACCGAGGTGTTGACGATCGAACGGTGCTCGGGACACGCGGGCACGTGGGGCGTGAAAGCCGAATTCCACGAGGCCTCGCTCAAGATCGGCCGGCCCGTTTTCCGCCAGGTCGCCGATTTCGCGCCGGCGTATTTCGCCTCGGATTGCGAGATGGCCGGGCACCATATCGCGGAAGGACTCGGCACCATCGAAGGCGCGCCGCATCCGCGGCTGGAACACCCCATCACGCTTTTCAGAATCGCCTATGGACTCCCGGACTGACGACCCCATGGCCAAGATCACTCGCGAATCGCTCATGACCCTCGAGACCTACGCCAAGGCCCGCAAGGAATTCCGCGCCAAGGTCATGGCGCACAAGAAGGCGCGCACGCTGCACCTGGGCGAGCACGTGACTCTCCTTTTCGAAGACGAACTCACCATGCGCTACCAGGTGCAGGAGATGCTGCGCGCCGAGAAGATCTTCGAGGAGGACGGCATCCAGGACGAACTCGACGCCTACAACCCGCTCGTCCCCGACGGCCACAATTTCAAGGCGACGATGATGATCGAGTACGAGGACGAGGGCGAGCGCAAGGTGGCACTCGCGAAGTTGAAGGGGATCGAGAAGCGCACCTGGGTGCGCGTCGAGGGCTGCGGCGCGGTCCACGCGATCGCCGACGAGGACCTGGACCGCGAGACCGAGGACAAGACCTCGTCGGTCCACTTCCTGCGCTTCGAGCTCACCGCCGAGATGGCGCGCGCGCTCAAGTACGGCGTGACGCTCGCCGCCGGCGTGGACCACCCGCACTACAAGGCCGAGGTCGATCCGCTGCCCGCTCCTATCCGGGCATCCCTCGTCGGAGACCTGGCGTAGGAATCGGCCACGACCCAGCCGGCGGCCGTGAGCGCCACCGAGATCACGAACTCGCTCCATTGAAATGCGTTGGGGCCCGCCATCACGATGGGCACCCACACCAGCAGCGTGAAGAGTCCCATCTGCACCGTCGACAACACGGCGGCCCACCGCGCAAACACACCGACGAGAATCGCCACGCCTGCGGCGAGGTATGCGATGCCGGTGAAGTACGCCAACGCGAGATGGAATGGCAGCCATGCCGGCACCAGTGACGCGGTCTCCTTGATGTAGGCGAAGTGCGCGGTGCCGAACGGGATCATGGCCAGGCCGTAGATCGCCGTGGCGATGCGCGGGCGGTAAAGCACCCCCGTGGCGGCGACATACACCGCGATCTCGCCGAGGCCGGACCAGGGATCCTGCGAGGCCGGCGCGCGGAAGACATCGGGCAGCCTGAAGAGCACTAGCCAGACCAGGAGATAGGCGAGCAGCACTTGGGAAGCGAGCGCTGCCGTGCGCTGGAACAGCAAGCCGGCGCCGCATGCCAGGGACACGAAGGCGCAGAGATAGACGAGCAAGTCGCGAGCCGGAAATCCCTTCGGGACCGGCTGCCAGACGGGCGCGAAGTCACCCTCGACGAGGCCCAGGATCCCGAGCGCGATGAAGATCGTCGCGAACACGGCGTGACCGACGCGCATGGGCGAAGCGCCTACGATTTCTTTTTCTTGTTGAAGGCGACCGCCTCGCGGATCAGCGCCTTGAAGGCCGCCGCGTCGACTTCCTCGCCTTCACGGATGTCGATCGCGCGGCGCATGTTTCCTTCGAGGCTGGAATTGAAGAGCTGCTTCGGATCCTTCAGGGACGCGCCCTTCTGGAACGTGAGCTTCACGACGCTCTTGTAGGACTCACCGGTGCAGATGATGCCGTCGTCTTCCCAGACCGGCGTGCCCATCCACTTCCACTCCTCGACGACATCCGGGTCGGCTTCCTTGATGAGCTTGCGCATCCTGGCGAGCGTCTTGCCGCGCCAGTCGCCGAGCTCGGCGATTCGCTCCGAAATCTTCTGCGATGGCGACGGACCCTTGCCTGCCTCCGACTTTTTCATGCTCTCCCTCCGGATCTCACGCGTGCTTCGCCATCTTAAGCGATGGCAGGTGGATATCCGCGATCGCATGGGCGAGCGTATCGACGGCGATCGGGCGGTCGAAGCTCGCGCGCCACGCGAGGGCGACCTTGCGCGACGGGATGGGCGAGGAGAATGGCACGACCTTCAACATCGGCGTCTTGTAGCGCGCCGTGAGGGCCGAGGTCGGCAGCACGCTCACGCCGAGCCCCGAGGCCACCATGTTGCGGATCGTCTCGAGCGAGTTTCCCGCGCGCCCTTCGGGCTGCGCGGTGTTGGGCTGGCCCGGACAGGCCTCCAGCACCTGGTCGCGGAAGCAATGGCCCGCGTTCAGCACGAGCAGGTTCTCGTCGGCGAGATCGCCCGCCTTCACGGCCTTGCGTCCCTGCCACGGATGGCCCTGCGGCACGACGACACTGAATGGCTCCTCGTACACGACGCGCGTCTTCACGCCGGGCACCGAAAAGGGCAGCGCGATGATCACGACGTCGAGCTCGCCCTCGCGAAGCATCGGCGCCAGGTTTCCCGTGAGGTTCTCCTCGATCATGAGCGGCATCGACGGCGCGCGCTTGCGCAGAATCGGGATGAGATCCGGCAACAGGTAGGGCCCGATCGTGGGGATCACGCCCAGGCGGAGCGCTCCTGCCAACTGGTCCGCCCCGCCCCGCGCGATGCCCTGGATCTTGCCCGCCTCGTCCAGCACGCGCCGGGCCTGCTCGACGATGGCCTGGCCACGCGCGGTGGGCAGCACCTCGTTCTTGTTGCGCTCGAAGAGCTTTACGCCGAGCTCGTCCTCCAGCTTGGCGAGGGCAAGCGAGAGCGTAGGCTGGGTCACGAAGCATTTCTGCGCGGCGTGCCCGAAGTGGCGCTCCTGCGCGAGGGCGACCACGTAGCGAAGCTCCGTCAGGGTCATACTTGCCCTCCTGATTGATTGTCTTGGCTTATCGACAATATAACCATAATCAATTTGATAAATCAATCAATGGCGCCCACACTTGTCCAATGGATCACCTACCCCAGCATGGAGACTTCAAAATGCTTCGCAATTCCGAAGGACAGCACGTACCCCAGGTCACCTTCCGCACCCGCCGGGACGGCCAGTGGAAGGACGTCACCACCTCGCAGATCTTCGACGGCCGCACCGTGGTCGTCTTTTCGCTGCCGGGCGCCTATACCCCCACCTGCTCCTCGACCCACGTGCCGCGCTACAACGAGCTCGCCGCGACCTTCCGCAAGGCGGGCGTGGACGACATCGTCTGCATCTCGGTGAACGACGCGTTCGTCATGAGCGAGTGGCAGAAGGACCAGAATGCGCCCAAGATCACCTTCATCCCCGACGGCAATGGAGAATTCACGGAGAAGATGGGCCTCCTCGTCGACAAGTCGAACCTGGGCTTCGGCAAGCGCTCGTGGCGCTACTCGATGCTCGTGCGCGACGGCACGATCGTGAAGATGTTCATCGAGCCCGAGAAGGAAGGCGACCCCTTCGAAGTCTCCGACGCCGACACGATGCTGTCGTATCTCGCCCCCACGCTTAAGGCCCCGGAACCGGTCACGATCTTCACCAAGCCGGGCTGCCCGCACTGCGCGCGCGCCAAGGCCCTGCTCGACAAGCAAGGCGTCGTGTACGAGGAAGTCGTCCTCGGCAAGGGCATCACGTCCCAGACGCTTCGCGCGGTCTCTGGGAAGGGCACCACACCGCAGATCTTCATCGGCGGCCAATGGATCGGCGGCGCGGACGAGCTCGAGCGTCATTTCGTAGAAATCCAGAGGAAGGCGGCGTAAGGTACCTCTCACTCCCTCGACGGATTCCCATGGACAAGAACCGCAAAGTGGACGTTGCAGTGATCGGCGCCGGCACGGCGGGCCTCGGGGCCTACCGTGCGGCGAAAGCCGCGGGCGCCAGCGCGGTGATCATCGAAGGCGGCCCCTACGGGACCACCTGCGCCCGCGTGGGCTGCATGCCTTCGAAGCTGCTGATCGCGGCGGCTGAAGCCGCCCACGGTATCGAACGGGCGAAGGGGTTTGGCGTTCATGCGGGCGAGCCCCGCATCGATGGCCGCGAGGTCATGGCGCGCCTGAAGCGCGAGCGCGACCGGTTCGTGGACTTCGTCCTGAATGGCATCGAGGAGATCGCCGAGGCCGATCGTGTCCGCGGCCACGCCCAGTTCATCGATCGCAACGCGCTCGACGTGGAGGGCGTTCGCATCAACGCGCGCGCCATCGTGATCGCCACGGGCTCGCGTCCGGCCGTGCCTCCGATCCTGGAAGGCCTGGGCGACCGCCTCATCGTGAACGACGACGTCTTCTCGTGGGATACGCTGCCCCGCTCCGTCGCCGTGTTCGGCCCGGGCGTGATCGGCCTCGAGATCGGCCAGGCCCTGTCGCGCCTCGGCGTGCGTGTCATGGTGCTGGGCCGGGGCGGTCGCGTGGGTCCCATCACGGACCCGGAAGTCCGCCGCGTGGCGATCCAGGCCTTCGAAGCGGAATTCCATCTCGATCCCGACGCCCACGTCTCGCGCGTGGAGCGCGCAGGCGACGAAGTGGAAGTCGACTACGTCGGCATTCACGGCGAGAAGGTCACCGAGCGATTCGAATATGCGCTCGCGGCGACGGGCCGCGTGCCCAACGTGGACAAGCTGGACCTCGAAGCCGCGGGCCTGGAGCTTGGTGCTCACGGCGTGCCCATCTTCGACCCGCGCACGACGCAGGCCGGTAGCAGCAACATTTTCATGGCGGGAGACGCGTCGAATTTCCTGCCGCTCCTGCACGAGGCCTCCGACGAAGGCAAGATCGCCGGTGCCAACGCCGCGCGCTATCCCGACGTGCACAGGGGATCGCGCCGCGCGCAGCTCGGCATCGTCTTCACGGATCCGCAGATCGCCATCGTGGGCGGCGGCTACGCGTCGCTGCATTCACACGCGATCGCCGCGGGCGAAGTCTCCTTCGAGGACCAGGGACGCTCGCGCGTCATGCTTCGCAACCAGGGGCTGCTGCGCGTTTATGGCGATCCGTCGACGGGCCGCTTTCTCGGCGCCGAGATGCTCGGCCCGGACGCAGAACACATCGGGCACCTCCTCGCCTGGGCGTTGCAGTCGCGCCTGACCGTGGCCGCGATGCTCGAGATGCCGTTCTACCACCCGGTGGTCGAGGAAGGCCTTCGCACGGCGCTTCGCGACCTCGACGTGAACCTGCACGCCTCGCGACTGGCGGCGGCTTAAATCAGGTCGGGAAAGCGCGCGGCGAATTCGCGCAGGTTGTCGGTGAAAATGCCGTCGATGCCGAGCTCGAAGAGCCGCTCGGCAGTTTCGACCTCGTTCACGGTGTAAACCATCACGCGGTAGCCCTCGTCCTTCAGTTTGGCGGCATCCTCCGGGCGCAGCTTCTTGTGGTTCGTATGCAGCGACACGGCGCGTAGCACCTTGAGGCGCTTCCAATCCTCGTCCGTGAATTCGTCCACGAGCCAGCCGCGGGGAAGCGACTCCGCCGCCTCCTTCGCGGCCATCAGCGCCTTGAACGAGAACGACGAGATGAGCGGCTGTACGGCGGCGCCTTCCCAAAGTTTCTGGGCCGCGGCGGCGACCTCCGTCCCGGTCTCGCGATCGAATCCCGGCGTGGGCTTGATCTCGACGTTGGCCATCGTGTCCTTCGACCGCAGCTGGTGCGCCGCGCGTTCGAACGACGGCAGGCGCTCGCCGATGAACGACTCCGAGTGCCACTCGCCGGCGTCGAGCTTTTCCAATTCCGCGAACGTGAGGTCGGCCGCGCGCCCCTTGCCGTTGGTCGTGCGCTCGAGCGTCGCATCGTGCAACAGCAACGGCACCTTGTCCTTGGAAAGTTTCACGTCGAATTCGTGGCCCCGGAATCCCAGCGATTGGCCGAGCGCGATGGCCGCGAGCGTGTTCTCGGGTGCGAGCTTCCCGCCGCCCCGGTGGGCGAAGATGCGCGGATACGGCCAGTCTTTCGTCATTGCAGTCCCAGCACTTTCACGGCGAATACCACGAAGAGGATGAAGAGCACGTAGGTATAGGCGGCCGCGACCACGTCGTCGATCATCACGCCCATGCCGCCCTTGACGTTGCGCTCGAGGAGCCGGATGGGGTACGGCTTCCAGATGTCGAAGATGCGGAAGACCACGAAGACGCCCGCCTGGAACCAGAAGGACTGCGATGCGATCGCCGCGAGCGGCAGGAACGCCACGATCTCGTCCCACACCATGGCGCCGTGATCCGGAACGCCGAGATCACGCCCCGTGACATCGCAGGCCCACACGCCGACGAAGAAAAGCGGAATCGCGATGAACGCAATGGCAAGCGGCGGCAGGAATTGCGCGAGCGCCCAGTACAGTGCGAGCGATGCCACGGTGCCGGCAGTCCCTGGCGCACGCGGAGCGAGGCCCGCGCCGAATCCCAGCGCGATGAAATGCGCCGGATGCGAGACAAGGAAACGCGCGTCAGGATCCCGAGAAGTGGTCGTAGCCGCGGCCATCGATCTTCAGGGGCTTGCCGTCGGGGCCGATCAGGCTCACGCCCTTGCCGCGCCGGACCTGGCCGATGCGCGTGAGCGGGATGTTCAGCATCTCGGTGAGGTCGTCGATGCTCTCGCGCGCGTTCGCCGGCGCCGTGAAGCAAAGCTCGTAGTCGTCGCCGCCCGCGACGATCGCCGTGAGTCCCTCGAGGCTCGCGACATGGCGCGCGCCGATGGCCGACAGGGGAATGGAGTTCGCCTCCACCGTCGCGCCCACGCCCGAGAGCCTGCAAATGTGGCCCAGGTCCGCGAGCAATCCGTCGGAAACGTCGATGGCGGCTGTGGCCATCCCGCGAAGCGCCTGGCCCAGGCCCACGCGCGGCGTGGGCTCGTAGAGGCGCATCACCGCTTCGTGATAATCGGCTTCGGTGAGCACGAGCTTGCCGTTGCGATGCGCGACCGCGAGCGCCGCATCGCCGATGTTGCCCGAGACCCAGACGTCGTTGCCCGCCTTGGCGCCGCTGCGCCTCAGGGCCGCTCCCGCGGGCACCTCGCCCATGATTGTCACGGTGAGCGAGAGCGGGCCGCGCGTCGTGTCGCCGCCGATGAGCGACACGTTGAATTCCTCGGCCAGGTCGAAGAAGCCCTTCGAGAAAGCGGCGAGCCACGCATCGTCCACCGCGGGAAGCGTCAACGCGAGCATCGCCCAGTACGGCATCGCCCCCATGGCCGCCATGTCGGAGAGGTTCACCGCGAGCGCCTTGTGCCCCAGGTTCTCGGGATGCACGTCGGGGAAGAAGTGCGTGCCCTGGACCATCGTGTCGGTGGAAACGGCGAGGTCCATGCCGTTGGAGACGTCCACGAGCGCCGCGTCGTCTCCCACGCCCAGCACGGCGTTGGTCGCGGGACGCGTGAAGTGCTTCGCGATGAGATCGAATTCCGAGACGCTATTTGCCATTGCGCTGCTTTCGTTTTTCCGCGACTTCTTCGGGTCGCACGGCCGCCGCCAGACGATCCAGCACGCCGTTGACATATTTATGACCGTCGGTCCCGCCAAAACGTTTCCCGAGTTCGATCGCCTCGTTCAGGGTCACCTTGTAGGGAATCTCCGGCTGGTGGACGATTTCCCACGCGCCGATGAGCAGGATCGCGCGCTCGACCGGGCTCACCTCGCCCCACTTGCGGTCGGCGAGCGGCTCCAGATGCTTGCGCAGCCCCTCCGCGCCGTCGATCGCGCCCTTCAACTCCGCCTTCAGGAAAACCGCGTCGGCCCGGTCGTAGCCGTCGAGCTCCGAGAGATTCTTCAGCACCGTGCGGACCGCATCGCCCGTGTAGATCCACTGGTAGATGCCCTGCATCGCGAGCTCGCGCGAGTGCCGGCGCTGCGTGGCGCGGCTCGCCGCCTTCAACGCCCGATCGCTTTCAGGGTGTTGGCCATCTCGATGGCGACGCGGGCCGCTTCGGCGCCCTTCACGGCCGCCCTCGCCCTCGCCTGCTCGTCCGTCGACGTCGTGAGCACGCCATTGGCGATCGGGACTCCGGTCTCGAGCTGGACATCGAGGATGCCGCGGGCACTCTCATTGGCGACGATCTCGAAGTGATAGGTCTCGCCGCGCACGACGCAACCCAGGGCGACGAGCGCATCGAAACGGCGGCCCGCGAGGCCGCGGCGCTCGAATGCGAGCGTCTGAAGCGCGAGCGGGATCTCCAGCGCGCCGGGGACGCTCACGACGTCGATATCCTCGGGGGCCACGCCCAGCTCCACGAGCTGCTTGTCGCACGCGGTGAGGAGCATGCGCACGAGCTCCTCGTTGAAGCGGCTCCACACGATTCCGACGCGCAGCCCCTCGCCTTTCAGGGCGGGCGTGATGTTGTTCATACGGCCTTCACCATCGCGTCATCGGGCGAGACGTACTCGACCACCTCGAGCCCGAAGCCCGACATGCTGGGAATTCGCTTGGGCCGCGCGAGCACGCGCATCTTGCCCACGCCCAGGTCCTTGAGGATCTGCGCGCCGATGCCATGCAGCCGCGGGTCCCAGTTGCGGGCGTTGCGGTCGTCGCGCTTGCGGGAAAGCCGCTCGAGCAGCTCCTCGGCGCCTTCGTGCCGGCGAAGCAGCACGATCACGCCTTCCTTGTGGTGCGCGACGATGCGCATCGCATCCTGCACCGAGTACGCATGGCGCGACGAATCGAAGTCGAACATGTCGAGCGACACGAACGGCTCATGCACGCGCACGAGCACCGGGCGATCCGGCGAAGGCTCGCCTTTGACCAGCGCGAAGTGCACCTCGTCGCCGGTATGGTCGTGATAGATGCAGAGGCGGAACGGGCCGTAGGGCGTGTTGACCGGGCGATCCGAGACGCGCTCGATGAGGCGCTCGTTCACGCTGCGGTGGCGGATCAGGTCGGCGATGGTGCCGATCTTGAGGCCATGCGCCTTCGCGAAGGCCAGCAGCTCCGGCATGCGCGCCATGGAGCCATCGGGATTCATGATTTCGCAGATGACCGCGGCCGGCGTGAGGCCCGCGGCTTCGGCGAGATCGCATCCGGCTTCGGTGTGGCCCGCGCGCACCAGCACCCCGCCGTTCTGCGCCATCACGGGGAAGATGTGGCCGGGCTGGACGATGTCGCTTGCTTTCGCGTGCTTCGCGGTCGCCGCACGCACCGTGCGCGCGCGATCGGCCGCGGAAATTCCCGTGCTCACGCCGGTGGCCGCTTCGATGGATACGGTGAATGCAGTGCCCATGGGCGAGCGGTTGTCGTTCACCATGAGCGGCAGGTTGAGGCTGCGGCACTTCTCTTCCGTGAGCGTGAGGCAGATGAGCCCGCGCGCATGCGTGGCCATGAAGTTGATGGCCTCGGGCGTCACGAAATCCGCCGCCAGGACGAGGTCGCCCTCGTTCTCGCGGTCCTCGGCGTCGGCGAGCACAACCATGCGCCCGTGGCGCAGCTCATCCACCAATTCCTGGGTCTTATCGAGGGTCATGGAGTCGTCCTCTGGCAAGACCGCCATTTTACCTGCTGGCGTCGAGCAGGCGCTCCACGTAGCGGGCCAGCATGTCGACTTCGAGGTTCACCCGCGCACCCGGGGCCAGGTTGCGAAGCGTCGTGACCGATTTCGTATGGGGAATGATGTTCACCTCGAAGGACGCGCCTTGGACGGCATTCACGGTGAGGCTCACGCCGTCGACCGTGATGGACCCCTTCTTCGCGACGTACTTCGCAAGCGCCGGCGGCGCCTCGACTACAAGCCGCGCGCTTCCGCCCAGGTCGTCGAAGGCCATCACGCGCCCCACGCCGTCCACGTGCCCCGCGACGAGGTGGCCATCGATGCGATCCGCGAGGCGAAGGGACTTCTCGAGATTCACCTCGCGACCCTCTTCGAGTCCCGCGGTGACGTCGAGCGTGGCGCGCGACGAGTCCACTTCGAAGGCATCTGCGTCCTTCGCCACGACCGTGTGACAGATGCCCTGGATCGAGATCGAGTCGCCGATCTTCAGCTCGTCGAGGGCGAAGTCCTTCACGGCGATACGTTGGCGAAGGCCGTCACCGTAGGGTTTCGACGACTCGATGCGGCCCACGTGCGTGACGATGCCCGCGAACATCAGCGCACGAGCCTCGCGGTGATGCGCCAGTCATCGCCCACCGCGGTCACGTCGGTGATGCGAACCTTGCGCGCCTGGGAAAGCTCGGTGATCTCGGGTAACGCGAAGAGGCCGATGCCCTTGTCGCCGATCAGCTTGGGCGCGAGGTAAAGCACGATCTCGTCGACGACACCCGCGGCGATGAGGGAGCCGTTCAGCTTCGCGCCCGTCTCGACCGTGACCTCGTTGAACTTGCGCTCGCCCAGCAGCCGCGCCACCGCGGCGAGGTCGCTCTTGCCTTCGCCCGGAACGCGCACCACTTCCGCGCCACGCGCTTCCAACGCCTTGCGGCGGGCCGCGTCATCGCTCACCGTGAGGATCAACGGCGGATCGCCCTGCAGGACCTTCGCTTCCAGCGGCATGTCGAGGCGATTGTCGATGACCACGCGCCTGGGCTGCCGCGAGCACGGGATGTGGCGCACGGTGAGCTGCGGATCGTCGGCGATGACGGTCCCGATGCCCGTGAGCATGGCGCAGGAGCGCGCGCGGATGCGATGGACGTCATGGCGCGCGGCCTCGCCCGTGATCCAGCGGCTCGCTCCATTGGCGAGCGCGATCCGCCCGTCGAGCGATGCGGCGACCTTGAGGCGCATCCAGGGACGCCCGGTGCGCACGCGATGCAGGAATTCGCGGTGCGCGCGCTCGGCTTCGGCGGCGAGCAGGCCCACGTCGACGCGAATGCCGGCATCGCGCAGCCGCGCGAAGCCCGCGCCGCTCACTTCGGGATTCGGATCTTCGATGGGCGCCACCACGCGCGCGACGCGGGCCGCGATGAGCGCATCGGCGCAGGGCGGCGTGCGCCCGGTGTGGGAGCAGGGCTCGAGCGTCACGTACACCGTGGCGCCTTCGGTGGATTCGGTCGCCGTGGACAGCGCCCGCGCTTCCGCGTGAGGCTCCCCGGCGCGCTCGTGCCAACCCTCGGCGATGACGCGGCCATCCTTCACGATCACGCATCCCACGCCGGGATTGGGCGTGCAGGTCTCGCGCCCCTTCTCGGTGAGGGCCAACGCGCGGACCATGAAGGCCTGGTCCTCGAAACTGAAGTTCACTTGTCGCGGACTTCTCTGATCGCGTCGCGGAAGTCGTCCACGTCGGAGAAGCTCTTGTACACCGACGCGAAGCGGATGTAGGCCACCTTGTCCAGCTTGCGAAGCTCTTCCATCACCATCTCGCCCAGGCGCCGCGAGTCGATCTCGCGCTCGCCCAGGGCCAGCATCTTCTGCTCGATGCGCTGGATGGCCGCATCCACGAGTTCCGTCGTGACGGGCCGCTTGTGGAGCGCGCGCTGGAATCCGGTGCGAAGCTTCGCCGAAGAGAAGTCCTCGCGCACTCCGTCGGTCTTCACGATCTGCGGCATGCGAAGTTCCGCCGTCTCGTAGGTCGTGAAGCGCTTGTTGCAGACCTGGCAGCGGCGGCGGCGGCGGATCGAATCGCCCTCCTCGCTAACACGCGAATCGATCACCTGCGTGTCCTCGGCGCTGCAGAAGGGGCATTTCATGGCGTCAGGCCATTCCGTACGAAGCGCGCATGGCGGGCCCGTACACGGGAAACTTCGCGCATAGCGCCTTTACCGACTCGCCCACCTTGGCGATCGCGGCGGTATCACCGGCCGCTTCGAGCACGTCGGCGATGGAGTTGGCGACCTCGACGCTCTCGGCCGCGCCGAAGCCGCGCGTGGTCATCGCCGGAGAGCCGATGCGGATGCCGCTCGTCACCATGGGCTTTTCCGGATCGTTGGGAATCGCGTTCTTGTTGACCGTGATGTGCGCGGACACGAGCGCCGCTTCAGCATCCTTGCCGGTCACCTTCTTCGCGCGAAGATCCACGAGGAACATGTGGCTTTCGGTACGGCCGGAGACGACGCGCACGCCACGCTGCACCAGGGTCGTGGCGAGTGTGGCTGCGTTCTCCATCACCTGCTGCTGGTATCGCTTGAACGCGGGTTGCAATGCCTCCTGGAACGCCATCGCCTTCGCGGCGATAACATGCATCAACGGCCCGCCCTGCAGCGACGGGAAGACGACGGAGTTCAGCGCCTTCTCGTGCTGAGCGCCCGCGAGCACGATGCCGCCGCGCGGACCGCGCAGCGTCTTGTGCGTGGTGCTCGTCACGAAATCGGCGATGCCGATCGGCGTGGGATAAAGGCCCGCGGCGACGAGCCCCGCGTAGTGCGCCATGTCGACGAAGAAATACGCGCCCACCTGGTCCGCGATCTCGCGGAACTTCTTCCAGTCGATCCGGAGCGCGTAGGCCGAGGCGCCGGCGACGATCATGCGCGGGCGATGCTCCTTCGCCAGGTCGCGCACCTGGTCGTAGTCGATCTCTTCCTTCGCGTTCAATCCGTAGCCCACGGCCTTGAAGAGCTTGCCCGAAAGGTTCACCGATGCGCCGTGGGTGAGATGCCCTCCGTGCGCGAGCGACATGCCGAGGATCGTGTCGCCGGGCTTCAACATCGACAGGTACACCGCCTGGTTGGCCTGCGAGCCGGAATGGGGCTGGACGTTCGCATATTCGGCGCCGAAGAGTTTCTTCACGCGATCGATGGCCAGTTGCTCGGCGATGTCCACGAACTCGCAGCCGCCGTAGTAACGCTTGCCCGGATAGCCTTCGGCGTACTTGTTGGTGAGGACACTGCCCTGCGCGGCGAGCACCGCGGGGCTCGCGTAGTTCTCCGAGGCGATGAGCTCGATGCCCTCTTCCTGGCGCCTGAATTCGGAAGCGATGGCGCTCCAGAGCTGCGGATCGGTGCGGGCGATGCTGTGCGAATCGTCGAACATTTCTCAGGAAGTCCTTGAAGGACCGAAAATTTTAT
Organism: Usitatibacter sp.; assembly: GCA_049300695.1. Taxonomy (GTDB): domain Bacteria; phylum Pseudomonadota; class Gammaproteobacteria; order Burkholderiales; family Usitatibacteraceae; genus Usitatibacter. Next base: position 32,053 of record JBAQKF010000017.1, read on the forward strand.
CACCGAATCGCTGGATGACCTTCCCCGTCTCCGTGACACACAGGTAAGCAAGGCCCATCGCATCGAGCCACGCGAGGCCTTCGCGCTCGTTTTTCAGCATCGCCACCGTCGTGGCGCTGCCCGCGACGAGGCATCCGGGCCCATGCACCGTCACCGACTGGAAGCCACGCGCCGAGCGGCCCGTGCGTGGATCGAGGATGTGGCAATGCCTCACGCCGTCCACCTCGACGAAGCGTTCGTAGTCACCACTTGTCGCAATTCCGCCCGAGGCGATCTCGAGCGTCGCGATAAGCCCTTCCCTTCGCGGGTGACGAATGCCGACGCGCCAGGCAAGCCCGCCCGGCTGCGGCCCGACGACCGCGAGGTCGCCGGCGAGGTTCACCATCGCGCTCGCGGCGCCGGATTCCTTCAGGACGAGTGCCGCGCGATCGACGGCGTATTCCTTGCCGAATCCGCCAAAGTCGAGCTGCATGCCTTCTTTCGCGAGGCGCACGCCCTGCTCGTCGATTTCCACATGCTGCCAACCTACACGCGCGATGAGCGGCGCGAGCTCCGCAGCGGCCGGAACTCGCGCGACGTCGAAGTTCCATGCGCGGCGAAGGATTCCCGAGGTCGCATCGAAGAGCCCGCCGCTCTGCGTCCAGCAGGCATTTGCATAGGCGAGCAGCGAGCGCGTCTCGTCGTCGATCGCGACGGGCTTTCCCCCCGCGGCCGCATTGATGCGCGAGACGACGCTATCGTCCTTGTAGCGGGAGTATTTCGCCTCGATGCGCGCAATCTCGGCGATGGCGCGCCGGGCCGCGGTCTCGGCCATCGCGCGTTCGCCCCAAACCTGCACCTCGTTCTCGGCCGCCATGGCGCGGAACGTGAACCGCTGCAGCGTCATGCGCTAGAAGGGGCGGCTGATCCCCAGGATGCCGTACACGGCGCGCAGGGTCGAGAAAGCCGGGCTGCCGGATCCGCCCCAGTGGAAACTCGCGGAGTTCTGCACATACCCCAGCGTACCCTCGATTCGCCAATCGTGGTCGAGGTGCGCGACGACCCGCATCGTCGGCGAGAGTCCGCCCCAGGATCCGAGGCGCTGGTCGCTCGACAGGACCGCGGGTTGCTGCTGCGGAATCAACGGCGAATAGAAGTCCGCGGCGTTCTGCGTGTAGTAGCGAAGGCCCGGGCGAACTTCCCAGCGATCGCCGAGCGGTTGTTGCCAGCCCACCTCGATCGTGTGGGCCGTAATGCCCCAGTCATCGTGGTAGTAGCGATAGTCGGCTTGCAGCGAGCCGTTGGCATCGGGGAAGAAGTGCCGGTAACGCGTGAGCCAGGAGACCGTGTTGCGATGGTCGGGCCGCGTGTCGGGCGCGGCGAGCGCGCTGCCGTCCGGATAGAACGTGACCGTGAACTTGTAAGGATCGTTGTAGTCGCCCTCGCCTCGCGCCCCGCTCACGGTGCTCTGGATGAGGTCGAGCGGCGAGAGGACCTGCGTGATGCCTACCAGGTACTCCTTCGTGTAGCGCGGCTCGTGCAGATTGGGATCGTCGTGGGAGCCTACCCGGTCGTTGGACTTGCCGTAGCCCGCGACGAGCGTCGTGTTCTTCTGGTTCAGGTCGAGCTTCGCCTCGATGCCGTAAGCCTTCGAGTTGTAGTCATGCTCGTCGGAGAGCGTGCGCGACGCGCCGATGGAGAAGTCGCCGATGTGGCGCGTGACCTTGACGTCCTGGGTGTTCCGCCGGTCGTTGATCGACGCGCCCGAGATCGTCTGCACGGGCGCGCCGTTCGCGTTGCTCACGAATCGCGGAGAAGCGCCCGTCACGATGTCCACGGCCGCACTCGCTTCGACGTCCCATACCTCGGCGATGGTCCCGCGTCCCCAGAGCACGGGCTCGGTCACCTTCATGAGGCCGCGTTCCTTGTAGCCCAGCACACTGAAGCCGATCTCGTTTCCCTCGGCCGCGACGCGCGTCGGCGCCACGAGGATCGGCAGCGCGAGCGCCGCCGTCATGAGGGCCTGCAGGGGCGACGCCGCGTCCCGCTCAGTTGCAGCCACAGCCGCCTCCGCCCACCGAGGCGCCGCCGCTTGCAGCCTCCTTCGCCGAGTATGTTTTCTCGATCGCTTTCGCCATCCCCGGATTCGGGTCGAGCGCCATGGATTCGCGCGCGAGATAGCCGCGTTGGTAGGGCGCCACGTTCGCGCATCCGGCGAGCACGAGCACCGCCAGCGCGAGGCATCGTGACATTCTCATGAGGGCTCCTTGCTCATGACGGCTCGTTGAGCAGGGCCTCGACTTCTTCGCGAATCGCCGCTCCCGTTTCCTGGGTGAAGCCGCGATGCACCTTGCGCACGACTCCCTTGCGATCGACGAGATAGCCGCTGGGCATGGTCTTCACGTCGAAGGCCTTGGCCGCCGCGTCCTGCGAATCGCCGACGAGCGCGAAGGTCACGGGGACCTTCTTCAGGAATTTCTGCGCGTCTTCGACGGAGACATCCTTGTTCACGCCGACCACGACGAAGCCGCGCGAGCCGTTCTCGCGATACAGCGTATCGAGCATGGGGAACGAGACGCGGCACGGCGCGCACCACGACGCCCAGAAATCCACGTACACAACCTTGCCGCGAAGGCTCGAGAGCGCGAGGGACTGCGCCGGCGAATCGAGCAGCGGAGCCGAGATATCCGGAACGGGACCGCCCGCCTCCACGGCGAACGCGGATTGCGAGCATGCGAGGGCGAGCGCCGCGGCGAGGCGGCGCATCAGAACGGTTGCCTCTGGATCTGCTTGATCACTTGCGTGCCGTTTACGGTCATCGTGAGGCTTGCATTGTTCTGGTCCGTGAAGATGATCGTCGCGTTCCCGACGTTCGTGGCGGCGCTGCCGACGAAGGGCTGGTTCACTGCCGTGCCGCTGACACGGTACACCGCGCCGCTGAAATTGGTCGTGGTGTTCCACGTCCCGCCGGGAACCACGTACCACATCGGCACGTTACCCGGCCCGTAGGTGAACATCACGCAGAAAAGCACACCCGTGCCGTGCTGGATGATGTTGAAGCCCCATCCCGATTCGTTCGGATTCCACCAGAGGTCCGAGTAGTCGAACTGCGGCATGGCTGGCGGCGGTGGAGGCGGAGGCGCAGCCTGCAGCGACGCGATGTATGCCGCGATGTCGGCGAGATCCGACGACGTGTAGACGCCCCGCAAGAAAGACATCTGCGGAATGTTGATGCCGGCGGGCCCGATGGCGCTCGCGATGAGCGCGGGATTGTTCGGCGCGAGCTCAGGCCCCCCGACCGGCGGAAGGCCGTGGCAGGTGATGCAGGTCTGGTGATAGAGGCTCGATCCGTGCGAGACGTTCTGCGCCTGGGCTGCGCCCGCCGCGAGAATCATCGCCGCGGCGAGCGTCAATCGGGGACATCTGAAATCCATTGCGGGCTTCCTGCGTTCCGGTCTTGCGACCACTCGACCATGAACAGCGTCGCCTGCGGCGCTATTCCCATATAATGCGCCGTCGCTTCGAGGAGACATGCCTTGACTCTGCTGCTTCGCCTTTCGAGGCTCATCGATGGCCTGAACGAGCGGGTAGGCAAGAGCGTCTACTGGCTCGTGCTCGCGATGGTGCTCGTGAGCGCCATCAACGCGATCGTCCGCAAGGTCTTCAATTACAGCTCCAACGCGTTCCTCGAGGCGCAGTGGTACCTCTTCTCCGCGGTGTTCCTGCTGGGCGCGGGCTACACGCTGCTGCGCAACGAGCACGTGCGCATCGACGTGATCGCCGGGCGCCTGTCGCCGCGCGCGCAGGCGTGGATCGACATCTTCGGGACGGTCTTCTTCCTGTACCCGATGGCGATCCTCATCATGCGTCTTTCCTGGCCGTATTTCGTTCACTCCTTCGTGGACGGCGAAGTCTCCGGCAGCGCCGGCGGGCTGATCCTGTGGCCGGCGCGCGTGTTGATTCCCGTGGGCTTCGCGCTGCTGGTGCTTCAAGGTACGTCCGAGCTGATAAAACGGATTGCGTTCCTGGCGGGAAAGGGGCCCGACCCCGTGAAACGGCACGATCCGCATGCCGCCGAGGCCGAGCTCGCCGAGGAGATTCGAAAGCTCGCCGAGGACAAGGCCTGATGACGGCCTTCCTCATCCAGAACATCGCGCCGATCATGTTCGCGGCGCTGATCGTGCTGCTGCTGATCGGATACCCGGTCGCGTTCGCGCTCGCCGCCAACGGCATCTTCTTCGGATTGCTGGGCATCCAGCTGGGCCTGCTCGATGCCTCGCTCCTCCAGGCGCTTCCCGAGCGCATCTGGGGGGTGATGTCGAACGACACCCTGCTCGCGGTGCCCTTCTTCACGTTCATGGGGTTGATCCTCGAACGAAGCGGAATGGCCGAGGACCTGCTCGACACCATCGGACAGCTCTTCGGGCCGCTGCGCGGCGGCCTCGCCTTCGCCGTGATCTTCGTGGGCGCCTTGCTGGCCGCGACCACCGGCGTGGTCGCCGCCTCCGTCATCTCGATGGGCCTCATCTCGCTTCCGATCATGCTTCGCTACGGCTACGACCGGCGTTTCGCTGCGGGCGTGATCGCCGCCTCGGGCACGCTCGCGCAGATCATCCCGCCGTCGCTTGTCCTGATCATCATGGCCGACCAGCTGGGCAAGTCCGTGGGCGACATGTATGCCGGCGCGTTCATTCCGGGCATCTCCCTCGCATTCCTCTACGCGGCGTACGCCACGGGCGTCACCTTCGTGAAGCCCGCATGGGCGCCGGCCCTGCCTCCCGATGCGCGCAGGTACAAGGAGCCCAACGGCTCGAGCGGAGCTCCATCGGTGGGCGTGCTGGTGGTGCTGTCCGTCGTGGCGGCGATCCTCTTCGAGCACTACTACTACGTCCCGAAGTATCCCGAGGCCGAGCTCGACGAACGTCTCGTGATGGCCGCGGCCGGGGGCGCCGCCTTCGCCCTCGCAGCGGCATACATCAATCACTGGCTCAAGCTGGGGCTGCTTTCGAAGCTCGCGGAGCGTGTGGTGTTCGCGTTGATCCCGCCCCTCGGGCTCATCTTCCTCGTGCTGGGCACGATCTTCCTCGGCTGGGCCACGCCCACCGAGGGCGGCGCCATGGGCGCCACCGGAGCGCTCGTCATGGCGCTCGCGCGCCGCCGGCTATCGTTCAAGCTCATGCGCCAGGCGATGGATACCACCGCCAAGCTCGCGACCTTCGTGGTGTTCATCCTCGTGGGCGCGCGCGTCTTCAGCCTCACCTTCTATGGCGTGAACGGCCACGTGTGGGTCGAGCACCTGCTCACGGGCCTGCCGGGCGGGCAGCTCGGGTTCCTCATCGTGGTGAACCTGATCATCTTCTTTCTCGCCTTCTTCCTCGATTTCTTCGAGCTGTCGTTCATCGTGGTGCCGCTCATCGGCCCCGTGGCCGACAAGCTGGGCATCGACCTCATCTGGTTCGGCGTGCTTCTCGGCGTGAACATGCAGACCTCGTTCATGCACCCGCCGTTCGGCTTCGCCCTCTTCTACCTGAGGAGCGTGGCGCCTGCTCATCCATACATCGACAAGCTCACCCGGAAGATGACGCCACCCGTCACCACGGGCCAGATCTACTGGGGCGCGATACCCTTCGTGATCATCCAGCTCATCATGGTGGCCCTGCTCATCTTCTTCCCGCAAATGTCGCTCGTGTACAAGTCGGGCGTGCCCGAAGGCGACGTGAACAAGGTGAAGATCGAGATTCCCTCCGACGAGCCCTCGACGGAGAAATCCGACGACCTGATGAAGGACCTCCAGAAGGACTTGGGCGCGCCGCAGCCCGCACCCGGGAAAGCACCGGGCAAGTGACCGTGCGCGCCATCGAGCGCATGGTGGGATGGACGACGCGGCTCACGGCTCCCCTGGTGTTGCCGGTCTCGCTGCTGCTCTTCCTTCAATGGCCCCTGCGGGAACTCGTGCAAGCAGGTTCGCGAGAAGCGAACGATCTCGCGCAGATCCTCTTCGCGCTCTTCGTCGCGGTCGCTCTCACCGCTGCGACCCGCGATCGCGCCCATCTCGCTGCCGACGTGCTGGCGCGGCGCTATCCCCCGATATGGCGCGAGCGCCTGTGGCGCGCGGCGTGCCTCCTGGTCGTCGTGCCCGCATCGCTCTTCGTCATCGGCTCGGGTGCGCGCGAGGCGTGGCTATCGGTCGCCGAGCTCGAGCATTTTCCCGAAACGCTGAATCCCGGTTACTTCGCCGTGAAGATCGCGGCCCTCGTGCTTGCCGTGCTCATGCTCCTGCAGGCGATCGTTGATCTTTTCGCCGCGGGGATCGAGCCGGGGTCGAGGCACGAGCCAAGCTAATGGAGTCCTGCGGCCTGTGGATGCTCGTCGCCGTCGCGCTGTCGATGGTGGCGACGGGCCTGCCGGCCTGGGTCGTGCTGGTGGGTGTGTCGTTCGCATTCGCCGCCGGAGGAATCGCGGCGGGCGCCTTCGACGCGACGCTCTTCACCGCGGTCTATCCGCGCCTCGTGGGCCTGCTCGAGAACGACCTGCTGCAGGCGCTGCCGCTCTACGTCCTCATGGGCGTTCTCATCAACCGCACCGCGCTCGCCGACACGCTCTATCGCGCGGCGCGCACGGCGCTCGCTCCCACGCGACGCGGCGTGGCACTCGCGGGCCTTTTCCTCGGCGTGCTCCTGGCGCCCATGAGCGGATCGGCGGGCGCCAGCGTCGCGATGCTCTCCCGGACCCTCTATCCGCGCCTCGCGGCGGCGGGCTACCCCGAGGAGCGCAACGTGGCGCTCGTGTGCGTGGCGAGCACGCTCGGCGTGGTCGTCCCGCCCTCGCTCGTGCTGATCCTGCTGGGCGACGCGATGATGCGCGCGCACACCGAGGCCTCGCACCTCGTGGCGTCGAGCGCGCGAATCGTGAACACGCAGGACGTCTTCCACGCCGCGCTCATTCCCGCGGCGATCTTCCTTGCGCTCTGCGTCGCGATCACCGCTTGGCAGGGGCGCGGTGCCTCGAACCTGCCCGCGGCCGACCGTTGCTCGCGCTCCGACTGGATCACGGCAGCGGCGGCGACAGCGCTCATCACTGCACTGCTCGCCGGCGTGGCGCTGGGCTACCTCTACGCGGTGGAAGCCGCGGCCACGGGAGGCATGGCGCTGGTGGCGCACGGCTTCGCGACGCGGGCGCTCCGCCGCGACGTCCTTGCCACCGTGCTCCGGGAAACGATGTCCGTCACCGGATCGCTCTTCGCGCTGCTCGTGGGCGCGACCGTCTTCACGCTCGTGCAGCGCGCCTTCGGCACCGACCGCTGGCTCGCCGCCACGTTCGCGGCCATGGGCAACGCGAGATTCGTAGTGCTCGCAAGCGGGCTTGGCGCCATCGCGGTGTGCGCGCTCGTGCTCGATGCGTTCGAAATGATCTTCGTGGTCGTCCCGCTGGTGGCACCCGCCCTGCTCGTGGCCGCGCCCGACGCGCCGTGGGTCTCTGTGCTCACGCTTCTCATCCTGCAGGCGAGCTTCCTCATCCCGCCTTTCGGCTACGCCGTGCTCATGGCGCGCTCGCGAACCGGGAGCCGGGTTCGCACCGCCGCGCTCGCCCGCGCCCTGCTGCCCTTTGTCGCCGCGCAGCTGGCGGTGCTGACACTCGTGGCGTTCGCGCCCGGCATCCTGTGGCGCGAAGCTCCCGTGCCGGCCGCCTCGCAGCAGCCCCTTTCCGATGATGCGATACGCGAGATGTTCGACAAGCAGCTCCGGGGCGACGAGCCGCAGCAGAAATGAAAAGGCCCGCCGAAGCGGGCCTTCGAGGACTGGATGACGGCTATTTGATGTTCTGGATCGTGTGCATGAAGTCGTCGTAGCCCTTCTCGGCCACGCGGAACCACAGCAGCTGGTCCTCGCGGAACTTCACCATGCTCTCGTAGATCTTCTTGAAGGCCGGGCTCTTCTCCGAAGTCTCTGCGTAGACCTCGAGCGCCGCCTTGTACGAAGCGACCATGACATCCCTCGAGAATGCGCGGAGCAACGTGCCGCCGGCGACGAGGCGCTTCAGGGCCGCCGGGTTCACCGCGTCGTACTTGGCGAGCATCCAGGTGTTGGCCTCCGCGCACGCCGCCTCGACGATGCTCTGGTAATCCTTCGGAAGCTTGGCCCACTCGGCCGCGTTGAAGTAACAGACGAGCTGCGGACCGCCTTCCCACCAACCCGGGTAGTAGTAGTACTTCGCGATCTTGTTGAAGCCCAGTTTCTCGTCGTCGTAGGGACCGACCCATTCGGCCGCGTCGATGGTGCCCTTCTCCAGGGCCGGGTAGATGTCGCCGCCGGGCAGCAACTGCGGCACGCCGCCCATCTTCTCGATCACCTTGCCCGCGAATCCGCCGATGCGGAACTTCAGGCCCTTCCAGTCCGCGGGGGTCTTCAACTCCTTGCGGAACCAGCCACCCATCTGCGCGCCGGTGTTGCCCGCCGCGAAGCGCTTGATGTTGTAGGCCTTGTAGAACTCATCGAAGAGCTCGTTGCCGCCGCCGAATCCCTGCCAGGCCATGGTCTGGCGCGCGTTCAGGCTGAAGGGGATCGCCGTATCCAGCGCGAACGCCGCGTCCTTGCCCCAGAAGTAGTAGGGCGCCGTGTGCGCCGCCTGCACGGTGCCGTTCTGCACCGCGTCGACCACGCCGAACGCGGGCACGATCTCGCCCGCCGCGAACACCTGGATCTGGAACTTTCCGTCGGTGCTCGAGGCGACGCGCTTCGCCATCACTTCCGCGGCGCCGTAGATGGTGTCGAGCGACTTCGGAAAGCTCGATGCGAGGCGCCACTTGATCGCGGGACCGCCCTGCGCGAAGGCCGGGGCCGATCCGGCCGCGAGGATTCCGGCCATGCCGGCGCCCGCGGTACCGATGAATTTCCTGCGTTCCATTTTTCCCCTCCTCTTGTTAGAAGCCCGAAGGAGGGAGCCTACCTCAATCGCCCGCGATCGTCATGCGATCCAGGAGGATCGAGCCGCAGTGTTTGGAGCCCCGCACCACCGTATCGGAGCCGACGGCGACGATGCCGCGGAACATGTCGGTGAGGTTGCCCGCGATCGTGACTTCCTCGACCGGATGGCGGATCTCGCCGCCCTCGACCCAGAAGCCCGAGGCCCCGCGCGAGTAGTCGCCCGTCACCGAGTTCACGCCCTGCCCCATGAGTTCGGTCACGAGAAGGCCCCGTCCCATCTTCTTCAGGAGCGCGTCGAAGCCCGATTCGCCCGGTTTCACGATGAGGTTGTGGTTTCCGCCGGCGTTGCCCGTGGTCGCGAGGCCAAGCTTGCGGGCCGAGTGCGACGAGAGGTACCAGCCCTTGAGCACGCCCGCCTCGACCACGGTGCGGCGCTCCGTCCCGACCCCTTCGCCGTCGTAGTAGCCGCTGGCGAGTTCGCCGGGGATCCACGGATCCTCGAAGATCTCGACGACGGGCGAGAAGACCTGCGTGCCGAGGCGATCGAGCAGGAACGACGACTTGCGATAAAGGCTCGAACCGCTCGCCGCCGAGACATAGTGGCCGATGAGACCCGGGGCCATGTTCGGGTCGAAGAGGACCGGCACTTCCATCGTGGCAAGGCGACGGCCTCCCAGGCGGCGCACCGCGCGCTCGCCCGCCGTGCGCCCCACGCTTTCGGCGCCTTCGAGGCGGTTGGGATCGCGATGCGTGGTGTACCAATAATCGCGCTGCATGCCGCGCGCATCCTCGGCGACGACGCTGCACCCGAGGCTCGCCTTCGAATTGGGAAATCCCGCGAGGAAGCCGCGCGTGTTGGCGAGGACGAAGTCCGTGTCGTACGCGGAGACCGTCGCGCCTTCGGAATTGGTGATGCGCTTGTCCACGGCGAGCGCCGCCGCTTCCGTGCGCCGCGCGATCTCGATCGCCTCCTCGACGGTGAGGCCCCACGGGTGGAAGAGATCCAGGTCGGGCGCCTCGCCCACGTAGAGGCGGTCAGCGTCGGGAAGCCCGGCCGCGTCGTCCTCGGCGGTGTGCCGCGCGATGGCGCAGGCCGCCTCCACGGTGCGCTCCACCGCGTCGCGCGACAGGTCGGACGTGCTCGCATTGCCGCGGCGCTTGCCGAAGTACACGGTGATGCCCATGCCCTTGTCGCGGTTGTACTCGACGGTCTCGACTTCTCCGCGGCGCACGGTGATCGCCTGGCCCACCGCGGCCGAGACTTCGACCTCGGCGTTGCTCGCGCCGCGCTTCAACGCGTGGTCGAGCGAATGGCGGGCGACGTCGGCCATCGCGTCGTGCGCGAGCGGCAGGGAGGCTACGGGATGGTCTGGCATGATACGGCGATGGAAGAAGACGATTTTATCAGCAAGACACGCCGCAAGCGGCAGATGAAGGAGCTGCAGGACGTGGGCGCCGCGCTCGTGAAACTCTCCTCCGAGCAGCTCGCCCGCGTCGACATGCCGGAATCGCTTCGCGATGCCGTGCTGGCGTGCAAGAGCTTCACGAAACATGAGGCCATCCGCCGCCAAATGCAATACATCGGGCGCCTCATGCGCAAGATCGACTCCGCGCCCATCGCCGAGCAGCTCGCGCGAATGGAAGCGCCCAGCAAGCGGCACACCGCCCTCTTCCACGTGGCCGAGAAGTGGCGCACCGAGATCCTCGCCGATCCCGGGGCCGTCACGCGCTTCGTGCAGGAATTCCCCGAAGCCGATCCGGAGCGCCTTCGCGAGCTGGCCGACATTGCCCGCCGGGAGCAGGCCACTTCCAGGGCGCCGCGCAATTTCCGCGAGCTCTTCCACGTGCTGAATGCGATCGTGCAGGACCACGGCAAGGAGCATCCATGAGCGATTCGCACGACCGGGTGCGCATCGGGCTTGTGTCGGCGAGCGACCGCGCCTCGCAGGGCGTCTATCGCGACGAAGGCATCCCGGCGCTGGAGCTTTGGCTCGCGGGCGCGCTCTTCAATCCCCTCGACTTCGAACGGCGCCTCGTCGCCGACGAGCGGCCCGCCATCGAGGCGGCGTTGAAGGAACTCGTCGACGCGATGCACTGCGACCTGGTCATCACCACGGGCGGCACCGGTCCTGCGGCACGCGACGTGACTCCGGAGGCCACACTCGCCGTGGGCGATCGCGAGATGCCGGGATTCGGCGAGCAGATGCGCCGCATCAGCCTGGAGTTCGTGCCGACGGCGATCCTGTCGCGGCAAGTCGCGGTGATCCGCGCGAAGACGCTGATCCTCAACCTGCCGGGACAGCCGAAATCCATCAGGGAAACGCTCGAGGGATCGAAGTCGCCCGAGGGCAAGGCCCTGGTCGCGGGAATCTTCGCCGCGATTCCCTACTGCGTGGACCTGATCGGCGGGCCCTATATCGAAACGCGCGAGGACGTGATCAAGGCCTGGAGGCCCAAGTCCGCAGTCCGCGCACCGCGGAGCGCCAGTTGAAGCCTTTGGAATTCGTCGAGCTCGTCACCGGACCCGATCCCGCGGGCACCGTCATCTGGACGCACGGCCTGGGCGCCGACGGCTGGGACTTCGTGCCGATCGTGCGCGAGCTGCCGCTGCCCGAGGGGCTCGCGCTGCGATTCATCTTCCCGCACGCGCCGACGCGCCCCGTCACCATCAACAATGGCCACGTGATGCGCGCGTGGTACGACATCGCCCGATCGGATCTCGCGCGCGTGCCCGACGAGGGCGGCATCCGCGAGTCTCAGTCGCTGGTCGAGCAGCTCATCGCGACCGAGAAGGCGCGCGGAGTCGACGCTTCGCGCATCGTGCTCGCGGGCTTTTCGCAAGGCGGCGTGATCGCGCTGCAGACGGGTTTGCGCCATGGCGAGCGCATCGCCGGGATCGTCGCGCTCTCGACCTATCTCGCGCTCGAGGATTCACTGGAGCGCGAGGGCTCGGCGGCGAACCGGCGCACGCCGATCCTCATGGTGCATGGCACGCAGGATCCGGTGATTCCGCTGCAGCTCGCCGAAGCCTCGCAGCGCGCGCTCGTGGCGCGCGGCTACGAGGTCGAATGGCAGACATACCCCATGCCGCACGCCGTGTGCGCCGAGGAAGTCGAGCTGATCGGCGCCTTCCTCACGCGGGCGTTCGGCGCGGGCCCGGCGCGCTCGTCGATCCTGCTGCCCTGACTATTTCGCCGGCGTGGCGAGGGGCTTGCCCTTTTCGACGACGTAGGTCGCGAGCACGACGCCGGGCTTGTCGCCCATGGCCTTCGCGTTGTGTACCGTTCCCGCGGGGATGAAGTAGCTGTCGCCCGCCTTGAGCGTGCGCGGCGCCTGTCCGTCGATCTCGAGCACCGTGGTGCCTTCGAGGACGTAGCCCGTCTCCGGACCCGGATGCGTGTGGCGTCCCGTCGCTCCGCCGGGCGCGATCTCCGCCTTCGCGAGAACCACGTCGCGCTCGGCGGCGGGAGCGTCGCCTTTCTGCAGGATCGTTCGCGTGATGCCGGGCGCCTGCGCGACCACCGTCACGGCTGCGAACACTGCGGCCAACGCCAGTACGAGTCTCTTGTTCATGTCTCCTCCGTGGTTGCGGTTGGAACGAGCAGCGGCTGCAAGGCGCGCTGCAATGGCGCGGGGAGCTCGCGCACCGGGCGCCGCCCCTCGCGATCGACGTACACGTGCACGAAATGCCCCTGGGCCGCGGCCGTGGGCGAGGCCTTGCCGAAGAGCGCGACCTCGTAGCGCACGCTCGAGCGGCCCAGGTGCGCCACGCGAAGCGCCGCGGTGACGGGCTCGGGATAGGCGAGCGGCGAAAAATAGTGGCAACCCGTCTCGACCACGAGGCCGACGACATCGCCCTTCTCGACATCCAGCGCGCCGTGCTCGATCAGCCACGCGTTCACGAGCGTGTCGAAGAGCGAGTAGTGCACGACGTTGTTCATGTGCCCGTAGGGATCGTTGTCCATCCAGCGGGTGGTGAGCACGCGCGAGTGGGGATAATCCTGGAGGCGGTGCGGCGCGGGACGCGGCATCTACATGCTGCTGCGCGGCACGATGAACTTCACGGTGCGCGCGTACGCGCCGGGCACGGGAGACATGCCGCCGGCGAGGAACGCCTCGACCTCGTCACGGCGCTTGATCGTGTCGTTGTAGCCCAGGTCGATCAGCTCGTTGCAGTAGCCGCGCTCGAAGAGCAGGTAGCTCGCGAGGTTGGCGCCGCCGCGGCGCATCGCGCCCACGGAGCGGAGCAGGAACCGGATCGTCCAGGGCAGGCTCCTCACGTGCTTCACCGCGATATGTTCGAGCGGCTCGGACGGTGTCAGCACGAGCACGTCCACGTGGTGCAGCGTGAGCCCCATCTTCTTCAGCGTCACCGGATCCACGGCGCTCAGGGTCCTGTTGATGCGCTCGAGGCGCTCCAGGTCCACGGCGAGGCTGTCGAGGAAGATGGAGTTGAGCACGTGGCCGGCGATCTGCGCGAGCGTGGGATAGAGGTCGCCGCGAGTGCGCTCCGGAGCCTCCGAGCGGATGCGAGCCGTGCCCACGACAATCACGCGATCGGCGCCCAGGTGAAGCGCGGGGCTCACGGGCGCGATCTGGCGCATGGAACCGTCGCCGAAGAACTCGCGATTGAGCTTGTACGGCGGGAAGACGAAGGGCAGCGCGCTGGACGCCATGAGGTGCTCGATCGCGATGTGCGTCTTGATGCCGATGCGTTGCGAGCGCTGCCAACCCTCGAAGCGGTCGGCGCCTTCGAAGAAGCTGCAGCTCTGCCCCGAGGTGTAGCCCGAGCAGGTGATGGCCACGGCATCCAACGCGCCACTGGCGATGTTGGACGCGATGCGCGAGAAATCGAGCCGGCGCGACAGCAGGCTTTCCAGCGGGCGGTTGTCCAGCAGCGAGATGCGTTTGTTCTTCACGAAGGCGCCGAAGAGGAACCCGGAGAACCAGCGCAGGCTATTGGCGGTGGCGCCGGTGAAATCCGCGCGATACACGTGGTGGGGCTGGAAGTTGCGCCATACCGCGAGCAGGTTTTCCACGGCCTGGCCGAAATCGTCGGCGTGGACGGCGAGCGCGCCTGCGTTCACGGCCCCGGCCGAAGTGCCGCAGATGATCGCGAAGGGATTCACCTTCGGATCGGGAAGGATCTCCTTGATGGCGGAGAGCACCCCGACCTGGTATGCGGCGCGCGCGCCGCCCCCGGCCAGAACGATGCCCGCTTTTCCGCCGTCCACCGATTCCATCAGGCCCTTCCCTTCTCCTTGCGCACTGGTGTACCTGCAGCGCGCGCGTTTTGCAACATCTCCGCGGCGTGGCGCTTCGTGGCTTCCGTGATCTTGAGGCCGCCCAGCATGCGCGCCACCTCGCCCACGCGCTCGTCGTCGGCCAGGAATTCGACAGTCGCGTACGTGCCGCGCGAGCCGGCGTGCTTGGCCACCTTGAGTTGCTGGCGCGCGTGGACCGCGACCTGCGCGAGGTGCGTGACGCTCAAGACCTGGTGGTGGCGCGAGAGCGACTGGAGCAGCTTGCCCACGACCTCGGCCACGGCGCCGCCGATACCGGCATCGACCTCGTCGAAGATGAGCGTGGGCACCGAGGCCTGGCCCGACAACAGGACCTGCACGGCGAGCGACAGGCGCGAGAGCTCACCGCCCGAAGCCACGCGCGCGAGCGCGCCGAGCGGCTGCCCTTCGTGTGCCGCCACCTGGAGCTCGACGGATTCCAGGCCGCCCCCCGAGGGTTCCGGAAGCGGCACGAGGGCCACTTCGAGGCGACCGCCCGCCATCGCGAGATCCTGCATCGTGCGCGTGACTTCCGTGGCGAGGCGGCGCGCCGCCGCGCGGCGCGATTTCGTGAGCGCCCCGGCCGCGTCGCGATAGGCGCCCTCGGCCGCCGCCTCCATCTCCTTCAGTTTTTCCAGGCTCTCCTCGCCGCCCAGCTCCGCGAGGCGCGCACGGCGCTCCTCGAGCGCCGATTGCAATTGCACCGGCTCCACGCGAAAGCGCCGGGCGCTGTCCATCACGGCCTTGATGCGACCGTCGAGCTCGGCGAGACGACCGGGATCGACATCCAGGCGCTGGAGATAACGGCGCAGCTCGTGCGCCGCTTCCTGCGCGTGCACGCTCGCCGTTTCCGCGTCGCGACGCGCTTCCTCGAGGGCGGGGTCGAGCGCGGCTGCTTCGGAAAGCCTCGAGGCCACCGACGCGAGCCGCTCGCTCGCCGACCCTTCCGACTCGTCGAGCGCCTCGACGCTTTCGTTGACCGTGGCGAT
>JBAQKF010000018.1:0-36731 GCA_049300695.1 Usitatibacter sp.
TTTTTCTTACTTGATCCGCATCCCCGGCATCGCGCCCGAGTCCGGTGCGAGCAGGTAGATCGAGCTTCCGTCGCCCGCGGCGAGCACCATGCCCTGGGATTCGCCGAAGCGCATCTTGCGCGGAGCGAGGTTGGCCACCATCACCGTGAGGCGCCCGATCAGCTCCTTGGGCGTGTACACCGAACGAATGCCCGCGAAAACCGTGCGCGTGTCGATGCCGGTGTCGAGCGTGAGCTTGATCAGCTTGTCCGCGTCGGGCACCAGCTCGGCATCCACGATGCGCGCGATGCGAAGGTCGATGCGCGCGAAATCGTCGATCGAGATCGTATCGCCCAAGGGCAGGATCACCGGCGGCTTGGGCGGCTCGATGGGTTCGAGCTTGAATTCCGGCGCGTCGCTTGCCGCGGCAGCCTTCGGCGGCGCCTCGGGTTTCGACTCCGACGGCGGCTCCAGCAACTGGTCGATCTGCTTGGGATCGATGCGCGAGATGAGGTGCTTGTACGCCTGGATCTTGTGCCCGGCCTTCAGCGGCGTTCCGACATCTTCCCAGTCGAGCGGCTTGATCGCGAGGAATTCCTCGACATCTGCGGCCATCTGGGGCAGCACGGGCTTCATGTAGATCGTGAGGATGCGGAAGAGCTCGAGGTAGAGCGTGCAGAACCATTGCAGCGCCGGGTCCTGGCCCGCTTCCTTGGCGATCTCCCAGGGCTTCTGCTCGTCCACGTACTGGTTCACGCGGTCGGCGAGGAACATGATCTGGCGGATCGCCTTGCCGAAGTCGCGCGCATCGTAGTCGGCGGCGATCGCGTCGGCGAAGCTGCGCACCTCGAAGAGGATCGCCGGCGCCTGGTCGTCGTCGGGCGCGGGCGCGGCGAGCTTGCCCCGCATCTTGTGCTTGAGCTCGCGGCCCGCCGACAGCGGCTCGTCCGAAAGCACGCCGCCGAAGCGCTTGCCGATGAATCCCGCCGCGCGGCTCGCGATGTTCACGTACTTGCCGACGAGGTCCGAATTCACGCGGGCGAGGAAGTCGTCGGGGTTGAAATCCAGGTCCTCGACGCGGGCGTTCAACTTCGCGGCGAGGTAGTAGCGCACCCACTCCGGATTCAGTCCCAGCTCGATGTAGCGCTGCGGGCTCACCGTGACCCCGCGCGACTTGCTCATCTTCTCGCCGGACAGCTGCAGGAAGCCGTGCACGTACACGTTCTCCGGCACCTTGCGCTCCGAGAACTTCAGCATCGCCGGCCAGAAGAGCGTGTGGAAGTAGATGATGTCCTTGCCGATGAAGTGGATCTGCTCCACCTTCGGGTCCGCGAGGTACTTGTCGAAGTCCTGGCCCTTCTTCTCCAGGTAGTTCTTGAGCGAGGCGAGGTAGCCGATGGGCGCGTCCAGCCACACGTAGAAATACTTGCCCTTGGCGCCGGGAATCTCGAAGCCGAAGTAGGGCGCGTCGCGCGTGACATCCCAGTCGTTGAGGCCCCCGTCGAGCCACTCCTTCACCTTGTTCGACACTTCGGGCTGGAGCTTGCCGTCCTGGGTCCATGCGCGCAGGAACTCCACGCAGCGCGGGTCCGAGAGCTTGAAGAAGAAGTGGTCCGACTTCTTGAGCACGGGTTTGGCGCCCGTGAGCGCCGAGTAGGGATTCTTGAGGTCGGTGGGCGCGTAGACGGCGCCGCAGTTCTCGCACGAGTCGCCGTACTGGTCCTTGGTGCCGCACTTGGGGCACTCGCCCTTGATGTAGCGGTCGGGCAGGAACATGCCCTTCACGGGGTCGAAGAACTGTTCGATTGTCTTCGTCTCGATGAAGCCCGCCTTCTTCAGCGCGAGGAAGATCGCCGAGGAGAGCTCGCGGTTCTCCTCGGAGTGCGTCGAGTGGAAGTTGTCGAAGCTGATGCCGAAGCGCTGGTAGTCGCGCTTGTGTCCCTCGGCGATACCGGCGATGAGCTCCTCGGGCGTCGTGCCCAGGGCCTCGGCGCGCAGCATGATCGGCGCGCCGTGCGCGTCGTCGGCACAGACGAAATTGACCTTGTGTCCCCGCAGGCGCTGGAAGCGCACCCAGATGTCAGCCTGCACGTACTCCATGATGTGCCCGATGTGGAACGGGCCATTGGCGTAAGGCAGCGCGGTGGTGACGAATAGCTTGCGGGGCATTGAGTGATGTAAAGGAGGCTCCGCGATGATAGCAAATTGCTTTAAAATTCAATGTTGCCCTTCATCCCACGCGCGTTCCACGCGTATCGCAAGAGCCCAACCGCATGGCAGTCACCGAGAAAGACATCACCGACGCGCTCTCCGAGCTCATCGATCCCGTCACGGGCCGCAACTACGTCGAGCAGAAGAGCGTGAAGAACGTGAAGATCGAAGGCGAGCGCGTCTCGCTCGACGTGGTGCTGGGTTATCCGGCGCGCGGCGTGCTCGACTTGGTGCGCAGGACCATTTCCGGGCGGCTCGCGAAGATTCCCGGCGTGGCGCAATCGAGCGTGAACGTGTTCTCGAAAGTCGTTTCGCACTCGGCGCAGCGTGGCGTGAAGCTCGTCCCCGGCATCAAGAACATCATCGCGGTGGCCTCGGGCAAGGGCGGAGTGGGAAAGAGCACGACGGCGGTGAACCTCGCGCTCGCGCTCGCGGCCGAGGGCGCGACAGTCGGCATGCTCGACGCCGACATCTACGGGCCGTCGCAGCCGCTCATGCTCGGCATCACGGGCCGGCCCACGTCCAAGGACGGCAAGAGCATGGAGCCCATGGAAGGCCACGGCATCCAGGCCATGAGTGTCGGCTTCCTCATCGAGCAGGACACGCCGATGGTGTGGCGCGGCCCGATGGTCACGCAGGCGCTCGAGCAGCTGCTTACGGAGACGAAGTGGCGCGACCTGGACTACCTGGTCGTGGACCTTCCGCCGGGCACGGGCGACATCCAGCTCACCCTTGCGCAGAAGGTGCCCGTGACCGGCGCGGTCATCGTCACCACACCCCAGGACATCGCGCTCATCGATGCCCGCAAGGGCCTCAAGATGTTCGAGAAGGTGGGCATTCCGATCATCGGGATCGTCGAGAACATGGCGGTCCACGTCTGCTCCCAGTGCGGCCATGCCGAGCACATCTTCGGCGAGGGTGGAGGCGCCCGCATGGGCAAGGACTACGACGTGGAGCTGCTGGGCTCGCTCCCGCTCGATATCCGCATCCGGGAGCAGGCCGACTCGGGCAAGCCCACGGTCGTCGCGGATCCCGACGGCCCGATCGCCGCCATCTACCGGGACGTGGCCCGCAAGGTGGCCGCGCGCATCGCACGGCAGTCGGAAGATCGCTCTTCGGTATTCCCCAAGATCGTCATACAGAACAACTAACGTCATCCCCGCGAAGGCGGGGACCCAGGACCAGAAAAATGTCCATCAAGAGCGACAAGTGGATCCGGCGGATGGCCGCCGAGCACGGCATGATCGAGCCGTTCGAACCGGGGCAGGTCCGTGAAGTCGGCGGGAACAAGATCGTGTCCTATGGGACCTCCAGTTACGGATACGACGTTCGCTGCTCCAGCGAGTTCAAGGTCTTCACGAACGTTCATTCGACGGTCGTGGACCCCAAGAACTTCGACGAGAAGTCGTTTGTCGACTTGCAGGGCGACGTTTGCATCATCCCGCCCAACTCGTTCGCCCTTGCGCGCACGGTGGAACGGTTCAGGATTCCCCGCAACGTGCTGGTCGTCACTTTGGGCAAGAGCAGCTATGCCCGTTGCGGCATCGTCGTCAATGTGACGCCGCTCGAGCCCGAGTGGGAAGGCTTCGTCACGCTGGAGTTTTCCAATACGACGCCCCTGCCCGCCAAGATCTACGCCAACGAGGGGATCGCCCAGATGCTGTTTTTCGAGTCCGACGAGGTCTGCGAGACCTCGTACCGGGACCGGGGCGGCAAGTACCAGGGCCAGAAAGGCGTGACCCTGCCCAAGATCTAGCCGGGTTGCCGAATTTTCGACAAAAAATTTACAACCGGCGCCGGTTTTTTTGCCCTATACTTCGACCCGTTTTTTCCGAAATCCGCTTTGGATTCCGCCATCAGCTTAAGACCCGATTGGGACGATAGAGGAGGTCATCATGACAGGAGCGAGGAAATACTGTGGCTCGAACGCGACCGGCCTCGCCGGCAAGCGTTTGCTGCCCGGTATTCGCTCGACCCCTGATCACGAAAGACCCCGATGCCCCGAAGCGCCACGGTAAAACGCCTCCGGCCCCAGCCGGAGTTTCCGCTCGATTCCCACCCCGAGGTCAGCCTCGACTTCTCCCGGGTGAAGCAATACCTGTCCAAGCATGGCTACAAGAGGCCGCTGCTCCTCGTGGACCTCGACATCGTCCGCAACAAGACGCGGCGCTTTCGCGCGGCCCTGCCCCGCGTGCGTCCGCACTTCGCCGTGAAGGCGAACCCGGACCCGAGGGTCCTCAAGGTCCTGATCCAGGAAGGCGCGGGCTTCGAGATCGCCTCCATCGCCGAGCTGGACATCCTCATGGGCCTGGGCGTGCGGCCGGCCGAAGTCTTCTACTCCAACCCGATGAAGTCGCGCGCGTACCTGGAGTACGCGGCCGCCAAGGGCGTGGAGTGGTTCGTGGTCGACAGCGTCGAGGAGATCCGCAAGGTGAAGGCGGTGAAGTCCGACGCCAAGATGTACGTGCGCATCGACGCGCCCAACATCGGCAGCGACTGGCCCCTGTCGGGCAAGTTCGGGGCCCACATGAGCGACGTGCCGGACCTCATCGAGGCCGCGGTGGAATGCAAGGCGGATCTCGCGGGCGTCACGTTCCACGTAGGTTCGCAGTGCCTGAATCCCGAGAACTGGCGCGTGGGCATGGAGCGCGCGCGCAAGGTGTTCGCCTCGATGCGTTCCGTGGGATTGAAGCCGCGCCTGCTGAACCTGGGCGGCGGATACCCCGTGCGCCACGTGAAGCCGATTCCTTCGGTGGAGACAATCGCCGAGGTGATCAACAAGGAGCTCCGCCACTTCGGACCCGAGGTGCAGGTGATCGCCGAGCCGGGCCGCTACCTCGTCTCGGACGCGGGCTACTTCATCTGCCGCGTCGTCGGAACCGCCACGCGGAACAACCAGCGCTGGATGTATTGGGACGCGGGTGTCTTCGGCGGCGTGATCGAGACCACGGAGGGCCTCCGCTACAACATCTACACGGACCGCGACGGGGAGCCCGTCTCCTGGAACGTGGCCGGTCCCACATGCGACTCCGTGGACGTGGTGATGCGCGAGGAGCTCTTCCCCGCGGACCTCCAGGACGGCGACTACATCTTCATCAAGAACGCCGGCGCGTACACGACCGCGTACGCGAGCAACTTCAACGGCTTTCCGCTTCCCGAGGTCGCGACCCTGGGGTCATAGGTCCCATGGCTCAGGACTTCTGGGCCTCGAGCGGCTACTCCGATCTGAAACGCGTCCCGGGCGGGCTCGCGCCCACCGGCGCGTGGCTCGCGAGGTTCCTCGAGCGCGAAGAGCTGCAGCCTCCCCATGACGCCGGAGCGGCGGAGCTCGAGCTGCACCTGCGCCTCCACGACGATCCGCTCGCGGGCGTGAGCGAGGCCGACCTCGAAGCGCTCGAAGATGAAGACGCCCGCTCCAACTGGGAGGAATTCGTGCGCTTTCGCGAGCGCCTCTCGGATTTCCCCACGCTGGAGGCCGCCTATCGGGACCTCTACGCCCGCGAGTCCGTGGACCTCGCGCCCCCATTCGTCGACGCGATTGTGCAATCGATCGTGCGCGGGATCCTCGAGGGCGCGGACCCGTGGCTGTGCCGCGCAGGCGAGATGCTGTTCCGCCGCCAGCGCCTGTCCACGGAAGGCGGCCAGGTGCTCGCGGCCGATGCCATGACGATCGGGAATTATCACGCGAGCGGCGGCTTCGGAAACGTGGGGCGGCTGCTTCGCCAGCAGAACACGCCGCTTCCCGCCGTGAAGATGGACGTGCTCAACCACGAGAACGCCGCGTTCTACTGGATGCGCGACGAGCTCTACAGCTTCGCGCTGGACCTCACGGCCGGACGCGAGGGTGCCCGCGCGCTCGCCACGGTGCTGGAGCGCTGGGTCGAGCACATGGCCGGCGCGAAGGTCTCGATCGAGCCCGTGTCCCGAATCGACGACGATCGCTGGCGCTGGCACGCGGGACTCGACGGGGACTCGACTTCGATCCTGAATGCCCTTTATCGCGGCGAGGAAGTGGATCCAGACGAGCTCGAGCGCCTGGCGTTGCTTTTCAAGCTCACGTTCGCCGATCCGTCGCTCGTGCTGGCCGAGATGCGGGGCCGCCCCGTCTACCTGGGGCTCGCGTGCCGACCTGATCGCACGCTGAAACTCAAGCCCCAGAACCTGCTCGTGAATCTTCCGGTTTCGCAGGTTTAGGGCTGCCCCTGGCGCTGTAGAATCGAGGCTTCCGCCAGGAGCCTTCCCAATGACTGCCGCCGTCCAGAACACCGGTACCTTCATGCTGAGCAAGGAAATCGAGATCCTCATCGCCGAACGCGCGAAGTTGCTGCGCGTGGCGGGCGCCGCCGCCCAGTTCGTGGCCGCCATGGATGCCGCGAGCCTGCCCCAGCGCATGGCCACCGAGGCCGACATCCTCGCCGAGAGCGTGAACGCGCTCCCCGAGGACACGCTGAAGGATGCCCTCTCGTTGATTTCCACGTCCCGCTAGCCCGGAGCCCAAAATGAACCAAGATGCCTTCAACATGAGCATTCGCAAGTTCCTGAAGACCGTGGGCGTGCATTCGCAGCGCGAGATCGAATCGGCGATCGACAAGGCGATCAAGTCCGGGAAGCTCAAGGGCAACGAGTCGCTGGATGCGAAGATGCGCCTCACGCTGAACGGCACGGACCTCGACGTGAGCTTCGACGGGAAGATCTCGCTGGAATGAACGACCGCTTGCTCGCGGCCGCGGTCACCTACGCAGACGTCGAGGCCGCCGCGCAGCGCCTGGAAGGCGTGGCGCATCGCACGCCGGTCGCCACCTCTTCGCAATTCGACGCCCTCACGGGCGCGCAGGTGTTCTTCAAGTGCGAGAACCTGCAACGCATGGGGGCCTTCAAGTTCCGAGGCGCCTACAACGCGTTGTCGCAACTCTCGGCCGACGAGCGCCGCCGCGGCGTCGTCGCATTCTCCTCGGGAAATCACGCGCAGGCCGTGGCGCTGGCCGGGCGCCTGCTCGCAGTGCCGGCCGTGATCGTGATGCCCGCCGACGCGCCCGCCGTGAAAGTCGCCGCCACGCGCGGCTACGGCGCCGAGATCGTGCTGTACGATCGCGCCGCGGGCCAAAGCCGCGAGGAAGTCGCGAAGCGAATCTCCACCGAGCGGGGATCGACCGTGATTCCGCCGTTCGACCATCCGTGGGTGATCGCAGGGCAGGGCACCGCCGCCAAGGAACTCTTCGAGGACGTGGGTCCGCTCGACTTGCTGCTCACGCCCTGCGGCGGCGCGGGATTGCTCTCGGGTTGCGCCGTTGCCGCTTCCCATCTTTCGCCGGGCACGCGCGTGATCGGCGTCGAGCCCGCGGCCGGCGACGACGTGCAGCGGTCGTTTCGCGCGCGCAGCAAGCAGCACATCGCCATTCCCGACACGATCGCCGACGGCGCGCGCACCCAGGCGCCGGGCGATTTCACGCTGCCGCTGGTTCTCGAGTATGTGAACGACATCGTCACGGTGAGTGACGCCGAGATCGTGGAGGCGATGCGTTTTCTCTGGGAGCGGATGAAGGTCGTGGTCGAGCCCACGGGCGCCCTCGCCGCCGCCGCGGTGATGACGGGACGCGTCGAGGTGCGCGACCGCCGCGTGGGCATCGTCCTTTCGGGCGGCAACGTCGACTTGAAGGCGGTCGCCACGCTCTTCGCGTGATCACAGCGACCGTCGGCGCCTCGGTGCCGCGCCGCGGCAACGCCGCGATACGGGCCTTCGGGCGCTTCGTGCTCACCGTCATGCGCTTCAGCGTCGCGGGCGAGATCCCCGATGTTCCGCGCCTCGTGGTGATCGTCGCGCCGCATACGTCGAACTGGGATTTCGTGGTCGGGATGGGCACCATGTTCGCCCTGGACCTCAAGCTCAACTTCCTCGGGAAGCACACGCTCTTTCGCCCGCCGATGGGCGCGATCTTCCGCTGGATGGGCGGCATTCCCGTCGATCGCTCGAGCTCGCACGGGGTCGTGGGCGAAGCGGTGCGCGCATTCGCGACGAGCGATCGCCTCATGCTCGCGATCGCGCCCGAAGGCACGCGAAGGCACGTCGAGCACTTCAGGTCGGGATTCCTCCACATCGCGCGAGGCGCGAACGTTCCGTTGCTGCTTGCCGCGTTCGACTGGCCCGCGCGCTGCGTGAGGCTCGGTCCGCCTTTCGCGTTGAGCGACGACATCGCCGCCGATCTCGCGAGGATCGAGGCGTTCTACGCTCCGATTCGTGGCCGGCGCGAACGCTGAGTCCGTCGACCCACGTTGGTGCCGCGGTGCACCAAAGTGTCCCCCAGGCCGCGGGGGCGGAAATCCTTCGCGCGCGCTAAGTCCTTGAATCCAGTGGCCGCGTGCGATGGCACGATTGCTGCAAATGTCAAAGCGTCGGCCTTGCGCCGACGTTTCTCCTCCGAGAGCGGTTTAGCCCCGCCGGTCACCCGGCGGGGCTCTTTCTTTCCAGTCGGCGAATGCGCCACCGCTGCGACCGCTGCGATGAGCCTCGCCGGCATCGGCAAACTATAATTCCCGAAGCTCGTACGACACTGAATGCCGATGGGCCTCGCCGCGATTCTCGTTTGCCTCCTCGCGCAGCACACGTATCCCGTGAGCGGGCGCGGGCCCGTCATGGAGTTCTACGGGCGCATGTGCCTGTCGGCCGCCAAGCGCATGAACGCAGGCGACCGTAACTCCGGCGTGCTCGCATGGACGGCGCTCATGGGCGCGGTGCTGGTTCCCGTGATTCTCGTGAGCGCGCTCGCCGCGGCGATCCATCCGTTCGTGCTGTGGCTCCTCGACGTCGTGCTGCTCTACACGACGATCCGCTTCGTGCCGACGGCGCGCGCGCTGGGCGCGCTCGAGGAGGCGCTGCGGGGACAGAACGTGGCCTCGGCCGCCAGCATCCTGTCGCAGTGGCAGGGTGAGCCCGTAGATGCCGACGATGCGAGCGCGATCGCGCGCCTGGGTGCCGAGCAGGCGATCCGCGAGGCGCATTACGGGACCTTCGGGCCGCTCTTCTGGTTCCTCGTGCTGCCGGGTCCCATCGGCCTCGTGATGTATCCGCTCGCGCTTCGCGCCGCGCGAACGTGGGAACACGTCGTGGAGCCCGACGAGCGCGGCTTCGGCTGGTTCGCCGCGCGGGCGTTCCACGTGATCGACTGGATTCCACAGCGCGTGAGCGCGTTTTTCTTCGCGGTGGTGGGCAACTTCGAGGACGCGCTCTTCTGCTGGCGATCGCAGGCGGCGGCGTGGCTGCAGCCCGAGGAAGGCATCGTGCTCGCGAGCGGCGCCGGCGCGCTCGGCGTGAGGCTGGGCGATCCCATCGCCGCGGCGGGCGCCACGATTCCGCGTCCCGCTCTCGGGACGGCCGATCCCGCGGGCGAGGAAGTGCTCTCGAGCCTCGAAGGCATGCTGTGGCGCGCGATGACGCTCTGGCTCATCGTCTTCGCGCTCGCCGCCGCCCTGCAACTCGCATGATCGCGGCATTCCGGTAAGATCACGCCCGACGAATACGAAAAAACGCCCCGCGCCCCGCCCTTTGGAAGTCCGCTTCGACCGCTTCTACCGCTACGACGACCTCACCGCGATCCTCCGGGAGCACGCGAAGCGCCGTCCCGACCTCTTCGCCGTCGAATCCATCGGCAAGAGCCACGAGGGCCGCGACATCTGGCTCGTCACGGCGACCCACGCCGCCACGGGCGCGGCGAGCCACAAGCCCGCGTGGTGGATCGACGGCAACATCCACGCGGCCGAGCTCACCGCATCGACAGCGTGCCTCTACTACCTGCACGTCCTGGAGCTTGGCTACGGACAAGATGCCGACATCACGCGGCTCCTCGATACGCGCGCGGTCTACATCTGTCCCCGCATCAATCCCGACGGCGCCGAATGGGCGCTCGCCGACAAGCCCAAGTACATCCGCTCCTCGACACGCGCTTACCCTTTCGACGAGGAACCTGTCGAGGGACTGAACGTCGAGGACGTGGACGGCGACGGCCGGATTCTTTCAATGCGGATTCGCGATCCGAATGGCGGCTACAAGGCACACGCCTCGGATCCACGCCTCATGACCGCGCGCGGCCCCGCGGAATATGGCGGCGAGTATTGGCGTGTCGTGCCCGAGGGCACGCTCGTCAACTACGACGGCGTCGAGATCCGCGTGAACCGCGACAAGCAGGGGCTCGACCTCAATCGCAACTTTCCCGCGGGATGGCGGCAGGAATACCAGCAGGTGGGCGCGGGACCGTACCCCGCTTCGGAGCCGGAAGTGCGCGCGGTGGTGGACTTCATCGCGAAGCATCCGAATATCGGCGGCGGCATCAGCTTCCACACGCAAAGCGGCGTGATCCTGCGCCCGTTTTCGAGCGAACCCGACGAGAACATGCCCGCCGAGGACTTGTGGCTCTACAAGCTCTTCGGCAGGAAAGCCACGGAGATCACGGGCTATCCCAACATCTCCATCTTCCACGACTTCAAGTACCACCCGAAGCAGATCATCACCGGCGGCTTCGACTGGATCTACGAGCACATGGGCCAGTTCTTCTGGACCGTGGAGATCTGGGCTCCGCCGAAGGAAGGCGGCGTGGAGAACTACCACTTCATCGAGTGGTACCGCGAGCACCCGCCCGAGGACGACCTCAAGATGATCGCGTGGAGCGACCGGGAGCTCGGCGGCCAGGGCTACGTCGACTGGTATCCGTTCGAGCATCCGCAACTCGGGCGCGTGGAGCTGGGCGGCTGGAACAAGCTGCAGGTCTTCCGCAATCCGCCGAAGCAATACATCGAGCGCGAGGTGAAGCGCTTCCCGGGGTGGCTCACCTGGCAGGCGCTGACACTGCCGCGCCTCGAGGTGTTCAAGGCCGAGGCCACTGCGCTCGGCGGCGATGCATGGCGGGTGCGGTTCGCCGTGCACAACACCGGCTATCTTCCTTCGTACGTCACCAAGCGCGCGCTCGAGCGCAAGATCACTCGAGGCGTCATGTACGAGATCGAGCTGCCGGCCGGTGCCGAACTCGCGGCGGGAAAGCCGCGAGTCGAGGGTGGCCAGCTCGAGGGGCGGGCGAACCGGCCCACGCTGCAGGCGTTCCTGCCGAGTCCCGATGTCACGGGCGATCGCGGCCAATGCGAATGGACGGTGCGCGCGCCGCGTGGCACCGAGATCACCGTGAGCGCGCGGCACGACCGCGCGGGCCGCGTCTCGACGAAGGTCGTCCTCGGCTGACGCTCAAAGTGCTAGGCTAGTCGCGACGCGTTTCTCCCGCGGAGGCGCTCCATGCCTTCGATCCGTCCCGCCGCCGTTGCGGGCTCGTTCTATCCCGGCGATGCCGGTGCCCTTGCCGCCGAGGTGTCCTCGTATCTGGCCGACGCGCGGCCTGCGGCCACCGGCGCGCGCGCGCCCAAGGCGATCATCGCGCCGCACGCGGGCTACATGTATTCGGGGCCCGTCGCCGCCTCGATCTATTCGCGCCTCGCGGCGCTGCGCGGCAGGATCCGTCGCGTGGTGCTCGCCGGCCCCGCGCATCGCGTGTACGTGGCGGGCGCGGCGATTCCTTCGTCGCGGGCTTTCGCCTCGCCGCTCGGCGACATTCCGCTCGATGCGGCAGCCCTCGAGCTCCTTCGCCCACTGCCCTTCGTCGAGGTAAGCGATCGCGCGCACGCGCAGGAGCATTCACTGGAAGTTCATTTGCCCTTCCTGCAATCGGTGCTGGGCTCATTCGAGCTCGTCCCGATCGTCGTGGGCGATGCATCGCCCACCGAGATGTCGCAGCTCCTCGAACTCGTCTGGGGCGGAGCCGAGACGCTCGTCGTCGTGAGCTCCGACATGTCGCACTACCTTCCGTACAAATCGGCGCGGGGACGGGATCGCAAGACGGCGGAAGCCATCGCGAACCTCGAGGCGAACGTCGTCTCCGAGGAAGCGTGCGGCGCGGCGCCTATCAACGGGTTGCTGCGCGCGGCTCGCTCGAAGGGATTGCGCAGCGAGATCGTGGACCTGCGCAATTCCGGCGATACCGCCGGTGGCCTCGATCGCGTCGTGGGCTACGGCGCATTCGCCTTCACCGAGCCCGATGCGTGACTCCGGCCGGGGCCCGGTCCTCATTGGCATCGCGCGCGATGCGATCTCCGATCCGTCGGGACCGCGCATGCCGCAGGCGTGGGAGCCCGCGTGGCTGCGCGAGCGGGCCGCGACGTTCGTGACGCTCCGCAGCGCATCGGGAGAATTGCGCGGGTGCATCGGCACGGTGGACGCGCATCGGCCCCTGGGCGACGACGTCGCGCACAACGCGCATGCCGCCGCCTATCGCGACCCGCGCTTCGCGCCGGTCGACTCGCGCGAGCGGCCGACGCTCGCCGTGGAAATCTCCGTGCTCACGCCGCGCGTGGCGCTTCCCGCGAAGAGCGAGGCCGAAGCCGTGGCGATCCTGCGGCCCGGCGAGGACGGCGTGGTGTTCGAATTTCACGAGCAGCACGCGACGTTCCTTCCCCAGGTGTGGGAGAACCTGCCCGATCCGCTCGAATTCCTCTCGGAGCTGCGGCGAAAGGCGCTCCTGCCTCCGCGCTTCTGGCACGACGAGGTGCGTCTTTGGCGCTACCAAGTGGAGAAGCACACGTGAGCGACGACGCCATCGAGGGCGCGCTGCATCCGGGCCGATGGTGGCATCGCCTCGACGACGGGCGCGTGCAGTGCGACCTGTGCCCGCGCGAATGCCGACTGCACGAGGGACAGCGCGGCGCGTGCTTCGTGAGGGCGCGCGTGAACGACGCGATGGTGCTCACCACGTACGGGCGCTCGTCGGGATTCTGCGTCGATCCCATCGAGAAGAAGCCGCTCAACCAATTCCTGCCGGGCTCCGCCGTGCTTTCGTTCGGGACGGCCGGGTGCAATCTTGCCTGTAAATTTTGCCAAAATTGGGACATCTCCAAGTCGCGCGACATGGATCGACTGATGGACAGTGCCTCCCCCGAGGCGATCGCGCGGGCGGCGAAGGAATCGGGATGCCGCAGCGTGGCGTTCACTTACAACGATCCGGTGATCTTCGCCGAGTACGCGATGGACGCGGCCGATGCGTGCCACGAGCAGGAAATCCTCACGGTCGCGGTGACCGCGGGCTACATCTCGCCTGAGCCGCGGCGCGAGTTCTACGCGAAGATGGATGCGGCCAACGTGGACCTGAAGGGCTTCACCGACGAGTTCTACGTGAAGCTCACGGGGGCGAAGCTCACCCCGGTCCTCGACACGCTCGCCTACCTCCGGCACGAGACCAAGGTCTGGCAGGAGATCACGACGCTGCTGATTCCCGGGCGAAACGATTCCGACGAAGAGGTGCGCGCCGAGGCGAAGTGGATCTACCGCGAGCTTGGCCCGGACGTGCCGTTGCACTTCACCGCGTTCCATCCGGACTTCAAGATGATGGACCTGCCGCCCACGCCGGCCGCGACGTTGAAGCGCGCGCGCCGCATCGCGATCGACGAGGGCCTGCGATACGTCTACACGGGAAACGTGCACGACACCGAGGGCGGCACCACGTTCTGCCCGTCGTGCTCGGCCGTGCTCGTCGTGCGCGACTGGCATCGCATCGAGGACTACCGGATCACCGCCGACGGCAAGTGCCCGGACTGCGGCTGTGCCATCGCCGGCCGCTACGAAGCCTTCGACAAGCGTCGCCAGTTCGGGCGAAAACGGATTCCGGTTCGGATCGAACGCTAGCGCCGAACCAAGACCGGCGCGCGGGGTCCAACTGCCCGTCCTGCCCGCAGGCCACCGGCGAAACAATCCCCGTTCGAGGAGATATGAACGCGAATACTCAAGAGCTCGTCAGCAAGGTTCCCGAAGTAACCCTCGCCTTCTGGATCGTCAAGATTCTCGCCACGACCGTGGGAGAAACCGGGGGCGACGCCGTCTCCATGTCGATGCACCTCGGCTATCTCGTCGGCAGCGGGATCTTCGTCGCCATCTTCGTAATCGCGGTCGCTGTTCAGGCGTCAGCCCGGAAATTCCATCCGGTTCTCTATTGGACGACCATTGTCGCGACCACGACCTTGGGAACGACGCTCGCGGATTTCGCGGATCGCTCGCTCGGCATCGGCTACGCCGGCGGCTCCGCGATACTCCTGGCTCTGCTGGCGGCGTCGCTCCTCATCTGGTATCGCACCCTGGGTTCGATCGCGGTCGATAGCGTCGCGTCGCCGAAATCCGAGGCGTTCTATTGGGTGACGATCATGTTTTCCCAGACGCTGGGGACCGCTCTGGGCGACTGGACCGCGGATACGGCGAATCTCGGATATCGCGGCGGAGCGGTGGTTTTCGCGGCACTGCTCGCCGTCATCGCCTTTGCGTACTACCGAACCCGGATTTCCCGCGTCATCTTGTTCTGGGCGGCCTTCGTCCTCACGCGCCCGCTGGGCGCGGTGGTGGGAGACTTCCTCGACAAGCCACTGCGCATGGGCGGATTGGCCCTGAGCCGGTATTCGGCTACGGCAACCCTGCTCGTGCTCATGGCGCTCTGCATCGTCTTCTTTCCGCAGAGGCCGGCGACGAGCGCCGCCTACTCGCGAGAATGACGGCCCGCATCCACCGCGCCAATGGGTGCTTCTAGCGGCTCCACTCGGGGTGCTGCTCGTGCAGCTCCCGGTGTTGCTCGATCAGCACCTGGTAGAACGAGAGACGCTGCGGGGAGATCTCGCCCCGCTTGGCGGCGGCGATCACCGCGCAGCCCGGCTCGCCCAGGTGCGCGCAATCGTTGAATTTGCAGGTGCCGAGGAAGGGACGGAACTCGCGCATCGCCTCGCCGATCTGGTCCTCGGTGAGGTGGAAGAGGCCGAACGACTGGAAGCCCGGCGTATCGATGATCGCCGTGTCGCGGTCGAGGCGATAGAAACGCGAGAAGGTCGTCGTGTGCGCGCCGGAATCGAGCGAGGCGGTGAGTTCGCCCACGCGGGCCACGTCGGACAATACGAGCGCGTTCACGGTTTTCGACTTGCCCATGCCGCTCTGGCCCACGAGGAGTGTCAGCTTCTCCTCGAGGAAGGGCTTCAGCGGCTGCGCCGTGTCGAACTTGGCGGACATGCTGATGATCGTGTAGCCGATCTTCTCGTGGCCCTTGAGGGACTTCAACGCATCCTTGTGCTCGGGCAGATCGCTCTTGTTGAGCGCGATGATCACCGGCAGCCGCGCCGCTTCGCACGCCACCAGCGAGAGGTTGAGGAACGCCTCGCTGAAGAGCGGCTTCGGGGCGAGCAGGATGACGACCTGGTCGACGTTGGCGGCGAGCGTCTTTTCCCGCCATTGATCGGAGCGATAGAGGAGGTTACGGCGCGTTCCGAGGCGCTCGATGGATCCCTGGGCCGAGCCCGTGAGGCGCACCTCGACGAAATCGCCGCAGGTGGCGTCCTGCTTCTTGCCCTTGCGGGTGCAGGCGATCTGGCGCTTGTCGGCGAGCTCCACGAGGAATTCGCGGCCGAAGTCCGCGATCACGCGACCCTCGACGACGACCTGCTGCTCCCGCTCGCGCCGGGTGGTCAATTCAGAGCTCGAACAGGGCGTCGAGCTTGGCCGCGCAGATGAAGTCGTTCTCCGAAAGTCCGTCGATCGCGTGCGTCACGTAGGAGACGCGGCATTCGCCCCACTTCACGACGAGGTCGGGATGGTGATCCTCGCGATTGGAGATCCACGCGGTCGCGTTCACGAAGGCCATGGTCTCGTAGTAGTTGGCGAACTTGTAGGTCTTCGCGATCGCCTTGCCGTCGAGCGCCCATCCCTCGAGGCCCTTCAGCATGGGGCGGACCTGCTCGGGCGTGAGCGGAGCCACGCCGCCTTCGCAGGGAACGCATTTCTTGCGCGCCAGTTCGTTCATGGATCTCTTCTAGCCCGGCAGGGGCGCCTCTGCGCGGCGCTTCAGGTGGTCGATGCGAAGCGCCGCCGGGGGATGCGAATCATACACCAGCGAATGCAACGGATCCGGCGTGAGCGTGGCCGCGTTGTCGCGGTAGAGCTTGGCGAGCGCGCTCCTCAGGTCGTCGGCCGAGGCATGCTGCGCGGCGAACGCGTCCGCCTCGAACTCCTGGCGGCGCGCCATGAGGCTCGCGAGCGGCTGGAACGGGAACGTGAATACCGGGACGATGAGGGCGAAGCCCGCGAGGGCCACGCCGATGTGGCGGTGCTCCAGGCCCAGCAGCTGATAGAAGCCCGGCTCGCGATAGAGCCAGCCCAGGATCGCGAGCAGCACGAACGCGAGCACAAAGCGCACCGCGAGCAGGCGCGGGATGTGTCCCTTGGCGAAGTGCCCGAGCTCGTGGGCGAGCACCGCCTCGATTTCCGAGGGCGTGAGCCGCTCGATCAGCGTGTCGAAGAACACGATGCGCTTGTTCACGCCGAAGCCCGTGAAGTACGCGTTGCCGTGGCTGGAGCGCCGCGAGCCGTCCATCACGAACAGGCCCGACGCGTGGAAGCCGCAGCGCTCGATGAGCGCCTCGATGCGGTTGCGCAGCGCCCCGTCCTCGAGCGGCGTGAAGCGGTTGAAGAGCGGTGCGATCCAGCGCGGGAAGAGGGTGACGAGGGCCATCGTGAACAGGATCCACGAGAACCACGTGTAGAACCACCAGAACTGGCCCGACGCGTGCACGAACCAGAAGATGAGCAACAGCAGCGGCGTGCCGAGCGCCACGGACAGCGCCGCGCCCTTGAGCATGTCGCGGGCGAAAAGGCCTGGCGTCGTGCGGTTGAACCCGTTGCGCTCCTCGATCACGAACGTGCGCCACAGGTCGAAGGGGAGCGCGAGGAGTGTCAGCACGAGCGCGAGCCCGAACACCGTTCCCAGGTTGTGGAGCTGCCCCTCGCCCAGCAGCGCGCGGGAAGCGCGCTCGATCGCCGCGAGCCCGCCGCCGATCGTGATCGCGAGCAGCGCCACGCCGTCGATCGCGACAGTCTCGACGAGGCCCGCGCGTTGCTTGTCCAGCGTGTAGTCGGCGGCCTTGTGATGCGCCTCGAGGGGAATCAGCTCGGCGAAATCCGCCGGAACATGATCGCGATTGAGCGCCACGTGGCGCATCTGGCGCACCGCGAGGAAGATCCGCCACGCGACCGCGGCGAGCGCGAACGCGGCGAAGACGACGGGCAGGGAGGCGTAACTCATGACACAATCGCGGAGCGCATATCGACGAAGCGAAGATCCCATTGCCGCAGGACAAGACACCGCTGGTCTGGATAGACATGGAGATGTCGGGACTCGTTCCCGAGCGTGACCGCATCCTCGAGGTCGCGATGGTGGTGACCGACTCCGAGCTCAATACGATCGCCGAAGCGCCGGTGTACGTGCTGCACCAGCCCGACGAGGTGCTCGACGCGATGGACTCGTGGAACAAGGCGACGCACGGGAAGTCGGGGCTCGTCGAAAAGGTGCGCGCGTCGACGCTCACCGAGGCCGAGGTCGAGTCGCAGTTGATCCAGTTCCTGAAGCCCCTCGTGGGCGAGCGTATCGCGCCGCTTTGCGGCAACACCGTCCACCAGGACCGGCGCTTCATGGCGCGCTACATGCCCGCGTTCGATAACTACCTGCACTACCGCATCGTCGATGTGTCGACGCTGAAGGAGCTCGCGAAGCGCTGGAGGCCCGACGTGCTCGCGGGCGTGTCGAAGGAGGGCCGCCACGAGGCGCTCGCCGACGTCCAGGAGTCGATCGAGGAGCTCAAGCACTATCGGCGCACGTTCCTGCGGGCGGACGAAGGCACCTAGCCTCGCTCGCATCAGGCGCGCGCCCAATCGCGCGAGCGCTCCACCGCACGCTTCCATTCGGCCAGGCGTTCCGCCGCCGCCTCGCGCGAGAGCGTGGGATCGAAGACGCGATCGCGCGTCCAGAGCGATGCGATCTCTTCCTCGCCCGACCAGAATCCCACGGCGAGTCCCGCGAGATACGCCGCTCCAAGCGCGGTCGTCTCGGTCACGTGGGGCCGCACGACGGGAACGCCGAGCAGGTCGGCCTGCGTCTGCATGAGCAGGTTGCTCGCCGTGGCGCCGCCATCCACGCGAAGCTCCGAGAGCGCGATCGAGCTGTCCGCGGCCATCGCTTCGATGAGCTCCGCGCTCTGGAACGCGATCGCCTCGAGGGTCGCGCGCGCAAGGTGCGCTCGCGTGGTGCCCCGCGTGATGCCCACGATCGTGCCTCGCGCGTGAGGATCCCAATACGGTGCGCCCAGGCCGGAAAGCGCCGGCACGAAGCAGACGCCACCGGAATCGGGAACGCTGGCCGCGAGCGAGTCGATCTCCGAGGCCTTGCCGATGATGCCGAGGCCATCGCGCAGCCACTGGATCGCTGCGCCCGCGATGAAGACACTTCCCTCGAGCGCATAGGACGTGCGCCCGCCGCGCGACCACGCGACCGTGGTGAGCAAGCGGTTGCGCGATTCCGAGGGCTTGTCGCCCGTGTTCATGAGGAGGAAGCATCCCGTCCCGTAAGTGTTCTTGGCCATCCCGGCGCGATGGCACGCTTGCCCGAAGAGCGCGGCCTGCTGGTCGCCCGCGATTCCCGCGATGGGTATACCGGCGGGCAGCCCCTCACAATTTGTAACACCTATCGCCGCGCTTGAGGGGACGATTTCGGGAAGCACGGCGCGCGGAACGCCGAGCACCGATAGCAGCTCGTCGTCCCACTCGCCGGCATGGATGTTGAAAAGGAGCGTCCGTGAAGCGTTGCTCGCGTCCGTGACATGACGTGCTCCCGACGAGAGCTGCCACGCGAGCCAGGAATCGATCGTTCCGAAGGCGAGCTCGCCGCGCTCGGCACGGGCGCGCGCACCGGCGACATTGTCCAGGAGCCACGCGAGCTTGGTGCCCGAGAAATACGCATCGAGGAGGAGGCCCGTTTTCTTCGTGAAGAGGGATTCTTTTCCGGCCTGTCGCAGAGCGTCACATCGGGACGCGGTACGTCGGTCCTGCCACACGATCGCGTTGGCGATGGGACGCCCCGTGGAACGCTCCCAGAGCACCGTCGTCTCGCGCTGGTTCGCGATGCCGAGCGCGACAACGTCGGACGCCCCGAGATTGGCCGCCGAGAGGGCCTGCGAGGCTACGTCGCGCTGGGTGCGCCAGATCTCCTGGGCGTCGTGCTCCACCCACCCCGGCTGGGGGAAGATCTGGCGGAATTCTTGCTGTGCTGTACCAAGGATGCGCCCGTCGCGCCCGAAGGCGATGGCCCGGGAGCTTGTGGTTCCTTGGTCTAGGGCGAGGACGGCCTTCATGTCGTGCGCTTGAGACGCGCTTTTGGATTCGCGGCGATGATACGTTAAGATTCAGAATGATGAAGGGAATTGCAGGGGGGTTCCTTGGGATTACTCGACGATCTTAAGAAACAAGCGGATGCCCTGAAGGCTCAGGACACCGACCGCACCGAGAGCCTTCGCTCGACGGCGGTCGCGGTCGACCACGCCCTGCGCCGCACCTTCCTCTACCTGAACGACCTGGGCAAGCAGCTCAACGTCGTCCAGATGCCGAGCCCGTTCGCATACGACCTGCCCACCGTGGGCAGGATCGACGGCCTCGTCATCAAGGATTTCTTCTGCGACTTCCGGTCGAAGCATTTCATCGACAAGGACTACTACGGCGAGGTGCACCTCGCTTACCGCTGCTGGGCC
This sequence comes from Usitatibacter sp., assembly GCA_049300695.1. GTDB lineage: Bacteria > Pseudomonadota > Gammaproteobacteria > Burkholderiales > Usitatibacteraceae > Usitatibacter. The sequence goes on from JBAQKF010000018.1 coordinate 19,819, forward strand.
GACAAGGTGCTCACGATCAAGAAGGGCCCGGACGACATGGAGAAGTTCCGGGACACCCTTTGGCAGTCGAACATCGAGCACAAGAGCGAGCAGTTCCGCAACGAACGCAAGGTGATCACGCACGAGGTGTTCAAGGTCGTGTGCGATTTCCGCGTGCAGGGCAAGATCGAGGGCGACCACGAAACCGGCCGCATGAAGATGGTGGTGAAGAACGTGGGCGGCTTCTCGGTGGACCTCTACAACATCATGGCCGGCGAGATGAACGACCAGGCGGTCGAGGAATTCGCGAAGTACTTCATCGGGCGGCCCAACCACTGGATGGAGATCGCGAAGCGCTCGGTGCTGAACCAGCGTCCGACACAGACAATCGCGCCGAAGCCCAAGCCCAAGGTCGAGCCCAACTACGTGGTCCAGAAGCCGGCGCCCGCGCCGCAGCCCGAGCCCGAGAAGAAGGGGCTCTTCGGCTCCATCAAGAACATCATCAAGAAAGACTAGCGTTTCCGGGAGACGGCCATGACGCGCCTCGCAATATTGGTGGGCACGCGCAAGGGGCTGTTCATCCTTGGCGCCGATCGCACGCGCCGCAAGTGGTCCATCGACGGGCCGCATTTCCTCGGGCAGGTCGTCAACCACGCGGTGATCGATCCGCGCGACGGCCGCACGCTGCTTGCCGCGGTGAAGGCCGGGCACCTCGGGCATACCGTCTATCGCTCGGAAGATTCCGGAAAGCGCTGGGAAGAATCGAAGACCCCGCCCGCGTTTTCCAAGGCGCTGGGCGAGAGCGTGAGCCACGTGTTCTGGCTCACGCCGGGCGCGGCGAAGGAGAAGGGACGCTGGTATGCGGGCACGTCGCCCGCGGGACTCTTCGTTTCCGATGACGGCGGGCGCAATTGGTCGGGCATCGACGGCTTCAATGCGCATCCCGACCGGCGCAAGTGGATCGGCCCGCCAACCGACGCTCCGCCCGACGGCAACACGCTGCATTCGCTCAACGTCGATCCGTTCGACGCGAATCACCTCTACATCGGGCTTTCCGCGGGCGGTGTGTTCGAGTCGCGCGATCGCGGCGCGACCTGGACGCCGCTCAACGCCGGATGCGCGGGGTTTTTCCCGGATCCGGATGCGGCCTACGGGCACGATCCCCATTGCGTTCGCGTGCATCCGAAGGTTCGAGACGTGGTCTACCAGCAGAATCACTGCGGCATCTACAAGCTCGATCGCGCCGCCAACCGCTGGCAACGCATCGGCGACAACATGCCGAAGGACATCGGCGACATCGGCTTTCCGATGGTGCTGCACCCGCGCGATGCGAAGACGGCGTGGGTGTTTCCCATGGACGGCGGCACCGTATGGCCGCGCATGCCGATCGGCGGCAAGCCCGCGGCCTACGTGACGCGCAACGCGGGCAAGTCGTGGAAGCGCCAGGATGCGGGGCTGCCCGCGGCGCAGGGCTGGTTCACGGTGAAGCGCCAGGCGATGACCTCCGACACGCTCGATCCGGTGGGCCTGTACTTCGGCACGACGGGCGGCGAGGTGTGGTCGAGTTTCGACGAGGGCGAGTCGTGGCAGTGCCTGTGCCTGCATCTTCCGCACATCTACTCGGTCGAGACCACGCTCACGTCGTGAAGGTCCTCCTGCCCAGCCCCCTCGCGGGATACACGGCGGGCAAGCGTGAAGTCGAAGCCGAGGGCGCAACGCTCGCCGAGTTGCTCGCGGACCTCGACCGGCGCTATCCGGGAATCCGCTTCCGGGTCGTGGACGAGCAGGACGCGGTGCGGCCGCACATCCGGTTCTTCGTGAACCGCGAGCTCGTACGCTCGATCGGCGTGGCGCTCGCGCCCGGGGACGAGATTCTCGTCGTCGCGGCGCTGTCAGGTGGCTGATGTACCATTGGGCCGCCAATTAACGGGAGGGAATCCATGATCCGCAAGATCCTGATGGCGGCCGCGGCGATGCTGCTGGCCGCGACCCAAGCGCAGGCGCAGACCGAGATCCAGTGGTGGCATTCGATGGACGGCGCGCTGGGCGACAAGGTGAACGACCTCGCCAACAAGTTCAACGCGAGCCAGAAGGACTACAAGGTGGTGCCGGTCTTCAAGGGCACGTACCCGGAGTCCATGACCGCGGCGATCGCCGCGTACCGCGCCGGCAACGCGCCGCACATCCTGCAGGTCTTCGAGGTCGGCACGGCGACGATGATGGCCGCGAAGGGCGCCATCGTTCCGGTCTACAAGCTCATGAAGGACGCCGACGAGCCGTTCGACCCGAAGGCCTACCTGGGGCCCGTTGCCGGCTACTACACGGACCCGAAGGGCAACATGCTCTCGTTCCCCTTCAACAGCTCCACGCCCGTGTTCTACATCAACAAGGACGAGTTCAAGAAGGCCGGCCTCGACCCGAACAAGCCACCGCGCACGTGGAAGGAGTTCCTTGCCGACGCCGACAAGCTCAAGGCTTCGGGCCAGGCCTGCGTGTATACGACGAGCTGGCCGTCGTGGATCCACATCGAGAACTTCTCGGCGTGGCACAACATTCCCATCGGCACGAAGGAAAACGGCATGGCGGGGATGAATACCGAGTTCAAGATCAATTCGCCGTTGCACGTGCGCCAGATCGAGATGTTGGGCGAGCTTTCGAAGAAGGGCATGTTTCGATACGCGGGCCGCACCAACCAGGGCGGGGCGAAGTTCACGAGCGGCGAATGCGCGATGCTCACGGACAGCACGGGCGCCCAGGCCAACGTCGGCCGCGACTCGAAGTTCGAGTGGGGCGTGAGCGAGTTGCCCTACTGGGACGACGTGAAGGGCGCGCCGCAGAACTCAATCATCGGCGGGGCGTCGCTCTGGGTGATGGGCGGCAAGACCAACAACGCGTACAAGGGCGTCGCGAAGTTCTTCCATTTCCTCTCGCAGCCCGAGATCCAGATGGAGTGGCACACCGCGACCGGCTACGTGCCGATCACGACCGCGGCCTACGAGCTCACCAAGAAGTCCGGCTACTACGCGAAGTACCCGGGCCGCGAGGTGGCGATCAAGGAGCTCATGAACAAGCCGCCGACGGCCAATTCCAAGGGGCTACGCTTCGGCAACTTCGTGCAGGGGCGCGCGGTGATCGAGGAGGAGCTCGAGGCCGTGTTCTCCGGCAAGAAGGACGCGAAGACCGCGCTCGACGACGCCGTGCGCCGCGGCAACGAGATCCTGAGGAAGTTCGAGGCCGCCAACAAGTAGGCGTTCGCGGGAGGCCTGGCCGTGGAGAAACGGGTCGTCTTCCGGTCGAAGTGGCTGCCGTACGCGCTCGTGGCGCCGCAGATCGCCGTCACGGTGATCTTCTTCTTCTGGCCCGCGGTGCAGGCAGCCTACTTCTCGTTCCTGGTTCAGGATCCGTTCGGACAGAGTTCGACCTTCGTCTGGTTCCAGAATTTCCGGGAACTCTTCCATGACTCGAACTACCTCGAGTCGTTCAAGGTCACGGCCCTGTTCAGCATGCTGGTCGCCTCCTCGGGGATCCTCATATCGCTGCTGCTCGCGGTCATGGCCGAGCGCGTGGTGCGCGGCGCGTTCATCTACAAGACGCTCCTCATCTGGCCCTACGCCGTCGCGCCGGCCATCGCCGGGGTCCTGTGGGCATTCCTGCTCGCGCCCTCGCTCGGCATCGTGTCCTACTGGATCGGCAAGCTCGGCGTCGACTGGAACTGGAACGTGAACGGCGGACAGGCGATGCTGCTCGTGGTTGTCGCAGCGACCTGGAAGCAGATCAGCTACAACTTCCTCTTCTTCCTCGCGGGGTTGCAATCGATCCCGCGCTCGCTCCTCGAGGCGGCCGCGATCGACGGCGCGACGCCGTTCAGGCGTTTCTGGACGATCGTCTTCCCGTTGCTGTCGCCCACCACGTTCTTCCTGCTGGTGATCAACGTCGTGTACGCGTTCTTCGACACGTTCGGGGTGATCGACGCCACCACGGAAGGCGGTCCCGCGGGCGCGACGCAGATCCTCGTCTACAAGGTGTACTTCGACGGCGTGAAGGCGGCGGACCTGGGCGGCTCGGCGGCGCAGTCCGTGGTCCTGATGGCCATCGTGATCGCCCTCACGGTCGTGCAGTTCCGCTTCGTCGAGAAGAAGGTCCAGTACTGATGCGGCCATGGTAGAAAATCGCCCCTGGGCCGATTTCCTCGCGCACGCGATACTGATCGCGGGCGTCATCGTGGTCGCGATGCCCCTGTACGTGACGTTCGTCGCGTCGACCCTCACCTACGACCAGATCATCACCGTGCCGATGCCGCTCATTCCCGGCGACCAGTTCTTCGAGAACTACGGGCAGGTGCTGCGCGCCGGCTCGGGCAAGGGCTCGCACGCCGCGGTGCTGCCGATGCTCGTGAACAGCCTCATCATGGCCGTGGGCGTTGCTGTCGGAAAGATCTCGATCTCGATCATCTCGGCCTTCGCGATCGTGTACTTCCGCTTTCCGATGCGGCGCCTGTTCTTCTGGATGATCTTCGTCACGCTGATGCTGCCGATCGAGGTGCGCATCATCCCCACCTTCGGCGTGGTCGCCGGCCTGCACCTGCTCAATTCCTATCCGGGGCTGATCATGCCGCTCATCGCCTCGGCGACGGCGACGTTCCTCTTCCGCCAGTTCTACCTCACCATCCCCGACGAGCTCGCCGAGGCCGCGCGCATCGACGGCGCCGGGCCGCTGCGGTTCTTCTGGGACGTGCTGTTGCCGCTTTCGAAGACCAATATCGCGGCGCTCTTCGTGATCCTCTTCATCCTCGGCTGGAACCAGTACCTGTGGCCCCTGCTCATCACGAGCGATGAAAGCATGTACACGGTGGTGATCGGCATCAAGCGCATGATCTCGGGCGGGGACTCCGCCAACGAATGGAACCTCATCATGGCTACCGCGATGCTCGCGCTGATGCCGCCGGCGCTCGTCGTGGTCCTCATGCAGAAGTGGTTCGTGAAGGGCCTCGTCGATACCGAGAAATAGCGAATGGCCGCGATCCGCATCTCCAACGTCACCAAGACCTACCAGAAGCTGCAGGTGATCCACGGCATCGACGTGACGATCGCCGACGGCGAGTTCATCGTGATCGTCGGCCCGTCGGGCTGCGGCAAGTCCACGCTGCTGCGAATGATCGCGGGGCTGGAGACCATCAGCGGCGGCGAGATCTCCATCGGCGAGCGCGTGGTGAACGACGTGGAGCCCAAGGACCGCAACATCGCGATGGTGTTCCAGAATTACGCGTTGTATCCGCACATGACCGTGTACGAGAACATGTCGTACGGGTTGCGCATCCGGCGCTTTCCCCCCGCGCAGATCGAGGACCGCGTGGAGCGCGCGGCGAAGATCCTCGAGCTGGGCCCGTTCCTGCAACGCCGCCCGCGCGAGCTGTCGGGTGGACAGCGCCAGCGCGTGGCCATGGGACGCGCCATCGTGCGCGAGCCCGCGGCGTTCCTTTTCGACGAGCCGCTGTCCAACCTCGACGCGAAGCTGCGCGTGCAGATGCGCCTGGAGATCCAGAAGCTGCATCGCAGCCTCAAGACCACGAGCATCTTCGTCACCCACGACCAGGTCGAGGCGATGACGCTCGCCGACCGCATGATCGTGATGAACGCGGGACAGGTCGAGCAGGTCGGCCGTCCCATCGACGTGTATGCCGACCCGGCGAGCCTGTTCGTCGCGGGATTCATCGGATCGCCGGGGATGAACTTCCTCGCGGGCAAGCGAAGCGGCGACGAGGTCGACCTGGGCGCCGGCGTGCGTGTGCCGCTGCCGGCCGAGCTGCGCGCGAAGGCGGGCGGGGAAATCACCGTGGGCATTCGTCCCGAGCACTTCGTCGCGAGCGGGGAGGGCCCCGAATTCCGTTTCTCCGTGGACACGATCGAGGCCCTGGGCGCCGATTCCCTCGTGCACGGATCGTTCGGCCCGGGCATATTGGTCGCGCGCGTCGAGGGCGGCAACACGCCGGCGCTCGGCGCCATGCTTGCCTATCGCGTGATGCCGGGCAAGCTGCACTTCTTCGATACGGTCTCCGGCAAGCGCATCAGGGCATGACACCCGACGCACGCCGCATCGAGGAACTCAGCCTCAACTCCTCGGCGCCTCCCGGACAATTGCTCTACGACGGCTGGGTCGTGCGCCTGTTGCGAGGCAAGGCCAAGCGCGCGCGCAGCGTGAACGCGGTCTACCCATCCACCGTTGCCCTCGCCGAGAAGATCGCGTACTGCGAGCGCCTGTACGAATCGGCGGCGCTGCCCGCGATCTTCCGCATCACGCCGTTCTCGTTGCCCGGGGATCTCGACCACGAGCTCGAAAGCCGCGGCTACGAGCGCTTCGACATGACGGCGGTCGAGGCGACGGCGATCGATCCGGCAAGGCTCGACGGCGCCGATGCGCAGCCCCTGGACCTCTCGTCGTGGTGCGAAGCGGTGGGCGAGCTTCGCGGCTCGCCGACAAACCATCGTTCCTCGCATTTCGCGCGGCTCGAGGGGATGCCGCTCGCCAAGCGCGCCGTGGCGATCAAGTCCGAGGGACGCGTGCTGGCCACGGGCCTCGCCATCGTCGAGGGCGATTGCGCGGGGCTCTTCGACATCGTCACGCACGAGGAGTCGCGGCGCCAGGGCCATGCGAGGAAGGTCGTCTCGAGCCTCTTGCGCCTTGCCTGGGAGATGGGCGCGCGCCATTCGTACCTTCAGGTGCAGCAGGACAACGATCCGGCACGGCGCCTCTACAGGCAGTTCGGGTTCGAGGAGAAATATCTCTACTGGTACCGCGGGCGGCCGGGAGAGACGCGATGAAGCGCTACGACATCACGGCGCTCGCGCGCCAACTCGGGCACTCGTGCGTGCGCCGCAGCGTGATGCTGGCGACCGCGGAATCGTGCACGGGCGGCGCAGTGGCCGAGGCGATCACGCGAATCTCCGGAAGCTCCGTGTGGTTCGATCGCGCCCTCGTGACCTACACCGACACCGCGAAGAAAGAGATGCTCGGAGTCTCCGCGCGGACGCTCGAAGCGCACGGCGCCGTGAGCGAACAAGTCGCCCGTGAGATGGCCGAGGGCGCGCTCGCATTCAGCCACGCGGATGCGAGCGTCGCGGTCACCGGAATCGCAGGGCCCACCGGGGGCACGAACGCGAAGCCCGTAGGCCTGGTCTACATCGCCTGGGCGGTGCGGGGCGAGGCGGTCCAGGTGCGGCGATTCCGCTTCGAAGGCGGCCGGGATGCGGTCCGGGAACAGTCAGTAGCCTTTTCGCTTCAAGGCCTTATAGAAATTCTCGCCTGAGCCCCTTGACAAAGAGAACGCTCGTTCTGTAAAACAGAACAATCGTTCTGTCATCGGAAGCGTTGCCGTGGCGTTGAACTCCCAGAAGCCCCAGCTCGACCCGCAGTACCTGGAAAAACTCCAGGACTACTACGCCGAGCACAAGGTGATCCCGTCGTATTCGGTGCTGGCGGGGCTGTGGGGCATTTCGGCCAAATCGTGGGTGGCGGAGTGCGTGAAGCGCTTCGAGGAAGCGGGCTACCTCGACTGGACGCCGGACCGGCAGCTGAAGCCGGGCGCGCGTTTCTTCGAGCGTCGCTTCGCCGATTCCGCGGTGCAGGCGGGCTTGCCCAATCCGGCGATCTCGGACGGCTACGACCTCATCACAATCGACGACTACCTCGTCAGGATCCCCTCCCGGACCTCGCTCGTGCGCGTGAAGGGCGATTCCATGATCGACGCGGGAATCCAGGAGGGCGACCTCCTGGTGGTCGAGCAGCAACCCAATGCGAACGTGGGCGACATCGTCGTCGCGATCGTGAACAACGAGTTCACGGTGAAGTACCTGGAGCGGGAGAAGAACGATTTCGTCCTCAAGCCCGCGAACAAGGCATATCCGGTCATTCGCCCCAGAGGGGGTTTCGAGATCTTCGGAGTGATGGCGGGGTTGGTGAGGCGCACCCGGTAGCTCATTCCATGAGCCACGCGCCCGCTAATCTCCACTACGTCTTCAACAAACCAACGATGGGATAATTCAAATGCTCAAAATCATCACCAGCCCCGCGGAAGCCCCCAAAGTGGACGAGAACAAGGCCAAGGCCCTGCAGGCGGCGCTCTCGCAGATCGAGAAGCAGTTCGGCAAGGGCTCCATCATGAAGATGGGCGATGCCGACGTGGAAAAGGGCATCCAGGTCGTTTCCACGGGATCGCTCGGCCTCGACATGGCGCTCGGCGTGGGTGGCCTTCCCCGCGGCCGTGTGGTCGAGATCTACGGCCCGGAATCCTCGGGCAAGACCACGCTCACGCTCCAGGTCATCGCCAACGTCCAGAGGCTGGGCGGCACCGCGGCCTTCATCGACGCGGAGCACGCGCTGGATCCGCAATATGCGCAGCGCCTCGGCGTCGATACCTCGGAGCTGCTGCTCTCGCAGCCTGACAACGGCGAGCAGGCCCTCGAGATCGCGGACATGCTGGTGCGCTCCGCGTCCGTGGACTGCGTCGTGATCGACTCCGTGGCCGCGCTCACGCCCAAGGCCGAGATCGAGGGCGAGATGGGCGAGCCGCAGATGGGCCTGCAGGCGCGCCTCATGTCGCAGGCGCTTCGCAAGCTCACCGCCAACATCAAGCGCTCCAACACGCTCGTGATCTTCATCAACCAGATCCGCATGAAGATCGGCGTGATGTTCGGCAACCCCGAGACCACCACGGGCGGCAACGCGCTCAAGTTCTACGCGTCGGTTCGCATCGACATTCGCCGCATCGGCTCCATCAAGAAGGGCGAGGAGGTGATCGGCAACGAGACGCGCGTGAAGGTCGTGAAGAACAAGGTCGCGCCTCCGTTCAAGACCGCCGATTTCGACATCCTCTACAACGAGGGCATCTCGCGCGAAGGCGAGATCATCGAGATGGGCGTGAACCACCACATCGTCGAGAAGTCCGGCGCCTGGTATTCGTACAAGGGCGAGAAGATCGGCCAGGGCAAGGACAACACGCGCGAGTTCCTCAAGGAAAATCCCGCGGTGGCGATCGAGATCGAGCAGAAGATCCGCGAGGCCGTGGGCGTCGCGGGTGGCATGCCCCAGGCGCCTGCCGAGGCCGCCGAAGGCGACGACTGATTTCTTCGTGGCTAACCCATGGCCTGGGCGTTCATGACGACCAAGGAGCGTCCAATTCCTGCCGGCGCTTCGCGACCACGGCCGTCTCTTCGCGCCCGGGCCATGGGGCTTCTTGCACGTCGAGAACACTCGCGCCAGGAGCTGTCGCGCAAGCTCGAGCGCGTCGCCGGTGAAGGCGATGACGTCGAAGTGGTGCTCGATGAGCTCTCGGCCAAAGGTTGGCTATCCGACACCCGCTTCGCCGAGCAATCGGTAAGGGCGAAGGCACGGCGCTACGGGCCGCTCAAGGTCGCGCATGATCTACGCACCAAGGGCGTGGATGACGAGGCCATCGCCGCGGCATTTCGCGCGGCGGGCAGCGACGGCGCGGCGAGCATCGAATCGGTTTGGCGCGCGCGCTTCAAGGCCGCGCCGGTGAACGATCGCGAGCGCGCGCGGCAGGTGAGGTTCCTGCAGGGGCGCGGGTTCGCATTGAACGAGGTGTTGCGCTTCCTGAAGACCCGGGAGACTCCATGAACTACCGCACCCAGAACATCATTGCCGCCGTGGCCCTGTTCTCGATCGTGCTGCTGAACGCGCTGCTGCGCTGAAGCGGACCTCGCGAGACTTGCCAATGGATCCGGCGCGCCAAAGCGCGATAGCCGGCGCGATATTGGGTGTGGGCGTCGCCGTGCTGGGCGCGGGAGTCGTCGCCATTGCGGTCTACGGCGCCGCGGTGAATGCGCCGCGCGCCCTGATCGTCCTCGTGGGCGTGGGCCTCATGTCGTGCGGTGCCGCCTTTGGCGTCGCGACGTTCCAGCGGCGGCTCGCCGTCGCGCTGGCGATTCCCGGCGCGGCCCTCGCGTTCCTGCTGCCGACCGGCTGGTTTGCACTATCGCGCGGGGCTCGCGAGTGCACCGTGCAGTTCATTGGCTTTGGCAATTCGGCCGTGCCGGGCCCCATCGCCCTTGACGAGGCGTTGTGCCGTTGGGTGCTCATCGTGGCGACGCTGCTGGCGCTGGGAGTGGTTGCCGGCATGCTGTTCGCGTGGCGCAAGCTCGGGCGCCCGGCTGGAGAAGACGGCCGGTAGCTCTCGCTTTGATAGACTTACGGTTTGCCCGCACGCGCCATGCCTGCCCCTTGCCGGGGCGGCAGATCCATGAAAACCAACGAGATCCGCAGCAAATTCATCGAGTACTTCGCCTCGAAAGGGCACCAGCGCGTGCCCTCGAGCCCGCTCGTCCCCGGCAACGATCCGACGTTGCTCTTCACCAACGCGGGGATGGTGCAGTTCAAGGACGTCTTCCTCGGCCTCGACAAGCGTGCTTACAACCGCGCAGTGACCGCGCAGCGTTGCGTTCGCGCCGGCGGCAAGCACAACGATTTGGAGAACGTGGGCTACACGGCGCGGCATCTTACGTTCTTCGAGATGCTCGGCAACTTCAGCTTCGGCGACTACTTCAAGCGCGATGCCATCAAGTTCGCGTGGGAACTGCTCACGGTCGAATACGGGCTGCCGAAGGAAAAGCTCTGGACCACGGTGTACGAGACCGACGACGAGGCCTTCGACATCTGGACCAACGTGATCGGCGTTCCCAAGGAACGCTGCATCCGCATCGGCGACAAGGCGGGCGGCAGGAAATACGAGAGCGACAACTTCTGGCAGATGGCCGATACCGGACCCTGCGGCCCATGCTCCGAGATCTTCTACGACCACGGTCCTCAAGTAGAAGGCGGGCCGCCCGGATCGAAGGATGCCGACGGCGACCGCTACATCGAGATCTGGAACCTCGTGTTCATGCAGTTCAACCGCGACGAGTCGGGCACGTTGAACCCGTTGCCCAAGCCCTCGGTGGACACGGGCATGGGGCTGGAGCGCCTCACCACGGTCCTGCAGCACGTGCACTCGGTCTACGAGATCGACCTGTTTGAATCGCTCATCAAGGCGGCTGCACGCGAGACGGGTGCAACCGACCTCACGTCGCCCTCGCTTCGCGTGATCGCCGATCACATCCGGGCGTGCTCCTTCCTCGTCATCGACGGCGTGATCCCCATGAACGAGGGCCGCGGTTACGTGCTGCGACGCATCGCGCGCCGCGCCATGCGCCACGGCTACAAGCTGGGCCAGAAGCAGCCGTTCTTCTACAAGCTGGTCGCCGACGTCGCGAAGGAGATGGGCGGCGCGTATCCCGAGCTCGTGCAGGCGAAGGATCGCGTGACGGGCACCCTCAAGCAGGAAGAGGAGCGCTTCGCCGAGACGCTCGAGACCGGCATGGCGATCCTGGAGACCGCGCTTGCGAAGAACGCGAAGCGCCTCGATGGCGAGACCGCCTTCAAGCTCTACGATACGTTCGGCTTCCCCATCGACCTCACGGCCGACATCGGGCGCGAGCGCGGCTTCGAGATCGACATGGACGGATTCAATGCCGCCATGGCCTCGCAGCAGGAACGCTCGCGCGCCGCGAGCAAGTTCAAGAGCGGCGCGCAACTCGAGTACTCGGGTGCGAAGACGATGTTCCGCGGCTATGAGTCGCTCTCGGAAGAAGGGCGCGTGGTCGCGCTCTACCGCGGCGGCACGCAGGTGAAATCGCTCCCGGCGGGCGAGGAGGGCATCGTCGTGCTCGACAGGACGCCCTTCTACGCGGAATCCGGCGGCCAGGTGGGCGATCGTGGCGAGCTCACCAAGGGCGGCACATGCCTCACGCTCTTCGAGGTGCAGGACACGCAGAAGATCCAGCCCGACGTCTTCGGCCACCACGGCCTCGTGAAGACCGGTGAATTGCAGGTGGGCGACACGGTCGCGGCCAATGTCGATCTCGACAAGCGCGTGCGCACCATGCGCCACCACTCGGTCACGCACCTCATGCACAAGGCGTTGCGCGAGGTGCTGGGGAGCCACGTGACGCAGAAGGGCTCGCTCGTGGACGAGGACAAGACCCGCTTCGACTTCAGCCACAACGCGCCGATGACATCCGGGCAGATCCACCGCGTCGAGGGGATCGTGAACACCGAGATCCTCGCCAACTTGCCCACCGTGTCGCGCGTCATGGCGATCGACGATGCGCAGAAACTGGGCGCGATGATGCTTTTCGGCGAGAAGTACGGCGACGAGGTGCGCGTGCTGGATATCGGCACGTCGCGCGAGCTCTGTGGCGGCACGCACGTGGGCCGCACCGGCGACATCGGGCTTTTCCGGATCGTGTCCGAGGGTGGAGTCGCAGCCGGCATTCGGCGTGTCGAGGCCATCGCAGGAACCGTCGCCATCGCATTCGCCCGCGATGAGGCCGATCGCCTAGCCCGCGTGGCCGATGCGCTGAAGGCGCAGCCGAAGGAAGTCGAAGCGAAGCTTGCCGCGTCGCTGGAGAAGGAACGCGCCCTCGAGAAGGAAGTCGCCAAGCTCAAGCAGAAGATGGCCACTTCGCGCGGGGGAGACCTCGCCGACGAAGCCGTCGACGTGAAAGGCATCAAGGTGCTGGCCGCCAAGCTCGACGGCGCGGACGTGAAGACGCTGCGCGAAACGTTGGACCAGCTGAAGGGCAAGTTGAAATCAAGCGCCATCGTCCTCGCCTCATCCGAGGGCGACAAGGTGAGCCTCATCGCAGGTGTCACGCAGGACCTCATCGCGCGCGTGAAGGCGGGCGAGCTCGTGAACTTCGTCGCCTCCCAGGTGGGCGGCAAGGGCGGCGGCCGCCCGGACATGGCCCAGGCCGGCGGCACCAATGCGGCGGGGTTGCCCGCGGCGCTGGATTCCGTTCGCGGCTGGGTCGAAGAGCGCCTCTGAGCACCGAATCCTTCGCGTTCTGCCCGCGCTGCGCCAAACCGCTGCTGGAGCGCGCGGTAAAGGACATCGACGGAATCTCGTCGATGAGGCGCGCGTGCAGCGACAAATGCGGGTACATTCAGTGGGACAACCCGGTTCCCGCGGTGGGCGCGATCGTCGAGCATGAAGGCGAGATCATCCTCGCGCGCAACGTGGCCTGGCCCGAAGGCTTCTTCGCGCTCGTCACCGGCTATCTCGAACCGAGGGAGGATCCGGTGCAAGCCATCGCGCGTGAAGTGAAGGAAGAGCTGGATCTGGAGGTCGTCGAGACGAACCTCGTGGGCAACTACACTTTCGAGCAGAAGAACGAGGTGATGCTCTGCTATCACGCGGTGGCCCGCGGCACCGTGAAGCTGGGCGCGGAGCTCGCGGAGTACAAGCGCATCAAGCCGGAGAAGCTGCGCCCCTGGAGGCGCGCCACGGGGCTCGCCGTCGCCGACTGGATGCGCTCGCGCGGGCTTGCGTTCGAATGGCTCGATCGCCCGCCGCTTCGCGTCGAAACCACCCGCACGTGAGCACGAGCCTCGATCGCGTCACCACGTACCTGCGCGCTGCCGGCCTCGAGTCCCTCGTGGGGCGCGAGGTCAACGTCGAGCGCGCGATCCGCGACCTCATGGAGGCGATGAGCGAGAAGGTGAAGGTCACCGACCCCGCGTGGCTCTACAAGTACCAGGTGCCGATGCTCACGGAGGACGGCACCTGTTCCGTCGCCGACCAGCTCGCGCCCACGCCCTATGACCTCACGGCGATCCTGGGCGGGCGAAGCGAGCGGGCGACGCGCCGCTTGTCGCTGATCGCGCGCCTGGTGAGGCGCGTGCAGGAAACGACCGGTTCCGATTGGGTCGGCATCTACCAGCGTCGAAAGAATTCCGCGGGAGCCGACGTGCTCGTGAAGCTCGCGTACGTCGGGCGCCCGAGCCGCGCTGAATTTCCGCTGACGCGGGAATTCGCCGAGCGCAGCACCAATTCCACAGTCGGCCTCACGGGCCGCGCGACTGTGATCGAGGACGTCTCGAAGCACGTGGAGGCGGGCGGAGGCTTCTATGTCTGCGATGATGGCGTGCAGTCGGAAGCGTGCGTGCCGATCCTCGACGAAGGCAAGCGCGTGATCGGCATCGTCGATGCCGAAGCGAAGCCGAAGGGATTCTACGGGGCCGAGCGCCTCGCCAAGATCGCGGCGCTCGCGATGGTGGCGACCGAGGTATTGCCCTAGGAGCTACCGTTTCGCCGGCAGCATGTCCGTGATGGAGCCCTCGGCCATCTCGGCCGAGAAGAACACAGTCTCGGACAGCGTGGGGTGCGGGTGGATCGTGAGGCCAATGTCCTCGGCGTCGGCGCCCATCTCCAGCGCGAGCACGGTCTCGGCGATGAGCTCGCCCGCATTCACGCCGACGATGCCCGCTCCGAGGATGCGCCTGGAGCCCTTCTCGTAGAGCACCTTGGTGAGGCCCTCCTCGCGGCCCATGCCAAGTGCCCGTCCGCTCGCGGCCCACGGGAACACGGCCTTGTCGTATTCGACGCCCTGGGCCTTCGCTTCGGCTTCGGACAAGCCCATCCACGCGACTTCCGGATCCGTGTACGCGACGCTCGGGATCGTGCGCGCTTCCCACACGTGGTGCGACATGCCCGCGATCACCTCCGCGGCGAGCTTGGCTTCGTGCGTCGCCTTGTGCGCGAGCATCGGCTCGCCCACGATGTCGCCGATGGCGAAGATATGCGGCACGTTGGTGCGCATCTGGTTGTCCACGGGAATCCAGCCGCGGTCGTCCACGTTCACGCCGGCCTTGTCGCAGCCGATGTTCTTGCCGTTCGGACGGCGTCCCACGGCGAGCAGGACCCGGTCGTAGACCGCTGGATCCGGCCCCGCACCGCCGTCGGCCGCCTCGAACGTCGCCTTGAGGCCTTCGGGCAGCGCCTCGATCTTCGCGACCTTGGTCTTCAGCAGGATCTTCTCGTAGCGCTTCTCGATGCGGCGCGCGAGCGGCTTCACGATGTCGGGATCGGCGCCGGGAATGAGGCGATCCATGAACTCGACTACGGAGACCTTCGCGCCCAGCGCGTCGTACACGGTCGCCATCTCGAGGCCGATGATGCCGCCGCCGATGATGAGCAGGCGCTTGGGCACTTCGGCGAGCTCGAGCGCGCCCGTGGAATCCATGAGGCGCGGGTCGTCATACGGGAAGCCCGGAATGCGCGCTGATTGCGAGCCCGCGGCGATGATGCAATGGTCGAACGACACGACCTTCTTGCCGTCCTTCGTCACGACCTCGATCGTGCGCGGCGACGTGAAGGTTCCCTTGCCCTCGATCACGGTCACCTTGCGCGCCTTGGCGAGCGAGGAAAGTCCCTTGGTCAGTTTCGAGACGACACCATTCTTCCAGGCGCGCAACTTGTCGATGTTGGTCTTCGGCGCGCCGAACTCGACACCGAATTCGGACATCTCCTCCGCGTCGGCGATCACGCGCGCGGCATGCAGCAACGCCTTCGACGGAATGCAGCCCACGTTGAGGCACACGCCACCCAGCGTCGCGTAGCGCTCGACGAGGACCACCTTCTTGCCGAGGTCCGCCGACCGGAAGGCCGCGGTGTATCCCCCCGGGCCCGCGCCCAATACGAGGACTTCCGTGTGCATGTCGGCGTCGAGGCTCGCGAGGGTGGAGTTCAGCACGTCGCGCACGGCTTGGGCGCCGGAGGCGGCGATGGCCTTGGCCAATTCCGGTTCAGGTGGTTGCGCCGGGGCCGGCGCTTGCGCCTTTGGCTGGGCCCCCGCCTCCGCGGGGGTGACAACCTTTGCGGGAGCCGCACCTTCGGCCTCAAGCACCGCGATCACCGTGCCCTGCGACACCTTGTCGCCGATCTTCACGGAGAGCGACTTCACGACGCCGGCGTGCGACGAGGGGACCTCCATCGTCGCCTTGTCGCTTTCGAGCGTGACGAGCGATTCTTCCCTGGCGACCTTGTCGCCGGGTTTCACCAGCAGCTCGATGACGGGAACGTCCTTGAAGTCACCCAGGTCCGGGACCTTGATCTCGATCGTGGCCATGGTCTTCTTAGAGCGTGCTGCGACGCAGGTCGGCGAGCACCTGGGCGAGGTACGTCGTGAACCGCGCGCCGAGCGCGCCGTCCACCACGCGATGGTCGTAGGAGAGCGATAGCGGCATCATGAGGCGCGGCGCGAACTCCTTGCCGTTCCACACGGGCTTCATCGACGCCTTGGACACGCCGAGGATCGCGACTTCCGGCGCGTTCACGATCGGCGTGAACGACGTCCCGCCGATGCCGCCCAGCGACGAGATGGAGAAGGTGCCTCCCTGCATTTCGGCGGGGCCCAGCTTGCCGTCGCGCGCTTTCGCGGCGAGCTCCGAAGTCTCCTGCGCGATCTGCATCACGCCCTTCTGGTCGGCGCCCTTGATCACGGGGACCACGAGTCCATTGGGCGTGTCGGCGGCGAAGCCGATGTTCCAGTAGTGCTTGAGGACGAGGTTGTCGCCGTCGAGCGAGCTGTTGACCGCCGGATATTTCTTGAGCGCGGCGACGACGGCCTTGATGAGGAACGCGAGCGGCGTCACCTTCACGCCGGCCTTCGCGTTCTCCTCGTTCACCTTCGCGCGGAAGGCCTCGAGCTCGGTGATGTCGGCCTCGTCGAACTGCGTGACGTGCGGGATCATCACCCAGTTGCGCGAGAGCGCGGGGCCCGAGATCTTCTGGATGCGAGAGAGCGGCTTCGCTTCGATCGGGCCGAACTTCGCGTAGTCCACCTTCGGCCACGCGGGAAGCCCGAGATCGCCGAGTCCGCCGCCGGGCGCGCGCGCCGTGGCCGGCGCTCCGCCACCCGCGAGCGCCTGCTTCACGAATCCCTGCACGTCTTCCTTGAGGATGCGTGCCTTGGGACCGGAGCCCGTGACCCGCGCGACATCGACGCCCAGCTCGCGCGCGAAACGCCGGACACCCGGACTTGCGTGGGGAGGAATGTCGTGGGCGCCGCTCGCCGGTTGGCCCTCGGGGATCGGCGCGGCGG
>JBAQKF010000019.1:0-4726 GCA_049300695.1 Usitatibacter sp.
GGTGCGGGAGATGGCCCTGCGGATTTCGCCGGCAACGATGCGCCCGTTTGCGCGGGCGTCGGAGCCTGGCTCCCCGCCTGCGCGGGGACGGCGCCCGCAGACGGACGACCCGTCCCCGCTGCAAGCGCCGCTTCCATCGTGAGGATCGCGACACCCTGGCTCACCTTGTCGCCCACCTTCACGCGGATTTCCTTCACCGTGCCCGAGGAGGGCGCCGGCACTTCCATCGTGGCCTTGTCGCTCTCGAGCGTGACGAGCGAATCGTCCTTCTTCACCGCGTCGCCCGGCTTCACGAGCACTTCGATCACCGGCACGTCCTTGAAATCGCCGATGTCGGGAACCTTGACTTCGATTGCGGCCAAGTAAATCTCCTCTTTTCGTTCTTGTCGTTGCTTGTGCGCTACGGCTGGATTCCCGCCTCCGCGGGAATGACGTCTAAACCGTCCACGGCGCCGGCTTCTCGGCATCGATGCCGTATTTCTTGATCGCCTCGGCCACCTTGATCGCCGGGATCTCGCCGTCTTCCGCGAGGGCCTTCAACGCGGCGACCGCGACGTAGTGGCGGTTCACCTCGAAGAAGCGCCGCAGGTTATCGCGCGAGTCGCTGCGGCCGAAGCCGTCGGTGCCGAGCACTTTGTAGCGCCGTGGAACGAACTCGCGGATCTGGTCGGCGAACGTGCGCATGTAGTCGGTCGACGCGACGACGGGACCCTTCGTGCCCGCGAGGCATTGCGACACGTACGCGACCTTCGGCTTGTCGCCGGGGTGGAGCAGGTTCCAGCGCTCGGCCGCGATGCCGTCGCGGCGGAGCTCATTGAAGCTGGGGCAGCTCCACACGTCGGCGGTGACGCCCCAATCCTTCTTGAGCAGCTCCGCGGCCGCCATCACCTCGCGAAGGATCGTGCCGCTGCCCAGCAGTTGCGCGCGGGGCCCATCGGCCTTTCCTCCATCGGAAAGCCTGTACATGCCCTTGAGAATTCCCTCGCGTGCGCCCTCGGGCAACCCCGGGTGCGGGTAGTTCTCGTTCATCAGGGTGATGTAGTAGTAGACGTCCTCCTGGTTTTCCACCATGCGCCGCAGTCCGTCCTGCACGATCACGGCGACCTCGAAGGCGAACGTGGGATCGTAGGACACGCAATTGGGAATGGTGGAGGAGAGCACGTGGCTGTGCC
Organism: Usitatibacter sp.; assembly: GCA_049300695.1. GTDB lineage: Bacteria > Pseudomonadota > Gammaproteobacteria > Burkholderiales > Usitatibacteraceae > Usitatibacter. The sequence goes on from JBAQKF010000019.1 coordinate 1,173, forward strand.
CGTCCTCGTGCTGCAGGCCTTCGCCGTTCAACGTCGTGCGCCCGGCGGTGCCGCCCATGAGGAAGCCGCGCGCGCGCAGGTCGCCCGAGGCCCACGCGAGGTCGCCCACGCGCTGCATGCCGAACATCGAATAGAAAATGAAGAACGGGATCATCGGCACGTTGTTGTTGGAGTACGACGTCGCCGCCGCCATCCACGAGCACATCGCGCCCGCCTCGTTGATGCCTTCCTGGAGGATCTGGCCGTTCTTGTCCTCCTTGTAGAACATGAGCTGGTCGCTGTCCTCGGGCTCGTAGAGCTGCCCCACCTGCGAGTAGATGCCGAGCTGGCGGAAGAGCCCCTCCATGCCGAACGTGCGCGACTCGTCCGGGACGATGGGCACGACGTTCTTGCCCACGCCCTTGTCCTTCACGAGGATCGTGAGCATCCGCACGAACGCCATCGTGGTGGAGATCTCGCGCCCTTCGGCGGTCGCCTCGAGGAGCGCCTTGAAGGTCTCGAGCTTCGGCGCGTCGAGCTTGATGCTCTTGCGCCGGCGCTGCGGCAGCGAGCCGCCGCGCTGCGCGCGCAGCTCCTTCAGGTACTTCATCTCCGGCGAATCATCGGCGGGCCGGTAGTACGGCAGGTCCGCGAGCTTCTCGTCGGGAATCGGGATGTTGAAGCGGTCGCGGAACTGCCTGAGCGCCTCGATCGGCATCTTCTTCTGCTGGTGCGCGATGTTCTTGCCTTCACCCACCGCGCCCATGCCGTAGCCCTTCACGGTCTTGGCGAGGATCACCGTGGGCTGTCCCTTGTGCTTCACCGCCGCCGCGTAGGCCGCGTATACCTTGTGCGGATCATGGCCGCCGCGATTCAGGCGCCAGATGTCCTCGTCGGACATGTTGGCGACCATCGCGCGAAGCTCGGGATACTTGCCGAAGAAATGCTCGCGCACGTAGGCGCCGTCGCGGCTCTTGAACTTCTGGTATTCGCCGTCGACCGCTTCTTCCATGCGCTTCAGCAGGATCCCGTCCTTGTCGCGCGCCAGGAGCGGATCCCAGTACGAGCCCCAGATCACCTTGATCACGTTCCATCCGGCGCCGCGGAAATCGCTCTCGAGCTCCTGGATGATCTTGCCGTTGCCGCGCACGGGGCCGTCGAGGCGCTGCAGGTTGCAGTTCACGACGAAGATGAGGTTGTCGAGTCCCTCGCGCGCGGCCATCCCGATCGCGCCGAGCGATTCGGGCTCGTCCATCTCGCCGTCGCCCATGAAGGCCCACACCTTGCGTCCCGTGGTCTTCGCGTGGCCGCGATCCTCGAGGTAGTGCAGGAAGCGCGCCTGGTAGATCGCCTGGATCGGCCCCAGTCCCATGGACACGGTCGGGAATTGCCAGAAATCCGGCATGAGCCACGGGTGCGGATACGACGCGATGCCTTTGCCGTCGACTTCCTGGCGGAAGCTGTCGAGCTGCGCTTCGGTGAGGCGTCCCTCGAGGAATGCGCGTGCGTACACGCCGGGCGAGGAGTGGCCCTGCATGTAGACCAGGTCGCCGCCGTGCTTGTCGGTGGGCGCGTTCCAGAAGTGGTTGAAGCCGATGTCGTAGAGTGTCGCTGCGGAAGCGAAGCTCGCGATGTGGCCGCCCAGCTCGAGATCCTTCTTGCCGGCGCGAAGCACCGTCGCGACTGCGTTCCATCGCACCATCGAGCGAAGGCGTTGCTCGATCGACTGGTCGCCGGGGAGTTGTTCCTCGAGGTGCGGCGGAATCGTGTTGATGTACGCGGTTTGCGCGGAGTACGGAAGGTACGCTCCGGAGCGGCGTGCCTTGTCGACCAACTGCTCGAGGATGAAGTGCGCGCGATCCGGCCCTTCGATCTCGAGCACGGCTTCGAGGGAGTCGACCCATTCCCGGGTTTCAAGGGGATCGATGTCTTGCAGGCGGTCCATTTTGTGGCCTCTGGATAGGGCTGTTCAGCGCGGGGGATGCGGTCATTAGACCGAATCGTATAATGGCTGGCAACCAAGGGGAGAAACCCCGTCATTCATCCGAAAGTCTCCCAACAAATCATGGACATCGGCCATGAAGCGGGATTGTTTCTGAAAAAAGCATTTTAAGTTATTATAATTCCGAGATTTTGGGGTAATAGCGTCAACAAAAAACCGGAATCGGGATGACAGAACAGGCGCATAGGAATCGGGAGGGTGACAGCGCGGGGAGTTGCGAGGCGAGGTCGCGGCGTTCCGCAGGAGCGAACGCGTGAGCCTTTCGCAAGCCCTGAGCGGGGCCAGCCTCACGGATCCGGGACGCGTCAGGGACCACAATGAGGACTGCATCGAGTCGCGGCCCGACATCGGGTTGTTCGTGCTTGCCGACGGCATGGGCGGATACAACGCCGGTGAAGTGGCGAGCGGAATGGCCACGTCGCTCATCTCCGACGGGCTGGAGGACGCGTGGGTGCCGCGCGAGATCGACCGCATGGGACGGGACGACGCCAAGCGCCTGTCCGAGCGCCTCATCTCCGAGCAGGTCGCGCGCGCCAACAACGCGATCTACACCACCTCGCAGAACAATCCCGAGTGCGCCGGCATGGGCACCACGCTCGTCGTGACGCTCTTCTACGACAATTTCCTCACCGTCGCGCACATCGGCGATTCGCGCCTGTATCGCCTGCGCGGCGAGTCCATGGAGCAGGTCACGCGCGACCACTCGCTGCTCCAGGAGCAGCTCGACTCGGGCCTCATCACGCCGGAGGAAGCGAAGCTTTCGCAGAACAAGAACCTCGTCACGCGCGCCCTCGGCATCGATCCCACGGTCGAACCCGAGATCCATGTGTACGAGACGCAGGCCGACGACACGTTCCTGCTGTGCTCCGACGGACTCTCCGACATGGTGGAGGACGAGGAGATCCGCCTCACGCTGCTCACGCTCAAGCAGAACCCGAATCTCACGGTGCAACAACTGGTGCAGGCGGCGAACGACAATGGCGGCCGCGACAACATTTCGGCGATGCTGATCCGCGTCGTCGAGCCCTATGGCGTCCCGCGCGGCTGGCTCGCGCGCATGAAGGCATTCTTCCGGTAATACCCAAGGAAAAACGACTATGGCCAAGCTCATCCTCAGCGTCGACGGGCAAGTGCTCAAGGAGTACCAGCTCTCCAAGGAGCGCACCCTGATCGGCCGCAAACCGCACAACGACATCCAGATCGACAACCTGGCGGTGAGCGGCGAGCACGCGGCGATCATCACGATCCTGAACGACTCGTTCATCGAGGACCTGGGCAGCACCAACGGCACCATGGTCAACGGCAAGCCGGTGAAGAAGCACTTCCTGCAGAACAACGACGTAGTCGAGATCGGCAAGCACAAGCTCAAGTACTTCAACGACGCGCCCACCGCGGCGACGGCGGCCGATTTCGAGAAGACGATGATCATCCGCAACCCGGCCAAGGCCGCGCCGCCGCCGCCGGTCGCGGAGAAGGGCCTGGGGGACACGCAGACCAACCTGAAGCCGCTCGAGGCCACGAAGCCGCCGGCTTCGCCCACGACGACGGCCACTTCGCCCCCGGAGCCCAGGCC
>JBAQKF010000020.1:0-26943 GCA_049300695.1 Usitatibacter sp.
CCACGCTCTCCGACGATGCCGTGAAGGCGGCCGTCGACTACATGACTGCCGCGGCGAAGTAACCGAACATCACGCAATTTGAAAGCGGAGCACACATGAGCAACCCGACCCACGCTCACGACAACCACGGCCACGACGACCACGGTCATCACGGGCCGCCCGCGGGATTCACCCGCTGGATGTACACCACCAACCACAAGGACATCGGCACGATGTACCTGTGGTTCGCGTGCTTCATGTTCTTCGTCGGGGGCACGATGGCGCTGCTGATCCGCGCCGAGCTCTTCAAGCCGGGCCTGCAGTTCTTCGACCCCGAGTTCTTCAACTCGCTCACCACGGTGCACGGCCTGGTGATGGTGTTCGGCGCGATCATGCCGGCTTTCGTGGGGTTCGCGAACTGGCTGGTGCCGCTGCAGATCGGCGCGACGGACATGGCCTTCCCGCGCATGAACAACTGGAGCTTCTGGCTGCTGATTCCCGCGGCGCTGCTGCTGATCGGGTCGTTCTTCGTTCCGGGCGGCGCGGCCGCTTCGGGCTGGACGCTCTATCCGCCGCTCATCATCCAGCAGGGCATCTCGGTGGACATGACGATCCTGGCGATCCACATGCTGGGCGCCTCGTCGATCATGGGATCGATCAACATCATCACCACGATCCTCAACCTGCGCGCGCCGGGCATGACGCTCATGCGCATGCCGCTTTTCGTGTGGACCTGGCTCATCACGGCGTACCTGCTGATCGCGGTGATGCCGGTGCTCGCGGGCGCGGTGACGATGCTGCTCACCGACCGCCACTTCGGCACCAGCTTCTTCAATGCGGCCGGCGGCGGCGATCCGACGATGTTCCTGCACATCTTCTGGTTCTTCGGGCACCCGGAGGTGTACATCATGATCCTGCCGGCGTTCGGGATCATCTCGCAGATCCTGCCGGCTTTCGCGAGGAAGCCCCTCTTCGGCTACGCCTCGATGGTTTACGCGACGTCGTCGATCGCGATCCTGTCCTTCATCGTGTGGGGCCACCACATGTTCACGGTCGGCATGCCGGCCGCGGGCAACCTCTTCTTCATGTACGCGACGATGCTGATCGCCGTGCCCACGGGCGTGAAGGTCTTCAACTGGATCGCCACGATGTGGAAGGGCGAGATGACATTCGAGACGCCGATGCTCTTCGCGATCGGTTTTTTGAGCCTCTTCACGATCGGCGGCTTCACCGGCCTCGTGCTCTCGATCGTCCCGGTCGACATCACCCTGCACAACACCTACTACGTGGTGGCCCACTTCCACTACGTGCTCGTTTCCGGCGCGCTCTTCGCGATCATCGGCGGGGTCTACTTCTGGCTGCCGAAGTGGTCCGGCCACATGTACAACGAGGGGCTCGGCAAGCTGCACTTCTGGCTGTCGATCATCGGATTCAACCTCGCGTTCTTCCCTCAGCATTTCCTGGGGCTCGCGGGCATGCCGCGGCGCATCCCGGACTACGCGCTGCAGTTCGCCGAGTGGAACATGTGGTCGTCGATCGGCGCGTTCATCTTCGGCTTCTCGCAGTTGATCTTCCTCTACAACGTGATCACGACGATCCGCAGCGGCAAGAAGGCGCAGCAGAAGCAGTGGGAAGGCGCGGATTCGCTCGAGTGGACGCACCTGCCCACGCCGATGCCGTACCACACGTTCGAGACGCCGCCGGTCCTCAAGCTGGACGAGCATGGCGTTCACTGAGAAGAACGCGGCGACGCCCGAGCAGAGGAAGCGCGCCTTGATCTCGGCCATCGCGCTTGCCGCGATGGCCATCGGGATCTACGCGGTCGTGATCGTGAAGTTCTTCGTCTACAAATGAACGCGACCGTCCAACAGCAGAACCGCGAGCTGGTCGGAAAGCTCCTCGTGATCATCGTGGGGATGCTGGGCTTCACCTACGCGATGGTCCCGATGTACCGCCAGATCTGCCAGGCGATCGGCATCTCGCAGACGCGGGTGGTGACGCCCGTGAACACGCAGGTCGATGCGAGCCGCGAGGTGACTGTCGACCTGCTCGCCTCGACCGCGGGGCTGCCCTGGAAGTTCGAGGCACTCGACCGCGAGGTGAAGCTGCATCCGGGCGAGCGGGTCACCGTGCGCTACCGCGTGGTGAACACGCTGGGCCGTCCCGTCACCGCCCACGCCATCATGAGCACGGCGCCGGCCAACGCCGTGCGATGGCTCTACAAGGAAGAATGCTTCTGCTTCACCAACCAGACGCTCCAAGCCGGCGAGACGCGCGTGATGCCGGTGGTCTTCCGCGTGAAGACCGACGCGCCGCGCGACCTCGATACGATCGCGCTCTCGTACACGTTCTTCGAGGTCCCGGGAAGCGCATCGTGATCGTCGTCGACGCTTTCAAGGCGGTCTTCTGGAGCTTCTTCCTGGCGCTCTTCGGCCGGGTGAAATGGATCACGAGCTAAACCAAGGAGTCAGAACAGTGGAACACACGCACTCGCCGGGCTACTACTTCGCGCCACCCTCGCACTGGCCGATCGTGGGCTCGATCGCGCTTTTCTTGCTCGCCACGGGCGGGATCCTGCTCATGAACAGCTACGGCATCGGCTGGGTGCCCTTCGCGATGGGTTTCTTCACGCTCGTGTACATGCTCTTCGGCTGGTTCGGGACCGTGATCCGCGAAAGCGAAGGGGGCCTGTTCAACGGGCAGGTGGACCACTCCTTCCGCTGGGCGATGAGTTGGTTCATCTTCTCGGAAGTGATGTTCTTCGCCGCGTTCTTCGGCGCGCTGTTCTACGCGCGCCAGTTCTCGGTGCCATGGCTGGGCGACCTCGACAACAAGCTGCTGTGGCCCGACTACGCCGGGCACTGGCCGACCATGGGCCCGTATCGCCCCCAGGAATTCACGCCGATGGCCGCGTGGGGCATCCCCGCCATCAACACGCTGCTGCTGCTCTCGTCGGGCGTGACGGTGACGTGGGCGCACTGGGCGCTCAAGAAGGGCGACCGCTCGAACCTCATCTTCGGCCTCGCGCTCACGATCATCCTCGGCGTGATCTTCCTTACGCTGCAGGCGCACGAGTACGGCCACGCCTACGAGGAGCTCAACCTCAAGCTCACGACGGGTGTCTTCGGCTCGACGTTCTTCATGCTCACGGGGTTCCACGGGTTCCACGTGACGCTGGGCGTGACGATGCTCACCGTGATCCTGTTCCGCTGCGTGGCGGGCCACTTCAAGCCCGATCACCACTTCGCCTTCGAGGCCGTGTCCTGGTACTGGCACTTCGTGGACGTGGTGTGGCTGGGCCTGTTCATCTTCGTCTACTGGGTCTAGCGGCGCATCACCCGCGAAAAAAAAGCCGCACTTCGGTGCGGCTTTTTTGTCTGAAGGGGGCGATTACTGGAGCCTGCCTCCGGGGATCCATCCGAAGTAGTAAGAGGCCATCAGCAGCGCGAACACGAATAGCGACAGCCCGATGCGGATCGTGAGCGAGATCACGGCGCGGTTGGTGTCGCCCTTGTCCTTGTAGACGAAGTAAAGGCCCGAGAAGAGGCTCACGACAACCGCGAAGAACAACACGACGATGACGATTTTCATCGCGACATTTTACGCTCCCGGGACCGCCGCGCCGTGAGGATAGGGCCGTTCGCATTCACGCCGGGACCGTGGCCCACGCTCGGCGCCGTGGCGATGATCGCGCTCACGCTGTGGCTCGGCCGATGGCAGACGCATCGCGGCGACGAGAAGGAAGCGCTGCAGAAGCTGCTCGATGCGCGCATCGATGCGCCGGTGGTCGATCTCGCCGGCCCCATCGGCGCCGTGGACGACATCCTCTATCGCCGCGTTCGCGCGAAGGGCCGGTGGGACGCCGAGGGCCAGTTCTTCATCGACAACCAGGTGCTCGAAGGCCGCGCGGGCTTCCACGTGATCACGCCGCTTCGCATCGAGGGCTCCACGCAGATGGCGCTCGTCGATCGCGGATGGATCGAGCGGACGTCCGAGTACCCGAAGGCTCCGCGCGTGGAGGTGCCCGCGGGTGACGTGCAGGTTTCAGGCATGGCGGCATTGCCCCCGAAGCATTACCTGGAGCTCTCCGCGGACACGATCGAGGGCAACGTCTGGCAGAACCTTTCGATCGACCGCTATCGCGGCCTCACGGGCCGGCCCATCCTTCCCTTCATCGTGATCGCGGACTTCGCGCAGCCTCAACTCACCGCGGTGCGAGAGCGCCCCGACGCGGGAATCGAGCGCCATCGCGAGTATTCCCTCACGTGGTATTCGCTCGCGGCCACGACGCTCACCCTCTGGATCGCGCTCAACCTGCGCAGAGCGCGTTGAAGCTCACCCCGAAAATCAAGTTGCTGCTCATCCTGGCGGTCTTCGCGGCGCCGATCGTCGCGTCCGTCGGGACGTACCTCTTCATGCATGTGGACCCCACGGGCAACTACGGCGAGCTCCTCCTGCCGCCGGCCCAGGTCACGGACCACGCGTTCTCGCGGGAGGACGGCACGGCGTTCCGCTTCGGCGATCTTCGCGACCGATGGATCCTCGTCGCGTCGGACTCGGGCCGGTGCGCGATGGCATGCGAGCAGAAGTTGCACATGATGCGGCAGGTCCGCATCGCGCTCGGAAGGGATGCGGCGCGCGTGGTTCGCGTCTTTGTCGTGGACGACGTGAAAGCTCCGGACCGCGCCGCCCTGGACCCCCTCGAAGATCTCGTGGTGGCCATCACCCCGCGGGGCCTCGCGGTTGCGCCCGGGGCGGCCAACGACCGGGCGCATATCTACCTCGTGGACCCGCGTGGCAACGTCATGATGCGCTGGCCGGAATCGCCGGATTTTCGCCGCATGCTGAAGGATCTGCAGACGCTCCTGAAGGCGTCGCAGATCGGTTGATGGGCTAAAATAGGCGCTTCCATGCTTGCTACTTCCGCCCCCGTTCCCGGCATCGGCGCGCAGTTCTGGCGCCTCACGAAGCCGCGCGTCGTTTCCCTCATCGTCTTCACGGCGGTGATCGGGATGCTGCTCGCCGCACCCACGCCGCCGCCTCTTGCGCTGCTCGTCTGGGCGACGCTGGGCATCGCCTGCGTGGCGGGTGCCGCGGCCGCGTTCAACTGCCTCGTGGAGCAGAAGATCGACGCGGCGATGGCGCGCACGCGCGGCCGGCCCACCGTGACCGGCACGATCACGCCGGCGCAGATCATGATCTGTTCGGGCGCGGTCGGAGGCCTCGGCCTCGCGATCCTCGGGCATGCGGTGAACCCGCTCACCATGTGGCTCACCCTCGCGACGTTCGTGGGCTACGCGGTGATCTACACGGTGATCCTCAAACCCGCCACGCCGCAGAACATCGTGATCGGCGGCGCATCGGGCGCGATGCCGCCGGTGCTGGGCTGGGCCGCGGTCACGGGCCACGTGACGTTCCAGCCGTTGCTGCTCTTCCTCATCATCTTCGCGTGGACGCCGCCGCACTTCTGGGCGCTGGCACTTTATCGGCGCAAGGAATACGAGCGCGCCGGAGTGCCGATGCTGCCCGTGACGCACGGTGAGGCCTTCACGCGCCTTCACCTGCTGCTCTATACGCTGCTGCTCACGGCGGCGACGCTTCTGCCTTTCGCTTCGAAGATGGCGGGCATCTTCTACCTCGGCGCCGCGCTCGTGCTGGACGCCGTCTTCCTGGGCTATGCGGTGGCGATCTGGCGCCGCTACAGCGATGCGCTCGCCAAGAGCACGTTCGCCTACTCGATCTTCTACCTCGCGATGCTCTTCGCGGCGCTGATGATCGACCACTACCTTCCCGCCGTGCTCGGGTGAGGCGCATCCTCGCAGCCCTGGCGCTCGCCGGCGCGTTGATCGCCGCGGGTTGCGATTCGCGGCCGAAGACGCCGTTCAACGGCGTCGACGTGACCGGCTCCGACTTGGGCCGCGAGCTTCGGCTGAACGACTTCGACGGCAAGCCTCGCACGCTCGCCGAGTTCCGCGGCAAGGTGGTGCTCGTCACGTTCGGCTACACGCAGTGCCCCGACGTCTGCCCCACGACCCTGCAGGACCTCAACTCCGCGGTGAAGAAGCTGGGCCCCGATGCCTCGCGCGTGCAGGTCCTCTTCGTGACCGTGGATCCGAAGCGCGACAAGCCCGAGCTGCTGCGCGAGTACGTTCCCGCGTTCAACCCGTCGTTCATCGGACTCTACGGCGACGAGGAGGCGACGAAGAAGGTCGAGAGCGATTTCAAGATCTACGCCGCCGAGCGTGCCGGAAAGACGCCGGAGACATACACAGTCGATCATTCGGCACAGACCTACGCCTACGATCCGCAGGGGCGGATTCGCCTCGTGGTCGGCTACGGCTTCACGCCCGACGCGATGGCGTCCGACATTCGCCTGCTGCTGAACAGCCCGGGCTGAAAAAAGAAAACGGGGCCTTAAGGCCCCGTCCGGCGATGCGTGTCGCGCTGCAGGTTCAGCGCAATTCCACCATTTGCTTCTTCATCTTCTGCATGGCTTTCGCCTCGATCTGGCGAATGCGTTCCGCCGACACGCCGAACTCGTGCGCGAGCTCGTGCAGCGTCTTCGGATCCGACTCGGCAAGCCAACGGGCGCGGATGATGCGGCGGCTGCGCTCGTCCAGGCCTTCCAGCGCCTTCGCGAGCCCGGAGCTCGTGTTGTTCTCGGCCTGCTCGCGCTCGAAAAGCTCCGCGGGGCCCTCGCCCGGATCGGCCAGGTACGCGATCGGCGCGGCGACGAAGTCATCCCCGTCCTCGACCGTAGGCTCGAACGAGATGTCGCCGCCCTGGAGCCGCTGCTCCATCTCGACCACGTCGCTCTCCTTCACGTTGAGCGTCTCGGCGACCTGCTTGATTTCCGTGGGCGTCAGTGCGGTGTTGCTTTTCTTCATGCTGCGCAGGTTGAAAAAAAGCTTGCGCTGCGCCTTGGTGGTGGCGATCTTCACCAGCCGCCAGTTGCGCAGGATGTATTCGTGGATCTCGGCCTTGATCCAGTGGATCGCGAACGACGCGAGGCGCACTCCGCGCTCCGGGTCGAAACGCTTCACTGCCTTCATCAGGCCGATGTTGCCTTCCTGGACCAGGTCCGCCTGCGGCAGCCCATAGCCCATGTAGTTGCGCGCGACGGAAACGACCAGTCGCAGGTGCGACAGCACCATCTTGCTCGCCGCGGCGACGTCGTCCTGGTCCCTCAGGCGGCGCCCGTACTCCTGCTCCTGCTCGAGCGTGAGCATCGGGATCGCATTGACCGCGTGGACGTAGGCTTCAGGACTCGAAATCGGCGGAAGCGCGGGAAGAGACATTTGGTTCACTCGAAGATCCTCCTGGCGACGATTTTAGCACTCGTAGTCTTTGAGTGCTAAGACTCCCAGGAGTTCCTAGCGGGCCGGCCCGAACGCCCTGAGCTCCCGCCCGACGGCCCACCAGGCTCCCGCAAGGCCCAGGGCCGCGGCAATTCCGACCACCGCGAGGCACCAGGTAGGCTCCAGGAAAACCACCTTCATTTCAGCAGCATAATTGGGTGTGAGTGCCCGCAACTGGGAGCTCAGCCAGAGGGCCACCCCGGCGGCGAGCCCCACAGCGGCCGCCCCGGCCAGGGCGCCCTGGGTGAGGCCGTGGTAGAGGAAGGGCCGCCGAACGTCCGAGGCCGTTGCGCCCACCAGCTGGCTCACCTCGATTTCCTGGCGCTGGGACACGACCTGCAGGCGGATCAGGTGGCCGACGATGAATGCGATGGCGGCGCCCAAGACGAGGGCGATCGTCGCGAGCAGCGTGTTGCCGAAGTGGATCCACTTGCCGAGCCGCTCCGACCATTCGAAGTCCGCGGCGACCTGGTCGACCTTCGGAAGCTTCGACCAGGCGTCGCGAGCCTCGTCGAGCTTCTTCGCGTCCGTGGTCCGCACTCGCACGGTGAACGCGTGGGGCAACGGATTGCCGTTGAGGCTATCGAGGAGTTCCGCGAGATGCGTGGTCGACTTGAGCTCCGCCAGAGCCTGGGTCCGCGAGACGAATTTCACCGACGCAGCCTCGGGATGGGAGCGAAGGGCTTCTCCAATCCGGCGCACATCCTCGTCGGTCGCGTCCAGCGTCAGGAACACGTTCACGTGGGGTTCGGTCTCGAGCGACGCCGCCACGCTTCCCACGCTTTGCAGGGCGACGGCGGCGAGCACCGGCAGCGTGATCGCGACCGCGAGCACGACGATCGAGAAGGCGGAGGCGAGCGGTTGCGCGGCGAGCCTGCGCAGGGCATCGGCGAGCGCGTGGCGATGCAGGCGCAGCCAGGTCATCACGGCGCGATCGCTCCCGAGGCGAGGGCAACGCGCCGGCATCCGAGCTCCCCGACGCTCGCCTCGTCGTGCGTCGACATGAGCACAGTGACGCCCACGCGGTGGAACGACTGGAAGAGCTCGAGGATCGCCTTCGCGGAGTCTGGATCGAGGTTGCCCGTGGGCTCGTCGGCGATGAGGATCGAGGGGCGGTTCACGATGGCGCGCGCGATGCAAAGCCGCTGCTGCTCGCCGCCCGATAGCGCCACGGGCATGGCGCGCTCGCGCGAGAGAAGTCCCACCTTGTCCAGCGCCGCGCGCACGCGCCGGCCGATCTCGTCGCCGGCGAACCCCGACACGCGTAGCGGCAGCGCCACGTTGTCGAAGGCGTTGCGGTCGAAAAGCAGCTTGTGGTCCTGGAAGACGAATCCGATGCGCCGGCGCAGCATCGCGAGCGCCGTTTCACCCAGGGCGCCGAGGTTCTGCCCGTGCACCACGACGGTCCCGCTCGAGGCGCGCTCGATGCCGGCGGCGAGCTTGAGCAACGTCGACTTGCCCGCACCCGAATGGCCGGTCACCGCCACCATCTCGCCCGAGGCGATCTCGACGCTCACGCCGCGCAGGGCCTCGAGGCCGCCCTCGTAGCGCTTGGCGACGGAGGAGAACTGGATCACGCGAAAAGCGCTTCGACGAATGACGCCGCGTCGAAGGGCCTCAGGTCGGCGGCCTGCTCGCCGATGCCGACGAAGAGGATCGGCACGGGATGCTCGCGCGCGATCGCGGCCACGGCGCCGCCCTTGGCGGTGCCGTCGAGCTTGGTGACGACGAGGCCCGTGAGCCCGAGGGCTTCGTCGAACGCGGTCACCTGGCGCACGGCGTTCTGCCCCGTATTCGCGTCGATGACGAGCCACGTCTCGTGCGGCGCGTGCGCATCGGCCTTCGCCATGACGCGCTTCACCTTGCGGATCTCCTCCATGAGGTGCCCCTGCGTCGGCAGGCGCCCCGCGGTGTCGGCGAGGACCACGTCGATCTTCTTCGCGCGCGCCGACTGGATGCCGTCGAAGATCACCGCCGCGGAATCGGCGTTGTCCTGGGCGACGACTGTGACGTTGTGGCGGCGCCCCCATTCGGCGAGCTGCTCCCGGGCGGCCGCGCGGAACGTGTCTCCCGCCGCCAGCAGCACCGACTTGCCCTGGGACTGGAAGAGGCGCGTGAGCTTCGCGATCGTCGTGGTCTTGCCGGCGCCGTTCACCCCCGCGAGGAGGATCACCCACGGGGATGGCACCTTCGACGGAAGGAGTCTTTCGAGCGGCGTGAGCATCTCCGTGAGCGCGCGTTTCAGCTCGCCTTCGAGGGCGGCCGCGTCCTCGAGGCGCTTGTCCCGCTGGGCTTTGCGCAGCGCCGCGATGAGGCTCGCGCTCGCGGCCACGCCGACGTCGGCCGCGATGAGCTGGGATTCGAGCTCCTCGTAGAGCGAGTCGTCGATTTTCGCGTGGGAACGCAGCACCCCGAGCGCATTCTTCCAGCGATCGCGCGTGAGCTCGAGGTCCTTCCTGAGGAATGCGAACAACGCAGGCATGAGAATGAATATTTTACGGTATGATCCGCGCACCATGGCCGCAAGCCGTAATCGCGTTCGCATCATCGGCGGCCGATGGCGAAGCCGCGTGATCCGTTTCCCCCCCGCGGCGCAGCTGCGACCCACTCCCGACCGTGTTCGCGAAACGCTCTTCAACTGGCTCGGCCAGCGGCTGGACGGGCTCGCATGCCTCGACCTTTTCGCGGGCAGCGGGGCGCTCGGCTTCGAGGCGTTGTCGCGAGGCGCGGCGCGCGTGGTGATGGTGGAAAGCGATCGCAACGTGGCCGCGGCGCTTCACGAATCGGCGAAGCTGCTGGAAGCCGGCGGCGCCGAGATCGTGATGGGCGAGGCGATCTCGTTCCTCGAGCGAAGCGCCGATCGCTTCGACGTGGTGTTCCTCGATCCGCCCTACGCGAGCGACCTTGCGGCGCGCGCCATGGAGCGCCTCGGGCCGCGGGTGAACCCGGGCGCGCGAGTCTACGTGGAGAGCGCACAGGCGCTCGATGCGCCCGCGCCGTGGATGGCCCTTCGCGAAGACCGCGCCGGGGCGGTACGCTATGGACTTTACGGGATCCCACAATGACAATCCGCGCCGTCTACCCTGGAACGTTCGACCCGATCACCAACGGGCACGAGGACCTGATCCAGCGCGCCTCGAAGCTCTTCGACCACGTGGTCGTGGGCGTGGCCCATAGCCAGGCGAAGCGGCCGTTCTTCTCCCTGGACGAGCGCGTGCTGTTGGCCCGGGAGGTGCTCAAGCCCTTGAAGAACGTGTCGGTGAACGGCTTCAAGGGGTTGCTGTCGGAATACGTGAAGGAGCAGAACGCCTCGGTGATCCTGCGGGGGCTGCGCGCGGTCTCCGATTTCGAATACGAGTTCCAGCTCGCGGGCATGAACCGGCGCCTCGCCCCGGGCGTCGAGACGCTTTTCCTCACGCCCTCGGACAAGTACCTTTTCCTCTCGGCCACGATCGTCCGGGAGATCGCGGTGCTGGGCGGCGACATCTCGGCGTTCGTCCATCCGCTCACCGCCGAGCGCATGCTCGCCAAGATCGGGCGCGGCGAAACCGCGGAGTAGATGGCCCTCAAGATCACCGACCAGTGCATCAATTGCGACGTCTGCGAGCCCGAGTGCCCGAACGCCGCGATCAGCATGGGTCCGGAGATCTACGTGATCGATTGGGTCCGCTGCACGGAATGCGTGGGGCATTTCGAAAAGCCCCAGTGCGTCGAGGTCTGCCCGGTGGATTGCATCCCGCTCGATCCCGATCACCTGGAATCGCGTGAGGAGCTGCAAGCGAAGTACGAAAAGCTGAGGTGAAACCGGGGACAGACCCCGGTTTCACCTGGGCTCGGTTTCGAGCAGCGCCATGATCCGCTGCTGGTGCTCTTCGTGTTCCTCGCGCTGCCTGGCGAGGTGCGCGGCGAGCGACTTCAGCTGCTCCAGGCGCGCGATCAGGTCGGTTTCGGCCACCTGGATTCGCCCCATGCCTTCGACGCGCGAATAGGACTGCTCCTGGTAGGAGTTGATCTGCGCCTCGAGGGGGCGGATGAATCCGCCCATCCATGCGCGCGTCTCGCGGTCGGCGATCTCGAAGATGCGCACGACTTGCAATGCGACAGTCTCGAAGAAGAGCGCGCCCAGCGACTTTCGGCTCTTCAGGAACATGCCCGACCCGCCCTTGAACTCGCGGTGGCTCTGCTCCTCGATGCGGTCGAGCTCGATCAGGAAGCGCTCGGTGGCGAACTGCGCCGCTTCGACGGTGGCGATCTTGTATTCCTCCGTCATCTTGCGGCCCACCATGGCCATCTGGCGGCGCGCTTCCACGATCACCTCGATGGCGCGCGTGAGCTTCTCGCGCGACTCCTGGAAGAAGCCGTCGAGGATCTCGGCGATGTTGCGCGAAAACGCGGTCGAGGACACCGCCTCGCGAACGCGCGTTCCGGCCGCGCGCGCCGCCGCCGGGTCGAGCAGCTTTTCGAGTTCCGCCGCCTGCCGGTCGTGCGAGGCGCGCATGCCGGTCATCATCGCGCGCGCCTGCTCGATGCGCCCACGCTCGACGCCCGCCTTGCGCGCGAGCGCCTCGATCAGCTTCTGGTTCTTGCCCTGCAGCGCGGCGAGCTCCTCGACCTGGTCGTTGGTGAATCCGAGGCGGCTCACGAGGAGCGCGCGCGTCTCGCCCAGCACGCCACGGGCCTCGGCTCGCGCCTCCATCGCGTGAGCCACCCGCCGCTGGTGCGTCATGCCGCGCGAAAGCGCCTGCTCCAGTCGATACAGGCGGCTTCGCACCAATGCGTCGCGATCGCCCTGCAGCTTCGCGGTGAGTCCCTGCTTGGCCGAGAGCGCGAAGATGCGCGTGGGATCGACGCCCAATGCGTCGGCGACGATCCTCACCTGCCGGTCGATCTCCGAAAGGACTTGCCCCTCGCCGCGCGCGCCATCGCGCAGCCCATCGATCTTGTTCAGCACGACGAAGCACGAGTCGCGGATTCCCGAGATTGTCGCGACGTGTTCGGACCACAGGGACTTGTCGCTTTCGGTGACGGCGTTTTCCGCCGAGACCACGAAGACGACCGCCGCCGCATCGGGCACGCGGTGGAACGAAAGCTCGGGCTCGGACGCGAGCGTGTTGAATCCCGCCGTGTCGAGCAGCACCACGCCCGCGGCGAGCAGCGGATGCGGGAAGTTCACGATCGCGTAGCGCCAGCGCGGAACCGCGGCGCCGTCGACGAGCCGCGATTGCGTGAAGACTTCGCAAGCCGCCGGGACCGTCTCCGGTTTGGCGGGATCCAGCGGGATCTCGCGCCAGAGCTCGGGGCGCACGAAACATTCGCGCAGCGCCATGCCCTCGTCGCGCGTCTCGATCGCCAGCAGGCGGATCGAGGGCGGGCGCGACGGATCCCAGAGGACTTCCACGGGCGAGAGGATCTTGCCGCCCGAGGCCGGCAGCAGGCGCGTGCCCTGCGCGGCGAAGAAAAGCGCGTTGATGAGCTCGCTCTTGCCGCGGGATTGCTCGGCGACGAAGGCGATCGTGAGGCGTTCGCCCACGAGCCGCTGCTCGAGGTGCGCGAGGCGCGCGGCGGCCTGCTCGTCGATGAGCCGTGCCGACATCGCCCAGCGCCGGAATGCCGCGAGCGATCCGGAGACCTGGTCGCGCCAGAGCTTCAGCGCCTCGAGGCTCGTCTCGAAGGTGGCCTGCCCCGGGAGCGTGCCCGTCGTGCTCATCGCTGGCAGCCGGGGCAGTAGAACGTCGAACGCTGGCCCTGGCGAAATGCCTTGATCGGGGTCTTGCACACGCGGCACGCCTTTCCTTCGCGGCCATAGACCGCGTGGCGATGCTGGAAGTATCCGGGACGCCCTTCGGCGGAGGCGAAGTCGCGGAGCGTGCTGCCTCCCGCATCGAGCGCGCGCTCGAGCGTGACGCGCACCGCGTCGGCAAGTTTCGCCCATCGCGCGGCCGAGATCCGCCCGGCCTTTCGCCCCGGATGGATGCCCGCGCGGAAGAGCGCCTCGCTCGCGTAGATGTTGCCCACGCCGGTGACGATGCCCCCATTCATGAGGAATTGTTTCACCGACACTTTGCGGCCGTGCGCCGCGCGATGCAACGCGTCCCCCGTGAATTGGGCTTCGAGCGGCTCCATGCCGAGATTGCGAAGCAGCGCATGCCCCTCGGCGGGCGCCTCGAGCCAGAGCATGGCGCCGAAGCGGCGCGGATCCGTGAGACGCAGCGTGCGGTCGCCCTCGATCCTCACGTCCACGTGATCGTGCTTGAGTGCCGGGGTGCCATTGGGCACGAGTGTCAGCCGTCCCGACATCCCCAGGTGGACGAGCAGGTGCCCCTTGCGGCAATCGATGAGCAGGTACTTGCCGCGCCGGCGGATGCCCATGACCTCCTCGCCTCGCAAGCGGCGCGCAAGGTCGCGCGTCACCGGCCAGCGCAGGTTGGGATTGCGCACGACGACGTCGCGGATGCGCCGCCCGACCAGGTGCGGCAACAATCCGCGCCGCGTGGTCTCGACTTCAGGCAACTCCGGCATGGAGATTCGGTCGAAGGTTGGACGTCCGGCCCCGATTATACGGGCGGGTCCGCGGTGATCGAATCGGTCTATCATGGGAGACTCATCGCGCCGCGCATTGGAGGCGCGGAGAAAGGCACGAAGCAGATGAATGGCGCAAGGTGGTGGATCCCGGCGGGAGCAGCACTCCTCCTCGGGCTCGCGGGTTCGGGGTGGGCCGAGGAACCGGGCGACACGGTGGTGGTCGAGGAAGCGCCGGTCGATACCGATGCGATGTTCGAATTCCTTCTCGCGGAAGTGGCGGCGCAGCGCGGCGACACCGAGGGCGCCATCGCGATCTACGAGAGGCTCGCCCGCGAGAGGAGCGATCCGGCCATCGCCAAGCGCGCCGTCGAGACGGCGATCCGCGCCCGCGCCTTCGGCCCGGCGATGGAAAGCGCCACGTTGCTCCTCGAGCTCGATCCCGAATCCACGCTCGCGCGCGAGATCATGGCCGCGTTGCTCGCCAACGAAGGCGACCTCGACAAGGCCCGCGACTCGATGGCCGCCGTGCTCGCCAAGGCGCAGAACCGCGGCCCGATCCTTTCGCAGCTCTCGCAGCTGCTGGGCAAGTTCCCGGACAAGGACGCGGTGCTCGCCGCCGTGCGCCAACTCACCGCGAAATACCCCGTGGCCGAATCGCGCTACGCCGTAGGCGTCGCGTCGCTCCTGGCGGGCCAGACCGACACCGCGCTCACCGAAGCCGATGCCGCCCTCGCGATGAAGCCAGGTTGGGAGCAGGCCGCGATCCTCAAGGCGCAGATCCTGCGCCGCACGGCGCCCGACCAGGTGGTCCCGTTCTACCTCGCCTTCGTCGCGACGAATCCCGACGCGAACGAGGTGCGCATGCAGCTGGGCCGCGAGCTCGCCGCCGACCACAAGATAGCCGAGGCGCGCGACCAGTTCGCCGAGGTGGAGAAGCGCTCGAAGAAGGACTCGCAGGCTTCCTATGCCGTGGGCCTGCTCTCGCTCCAGCTCGAGGACTATCCGTCCGCGCAGGCCGCGTTCGACCGCGCGCTGAAGGAGAACTATCGCGAGCCCACCGCGGTGTACCTGGGATTGGGCCAGGCCGCCGAGGGGCTCAAGCAATACGACGAGGCGATCCGCTGGTACCAGAAGGTGGAATCGGGCGACTGGATCCGCGCGCAGCTCAAGATCGCCACACTCATCGCGCGCACGAAGGGTCTCGCCGCGGGCCGCGAGTACCTGCAGCACATCGAGGCGCCCTCGACGGACGACAAGATCCAGATCATCCAGGTCGAGGCGCAGTTGCTGCGCGACGCCAAGGAATGGCAGGCGACCTACGAGATGCTGAGCAAGGCGGTCGACGAGTATCCCGAATCGTACGAGCTGCTCTACGACCGCGCCATGGCCGCGGAGCGCGTGAACAAGCTGGACGTGCTCGAGAACGACCTGCGCAAGGTCATCAAGATGAAGCCCGACTATGCGCACGCGTACAACGCGCTGGGCTACACGCTCGCCGATCGCACCAACCGCCTCGCCGAAGCGAAGGAACTCATCGACAAGGCCTACAAGCTCGCGCCCGATGATCCGTTCATCCTCGATAGCCTCGGCTGGGTGTACTACCGCCTCGGCAACAACCCCGAAGCGCTCAAGTACCTGCAGATCGCCTACAGCTCGCGCTCCGATCCGGAGATCGCGGCGCACCTGGGCGAAGTGCTGTGGAACGAGGGAAAGCACGACGAGGCGCAGAAGATCTGGCGCGAGGCCCTCGTCGAGAATCCCAGCCACGAGGCGCTTCTTGCGGTGATGCAGAAGCACCATCCCTGAAGCTCGTCATCGGTTGCATCATGGCGCTGGCGCTCGCCGCCTGCGCGACCGCGCCACAACCGCTCCCGCAGCTCACCAAGGCCCCGCAGGCTTTCGAAGTCGCGGGGCGCATCGCCGTGCGCGATGGCCAGAAGAGCGACATCGCCAAGCTTCGCTGGACGCGCACGCGCGGCGGGCATGACGAGTGGGTCCTTTCGTCGCCGCTCGGCAACGAGGTCGCGCGCATCGACTCGGGGCCGGAGGGTGCCACGATCGTCGCGGCAGGCTCCGATTCCGCATGGACGACGTCCTTCGGCGCGGTCACCGAGAAATACCTCGGGGTCGCGCTCGACCCCGACGTTCTCGCCGGATGGATCCACGGAGCTTCGACGACCGGCGCGCCCGAGGGCTGGAAGGTCACGCTCGAGGAGACGCAACGCGCGGGCTCCGTCGATATCGCGAAGCGCATCACCGCATCGCGTGGCGATGTCGTCGTAAAGTTCGTGGTGGACGAATACCGTTCCCTCGAGGAGTAGTGCCGTGCGGTTGCCCGGTCCCGACTATCCCGCGCCGGCGAAGCTCAATCTCTTCCTTCACGTGGTGGGCCGCCGCGGCGACGGCTACCACCTCCTGCAAAGCGTTTTCACGCTCGTGGACCTGCAGGACCAGCTGCGCTTCGCCCTTCGCGGCGACGGCGCCGTGCGGCGCGTGAACGACGTGCCGGGCGTGCCGCCCGAAGAGGATCTTGTCGTGCGCGCCGCGACACTCCTTCAGGAAGCCACGGGCACGGCGCACGGCGTGGACATCGAAGTGGAGAAGAACATCCCGATCGGGGGAGGATTGGGCGGCGGAAGCTCCGATGCGGCGACGGTACTGGTCGCGCTGAATCGCCTCTGGAAAACGGGTTTCGAGGCGGAAGCGCTGGCCGAGATCGGCGCGGGACTGGGCGCCGACGTGCCCTTCTTCATCTTCGGGAAAAGCGCCTGGGCCGAAGGCATCGGCGACCGGCTCACGCCAGTGGAGATCGCGCCGCGCTGGTACGTGATCCTCGCCCCGCCCGTGCAGGTCCCGACCCCTGTCGCCTATGGGGCTCCGGAATTGACCCGCAACACGGAACCCCTTAAAATAGAAGACTTTTCGGCGCAGTTGCCGGGGGCAAAGTTCCACAACGACCTGGAGCCCGTGGTGGTGAGCCGGTTTCCCGAAGTGCGTGAGCATCTCGCCTGGTTGCGAAAGCATGGCGACGCACGCATGACGGGTTCGGGGGCGTGTGTTTTCGCGGCGTTCGACGATCGCGAAAGCGCAGAACGCGTGATCGACGCTCTTCCCCGGACGATGAAGGGTTTCATAGCGCAAGGACTCAAGCAGCACCCGTTGTTCGCCGCACCGTAGGGGAGTCGCCAAGTTGGTTAAGGCACCGGATTTTGATTCCGGCATTCGAGGGTTCGAATCCTTCCTCCCCTGCCAGAATTGCTTAAGAAAACGTTAGCGCCCTAGCGAGAGAGAGTCGATGGCCTTCGACAACCTGATGGTGTTCACGGGCAACGCCAACCCGAAGCTCGCGCAGCGGGTGGCGAAGAACCTGAACGTCCAGCTCGGCAAGGCCACCGTCTCGCGGTTCAGCGACGGCGAGGTGATGGTGGAGTTGCTCGAGAACGTCCGCGGCAAGGACGTCTTCGTATTGCAGTCGACGTGCGCTCCGACGAACGACACGTTGATGGAGCTGATGATCATGTGCGACGCGCTCCGGCGTTCGAGCGCGGCGCGCATCACGGCGGCGATCCCGTACTTCGGGTACGCGCGCCAGGATCGCAGGCCGCGGAGCGCCCGGGTCGCGATCTCGGCGAAGGTCGTGGCGAACATGCTGGTGAGCGCCGGCGTGAACAGGCTCTTGACGATGGATCTGCACGCCGACCAGATCCAGGGTTTCTTCGACATCCCGGTGGACAACGTCTACGCGACGCCGATCCTGCTGGGAGACCTGTGGAAGCACGGGTACAAGAACCTGGTGGTGGTGTCGCCGGACGTGGGCGGCGTGGTGCGGGCGCGGGCGATCGCGAAGAGGCTGGAGAGCGACCTCGCGATCATCGACAAGCGCCGGCCGCGGCCCAACGTCGCGACGGTGATGAACATCATCGGCGACGTGAACGGGCGTAACTGCGTGATCATGGACGACATGGTCGACACGGCGAACACGTTGTGCGAGGCGGCGAAGGCGTTGAAGGAGCAGGGCGCGGTGAGGGTGGTGGCGTATTGCACGCACCCGGTGCTCTCGGGCGCCGCGGTGGGGAGGATCGAGGCTTCGGTGATCGACGAGCTGGTGGTGACGGACACCATCCCGCTCAGGTCCGAGGCGGAAGCGTCGAAGAAGCTTCGCGTCGTGAGCGTCGCGGAATTGTTCGCCGAGACGATGCGCAGGATTTGTGAGGAGAGCTCGGTGAGCTCTTTGTTCGTAGAGTAGAAGCGAGGTAACGGCGAGCCTGGTCGCGGGCCGCCGAATTTGTCGAAGTCAACTTGGAGATGTCATGAAGATCGCAATCAAAGCCGAACCGCGGAGCGTTCAGGGCACGGGTGCGAGCCGCCGCCTGCGCCGCGAGTCGAAAGTGCCGGGCGTCGTCTACGGCGCCGGCAAGGACGCAGTGGCCATCGAGGTCGACCACAAGGACCTGTGGTTCAAGCTCAAGATGGAGGCGTTCCACGCATCCATCCTCGACATGGAGCTTGGCAGTGAAAAGGCGCAGGTGCTCCTGCGCGACTACCAGATGCACCCGTTCCGCCCGCTCATCCTGCACGTGGACTTCCAGCGCATCGCCGCGGACAAGAAGATCCACATGAGCGTGCCGCTGCACTTCGTGAACATGGAGATCTCGCCCGGCGTGAAAGTGGCCGGCGGCATCGTCGAGTACGTGATGAAGGAGCTCGAGATCTCGTGCCTGCCGAAGGACCTGCCCGAATTCATCCAGGTGGACCTCGCGAACCTGCAGGCGGGCCACTCGCTGCACCTTTCGCACGTGGCGCTGCCCCCGGGCGTGGAACCGATCGTGCCGAAGGGCGAGGATCCCACCGTGGCCACCATCGTGATCCCGAAGGTGATGACGGCGGAAGAGGAATTGGCGGAAGCCGCAGCGACGGCGATCGTGTCGGCCGCGGATGTGCCGACCACCGCACAGAAGGCGAAGGAGGAGGAAGCGGCAGCGGCCCCGGCGGCTGGCGGCAAGGAAGCCAAGCCCGCGGCCGGCAAGGAAGAGAAAAAAGAGAAGAAGTAACGAGCAACGACGCGATAGACACCGGGGCGGTCGTCGGAGCGGACGAAAGAATTTCGCCGCTCAACGCCCCTGGCAACGGAGGCCCGCCGCTAACGGCGGGCTCTTTTTTTCATGGAAGATATCCGGCTCATCGTGGGCCTCGGCAACCCGGGACGCGAATACCAGGAGACGCGCCACAACGCGGGCTTCTGGTGGGTGGACTCCATCGCCGGCGCGAAGAAGGCCCACTGGTCGAAGGAATCGAAGTTCCATGGCTGGACCACGCGCGTGGAGGAGGGCGGCCACGACTTCTTCCTGCTCAAGCCGAACACCTTCATGAACGAGAGCGGCCGCAGCGTCGCGGCCGTGATGCGCTTCTACAAGATCGAAGCCGCGCAGATGCTCGTCGTGCACGATGAGCTCGACCTGCCGCCGGGCACCGTGAAGCTGAAGAAGGGCGGCGGCGCGGGCGGGCACAACGGCCTCACGGACATCATCGAGGCGCTCGACACGAAGGAATTCTGGCGCCTGCGCGTCGGCATCGGGCATCCGGGACACAAGGACCTCGTCGCCGACTACGTGCTCCACGAAGCCCGCCGCGAGGAACAGGAATTGATCGAGCCGGCGTTCAAGCGCTCGCTCGAGCTCTTGCCGAAGATCGCTACGGGACGAATGACCGACGCGATGACCTGGCTGCATACAAGAGCTGTCGTTCCCGTGGAGACGGGAACCCAGCCTGGGACGAAAGAAAAGAAATGACACTCCAATGCGGCATCGTCGGCCTCCCCAACGTCGGCAAGTCGACGCTGTTCAACGCGCTCACCAAGGCGGGCATCGCGGCGGAGAACTATCCGTTCTGCACGATCGAGCCCAACGTCGGCATCGTGGAAGTGCCCGATCCGCGCCTCGACAGGCTCGCCGGGATCGCGAAGCCCGAGAAAGTCCTGCCGGCGGTTGTTGAATTCGTGGACATCGCGGGCCTGGTCGCGGGTGCCTCGAAAGGGGAAGGCCTGGGCAACCAGTTCCTCGCGAACATCCGCGAGACCGCCGCCATCGCGAACGTCGTCCGCTGCTTCAAGGACGACAATGTCATTCACGTCGCCGGAAAGGTCGACCCGGTCTCGGACATCGAGGTGATCCATACGGAACTGGCGCTTGCCGACATGCAGTCCGTCGACAAGGCCGTGCAAAAGTATGGCCGCAACGTGCGCGCCGGGGAGAAGGACGCGATCAAGCTCGTGGCGCTCCTCGAGCGCATCCAGAAGGCGCTGGACGGCTTCCATCCCGTGCGTGCGATGGGGCTCACCGCCGATGAGATGGCGTTGCTCCAGCCTCTGCAGCTCCTCACCGCGAAGCCCGCGCTCTACATCGCCAACGTCGACGAGAAGGGATTCGAGAACAACCCGCTCCTCGATCGCGTGAGGGAATACGCGAAGAAGGAAGGCGCGCCGGTCGTGGCGATCTGCGCCAAGCTGGAAGCCGAGATCGCGGATTTGTCGGGCGAAGAAAAGGCGGTGTTCCTCGCCGATACGGGCCTCACGGAGCCCGGATTGAATCGATTGGTTCGCGCCACGTTCGACCTGCTGGGCCTGCAGACCTACTTCACCGCGGGGCCGAAGGAAGTGCGCGCGTGGACCGTGAGGAAGGGCGCCACGGCGCCGCAGGCCGCCGGCGTGATCCACACCGATTTCGAGAAGGGTTTCATCCGCGCCGAGGTGATCGCGTACGACGACTATGTCGGCCTCGGCGGTGAACCGAAGGCGAAGGAAGCCGGCAAGATGCGCCTCGAGGGCAAGGACTACGTCGTGAAGGATGGCGACGTGATGCACTTCCGCTTCAACGTCTAATATAGTCGGGCGATGAACGCCCCGATCCCCGCAGTCGGCTGGTTGAAGACCTACGAGCGCTCCTGGTTCGCGCCCGATATCGTCGCGGGCCTCACGACCGCCGCCATCGTGATCCCGAAGGCGATGGCCTACGCGACAATCGCCGGGTTGCCGCTTCAAGTGGGCTTGTATACCGCGTTCGTCCCGATGGTGATCTACGCGGTGCTGGGCACGTCACGCGTGCTGAGCGTGAGCACAACCACGACGATCGCCATCCTGTGCGGCGCGGAGCTGGGTGCGCTCGCCCAGTCGCACCCCGGCGTGAGCCTCGCGACCGCCACGGCGACCATAACGATGCTCGTCGGAGCGATCCTGCTTGCCGCGCGGGTCCTGCGGCTGGGCTTCCTCGCCAACTTCATCTCGGATCCGGTGCTCACGGGCTTCAAGGCGGGCATCGGCCTTGTCATCGTCGTGGACCAGTTGCCCAAGCTCCTGGGGATCCACATCGAAAAATCGGGATTCTTCCGGGACGTCCTCTCGATCGCCGGCCACGTTCCCTCGATGTCGATGGCGACGTTCATGGTGGCGATCGCGACCTTCGTTGTCATTGTGGTATTCGAGAAATTCATTCCTCGCGCGCCCGCTCCGCTGGTGGCGCTCGGCGGCGCGATCGCGGCGTCCGTCCTCCTGGGGCTCGAGGGGCAGGGCGTGAGCATCGTGGGCGCGATCCCTTCGGGATTCCCGTCGCTTGCGCTGCCCGATACATCGCTCCTCAACGAGCTCTGGGCGCCGGCCGCGGGCATCGCCCTCATGAGTTTCACCGAGACAATCGCGGCGGGGCGCGCCTTCGCGCGCGACGAGGATGCGAGGACCGACTCGAACCAGGAGCTCGTCGCGATCGGCGCCGGCAATGTCCTGGGCGGGCTCTTCGGCGCGATGCCCTCCGGCGGCGGAACGTCGCAGACCAACGTGAACCTGCGCGCCGGCGCGCGCACGCAGGTCGCGGAGGTCGTTACCGCGGCAACCGCGGTCGCGACGATGCTCTTCCTCTCGCCGGTCCTGGCACCCATGCCGAACGCCGCGCTCGCCGCCGTCGTGATCGCCTACTCCATCGGCCTCATCAGCCCCTCGGAGATCGCGGCGATCCGCGACATCCGCACGCTGGAATTCCGCTGGGCCATCGCGGCGTTCGCGGGCGTGGTCTTCCTCGGAACGCTCCAGGGAATCCTCGCGGCCGTGATCCTTTCGATGGTGGGGCTCATGCAGCTCGCCAACGATCCGCCGCTCTACGTTCTGGGGCGCAAGCGCGGCACGAATGTCTACCGCCCGCACGATCCCGACAAGCCGGACGATGAAACCTTTCCGGGCCTGCTGATCATCCGCACCCTCGGGCGCATGTACTTCGCGAATGCACCGATCTTCGCGGAGAAAGTGCGAGTCCTGGTGGATCGGGAGAAGCCGAAGGTCCTCGCCATCGACTGCGGCGCCGTCCCCGGACTCGAATTCACAGCGCTCAAGATGCTGGTCGATGCCGACGAGACGCTGCGCGAGAACGGCGTGGAGCTCTGGCTCATCGCGCTCAATCCCGAGGCGCTCGAGCTCGTGCGCCGCACGCCCCTTGCCAAGCGCATGGGACGCGAAAGGATGTTCTTCACCGTGGAGGATGCCGTGGCCGCCTACCAGAAGCGAGTCCCCGCATGAAAGAGCGCGAGGACAGCGAGCCGGTGCTGAATACAATCGAGCGTGTGTCCGAGATGTGCTTCGGGCTTTTCATGGCGCTCACGTTCGTGGGCGCGGTTTCGGCGGCGACCGCGGGCCAGGCCGAGACGGCCGCCCGGACGATGTTCTACACGGCCCTCGGCTGCAATCTCGCGTGGGGCCTCGTCGACGGCGTGATGTATCTCGTGCGCACGCTCACGGAGCGCGGCAAGCGCCTTACGCTGGCGCTCGCGGTGCGCGCCGCGCCGGACGCCGGGACGGCGTCGAAGGCGCTGCGAAGCGGCCTGCCGCCACTCATCGGAAAGCTCATCGGCGAGCAGGAGCTGGAAAGGATCCGGCAGGGTCTCATCGGCCACGCGCTTCCGGAGAAACCCCGGTTCCACGCGCGCGATTTCCAGGGGGCCGCCACGATCTTCGTCATCGTCGTGCTCTCCACGTTTCCGGTGGCGTTGCCCTTCATCATGTTCTCCGACATGAAGATTGCGATGCTGGTCTCGCGCCTGCTCACATTCGCGATGCTCTTCGGCGGCGGCTACTCGCTGGGACGCCACGCGGGGTATTCCGGCTGGAAATCGGGCGCACAGATGCTGGTGCTGGGTGTCGCGTTGACCGCGGCCGTCATCGCGCTGGGCGGATGAAAGCGCGCGCCGCGATCGCCTTCGTCGCGATCGCATTCGCGGCTTCGGCGCATGCGCAGGAAAAGACGTGGGAGTTCGCCGCAACCGGCTACTGGAACGATCCGCGCGGCTCGGACGCTTTCGCATCGGGCGTCTTCACGGCCGACCACGATGCGCTCCATCTCGAGGTTCGCGCCAACTACGAGGCCGTGCACGCGCAATCCGCATTCGTCGGCTACTCATTCTCGTGGGGCAAGGAAGTGACGTTGGACCTGAGGCCCATCTTGGGAGGCGTCACGGGCACTGCGCGCGGTCCCATAGCGGGACTGGAAGCGACAGTCGCGACCGGTCCGTTCGACTACTACATCGAGGCAGAGCATGTGGATGATCGCGTGGGCGGGAGCTACAACTACGCGTGGACCGAGCTGGGCTGGCGCCCCGCCGAGTGGCTCCGCGTCGGCCTCGCCGGCCAGCACACTCGCGTCTATGGGGGCGATCGCGAGACCCAGCGCGGGGGCCTCATCCAGCTCACCCACGGAAAATTCACGCTGAGCGGCTACTGGTTCAACCCCGGCACGTCGGACCAGATCGCGATC
Organism: Usitatibacter sp.; assembly: GCA_049300695.1. Taxonomy (GTDB): domain Bacteria; phylum Pseudomonadota; class Gammaproteobacteria; order Burkholderiales; family Usitatibacteraceae; genus Usitatibacter. The sequence goes on from JBAQKF010000020.1 coordinate 23,648, forward strand.
GTCGCCCTCGGAGCATCGTTCTGAGATGTCATTCCCGCGGAGGCGGGAATCCAGCCAGCGACGGGAGTCTTGGAATCGACTACAGGGGCCGGATCGAGTAAAATTGCGGGTTCGGCGAGTTAGCTCAGTGGTTAGAGCAGCGGAATCATAATCCGTTGGTCCGGGGTTCAAATCCCTGACTCGCCACCAGTCCAAGGAAAGCCCGCTCTCCGAGCGGGCTTTCCTCATTCTCGAGGCCGAAGCTCGCGCAACGCGAGGTAACCGAGCGTCACCCCTGCGCCCTTCCGCCTTGGCTAGCATGAGCATGGTTAACGGGAGAACACCATGCGCAAGGTTTCGGGGTTGCTGGCCTCATCGTTCGTGCTCGCCGCGGGAAACGCATTCGCTGTGTGTCACTGGGAATGGCTCTGCAACGGCGAGGGCGGCTGCGCGCAGATGCCCGTTTGCGAAACGCTCTATGAAGTCCCGCCCCCGCGGCCGGAAAGCGCTCCGCCGGTGCCGCCGCCGGCGAGCCTGCGTCCGCAGAAGATTCCCGCCTCGCTCGGCGCTGCCGATTGCGACTTCGTGATGCGCCAGGACAACACCGGGCAATGGCACTGGGACCAGGCGTGCTATTGCAGCGACATCACCAAGGCGCGAGACACCGGCACGCCCATGTCGAACATCGTGCGGTGCGAGGCCCCCGCGAAGCGGTGACCTATCCCGCAAAACCGTGCCCGCTGTCACGGAACTGACTCGGAGCCCGCGGATATACTTGTCCTTCACGCACTTCTTCAATGAGGTCGACGTGGGACTGCCGCAGGAACAGCACGATCTGCTGAAGCGCATCGAGCGCGAGATCATCGACGGGTACGACGAGGAGCTGGAGCTCGAGATCGAGGACCGAGCCCACGAGGACATCCTCGCGGGCGAGGGCGGAGTGCGCGAGGAAAACGACGAAGCAAAGTCCGCGCGCGCCGCCTACTTCAAGGAGCTCTTCCGCCTCCAGGGCGAGCTCGTGAAGCTCCAGGACTGGGTAGCCTCCTCGAAGCGCAAGGTGATCGTGATCTTCGAGGGACGCGATGCCGCCGGCAAGGGCGGCGTCATCAAGCGCATCACGCAACGCCTGAACCCGCGCGTATGCCGCACCGTGGCGCTCCCCGCGCCCAGCGACCGCGAGCGCACGCAATGGTACTTCCAGCGCTACGTGCCGCACCTGCCCGCCGCGGGCGAGATCGTGCTCTTCGACCGCAGTTGGTACAACCGCGCCGGCGTCGAGCGCGTGATGGGCTTCTGCACCGACGACGAGTACGAGGAGTTCTTCCGCACGGTGCCGGAGTTCGAGCGCATGCTGGTGCGCTCGGGCATCCAGCTGCTGAAGTACTGGTTCTCCATCACCGACGAGGAGCAGGAAGTTCGCTTCCTCGCGCGCATCCACGATCCGTTGAAGCAGTGGAAGCTCTCGCCCATGGACCTGGAGTCGCGCCGGCGCTGGGAGGCGTACACCGCCGCCAAGGAGGTGATGCTCCACCGCACGCACATTCCCGAGGCGCCCTGGTGGCTCGTGAATGCCGTGGACAAGAAGAAGGCGCGCCTCAACTGCATCCGCCACCTGCTGAGCCTCATGGATTACCAGGAGGTCGAGCGCCCGGAGATCGAGCTGCCGGAACGCGAGCACCACGAGGGCTATGCGCGCCACCCGCTGCCGCCCGAGATGCTCGTTCCCGAGTACTACTGAAGGCCGCAGCACTCGGTAACGCATCGCCCGGGGCGATTCGCGTAGAATCCGCTCCTTTCTCCCTGCCCGGATTCACCTCCGCCCCCAGGAATGCCGCCCCCCAAGAAGGTATTCATCCGCACGTTCGGATGCCAGATGAACGAGTACGACTCGGACAAGATGGCCGATGTGCTCGCCGCCGCCGAAGGCTTCGAAAAGACCGCCGATCCCGCGGATGCCGACTTGATCCTCTTCAACACGTGCTCCGTGCGCGAGAAGGCGCAGGAGAAGGTGTTCACCGACCTGGGCCGGGTGCGCGAATACAAGCAGGCCAGGCCCGGCGTGCTGATCGGCGTGGGCGGCTGCGTGGCGAGCCAGGAAGGCGGCGAGATCGTGCGCCGAGCGCCCTACGTCGATCTCGTATTCGGGCCGCAGACGTTGCACCGCCTACCGGAGCTCATCGCCCGGCGCCGCGCCACGGGCGAGGCGCAGGTGGACATTTCCTTCCCCGAGATCGAGAAGTTCGACCACCTTCCGCCGGCTCGTGTCGAGGGCGCTTCAGCTTTCGTGTCGATCATGGAAGGTTGCAGCAAGTACTGCAGCTTCTGCGTCGTGCCTTACACGCGCGGCGAAGAAGTGTCCCGCCCGCTCGCCGACTGTCTCGCGGAGGTCCGGCACCTCGCCGATTCCGGCGTGAAGGAGGTGACGCTCCTCGGCCAGAACGTGAACGCCTATCGCGGCGAGCTCGACGACGGCTCTTCCGCGGACTTCGCACTGCTCCTTGCACAAATTGCAAGGCTCGAAACGATCGAGCGCATCCGCTACACGACGTCGCATCCGCTGGAATTCACGCAGCGCCTGATCGATGCCTATACGAAGATTCCGAAGCTGGTCTCGCAGGTGCACCTGCCCGTGCAATCGGGATCCGACCGCGTGCTGGCGGCGATGAAGCGCAACTACACGGCGATCGAATACCGCTCGATCATCCGCAGGCTGCGCGCGGCGCGCCCAGGCATCTCGATCTCGAGCGATTTCATCGTCGGCTTCCCGGGCGAGACGGATGCCGACTTCGAGCAGACGATGAAGCTGATCGAGGACGTGCGCTTCGACGGATCGTTCAGCTTCATCTACAGCCCGCGCCCCGGCACGCCCGCGGCCAACCTGGAAGACGAGACGCCGCACGCGGTCAAGCTCGCGCGCCTGCGGCGGCTGCAGGCCCGCATCCAGGAATTCAGCGAAGAGTATTCGAACGCGATGGTGGGATCCCGCCAGCGCGTCCTCGTGGAAGGTGTTTCCCGCAAGAGCGCGAATGACGTCGCCGCGCGCACTGACAATAATCGCGTCGTCAACTTCGAAGGTCCTTCACGGCTCATCGGCCACTTCATGGAGGTCGATATCACGGGAGCCTACCCGCACAGCCTGCGCGGCCGCGCGGTCGTCAATGAAATGGAGCATTCATGAAAGCAGCACTTCGCACGGCAACGCTCGCCTCCGCAGTCGCATTCGTCTTCGCATCGGCCGGGTGGTCCCGCGCCGATGATGCGCCGCCGCCACCCCCGCAAAACGGGACTCCGCCCGTCGTCGCCGCTCCGGCGCCGGC
>JBAQKF010000021.1:0-87956 GCA_049300695.1 Usitatibacter sp.
CCTTCGGGGACAGACCCCTAGAAACAAGAGGCTTAGGGGTCTGTCCCCGAAGGAGTCCGGTAATCACATCTGCTTGAAGCGATGGGTGAAGGCCCGCGAGACCACCAGGGTCTCGGCGTGGTCGCGCAGGCTGATCTCGGCCTGGTCCTTCAGGCCCTTGCGGACGGCGGCGATGAAGTCGACGTTCACGATCGTGGCGCGATGGATCTGCCAGAAGCGCGCCGGGTCCAGCTCCTCCAGGAGCTCGCGGATGGGCTTGCGGATGAGCACCTCGGACTCGCAGGTGACAACGCGCGTGTACTTCTCGTCGGACTGGAAGAAGAGCACCTCTTCGACCGGGATCAGGCGCACGTTCGATCCCACGGATGCCTTGACCCAGCGAAGCCGGTCGGCCCCGGGTTGCGGCGAGATCCGCGCGGCGAGGCGCTCCACGAGGTCGTCGAGGCTGGGCGGTCGTTCGCCCAGGCGCGCCTTGAGCCGCGCGCATGTGAGCAGGAGGCGCTCCTCGTTGAAGGGCTTCAGCACATAGTCGATCGCGCCCTGCTCGAAAGCTTCCACGGCGTACTGGTCGAACGCGGTCACGAAGACCACGTGGGCACGCTCTCCGACGGCGCGCGCGGCCTCGAGGCCATTCACGCCGGGCATGTGGATATCGAGGAAGAAAAGCTGCGGCTCGTGCTCGTGCAGGACCTTGTCGATGTCCCTGCCATTTTCCATCTCGTGGACGACCTCGAGCTCCGGCCACGCGCGGGCAAGCCGCGAGCGAAGCTGCGCGCGAAGCAGCGGTTCGTCATCCGCGATGACGGCAGCGATCGCGCTCACGCGCCGCTCCCCACGGGCACCTCGATCGATGCGACGACGCCGTGGGGCGGACGCTCCTCGATCACGAGCTTGGCCGACACGCCGTAGAGCGCCTTCAACCTTTCGCGGATGTTGGCGAGGCCCACGCCACCGCCGCCCTTCGTGGGCTTGATGCCCTCGCCCGTGTCCTCGACGGACACGCGAAGCTTCCCGTCGCCTTCGGCGGCGCGAATCGTGATCGAGCCGGCGTCGCACGACGGATCGATCCCGTGCTTCACGGCGTTCTCCACGAGCGTGATCAGCATCATCGGCGGGAAGGCGCGGCCCTTCAGCGTCTCGGGCACGTCGATGGCGTAGTCGAGGCGCGTGCCCATGCGCACCTTGTGGATGTCGAGGAAGGCACGCGCCATGTCGAGCTCGCGGCCCAGGTTCGTGTACGCCTCGCGCATCTGCGGCAGCGCCGCGCGCAAATACTGGATGAGGCTTTCCAGCATGCGCGAGGCCTCAGGCTGGTTGGTCTCCACGAGGTGCTGGACGTTGGCGAGCGTGTTGAACAGGAAGTGCGGCTCCACCTGCGCCTGCATGAGGGCGAGCTTCGCCTCGAGGAGGTTCTTGGCGAGCTGGTGGCGCTCGCTTTCAGCGGCGTGGTGGTGCGCCTGGTCCCGCGCATGCTTCTCGCGCAGCACGAACATCGCCACGACGACGCAGCCGAAGCCGATGCCCAGGCCCATCGTGATGAGCACTCCGAAGAGGCGCTCGGCGAACATCTGGCGCACGTCGCGGCCCTTCAAGAGGCCCGCCACAACCGTCCCGACGAACGAGCCGACAACGATCGCGCCCACCTGCATCATCTCGCGTGGCACGCGGTATTGGCGGATGTTGCCGGCCACAGTGAAGAGCACCATGCTCGCGTAGCCCACGCAAAGCGAGCTCAGCAGCAGGTCGGTATAGGTATTGAGGAAGATCCAGACCACCGACGCCGCGGCAGCCGCGCAAACCGCGGACACCACGAGCACCCGTTGGACGGTCAGTCCCTCGAATAGATAGGCGTAGGACTTCAACTTTCTCCCCTGTGCGCCGCCAAGTTACCGGCCCCGGAGCCATTGTGGCAAAGATGTTGCGACGAAACGCGCAATCCCGGGGTTGGACGGGGGAATCCTGGAAAAGAAAAGGCCCGGCGGGTTGCGCCGGGCCAAGAGAGCATGCCCTGGGAGCGGGGGGCCGCCCTGACCTCTATGTGGCCGAACGCCTGGCCGAAACGTGGATCGTGCCGAGCGCCTGGGGAGCGAGCGCCACGCTGCGGAGCGTCACCTCGACGTGCGCGTTCTTCGCGGGCGTGGTGGCGACAATCTCCCTGTGCGTGTAGGGCGACGGGGGATCCGACAGGATCGCGGCCGCGGCGACGAGGAACCAGACCGAGACGAGGACCGTGACGCCTGAGGCGACAGTGGAGCTGCTGCTCGGATATGTCGGGAATTTGTAGGTATTCATTTTCGCTTCTCCTTTGGTGATCCCCGCCAGGCGTCGGCAGGAAACATGTAGCGCAGGTTATGGATGCGCGGGCGCCGGAGGAAGGCGAAAGCGACGAAATGCGGAAAAGGAGGAGCGAAACGCCGCGGAACGGGGCTACGCGCGCGGTTCAAGACGGGAAAAACGAGATTGCAGGGTCATTCTCCCCGTCTCGCTCTTCCCGTATTTAGGTCGTCGCTTCGCGCTGAAGGGTGCGGAACGCGAGCGAGCCGAAGATCATGCCGGCGAAGCTCGCCAGCAGGCCCGCGAGTTGGGGCGGCAAGAGACCCTCGGGGGCCAAATTCTCGCAACCGATCCACACGATGAGGCCCACGACGACCGAGAGCACGCCGCCCAGGTTCGTCGCGCGCTTCCAATACAGGCCGCAAACGAGCGGGACGAACGCGCCCACGAGCGTGACCTTGTACGCATTCTCGACCATCCCGTAGATGCTCGATTCCGTATGGATCGCGAAATACGTGACGAGGATCGTGAAGCCCACGATCACGCCGCGCATCAGCTTGAGGAACTGGTGGTCTCCGATGTGGGGCAGGAAGGGCCGCAGGATGTTCTCGCTGAAGCTGACGGACGGCGCAAGCAGGGTCGCCGACGCGCAGCTCTTGATCGCCGAGAGCAGCGCTCCGAAGAACATGATCTGCGCGAAGATCGGCACCACGGGCGACAGGATCAGGTTCGGGAGGATGAGTTGCGTGTCGCCGCCTTCCTTCATCGCGGCCGCCACCATGTCCGGCTGGATGAGGCTCGCCGAGTAGGCGAGGAACATCGGCACGAACGCGAAGAAGAAATACATCACGCCGCCCAGGATCGAGGAGTTGGCGGCGGTGTTCTCGTTGTGCGCCGACTGCACGCGCTGGAACACATCCTGCTGCGGGATCGATCCCAGCATCATCGTGATCCACGCGGTGAAGAAGACGAGGATCTCCTTCAGCTCCAGCGGCGGGAACATGTGGAACTTGCCGTTCTCGGCCGCGTGCGCAACGACGGCGGCCACGCCGCCCGGCACGATGCCGCTTACTTCCCATCCGATGTAGAGCATGCCCAGGATGATGATGATCATCTGGATGAAGTCGGTGATGGCCACCGAGAACATGCCGCCCAGCATCGTATAGACGAGCACTGTCGACGCGCCGATGATCATGCCCCAGAACTGCGAGATGTCTCCGTGGGAGACCACGTTGAAGACGAGGCCGAGGGCCTTGATCTGGGCGCCCACCCAGCCGAGGTACGAGATCACGATGCAAAGCGAGGTCAGCATCTCCACCGGGCGGCTGTAGCGCTTGCGGTAGTAGTCGCCGATGGTGATCAGGTTCATCCGGTAGAGCGGGCGGGCGAAGAAGAGTCCCACGAGGACGAGACACAGGCTCGAGCCGAACGGATCCGCGATCACGCCGGCGAAGCCGTCCTTGATGAAGGTTGCGGGGATGCCCAGCACCGTTTCGCTGCCGAACCACGTCGCGAACACCGTGGCGGTCACGATGTACATCGGCATGCGCCGGCCGGCGACCGCGAAGTCCTTGGTGTTGTGCACCCACTTGGCCGCGTAGATGCCGATGCCCACCGAAATGATCCAGTAGATGATCACGAACCAGAGGAGCATGGGGGTCTTTCGACGGCGCGGAAATGGGGTGGCGCCATTTTAAGAGAAAATGCGCCGGTGTCATCCATCGAGCTCGAAGGGATCTCCAAGCACTGGGGCGAGTCGCGTGCCCTCGACGGCATCGCTTTCTCGGCCCCGCCGGGCTCGTTCGTCGTGCTGCTGGGGCCGTCCGGGTGCGGCAAGAGCACCACGCTTCGCCTCATCGCGGGGCTGGACGCACCGACCTCGGGCGCGATCCGCATCGGCGGGCGCGACGTGACGGCCCTTCCGCCGGCCGCGCGCGGCCTTTCGATGGTCTTCCAGTCCTATGCCCTCTTCCCGCACCTCACGGTGGCGGAGAACATCGTCTTCGGGCTTCGCGTGCGCAAGGTCGCCGACAGGGAAACGAAACTGAAACGCGTGGCTGCGATGCTCGGCCTCGAGAAGCTCCTGGACCGCAAGCCTTCGCAATTGTCCGGCGGACAGCAGCAGCGCGTGGCGCTGGGCCGCGCGATCATCGCCGAGACGCCCGTGTGCCTCATGGACGAGCCGCTATCCAACCTCGACGCGCAGCTGAGGGGTGAAATGCGCCGCGAGATCCGGGCGCTGCAGCAACGCCTCGGCATCACGATGGTGTACGTCACCCACGACCAGACCGAGGCGATGACAATGGCCGACGTCGTCGTGCTGCTTCGCGGCGGCCGCATCGAGCAGGTCGGCACGCCCGAGGAGCTCTATGCGAAGCCCGCCACGGTGTTCACCGCGGGTTTCATCGGCGCGCCGCCCATGAACCTCATGAAGCTCGACGGCGACGCGATGCTCACCGGCGTTCGCCCCGAGGACATGCGTCTTGCCGGAGACGGGCTCGCTGCCACCGTGGAGTCCGTCGAATATCTCGGCGCCGATTCGCTTGTGGGCGCGCGCGCCGCGAGCGGACCGGTCCTCGTGCGGCTGCCCGGACGCGCAAGCGTTCGCATGGGCGAGTCCGTGCACATCGGTTGGAACAAGGATCACGAGCACCATTTCGACGCACAAACCGGAGGGAGAAAACCATGAACACCAAGAAAGCCTGGCGCGCGATCGCGGCGTCGTTTGCATTCGCGACGCTTGCCGCCGCGGCCGATACCGAGATCTCGTTCTACTACCCCGTCGCCGTCGGCGGACCCATCACCAAGACAATCGACGGCTACTGCGAGCAGTTCGAGAAGGAGAACCCGGGCATCAAGGTGAAGCCGGTCTATTCGGGCACGTACCAGGAGACGATCGTGAAGGCGCTCACGGCGAACAAGGCCGGCACGCCGCCCACGACCGCGATCCTGCTATCCACCGACATGTTCACGCTGATCGACGAGGACGCCGTCGTTCCCTATGACGACTTCGCCAACACGAGCGAGGACCAGGCGTGGATCAAGAGCTTCTACCCGGCGTTCATGGCCAACAGCCAGACGGGCGGCAAGACCTGGGGCATCCCGTTCCAGCGCTCGACGATCGTGTTGTACTGGAACAAGGAGCTATTCAAGGAAGCCGGGCTCGATCCGAATCGCGCGCCGGCCAATTGGAAAGAGATGCTCGACTACGCGCAGAAGCTCACGAAGCGCAATTCCGTGGGCAACACGATCCAGTGGGGCGTGCAGATTCCTTCATCGGGATTTCCCTACTGGCTCTTCCAGGGACTCACGACGCCCAACGGCGTCGAGCTCATGAACGCTGCCGGCACCGAGACCTATTTCGACAAGCCCGCGGTCATCGAGGCGCTCCAGTATTGGGTGGACCTCGGCCGCAAGCACGAGGTCATGCAGGCCGGCGTGATCGAGTGGGGCACGACGCCGAAGGACTTCTTCGAGAAGAAGATCGCGATGATGTGGACTACGACGGGCAACCTCACCAACGTGAAGAACAACGCCAAGTTCGAGTTCGGCGTCGCGATGCTGCCCGCGGAGAGGCGGCGCGGCTCGCCCACGGGCGGCGGCAACTTCTACGTCTTCAAGAAGGCGACGAAGGCCGAGCAGTTGGCCGCGGTGAAGTTCGCCAAGTGGATGACGCAGCCCGATCGCGCCGCGCAGTGGGGCATCGACACGGGCTACGTTGCCGTGCGCCCCGACGCATGGAAGACCGCGAAGATGGAGGAGTACGTGAAGGGCTTCCCGGTCGCGGCCGTCGCGCGGGACCAGCTGCAGTATTCCGTCGCCGAGCTCTCGACGCACGACAACCAGCGCGTGACCAAGGCGCTGAACGACGGGATCCAGGCGGCGCTGACGGGAGCCAAGACGCCCGAGCAGGCGATGAAGGACGCGCAAGCGGAAGCGACGCGGATCCTCCGCTCGTATAAGTAAAGCTTTGGATCCGCAGATGAACGCAGATGAACGCAGATAACCCCGGCAAATCATGAGAGTTTCGTGCCATTGCCAGCGACATCGCGAAGCTCATTTAGCTTTTGCCTTTGTCTGCGTTCATCTGCGTTTGTCTGCGGATAGCCGTTCTTGAACAAGAGCGCAGCGCAAGGTTGGCTGTTGCTGCTGCCGGCGGCAGCTCTCCTCGCGCTCTTCACGCACTGGCCGGTGCTGGGGACGATCTGGGCGAGCTTCCACGCGACGGCCCGGGGATCGAAGCCGGCTCCGTGGGTGGGCCTCGAGAACTACCGGGTGATGTGGAGCGACGAGGTGTTCTGGCGCTCGCTCACGAACAACCTCTGGTATGCGGCTGCGACGATCCCGGTCTCCATCGCGCTGGCGATCCTGATGGCGCTCTGGGTGAATTCCGCCATGCGCGGCCGCACGTGGCTTCGCATGGCGTTCTTCACGCCCACGGTGCTGCCGATGATCGCGGTGGCGAACATCTGGCTCTTCTTCTACACGCCGCAGTACGGACTGCTGGAACAGTTCACGAGCGCGCTCGGCCTCGGCAGCCGCAACTGGCTGGGCGATCCGTCGACCGCGCTTGCGTGCGTGTCGATCGTGGCGATCTGGAAGGAAGCCGGCTTCTTCATGATCTTCTACCTCGCGGCGCTGCAGTCGATTCCGCCGTCGCTCGCCGAGGCTGCGTCGCTCGAGGGCGCTTCGCGCGTGTACTACTTCCGGCGCGTGGTGTTCCCGCTACTCATGCCGACGACGCTCTTCGTGCTCGTGAACGCCGTGATCAATTCGTTCCGGCTCGTCGATCACATCGTCGTGATGACCAAGGGCGGCCCGAACAACGCGACGTCGCTCCTGCTCTTCCACATCTACCAGGTGGGATTCAGCTACTGGGACACGGGATACGCGGCCGCACTCACGGTCGTGCTGCTCGCGATCCTCGCGGCGATCGCGCTCGCGCAATTCCATTTCCTGGAGCGCCGGGTGCATTACCAATGAGGAAGCTCGAGACGGGGGCGGCGTGGCTGCTCGGAGCGCTGTGGATCCTGCCGCTCGTGTACGCATTCTGGACGGCATTCCATCCGCCGGAGTTCTCGACGCGATTCGCGCTCGCCGCACCCCTCACGCTCGACAACTTCCACCGCGCCTGGGAAGCGGCGCCTTTCGCGCGCTATTTCCTGAATAGCTTCCTCCTGGTGACGATGGTGCTCGCGGCGCAGCTGCTGCTCTGCACGCTCGCGGCCTATTCATTCGCGCGTTTCGAATTTCCCGGCAAGGACATCGCCTTCGCGCTGGTGCTCGTGCAGCTCATGATCATGCCGGACGTGCTGATCGTGGAGAACTACCGCACGCTCGGCAAGATCGGCCTGCTGGATTCGATCCCGGCGATCGGGCTGCCCTACATGGCGTCCGCATTCGGGATCTTCCTGCTGCGCCAGGCGTTCAAGACGATCCCGCGCGAGCTCGACGAGGCGGCGCGCGTCGAAGGCGCGAGCGCAATGCAGATCCTGTGGAAGGTATACGTGCCGCTCGCGCGGCCCGTGTATCTCGCCTTCGGCCTCGTGAGCGTGAGTTTCCACTGGAACAACTTCCTCTGGCCGCTCATCGTCACCAACTCGGTGACCTCGCGCCCCGTCACCGTCGGATTGCAGGTGTTCTCGTCGGGCGACCAGGGCGTCGACTGGTCGGTGATCACGGCCGCCACGCTGATGACCTCGGCGCCGCTCCTCGTCGCGTTCCTGCTCTTCCAGCGTCAGTTCGTGCAGTCGTTCATGAGGGCCGGGATCCGCTAGGCAGCACGCCCGCCTCGTCGAGGATGGCGCGGGTGATGGCGATGCGGTCCTCGTAACGAGTCCTGGCTGCCGGCACGAAATTCATCGCGAAGTAGGCGCGCGGCTTGCCCTTCCTCTCGACCCAGCCGACCCACCAGTCCACGGGATGCTTCGGAGTCATGCCGGTCGAGCCTGACTTGGCGTAGAGGGTGTAGACGGGTGTCTTCTCGAACACGAGCGCTTCGCGCACGAGGCGCTGCGAGCGCTGCGTCATCGCGAGCTCGCCCTCGGAGAGCTTGCGCAGGAAATCGACCTGCTGGAACGCCGAGATCCGTATCGCGCCCTGCAGCCAGAACTGGTCGATGCCGCCGCGCATGTCCTTGTTGCCGTAGTCCAGGCGCGCGAGCCACTCCTTCATGCGCTCCTTGCCGATGCGCCGCGCGACCTCCTGGAACATCCACACGACGCTGAACTTCATGCCCGTGTCGAGCGTCTGGTCGCGTTCCCACTCGGGGCGGATCCTGGGTTTTCCATCCCAGCGGAAGACCTCGTTTTCGTCGGCGATGGCGCCCACCTCGAGGCCGATGAGCGCGTTGGGAATCTTGAATGTCGACGCGGGGATGAAGCCCTGCTTGGCGCGCGGTTCGTTCACGACGAGATAGCGGTCGTTGGCGGGCTCGAGCAGGACGAACGTGCCGCGCACGCCGAAGGCATCGAAGTGCTTCTGCCAATCGGGACGGGCGACCACATCCGCGGCGGCAGCGGAAAAGCTCGCGAGCAGTGCCACGAGCGGGGAGACGAAGCGATCCATGGGCAACCTCGAGGTCGTTGTCGAGCCTCTACGGTGCCTGCCGATTCTGGCGGAATTCGGGCGTCGGCCCGCTCAATTCGGGCGGCCGGCCCGGCCCTAGGACGCCTTCTTGGCCTCCGCGGCGTCGTTGGCCGCGCCCTGGGGCAGCGTGCCGATCAGCTCGCGGAAGATTTCCGTGTTGGGCGCGACCAAGGCCGTATCCAGCAAGGGGACGCCGAGCCCCTTCATGATCGCGTCGAAGGTCGCGTGCGTGTCGGAGATGCGCAGGGTGCCGGTTTTCTCGTCCCAGTATTCGTACTTGTAGACGAGCATGTGTTTCGTTTTTTGCATGTGCGAATTGTCACAGTTCGTCACCCTGTAGGACTGTGACCTACATCACATTGCGATTTACGAACGTAACGTAGCGGCACGCTGTCGTACGGGGCTACGATTCACTTTCATCCCATGGCGATGCGGTCCCGTTTCGACGACTTCGCGCTCGTCGGCTTCGTGGCATCCGCGGCGGCGATCCTCGCCCTCGCGGCGGTCGACTATTGGGCGTCGGCCCGCCAGGTGCGCGCGGTCAACTGGGTAAGCCATAGCCACGAAGTGCGCGCCAGCATCGCGCGGGCACGTTCCGACCTGCTCGAGGTCCTGGGCGCCCGCGACGACCCCGCCGCCCAGCGCATCGGCACGATGGCGCTCGAATCGGAGCTCGCGAAGCTTCGCGACCTCACGAGCGACAGTCCGGACCGGATGGGCCGCGTGGAAGATCTCCAGCTGAAGCTGCGCGCGCGCCTGCACGCCCTGGACAGGGACGACGCGACCGAAGCGATCACGGCCCTCTCGTCGCTCGACGGGGACGAGCAGCGGCTGCTGGCCGAACGCATGCGCGACGAAGGGCGCACCCTCACCTGGTTCCACATCACGAGCGCCATCGCGATCGCGGTGATGCTGCTCGTGCTCGCGGCCCTCTACGTGCTCGAGGAGCGGCGGCGCTCCCAGCAGGAGGCGCTCCTTCGCTCGGAACAACGCCTGAACCTGATGACCCAGAACGTGCGCGATTACGCGATCTTCATGCTGGATCGCGAGGGGCGCGTGGCGAGCTGGAACGCCGGCGCCGAACGCATCGAGGGCTGGCGCGCCGACGAGATCATCGGCCGGCATTTCTCGCGCTTCTTTCCGGACGACGTGCCCAACGCGCAGATCGACGCGGAGCTCGCCACCGCCGCTTCCCTGGGGCGCTTCTTCGAGGAGGGCTGGCGAGTGCGCAAGGACGGGGCCCGCTTCTGGGCGAGCGCATTGCTCACGGTCGTGAACGACGAAGCGGGGGAGGTCCAGGGCTTCGTGAAGATCATGCGGGACCTCACCGAGCACAAGCAGGCCGAGGATTCACTCCGTGCCGAGGTGGAGCAGCGCCGCCTCGCCGAAGAGGCATTGCGCGAGATGATCTCCTCGCTGGAAAGCGTCGTCGACGAGCGCACGAACCTGCTCCAGGCCGCCGTCGTCGAGCTCTCGCACGCGAAGCGCCGCGTCGAGGACCTGGCCCAGCACGATCCGCTCACGGGGTTGCCCAACCGGCGACTGCTGGTCGATCGCCTGCGGCAGGCAACGAGCGCGGCGCGCCGGCGCGGCCGCAGCGTCGGCGTGCTCTTCGTCGACCTGGACCGCTTCAAGGAGGTGAACGACACCCGCGGCCACGATGCGGGCGACTCGGTGCTGCAGCAGATAGCCCAGCGCCTGCAGGCATGCGTTCGCGAGGCCGATACGGTCGCCCGCGAGGGCGGAGACGAATTCGTCGTGGTGCTCCCGGACCTGGAAGTGCCGGAGGACTCGATGCGCGTCGCGGACAAGATGCTCGTGGAGCTCGCCAAGCCCATGGACATCGGCGGGGCGGAAGTCCGCGTCACGCCCTCGATCGGCATCAGCCACTACCCACGCGATGCGACGGACATCGAGGAGCTCATCGATCGCGCCGACCGCGCGATGTATTCGGCCAAGGGCGCGGGCCGCAACACGATCCGCTCGTTCAACTAGCGGTATTCCGCCCGGCTACTTCGTCGTCCAGCCCGCGATGTCCTCGACGCCCAGCTTGAAGGTGGGGTCCTTGGGCAGGTTTTCCGCATTGAGGTCGTCCTGCACGCGCAGGAACGTCTCGGCGAGCATGAACGAGAGCTTGGCGACGTTATCCGCGCTCACTGTCATCTTCACTCCACCTTCGGTGAGCACGACGTTGCGGGCCATGAAGTCCACGTAAAGCCGTTCGGCGAGCGCTTTCGTTTCCAGCCTGAAGGGTTTTGCCTTGCTCATGGCGAGCTCCGGGTGCGGGATTCCCATTGGAACACATGGGCGCGCATGCGGCGGGGATATGGCAAAGTGATATTCCCTTGAAGCTCATCACCTGGAACCTGCAATGGGGCCGCGGCATCGATGGCCGCGTGGACCTCGCGCGCATCGTGAAGACCGCGCGCGCCATCGCGGACTTCGACGTCTTCTGCGTGCAGGAGGTCGCCGACAACTTTCCCGGCCTGGAAGGCAACGACGATCGCGACCAGTTCGCGGAGTACGCGCGGCTATTGCCCGGATTCCACCTCGTGGCCGCGCCCGCGGTCGACGTGGCGGGCGACAGCGCGCGCCGCCGGCGCTTCGGCGTGGCGATCTACTCGCGCTTCCCGGTGATCTCGTCGCGCTCGCATGCGTTGCCCTGGCCCGCGGACAAGGGCAAGGAATCGATGCCGCGCACGGCGGCCGAGGCCACTCTGCGCTCGCCATTCGGCCCCTTGCGCGTGACGACCACGCACCTCGAGTACTACTCCGAGGTCCAGCGCAATGTTCAGGCCACGAGGCTTCGCGAGTTGAACGACGAGGCGAGCGATCGCGCGGCGCACCCCGGGGCGCGGACTAACCAAGGCGGCCCTTTCGATGCGACGCCGCAGGCGAAATCCGCCATCCTCACGGGCGACTTCAACTGCAAGACCGACAGCGAGGCGTACGCCGAGATCCAACGGGGCAATTATCCTTATCGCGACGCGTGGACGATCGCGAACAAGGGCAAGCCGCACGCGCCGACGTTCTGCGTCCACGACCACCGCTACTCGAAGCAGCCTTACTGCTGCGATTTCATCTTCGTGAGCGACGACCTCGCGGCGCGCGTGCGAACGATGTCGGTCGATTCGGCGACGCAGGATTCGGATCACCAACCCGTCTTCATCGAGATCGAGGAATCCTGATGTCACGCCACCTGCAAGTCGACGAGCGCCTCTACTCCTACATCGTGGACAACTCGCTCCGCGACCATCCGGCGCTCGCGGCGCTGCGCGAAGCCACGTCGGGGATGAAGTGGGGCGGCATGCAGATCGGCCCCGACCAGGGACAGTTCATGCAGCTCCTCGTGAAGCTCATCGGCGCACGCAACTGCATCGAGATCGGCGTCTTCACGGGCTACAGCGCGCTCGCGGTGGCACTGGCACTTCCGCCCGACGGAAAGATCGTCGCGTGCGACGTGAGCGAGGAATGGACCGCCATCGCGCGCAAGCACTGGAAGATGGCCGGCGTGGACGGCAAGATCGAGCTGCGCCTTGCAGCTGCAACCGAAACACTGGACAAGCTCCTCGCCGAGGGCGGCGCCGGGAAGTACGACTTCGCCTTCATCGACGCCGACAAGCCGAACTACCTCGCGTACTACGAGCGGTGCCTGAAGCTCATGCGCACGGGCGGGCTCATCGCCATCGACAACACGCTCTGGTCGGGCGACGTGGTGAATCCCGGGAAGACCGACGAGAACACGGTCGCCATCCGCGCGGTGAACGAGGCGCTGCACAACGACGAGCGCATCGACGTGGCGCTGCTCGCCATCGGCGACGGCGTGACGCTCGCGCGCAAACGCTAGCGCAGCACGTACACCAGCGCGAGTGCCGCGAGCACGATGGCGATCGCGGCGAGCACGCGCGTCTGGCGCGCCTGCGCGGCCTCGAGGCGACCGACCGCGGCTTCGAGCCTGCGGGTCGGGTCGTCGGAGAGAATCCGGTGCACGAGGCGCGGGATCTGCGGCAGCGTCGCGGTCCACAGCGGCACCTCTTCGCGCAGGTGCCGGAGCAACCCGCGAAATCCCGCCTGCTCGCTCATGAAGCGCTCGAGGATCGGTTGCGCGACCGATCGCAGGTCGAGGTCGGGATCGAGCTGGCGGCCGAGCCCTTCGACCTGCAGGATCGTCTTCATGAGCAGCATCAACTGGGGCTGCACCTCCATGCCGAAGCGGCGACCGACTTCGAATAGCCGCATCAGCAGCTTGCCGAAGTAGATCTCCTTCAGCGGCTTGTCGAAGATGGGCTCGCAGAGCGACCGCAGCGCGCCCTCGAATTCAGTCACGCGCGTGCCCTTGGGCACCCAGCCCGCGTCCACGTGCGCCTGGGCCGCCTTGCGGTAGTCGCGCTCGAAGAACGCGCGCATGTTCGTGGCGAGATAGTTGCGGTCCTCGTCGGATAGCGTGCCCATGATCCCGAAGTCCACGCCGCAATAACGGCCGTCGCGCGCGACGAGGATATTGCCCGGGTGCATGTCGGCGTGGAAGAACCCGTCGCGGAAAACCTGCGTGTAGAAGATCTCCACGCCGTCGCGCGCGAGCTTGGGGATGTCGATGCCGGCCGCCACCAGCTCGGCCACCGCGTTCACCGGGATGGCGTTCACGCGCTCCATCACCATCACGTCGCGATGGCACCAGTCCCAGCGCACCTCGGGCACGACGAGCAGGCGCCCGTCGGCGAAGTTGCGCCGCAGCTGGCTCGCATTGGCCGCCTCGCTCATGAGGTCGAGCTCGTTGGCGATCGTGTGCTCGAATTCCGCGACCACCTCGCGCGGGCGAAGCCGCGTGCCCGCCTCGAAGGCGCGCTCGACGATCGCCGCAAGGCGGTAGAGCAGCGCCACGTCATTCGCGATCACCTCGCGGATGCGCGGCCGCAGCACCTTCACCGCGACCTCGCGCCCGTCGGGGAGGATCGCGAAATGCACCTGCGCCACCGATGCGCTCGCCACGGGCGTGGGATCGATCGACCGGAACATCTGCGAGTGCGGGCGCGCGTACGCACGGTCGAGCGTGTCGGAGACTTCCTTCCAGGGGACCGGCGCCACGCGATCCTGCAGGAGGGCCAGCTCCGCGGCGATGTCCTCGGGGATGAGATCGGGCCGCACCGACAGGAGCTGGCCGAACTTCACGAACACCGGGCCCAGGGCCTCGAGCGCCAGTCGCAGCCGCGCGCCGCGCGGCCCTTCGACACGCGCCCCCACGCCGATACATCGCAGCACGATACGTCCGGGCCACGCGCGGGGCGGCAGGAATTCGGCGAGCCCGTGGGAGCCGAAGACGCGGAGGATGCGAAGGAAGCGGGTGGCCTGCATGAAAGGGCGATTCTAAAGGGGTTACGCCTGTAATTCCTGCTCGAGAGTGGTCGATGCTATTCTCGACTCGCCCACGAGGGGTACGTGGGCAACTCTTCCCCGGGGGGAACGCAAGATGACGTACCTGGCCGACAGGCCATTCACGCTCTACTTTGTCCGCCACGGCATCACGGAGCCCAACTTCCGGGGCTTCCGCTGCGGCGGCGACCTGGACCTTCCGATGATGGACATCGGATGCGACCAGGCGTACCTGCTCGCCAAGCAGATCGAGAGGATGAACCTGCGCGTGGGCGTGATCGTCGCCGGCTCCCTCATCCGCACGCGCCAGACCGCATCGATCATCAGCGGCGTGCTGGGCACCGTCCCCATCGAGATCGAGCCGCTCTTCAACGAGCGGAAGCTCGGCCTTTGGAACAACAAGCCGATCGCCGAGACCGAGGACCAGTTGCAAAGGCGCGTCACGCCGCCCGGCGGCGAATCGGAAGAGCAATTCGAGTCCCGCATCGCGCTCGCCTTCGAGCGCCTCGGCCCGCTGCTGGAAAAGCGCCCGCTCGTCGTGAGCAGCAAGGGCGTGGGGCGCGTCCTGCACAACCTGCTCGGCGGCACCGAGCGGATGACGGTCGGCAACGGCGAGATCGTCGAATTCGCCGTCGCGCAGCACGCGGGCGCAGCGGCCCTTCGCGTCACCCGCCCGCACCAGGCCTGATGGCCGCCCGCCCCAAATCGCCGGGCACGGCGCGCCGGAAGCGCCACGAGCCCACCTGGGAACCGCCCGTCCCCGGACGGCGCCTGCGCCTCAAGACGTGGGACGAATACATGGCGATGGCCAAGCGCGTCATCGAGCGATTCGACCACCAGTTCGACCTTCGGCACTTCGACTACCTCCATCCGGTGCGGCTGCAGAAGACCGCGCAGCGCTTCCGCAAGCCGTACCCGGTCAAGATCGCCTATTCCGACTGGGGCGATCCCCAGGCGCCGATCGTGGTGTGCGTGGGCGGCGTGGCCAATACCGCGATGCGCTTCAACTACCTCGCCGCGGACCTGGAGAGCCATTTCCGCGTCGTGTGCATGGACTGGGTGGGCCGCGGGCGCTCGGGCTGGATGGCAGACCAACGGGACTACTCCTTGTCGACTTACGTCGAGCAGCTGCGCCAACTGATCTCGCACCTGGGCGGCGAGCCGGTGATCCTGTTGGGGTCCTCGCTCGGCGGCAGCGCCGCGATCGAGCTCGCGGCGACGCATCCGAAGCTCGTGAGCAAGCTCATCCTGAACGACATCGGCCCGTTCATCCCGAAGGCGCGGCGCAAGCGCCGCTCGGCCACGCTCGCGCGCCACTACGTCTTCCGCGAGCCCTCGGACCTGCTGCGCAAGATCGGCGCCTCGCAGAAGAACGACGGCCCCGTCTCGGACGACATCCACTTCAACGTGACCTTCCACCAGACCAAATGGTCCGACGAGGAGGGCGGCCGCGTTTACCGGCACGACGTGCGCGCGCTGCAGGCCTATCGCGAAGATGCGCAGGAAAGCCTCGACCAGTGGCGCCTGTGGAAACGCGTGCGCTGCCCGGTGCTGCTCGTCCACGGAATGATGTCGGACGCGCTGCTTCCCCCGACGATCAAGCGCATGAAGCAGAACCATTCGGTGACCGTGATGCACGTGCCCGACACCGGGCACACGCCGGTGCTCTCGGACCGCAACCAGAACTTCTTCATCCACGAGTGGCTCATGGGCCGCGTGGACTCGCGCGAATGGACCGTGCTGCACGCGCAGCTGCGCGACGAGCCCGCCGCGAAGCCCGTGCGGCTGGTGAGCTCCCGGCGCGCCTGAAAGCGCCCGGGGAGCCTAGGGTTCCTTGTCGAAGCCGATCGACGCGCCGCGTCCGGAGCGCTCGCGCTCGCGCTGGCGCAGCACGTCGATCATCACGTTGAACGTGCGCGCGAGCTGACCCACCTCGTCGGCGGAACGGACCTCGATGTTGGCGTGGTCGTAGTCGCCGTTCTTCAGGGCGTTGGCCGCCTCCGTGAGTCCGCGGATCGGGCGCACGATCGAGCGCGCGAAGATGAGCGCGAGGGCCACGAAGATCACGCCGGCGAGCACCACGCTCACCACCACCTTGTCGAAGAGCCGGTCGAGCGGCGCGGTGAAATACTCCCGCGACTCCGACACGCCCACCGTCCAGTCGTTGAGCGGCACCGGCGCGATGCCCGCGATCTCGTGGCGCTTGGTGATGCGCGAGCGGTACTCCACGTGCCCGCGGGCGCGGGTCACGACCGCGTCGCCCAGCTCGGGCTGGTTGATCGTGTCGATCCGGGGCTTGCGGAAGCGCTGGTCGGCGACGATCTCGGCCATGACTTCCTTCTTGAGCGGCACGAGGCTCTTGAAGAGGAAGCGCTCGTCGGGGTGGTAGACGATCACGCCGTCGCCATCGACGAGGAAGGGCAGCCGGTCCTCTTCGACCCGCGCGGCATCGAGGATCCGCGCGATGGGCTCGGCCTTCACGCGCATCACCACGGCCCCGATCACGTTCTGGCTGTGCGCGGCGAACACGGGACGCGAGAAGAACACCCCCGCGGCGCCCGCGACCGAGCCCACGACGATGCCCGTCATGTACGAACGGCCCGCCATCGCCTGCCTGAAGTACTCGCGGAACTTGAAGTTCTTGCCCGTGACGTCGGGATCCGTCGCCACCAGCGCGGTGCCGTCGCGATCCATCACCATCACGAACTGGATGTCGGAATTGGCGCGCGCGAGGCCCTGCAGCTTCGCAAGCGTGTCCTTCGCCCCCTTCGCCGAGGGATGGCCCAGGAACTCCACGAAATCTTCGTCGGTCCCCACGTAGTCGGCAAGCCCGCGCATGTCGGCGATGAGCTGCGAGATGCGGCCCGCGGTGCTCTGCGCGAGCTGCTCGAGGTTGCGGAACTCCACGCCCGTCACGTAGTCCTGCGCCGCGCCCAGGTTGTAGTACGCCGTGATGATCATGGGCGCGAGGGCCGTGGCCACCATGGCGCACGTCATCTTCGCGGCGATGGGCCACGATGCCGGACGGCGCAGCGCGCGAACGAATCCGCCCACGCGCCCCTTGATGAGGCGGGGCGACCGAAGCGTCTGCGCCCAGGTCTGCTCGGCGACGGCGAACCCGTGCTCATCGTCGGTCCTGCGAAGCGCTTCCTGCAGGCCGAGCGCGCCCGCGTGCGAGGCGAAGAGCACGGAGCGCCACTCCGAGACGGATTGCGGCCGCTCGCCCGGATGCATCTGCAGCGCCCAGTCGATGGCGCGCAGGAACTCCGCGCTGAACCGGCCGCGCCCCAGCGTCTCGGCCGTGGGCATCGCCTCGGGATCGTCGAGGCGCGCGGGCGCGTCCAGCGGCTTCCTTCCGCTCACGAGCCAGAAGAGCGTGGCGCCCATCGAGTAGAGGTCCGTCCACGGCCCCTGGCGCCCGCCGCCCGCGTATTGCTCGATGGGGCCGTAGCCGGGCGTCACCACGAGGCCGATCTCGGATTTCTCGATGGCGGTCTGGCGCGCGGCGCCGAAGTCGAGCAGCACGAGGCTGCCGTCGCCGTCGCGCACGTAGATGTTGTCGGGCTTGATGTCGCGGTGCAGGTAGCCCGCGCTGTGGACGACCTCCAGGCCGTCGAGCAGCGGCGCCAGCAGCGACACGATCGTCGCCTCGGGAATGTCCTCGTGGTGCCGCCGGAACGACTTGAGCGACTGGCCGCGCTCGTACTCGAGCACCATGTACGCGGTCTTGTTCGCCTCGAAGAATCGCGCCACGCGCACGATGTTGCGGTGGCGGAACGTCGCGAGCGTGCGCGCTTCCACGAGGAAGCTGTCCAGCCCGCTCTGGTAGAACTCCTGGTCGAGGTCGTCGCGCGCGGCGACGGTGTAGTCCTGCGTGCGGTAGGCGAACTGCTCCGGCAGGTATTCCTTGATGACCACCTTCGCGGCGAGGTTTACGTCGGTGGCCGCGTACGCGATGCCGAAGCCGCCCTGGCCGAGAATGGCGTCGATGCGGTATTCGAGGAGCCGGTAGCCCGTGGGCAGGACGAGGGTCGAGGCCGCGGGTTTCGCGTCCAGGGCGCGGCGCGGGTCGTTCGGCGCCGCGATCGACGCGTCGATCACCGTCTTGTCGGCGTCTCCCGGCGCCTCGCCGGCGGCCTTCTGGCTTTCCGCCATCTCTCCCCCAGCGCCTTCCCTTTTGTGGCTCTGCCTTCGCGGACCCGACAATCTACCACAAGGGGGCCTTACGGCCTCAAGGAAAACCCCTAAAGACAAATACTTAGGCGAAATACTTTACGCTTTTGCCGAGGCTCCGTGATACCATTCGGAAAAGGTGCCATGCACCGGGGGAGCGGGGTTCCGGGATGGGGACGATACGCGTCCGATTCATTATCGTCGCACTCGTAGTGAGCTTCTTCGCCGTCGGAATGGCGGCGTTTCTCAACTACTTCAAATACAAGAGCACGATCTCGAGCATCGTGCGCTCGCGCGTGCTCGTCATCGGGCGCAACATCGAGAATAGCGTCCAGGCCTCGCTCTCAGTCGGCATGCAGTTCATGGAGCTCGGCACGATGAACCAGCTGCTCGCGCGCGAAAAGGCGAGCGACCGCCTCATCCGCAACATCGAGGTGTTCGACCACACCGGCCAGGTGATCTACAGCACCGACCGCCAGCGCGTGGGCGAGAAGGTGCCGCCCGCATGGACCGAGGCGGCGGCGCGCTCGAAGACGACCGAGTGGGGCACCGAAGGGCCCGACGAGTACGTCGCGGGCATCTCGCTGAAGAACAACTTCGACCTCACGGTCGGATACCTCGCGTTGCGATACTCGGCCGAGGAGGTCGAGCGCGCGGCCAAGGTCGCGGGACGCGAGATACTCCTCGCGTCGATCTTCTCCTTCCTCGGCATCGCGCTCATCGCGCCGCTCGCCCTGATCCTCGTCATCCGGAGGTTCGAGCGCGACCTGCGTGCCCTGGAGGCGGCCGCGAGCCACCTCGAAGACAAGACCGATCCGCCAATGCCCACGGGCAGCGCATTCGACGCGGCGATCGGAAACCTGCGCACATCCCTCAAGGATGCCAACGTCGCACTGGACGACCTGCGCGCGAAGCTGGACACCGCGGGCTAGCGCATGCTCGAGAAGAATTACCTCTGGCGAATCTACTGGCGCCTCGCCGGCGTGATCATGGTCTGCGTCGTCGTGGCGCTCGCCGTGGTGTCGTACTTCTCGCACCGCGTGTTCGACCTGGAGCTGGTGCCCGAGACCGAACAGAAGGCGGCGACCGTGGGCGCATCGGTGCGCGCCCTGGTGCTCAAGGCCACGGGCTACGGCATCGAGTTCTCGCAGCTCTACGGCGTGGAGCAGACCTTCGCCGAGGTGTTCGAGGAGAACCCCGAGTTCGCCTACATGGCGATCACCAACACCGACGGCAACGTGCTCTTCGCGCGCGGCACCGAGCCCATCGGCGCGCGCGCCCATTTCCGCAACCCCGTGGTGCTGCAGATCGCGCACGAGCCCGGCGAGACGTCGAGGGCCGCGCGCGTGGGCCAGCAGTACATCGTCTCGGTCCCCATCAACGACAACGGCAAGCCGCTGGGCGTCCTGCACGTGGGGATCGATGCCGCCTTCGTCGACCACGTGCTGCTCGAGGTGCTGCTCGACGTGGTCGTGGTGCTCGTGGTCTCGCTCTTCTTCACGCTCGAGCTGCTGAACTTCATGGCGGGCGCGCGCCTTGCCTCGGGGCTGGGCGAATTCGCGCGGCAGGTGGAGCGCATGCGCTCCGGCGACTTCACGGCCACGGCGCGCATTCGCGCCAACGACGAAATCGGGCGCCTCCTCCGGCGCATCGATTCGGCGATCGACCACCTCAACGTGCGCTACGAATTCCTCGTGGGCGAGCTGCAGGACAAGCTGCGCACCGCCAACGCCGCGCAGCGCGAGAAGTTGAGGCCCGCGCAGCAGGCCTTCGAGGCGCTGGGCAAGCGCTTTCGCTTCGGCAGCGCGCCCGAGGGCAGCGACCTGGACGAGATGAACCTGAATCGCATCCGCGCCCCGCTCTTCGCGTTCATCCTCGCCGAGGAGCTCACGCGCTCGTACCTGCCGAGCTACGTGAACCAGCTCCTGGTGGCGATCCCCGGCATCTCGCCGCAGGTGGTGATCGGCCTTCCGATCATGCTGTTCATGCTGATCGTGGCCCTGGGCCAGCCGTACCTCGGCAGCTGGAGCGAGCGCGTGGGACGGCGCCGCGCGATGCTCGTGGGCGCGATCATGGCGACTGTCGGCTTCACCGGCACCGCGCTCGCCTACAACCTGTACGACCTCATCCTGTGGCGCTCGCTTTGCGCGCTGGGCTACGCGATGGTGTTCGTGGCCGCGCAGGGCTACGTGCTCGACCGCACGGGGCACAAGAACCGCGCCCAGGGCTTCGCGCTCTTCATCGGCGCCATCATGGTGGCCACGGTGTGCGGCCCTTCGATCGGCGGCATTCTCGCCGACAACATCGGATTCCGCGCCTCGTTCGGCGTATCGGCGCTGATGGCGCTCGTGTCGATCTTCGCCATCAACCGCCTGCCCGCCATCGAGGCGGCCGTTCCGGGCACGAACAAGCCGACGCGCGGCCCGCGCATGCGCGAGATCATGGCGCTCGTCGTGAACCGGCGCTTCATGACGCTCACGGGACTCGCGGCGATGCCGGCCAAGATCATCCTCACGGGCGTGTGCTTCTACCTCGTGCCGCTCTACATCGTGTCGATCGGCAATACCTCCGCGATGGCGGGCCGCATGCTGATGGTGTATGCGGTGATGATGGTGCTCATCGTGCCGCTCTCGGCGAGCCTGTCGGACGCCACCATGCGCCGCGACCGGTACGTGTCCGTGGGCCTCATCATCTCGGGCCTGTCGGGACTGCTGCTCCTGCTCTCGGAAAGCTTCCTCGTGCTCTTCGGCGTCGTGTTCCTGCTGGGACTGGGGCAGGCGCTGTCGATCGCGGCGCAAAGCGCGCTCGTGGCCGAGCACTGCCAGGAGGAGATCCGCATCTTCGGCAGCGACGCCGTGTACGGCGTCTATCGCCTGCTCGAGCGCCTGGGCAACGCGCTGGGCCCGCTCATTGCGAGTATCTTCGTAATCATGTGGGGATACCAGGGTGCCTTCGTCGCGATCTCGGGACTCGTGCTCTTCTGCGGCATCGCGTTTACAATCGCGACCCACGGTTCCGAGTGGCAGCAGCCCGCGGAACCGGCGCACCCATGATCCGCGCCGCCATCGCATTCCTCCTCGCGGCCGCACTCCTCGCGTCCGACCACGAAGCTTCGGCGCAGCAGCAGACGCGGCCGTATCGCATCTACGCGATCACTTTCCGCGGGATGACCGACGTCGAGAAGGGATTCCAGGACTACTTCGCCGCGCGGCACATCCCCGTGCAGATCACGTTCCGGGACTTGAACCGCGACAACTCGCGCATGGCGGGCTTCGTCGAGGAAATCCGCCGCACCAAGCCCGACCTCATCTACACGTGGGGCACGTCGGTCACGCTGGGCGTCGTGGGCGCATACGACCAGGTCGATCCCACGCAGAACATCACCGACATCCCCGTGGTGTTCACGCTGGTCGCGGCACCCGTGCTCGCGAAGATCGTGCGCGACCTGAAGAACCCGGGGCGGAACGTGACGGGCGTCTACCACGTGGCGCCGACGGAAACCCAGATTCGCGCGATGGCCTCGTATCGCCCGTTCAAGTCGCTGGGCATCCTCTACACGCCCACGGAGCAGAACTCGGTCGTGGTCGTGGAGGAAGTGCGCGAAGTGTCCAAGCGCCTGGGCTTCACTGTCGTGGCGAAGCCGCTCAAGCTCGACGCGAACAAGAAGGTCACTTCCGACGGCGCGGCCGACATGGTGCGCGACATGAAGCTCACCTCGAACGTCGAGTGGCTCTACCTGCCGCCCGATTCCTACCTCGGCACCATCGCGCAGAAGGTCGTGATTCCCGCGGCGATGTCCGTGGGCCTTCCCGCGTTCGCGTCGACCGAGCAGCTGATGGAGACCGGGGCGCTCACGGGGCTCGTGAGCCGCTACCACTCGATCGGGCAGTTCACCGCGTACAAGGCCGAGCAGATCCTCGTGAACAAGGTGCCGCCTTCGAAGATCCCGGTGGAGACCCTCACGCGCTTCGCGTTGCAGGTGCGCATGGACGTGGCCGAGGCGCTCAAGCTTCCGCCGCCGCTGCCGATGTTCAACTACGCCGAGCTGATCGTCCCGAAGCCCGAGGACCGCATCCAGGCCACCATGGCCGCGCAGACGAAATAGGGGACAGACCCCGGTTTATTTCATGAGGGCGGCGAGCAGCTCGCCCACGATCTCGCAGGTATCTTCCGACTTCGACTTGAATCGAAGCACCGTGTTGCCCACCGTGCGCTCGAGGCGCATTCCGTCGCTGTAGAGGAAGATCTGCGCTTGCGGGCCGTAGCGGATCGCGGCGATCTTCCCGTTCTCCAACCGGATCACCAGGCGCTTGTTGGTGAGCACGAGGCTCGCGTCGCCCTGGGGCTTCGCGCCGTCCTCGGGCAACGCATGCATCTTGGCCGAGCCTTGCCCGTAGGGCTTCGCCCATTCGGCGCGCACGCCGTCGTTCTGCCGCGTCGTGGGAAGGTCCATCA
This sequence comes from Usitatibacter sp., assembly GCA_049300695.1. Lineage (GTDB taxonomy): Bacteria > Pseudomonadota > Gammaproteobacteria > Burkholderiales > Usitatibacteraceae > Usitatibacter. The sequence continues at coordinate 22,861 of JBAQKF010000021.1, forward strand.
GCTCGACCGACATGCTGTAGTGCGCCTCCTCCCCGGGCTCGAGCTGCACGCCGCGCATCGAGGAGCTATTCGACGGCACCGAGGGAAGGTTGCCGCGGCGGATCTCGGTGAGCGTGCGCAGCCGCTGCAGGTCCCACTTGGTCTTCTCGACCTGGTCGTCGCGCAGCGCCAGGAATTTCTGGATCTTCGCGAGCTCATGGGCGTCGGTGCCGGTGATCTCGCCGTCCTGGCTTGCGGCGGCCACCGCCTCGTTGTACAGCGCCCGGCGCATGACGGTGCGGTCATCGCGCGCGTGGGTGACGCCCAGCTCCTGGCGCTTTTCCTCGATTTCCTTCAAGTCGCGGGCGTCGAGCTTGCCGTCGGCGACGGCCTCCTTCACCTTTTCGCGCAATTCCGCCTTCTTCTTGTCTCCGCCGAACCAGTCCTTGATTCCCATTTGTCGGTCCCCCAGCCATCCCGGCGAGTCTGCCACAACGACCCTCGAGGCCGCTACTTCTTCAGCCGGTCGAGGTACTGCTTGCGGAACTTGGCGACCTTGGGCTCGATCACGAAGCTGCAATAGGGATTGCCGCCGCCCACGCGCTGGAAATACTCCTGGTGGTAGTTTTCGGCCTCGTGGAACTGCGACGCGGGCGCGATCTCGGTCACGACGGGCCGGCTGAAGACCTTGTCCGAGGCGAGCTTCGCCACCACTTCCCTGGCAACGCGCTCCTGTTCCGGGGAATGGTAGAAGATCGCCGACCGGTATTGCGGGCCGACGTCGTTGCCCTGGCGGTTCAACGTCGTCGGATCGTGGATCGAGAAGAACACGCCGAGCAGATCCTCGTACGAGACTTGAGCGGGATCAAAGGTGATGCGCACGACTTCCGCGTGGCCGGACTTCCCGCCGCATACTTCGTCGTAGGTGGGGTTCGGGGTCTTGCCGCCCATGTAACCGGACTCGACCGACTGCACGCCCTTCAGCTGGTCGTACACCGCCTCCAGGCACCAGAAACAACCGCCCGCGAGTGTCGCAACTTCGTGGTCCATTGTCCCTCCAAGGACTAAGATATTCATCATGGCACAGAGCCTTAAACCCACCCGGACCCGCGAGAGCCTTCCCGAACAGGCCATCTCGCGCGAGGTCCTGCTCGAGAAATACGCCAAGGGCGGCGAAACGGATGCATCGCAGATCCGCGCCCGCATCGCCCGCGCGCTCGCACGGGCCGAGCCCGAAGCGAAGCGCGCCCATTGGGAAAAACGCTTCCTCGAGGCGATGGAGCATGGCTTCATTCCCGCCGGGCGCATCAACTCCGCCGCCGGCACCTCGCTTACCGCGACGCTCATCAACTGCTTCGTCCAGCCCGTCGGCGACTCGATCACCGAGGTCATCGACGGCAAGCCCGGCATCTACACGGCGCTTGCCGAAGCCGCCGAGACCATGCGGCGCGGCGGCGGCGTCGGCTACGATTTTTCCTCGATCCGCCCCGAGGGCGCGCTCGTCCGCGGCACGAATTCGCGCGCGAGCGGCCCGGTGTCCTACATGCGTGTGTTCGACCAATCCTGCGAGACCGTGGAATCGGCGGGCGCGCGGCGCGGCGCGCAGATGGGCGTGCTGCGTTGCGACCACCCCGACATCGAGCGCTTCATCCACGCGAAAGATGAGGGCGACCTCGCGAACTTCAACATCTCCGTGGGCGTCACCGACGAGTTCATGCGCGCGGTGGAGGCGGGCGGCGAGGTCGAGCTCGCGCACAAGGCCGAGCCCGCGGCCGACGTGAAGTCGGCGGGCGCCTACCAGCGCGCGGACGGGTCGTGGGTCTACCGCAAGGTGCATGCGCGTGATTTGTGGGGACAGATCATGCGGTCGACGTACGACCATGCGGAGCCGGGAATACTGTTCCTGGATCGCGTGAATCGCGACAACAATCTCAACTATTGCGAAACTCTCGAAGCCAGCAACCCTTGCGCGGAGGAATTTCTGCCCTCGTATGGGTGCTGCTGCCTGGGCTCGATTGATTTGTCGCGTTTTGTGAACGCTCCTTTCACCGAACAAGCGCGCTTCGATTTCGATTCCTTCGCTTCGGTAGTCGCCGTTGCGGTTCGAATGCTGGACAACGTGCTCGACGTGACTCCATGGCCGCTCAAGCAGCAGGATGGGGAGTCTCGCGCCAAGCGCCGCGTGGGATTGGGCTACACCGGCCTGGGCGACGCGCTGGCGATGCTTTGCCATCGCTACGACACGCAACCGGCTCGCGATGCCGCCGCCGCCATAACGCAATTCATGCGCGACCACGCCTATGAAACGTCAATCGAGCTAGCGCGCGAGCGCGGCGCGTTCCCGATGTTCAACAAGGATCTCTATCTGTCCGGCGGGAATTTCGCCTCGCGTCTACCCGCGGGAATCCGCGAACGAATTCGCACTTACGGCATCCGCAATTCACACCTGCTCGCGATCGCGCCCACGGGCACCATCAGCCTCGCGTTCGCCGACAACGCCTCCAATGGCATCGAGCCGCCATTCTCGTGGACGTACATGCGCAAGAAGCGAATGGCCGACGGCACCCACAAGCAGTTTCGCGTGGAGGACCACGCCTGGCGCCTGTATCACCACATGTTCGGCCAGGACGCGAAGCTGCCCGACTATTTCGTGACGGCGCTGGAGATTTCCGCGCAGGCGCACCAGGCGATGGTGGCCGCGGTGGCACCCTTCATCGACACCAGCATCTCGAAGACGGTGAACGTCGCCGAGGACTATCCGTACGCGCAATTCGAGGGCCTCTATCTCGATGCGTGGAAATCGGGACTGAAGGGCCTCGCAACCTACCGGCCCAACAAGGTGCTGGGCGCGGTGCTCACGCCGGATGCGCCCAAGGAGCCCGCGGCGCTCGCGGTCGATGGCGCCAATCGCCGCCTCGAGATCAAGGCGCTCCCGGTGCTCACGAGCCTTCGCTGGCCGGGGCGCCCCGAGATGCCCGAGGGCAACCTCGCGTGGACGTACATGGTCGATTCGCCCTTCGGACGCTTCGCGCTCTTCGTGGGCCAGGTCGAGGACGCGGGACGCGCGTTCCCGTTCGAGGTGTGGGTGAACGGCGCGGAGCAGCCGCGCGGGCTGGGCGCCGTCGCGAAGACGCTGTCCATGGACATGCGTGCCGACGATCGCGCGTGGCTGCGGATCAAGCTCGACATGCTCGCCGACACCGTGGGCGACGACGCGTTCGAGATGCCGTTCCCGCCGCATGGCGAGCGCCGGAAAGTCCCCGGCGTCGTCTCGGCGATGGCGCAGGTCGTCCGCTACCGGTGCGAGCAGCTGAAGACATTCGAGTCCCTTGGGCCCACGCCCGTGCTCGACCACATGTTCAGCGTGGACGAGCCGCGCACAGGGACCGACGGAACACTCTCGTGGACGGTCGATGTCGTGAATCCCGCTTCCGGCGACGAGTTCGTGCTGGGATTGAAGGAGATCGGATTACCCGACGGATCGACACGCCCCTATTCGCTCTGGCTCTCGGGACACTATCCGCGCGCGCTCGATGGACTCATGCGCATCCTCTCGCTCGACATGCGCGTGATCGATCCCGCGTGGATCGGCATGAAGCTTCGCAAGCTCCTCGACTACTCGGAGCCGCTGGGCGATTTCATGGCGTTCGTGCCCGGCGAGCGGCGCCAGCAGAACTGGCCCTCGACGATCGCGTACCTCGCGCGCCTCGTGATTCACCGCTACGCGATGCTGGGCGTGCTCGACGAGCGCGGCTATCCCACGCGCGAGATGGGCGTCCTCGAGGCGCCGCGCGAAAGCGGAGAGCCCGCGGTGATGAAGGGCGCGCGTTGCCGCGAGTGCGGCAACTACACGGTCATCCGCAAGGATGGCTGCGATTTCTGCAGCGCCTGCGGATGGACGGGCGTTTGCGGCTGATCGCCTACGGCGTGAGCCCCTTCTCCTTGAGCCACGCGGGATTGAAGAGTCGCTGCGCATAGAGGGATCCGCGGTCGCATAGCAGCGTCACGATGGTGTGGCCCGGCCCCAGCTTCTTCGCGGTCTCGACGGCCGCGCACACGTTGATGCCGGTGGATCCGCCCACGTAGAGGCCTTCCTCGCGCAATAGGCGGTAGACCATGCTCACCGCATCCTGGTCGGGCACGCGGATCGAATCGTCCACCGGCGTTCCCTCCAGGTTCGCGGTGATGCGCGTGGTGCCGATGCCTTCGGTGATGGAACTGCCTTCGGCCTTGAGGTTGCCCGTGTGCACCCAGCTGTAGAGCGCGCTGCCCTGCGGATCGGCGAGCACGATGCGCACCGCGGGCTTCTTCTCCTTGAGGAAGCGCGCGGTGCCGGCGAGCGTGCCGCCGGTGCCCACGGCGCTCACGAATGCATCGACCCTCCCGTGGGTGTCGCACCAGATTTCGGGACCCGTGGTCTCGTAGTGCGCCTGGCGATTGACCACGTTGTCGAACTGCATCGCCCAGATCGCATTGGGCATCGATTCGGCCAGGCGCCCCGCGATCTTCTGGTAGTTGTCCGGATCCACGTAGGGCTTCGGCGGCACGGGACGCACCTCGGCGCCCAGCGTGCGCAGCAGGTCCATCTTCTCCTGCGACTGGTTGTCCGGAATCACGATGACGCACTTGTAGCCGCGCGCCGCGCAGATGTGCGCAAGCCCGATGCCGGTGTTGCCCGCCGTCCCTTCGACCACCGTGCCGCCGGGCTTGAGGGCGCCGCGCTTCTCGGCATCGCGAATGATGAAGAGCGCCGCGCGATCCTTCACAGATCCGCCGGGATTCAGGAACTCGGCCTTGCCGAGGATCTCACATCCGGTCTCGCGTGAAAGCTTCGCCAGCCGGATCACCGGCGTGTTGCCGACCGTGCCCTCGAATCCGTCGCGGATTTCCATGGCGCGATTCTATGCCTTCACTTGAGGGTCCAGCGGTAGACGATGTCGAGCCCCGGCAGGTATCCGGCGCGCGCCAGGAGCTGGAACTGCTTCGTGATGTTCCACGTCACCTTGAGCGCGCCCTCGGCATCCGCGAATCCCTGCTCGTAGCTCATGCGCACCTGCTTGGTGATCTGGGAGCCGATCGTGACCACGTCGGTCGCGGCCGGAGATCCCGTGCGTCCCGCCACCGTGCTTTGCGGCATCACGCCCAGCGGGCTCCCGGAATCCGAGTGCCCGATGGAGACCTCGTCGATGCCGAGCTTCTTCTGCAGGTCCGCGCCCGGACGCTTCTCGCCCATGAGCGCGCCCGCGGCGGCCGTGAGCACCCCGACGTCGGCCGGCGAGGCGCCCGCGGCGCTGCGCCCCAGCACGAGCCACGAGAGCTTCTCCGACTCGGGCACGTCGGGCGTGGATACGAGGCGCACGCGCGGCCGCGCTATCGTGCCCGTCACCTCGACGCCCGGTTCCACCGCGAGGCCCTTGCGCGTGGCGAGCACGTTCAGCTTCGGATTGTCGATGGGGCCCGCGAACGTGAGCACGCCCCGATCGATCGTGAGTTTCTGCCCATAGCCCTCGTAGGTGCCCTCGGATGTGCGAATCGAGCCCGTCGCGCGAAGCGGCGCACCGATCTCGCCCACGACGCGCATCTCGCCCACGAGGTGCGTGTCGAGGCCGCGGCCCTGGAACGCGATGCCATCACCCAGCGACGCCGTCACGTCGATGCGAATCGGTTCCTTCGATTTCGTCTCCTCGGGCCGCGCTTCGGCGCGCACCACGACGATGTCGTCCGAAGGCGAGGGCGGCGCCTCGGCGAGGGCACCGATCCACCCCGCGTCGGCCTTGAACGTGCCGACGACCGACGCGCCCTTGCCGTCGGCCTCCAGCTTCGCCTCGCCGCTCGCCGCGACGAAGCGCGTGGGAAGCTGCATCACAGGAACCTTGTCGATCTTCACGCGAATGGAACCCACGTGGGATCCGAAATCCACGGAGCCGCTCGCATCGATCGATCCGCCGCCGTCGGGAGCGCCGACCCGCAGGTATTCCTTCGCGCGATCCGGCACCCGCCACGGAGTGCGCGCCGAGAGCTCGTCGATCACGAGCGTCTTTCCGTCGACGTGGGCCGAGGCTGAACCGTGGGCGATCTCGAAACCGCTGCGCGGCTCGCGCATCGTGATGTCCTGCGCGCGCGCCTTCGCTTCCATGTGAGGATCGGCCCCCGTGCCCGAGACTGTGAGATCGGCGTCCAGGCGGCCGCCCAATTTCGTGTCGGGACCCACCCAGGGCGCGAGTACGTCGAGATTCGGAATCGCCGCGGTCACTCGCGCATCGACCGGTGCGGACTTCGCGAACTCCCAGCCGTTGCCCGCGCTCGCGATCTCGCCATGGGCCTCGCCACGAATGCTTCCCACGCGCGAACCCGCGATGTTCAACGTCCCATGCACCCGGCCGTGCGCGACCTCGATGGCGAGCGTCGCGTCCGACAGTCCCATGGAAAGCTCTGGGTCGCCCACGTGGATGTCGCCCGATTCGCGCTTCACCACGACATTGCCGTCGATGCTCTGCGCGGCGCGCAGGTTCCAGCTCGCGGAGAACACCAGGTCCGATCGCGGCGGCGCCTCGAGGCCGAGGCTCTTCGCAAGCCGGTTGATCTCGACGGACGGCGCCGAGCCCTTGAAGTCGAAGGCGCCCTTGGCCCACCGCGTGACCTCGAGATGCGCTTCGCCCCACTCACCGCGCAGTCGGGCATCGCCCAGCTCGGCGCTGTCCCGCGAAAGCGTGAGCGTCGCTGGCGCCGCGAGCGCGAACGCGCCGGGGCCCGTGACGGAGAACGCATCGACCCGCCCGTTCCACCCGATCGTCCCGGCTTTCTGCGCAACCCCGCCCTGGACCGCGACGTGCACGGTCACCGCGGAATCTCGCTTCACTGTCGCTTCGAGACGATGAGCCTCGCGAGTTCCGTCGAGCGTGACCTTGGCGGCACTGATGCGAAGCTCGCCCGGCAGCTGCAGGTTCGTGCCGTTCACGGTCGCGTTGACGGAGCCCTCGTCGAAGGTGCCCGCGAGCTTGACGCGGGCATCAAGGCTTCCCGCGACAGTCGTCTTCCCGAGGGGCCGCGTGACCTTCGCGAGATCCGGCGCGTGAAGGGAGACATCCATGGCGTCTCCCGCGCGCCCGAGATTGCCCCGGGCCGTGAGCCGCGCTTCCGCAAGCGACACGTCCACATCCGCGCTCGAGATCCGGCGCGCATCGCCGGCTATGTGCACGCGACCCGATGCCGCGAGTCCGGCGTACACGCTGGGCTTCATGTCGATCTTCACTTCGCCGGCGGGAGCATCGGCCAGCGTGCCCGTGGTGGAGAACGTGAAATTGATATCGCCCCGGGGGGCTGCGGCGAACACCGATGGATCGAAGTTCTTCGCCTCGCCTTCCGCGTGGAACTCGCGACGGCCTCCGAGGGCGAGCGCCCCCCTGGCGCTCAGCGTCCCGCCGCCGGCACGCACGCTCGCCGACTCCACCTCGAGGCGTTCGCCGGTGAGCAACGCGCGCGCCGCGAGGGCGAAACGCGGATCGTCGACGTCGGCTTCGAATCGCTGCGCGCCACGATCGCCGGTAATGGCGAGCTTTCCCCCGAGCTGCGTCTTGCGTAGCTTCCCGTGCAGCGTCGCGAGATCGACGTCGGTGAGCTGCAGTTGCGCCTGCGCTCCGCTCGCCGCGACATGCACCTGGCCGCGCACGCTGCCGGCCGGAAGCGCGACCTCGATCGCCGTGAAGTCCGCGCCGTGGGGCGACGCGGCAAGCTCGGCGGACGCCGACACCAGCGGCAGGCGGTGGTGGTCCCAGGGTCCCGTCTCGGCGTTCGCAACATGCAGCCGCCCCGCGAGCGTGTCGCCCCTGGGCGCGAGCTTCGCCTGGATCGATATGCGCGTGCTCGGCATCGAAGCCACGAAGCGCGAGAGATCCACGGCACTCGCATCGAGGTCGATGGATCCCAGCATCACGGGCTCGAACGGCCGCACGTTCGTGCTTGCCGCGGCGCGCGCCCCGGCCATGGCTGCCTCGGCCTTCACCTCGATGGATTTCAGCGTGCCTCGCGCCGTCGCCGCGGCGTTGATCGCCTCCTTCTGCAGCACGCCCGCGAATTCCGCGGCCACGTCGAGATCGAAGGGCGAGGCGCCCGCGACGAAGCCCTTGAGCTTCACCTTGCCCCACTCAGTCCCGGTCGCGCCCTCGGCGACGCGCCAGCGCGTGCCCTCGCCTTCGCCGCGCACCACGATGTCCGAGAACACGAGATCGTTGTCGTGCGAGGCGATGGCGCCATAGGTGAGGGTGCCTATGGCTCCGTCCTCGAGGCGCACGGGGAACGGCGGGCTGAAATCCGGCGGCGCTTTCATCGACGGATTCGATTGCGCCGACGGCGACGTGCGCACCTCGACGCTTTTCGCATGCAGGCGATGGATCGTGAGGTGCCCGGCATAGAACGGCGAGATGTCGGCCTCGAGTCCCTCGATGCGCACGACGAACCCGGGATGCACGACCTCGAAGCGCCGGATCTTGAGGTTTCCGCCGATCGAGCCCTCGACGCCCTCGATGTTCGTGGCGGTGCCGATGAGCTGCTGGATCTTTCCGAAGGCGAACTCCGCGCCGCCTTGCGTGCCGACGAGCCAGAGGATTCCGGCGCACCCGAGCGCAAGCAACGCGAGGACCGCGTACGCGAACCACCGCAGCCAACGGCGGCGGCGCGGCGGCTTGGGCGTGGGAGCGGTTTCGGGCGCGCTCATCAGAAAGCGATCGACACGGAGAAGGAAAGGCGGAACTTCTTGTCGCGATCGGCGTAGGCGACGTCGAGCGCGAAGGGGCCCGCGGGCGTCTTGTAGCGCGCCCCGACGCCGTAGCTCTTCAATGCGTCGAGCTTCTGCGGCGAATCGGCCGCGGTGCCCACGTCCATGAATGTCGCCGCACCCCACGTGTCGTCGAGCCAGTGCACGTATTCGACCGTGCCCGTCTCGAGGTATCGGCCGCCGACGATGGCGGAGCCCTGCTGCACGCCGAGGCTCTGGTAGGCGTAGCCGCGGTTGGAGCGCGAGCCGCCCGCGCGGAAGAGGAAGTCGTCGGGAATGGCCTCGCGCGACGTCGCGAACGTGCGGCCCAGCTCGAAGCGCGCCAGCAGCTGGTCCATCTTGCCCAGCGGAAACCAGTGCTGGTACTGGACGTACGTCTTCACGAAATCCTCGGTAGAACCGAGGGAGCCGGAGCCCGCGGCGAGCTGCACGTTCAGCACGCCCCCGCGTTTCGGGTCGAAGAGGCTGTCGACGTTCCGCCACGTGACGGTCACGACCGGCGCCAGTGCCCGCGCGTAAGTGACCGGAGCGCCCGTCGGAAACTGCTTCTCCACCTGGTACGACAGGCCCGCCTGCAGCTCGAACTTCTCGATGTACCAATGCCGGTAAGCCGCGACCGCGTAGCGCGTGAAGTTGTCGTTCTCGAGGATGCTGTGCTCGGCGAGGACGCCCACGCTGTCCTTGTAGGGCATCTCGGCGAACCACCCGCCTTGCTGGATCCCGGGCGGCAGGTATACGTCGGCGTAGCCGATCTGCTGCTTCTGGCTCGCCTGGATCGAGCTTTGCAGGTCGAGCGCGCGGCCGAAGAGGTCACGGTCGCGGTATGTGGCCTCCGCGCGGAATCCATCGTCGGTGCCATATCCCAGGGATACGCCCGCGTCGCGCGCCGCGCGCTCCACCACGCTCACCTTCACGGGAGCGAGCTCGGGCTTCTCGGGATTCGCGTCGATCTCCGCGATCACGCTCGAGAACCACGGCCCCTGTTGCACCAGCCGCTGCAGTTGCTCGAGGCGCTCGCGGCTGTAGCGGTCCCCCGAATGGATGTTCACGAGGCGGCGCACGATGCGCTCGGGATAGCGCGCAAGGCCCGCGATCGTCACCTCGCCGAACGTGAACCGCGGGCCGCTCGAGAGCACGAGCTTCACCTTCACCTTGGCACTCGCCTCGTCGACTTCCGCGCGCGTCACCGCGAGGGTGCCGGCCGCGTAGTCGAGGTCCGTGAGGGACTGCTCCAGCGTCGCCTTGGCGGTTTCCCAGTCGGCGCTGCGAAAGGCCGCGCCGTGTTTCATCGCGAATCCGGTGCGAAGGAGTGCGCGGCGACGCTCGCGATCCTCGCTATCGCCGGCGATATCGCCCTCGAAGTCGATCTGGATGTCGTCGACCACCGCGCGAGGCCCGGGATCGACATTCACTGTCGCGTGGGTCCCGGCGGCGTCGAAGCGCACGTCGACCTTCGCGGAGAAATAGCCCTCGGAGGCCGCGATCTCGGGAACGCGCTTCTTCACGTCCTGGATCCACGGGCGGCGCACTTCCTGGGTCCCTTCGCCCGGCTCGGCGCGCGGCGGTTTCAGGAATTTCTCGAAGAGCTCGCGCAGCTCCCTGGGTGCTTCCCAGGTAACCGTGAAAGAGCGCTCCCCATCGCTCCGCTCGAGCGCAGCCACCGGCATCGCGCACGCCAACAGCAGGGCGGCGAGCGTAACGCGGGTCATGGCGTTATTCCAGTTTCTCGACGCGCTTCCCGAGTCGATCGACGGCGTCGCGAAGCTCCGCCACCGCCCGGACGAAGCCTTCGACCTTCACTCGCGACGCCACGAGCGGCGATTCCTCGGTCCAGTACTCCGCCGCGCCCTGCGCCAGGCGCTTGCCGGCTTCGCGGCCCCAATGGCCCAGGGAACGCGCCGTCGCCACGATCCGGTGCGCCGCGATGTCGCCCACCACCCGCGACAAGTCCTCCTCGACGTCCCAATCGAGGTTGCGGGCGAGATAGGAAACATCCTGCGCGAATTCCACGTCGCCTTCGATGCGCACCCCGCGCCATGCATTCACGTCGCGGCTGGCGAATCGCGGCAGGGACGCCGGGGGAATGTGCACCTCGAGGTCGCGCGCCGCGTCGCCGCCGGCCGCGGACACCTCCCCGTTGGCCTGCACCGTGAATGCGAGTGAGACCGGACCCACGTTGAATCGTGCGGTACGGCCCGCGTGCTTCGCGAGCCGCTCCAGGGCGAGCGGTGCGGAACGCAGGACGTGGTTGATGGCCCGGGCGGCCGGCTGCGGGGCAAGCGCGATCACGGCTTGTATCCCCGGTGCAGCGCCACGACGCCGGCGGCGAGGTTGAAGTAGTCCACCCGTACCAAGCCCGCCGCCTCCATCATCGCCTTGAGGGATTCCTGGTCCGGGTGCATCCGGATCGACTCGGCGAGGTAGCGATAGGCGGCCTCATCGCCCGCGACGAGCTTGCCGAGCGCGGGCAGCACGGAAAACGAATAGGCGTCGTAGGCCTTCGAGAGCGGCTTCCAGGGCCTGGAGAATTCCAGCACGAGGACGCGCCCGCCGGGTTTCGTGACGCGTCCCATCTCGGCGAGGGCACGGTCCTTGTGCGTCATGTTGCGAAGGCCGAAGGCCACCGACACGCAGTCGAAGGTGTTCGAAGGAAACGGAAGCTTCTCCGCGTCGCAGAGTGCCAGCGGCGTGAAGACGCCGGCATCGATGAGCTTGTCGCGTCCGACCGAAAGCATCGCCGCGTTGATGTCGGTCATCCAGACCTGGCCCGTGGGCCCGGCGCGCCTGGCGAAGGCCGCGGCGAGGTCGCCGCTGCCCGAGGCCACGTCGAGCACGCGCGAGCCCTCGCGAACGCCGCTCATCTCCACCGTGAAGCGTTTCCACCACCGGTGCAGCCCCAGCGACATGAGGTCGTTCATCACGTCGTAGTTCGTCGCGACCGAGCGGAACACGTCGCCCACGCGCCGGGCCTTGTCCTGCTCGGGCACCTGGGTGAACCCGAAGTGGGTCTTTTCCGTCATGGATCGCGCGAGGCGCCGGCCTTGTCCATGCGTTCGAGGTAGGCCTTCCAGTAGGCGTCCCGGCGGGTGCCCAGGTCGTACAGGTAGTCCCACGAGTAGATTCCCGTGTCGTGGCCGTCGGAGAACACGAGCTTCACCCCGTACGCGCCCACGGGCTCGATCGCCTTCACTTCGACGTTGCGCTTGCCCACCTGGAGCACCTCCTGGCCCGCGCCGTGGCCGCGCACCTCCGCCGAGGGCGAGTAGACGCGCAGGTATTCCACCGGCAGGGAGAAATTCGCGCCATCGTCGAAGACGACGTCGAGGACGCCGGATTGCTGGTGTAACGTGATGTCGGTGGGACGGGGAGATTTGCGATCCATGGGCTCATTATAAGATTGCCGCATGATCGGCATCCTCATCGTCTCCCACGGCGCCTTCGGCGAATCGCTGATCCACTCGGCGAGCCACGTGCTGGGGCGCCGGCCCGTGTACCTGCGCCAGCTGGGCGTGACGGTGCACGACGATCCCGAGGCGCTCATTCCGGTCGCCGAGGACCTCATCCGCTTCCTCGACCAGGGGGACGGCGTGCTGGTGCTGACCGACATGTTCGGGGCCACGCCCTCGAACATCGCCGCGAAGCTGCTCAAGCCCGGAAAGGTCGTGGGCCTCGCCGGCGTGAACCTGCCGATGCTGATCCGCGCTCTCACCTATCGCGAGGAACCCCTCGAAGTCGCGCTGGAGAAGGCCTTCTCGGGCGCATCCGAGGGCGTGATGCGCATGGGCGAGCCGTGATCAGGCGCGCCGTGAAAGTCACAAACAAGCTGGGACTGCATGCCCGCGCCTCCGCGAAGCTCACCCAGCTCGCCTCGCGGTTCCAGAGCTCCATCTGGATCGAGCGCAACGGCCGCCGCGTGAACGCGAAGAGCATCATGGGGGTGATGATGCTCGCGGCCGGATTGGGCTCCTCGGTCGAGCTCGAGACCGAGGGTGCCGACGAGCAGGTCGCCATCGACGAGATCGAGGCGCTGTTCAACGACAAGTTCGGGGAGGGCGAGTGATGGACGCGGCGGCCTTCACCGTTTCCTTCACGATGCACGGCATCGGCGTTTCGGGCGGCATCGCCATCGGCCACGCGCACCTTTTCGCGGGCATGTCGGCCGAGGTGGACCACTACGAGATCGCGGCCGCGGACATCTTCCGGGAGCAGCGCCGCTACGACAAGGCGGTGAAGGAAGTGCGCGACGAGCTGACCGAGCTCTCGGCGAGCGTGCGGCACAGCGCATCGGCCGAGCTCGCGCCCTTCGTGAACGTGCACCGCATGCTCCTCGACGACGCGGCCTTCGCCGACGCGCCGCGCGACATCATCCGGAAGCAGCATTGCAACGCCGAGTGGGCCCTGCGCCAGGAGTTGGACGAGCTGCTCGCCCAGTTCAGCGACATCGAGGACCCGTACTTGAGGCAGCGAGAGGACGACGTGCGCCAGGTGGCCGAGCGCGTCCTCGGGGCGCTCGCCGGCACGCAGCGGCGGATCACGACCAAGCCCGTCGTCGCGGACGCGGCCATCCTGGTCGCGCGCGACCTCTCGCCGGCCGACGTGATCCTCTTCCGCGAGCATCCGTTCGCCGCCTTCGTGACGGACCTGGGCGGCGCCACGTCGCACACGGCGATCATCGCGCGCTCCATGAACATCCCGGCGATCGTGGCGCTGCACCACTCGCGCACGATGGTGCGCGAGGACGAGCTCATCATCGTGGACGGCACGCAGGGCGTGGTCATCGTCAATCCCGACGCCCACGTGCTCGCCGAGTACCGCCTCAAGCAGAACCAGGCGCGCCTCGAACGGGACAAGCTGAAGCGCCTGAAGAGCGCGCCGGCGGCGACCCTCGACGGCACGCCGGTGCACCTCCACGCCAACATCGAGCTTCCCGGCGACATCGATGCGGTGAAGGCGAGCGGCGCCACCGGCATCGGGCTATTCCGCAGCGAGTTCCTCTTCATGAACCGCCGCGACCTGCCCGACGAGGATGAGCAGTACGAGGCCTATCGCGAAGTGGTCGAGCGCATGAGGGGCTTTCCCGTCACGATCCGCACGCTCGACATCGGCGCCGACAAGCCGCTCGACACCGGCGAGCAGCCGCAGGCGGCGGTGAACCCGGCGCTGGGCCTTCGCGCCATCCGCTATTGCCTCGCCGAGCCCCAGGTCTTCAACACGCAGCTTCGCGCGATCCTGCGCGCTTCGCGCCACGGCAAGGTGCTGATCCTCATCCCGATGCTGTCCACGTGGAACGAGCTCGTCCAGACGCTCGCGGCCGTGCAGCACGCCAAGGAGCAGCTGCGTGATGAAAAGGAGAAATTCGACGAGTACACGCCGCTCGGTGGGATGATCGAGGTGCCCGCCGCCGCGATCGCGTTGCCCATGTTCATCCGCAAGCTCGACTTCCTCTCGGTGGGCACGAACGACCTGATCCAGTACACGCTCGCCATCGATCGCGCCGACGATCGCGTGGCGCACCTCTACGACCCGCTTCATCCCGCGGTACTGAACCTCATCGCGGGAGTGATCCGCACCGCGCAACAGCATGAGAAGCCCGTCGCCGTGTGCGGCGAGATGGCCGGCGACGTGGAGCTCACGCGCATGCTGCTGGGATTCGGCCTGCGGCATTTTTCAATGCACCCGGCCCACCTCCTCGCGGTGAAGCAGCGGGTGCTCATGACGAGCCTCCCGGACATCGCGCCCGTCGTCGCGCGAATCCTGAAGACCGACGAGCCCGACCGCATGCAATCGCTCATCGAAAAGCTGAACAGCTAGGCTTCGACCCGGATGATCGTCGACCGCAGCGAGAACGACCACCTGCGCGTCCAGGCGCAGCAGGCGGCGTTGTTCGGCCTGCTCAAGGGCGGAATCCCGGGCGCCAAATCCGAAGACGCGTGGCGCGCGCTCACCGAAGCGCTCGCCACTACCCTCGCCATCCGGCGCGCCTCGGTGTGGCTCTTCAACGAGGATCGCTCGGTGCTGCGCCTCGCCCACGAGCACGACGCATCGGGAAACCCCCGCTCGCACGTGCAGCTGCAGGCGAACGCCTATCCCGCCTACTTCGAGGCACTGCTCGGCAACCGCACCATCGTCGCGCCCGATGCGGCCACCGATCCGCGCACGATCGAATTCGGGCCTTACTTCACGAAAGACAACGTGGTCTCCCTCCTCGACGCGGGCATCTGGCGCGAAGGGCGGGCGATCGGGGTCGTCTGCGCCGAGACCGTGTCGGAGCGGCGCGACTGGAGCACCGACGAGCAGCTCTTCGCGGGTTCAATCGCCGACCTTGCCGCCGCCGTGCTCAACCACGAAGGCCTCGAGCGTGCCCGTGCCGCGCTGGAGGAATCGCAGGAGCTCTTCTCCCGCGCGCTTCGCTCCTCGCCCGACTGGATTTCAGTCGTACGCATGTCCGATGGCGTGATCCTCGAGGTGAACGAGGCGTTCGAGCGCGAATCCGGATACCCCTCCGCCCAGGTGCTGGGCCGCTCCACGCTCGACATCGGCCTGTGGGTGAGCACGATCGAGCGCGACGCCTGGATCGAGCGGCTGAAGCGCGACGGGCTCGTGCGCGAGTTCGAGGTGCAGTTCCGCAAGAAGTCCGGCGAGGTCCGCACGTTCATGCTGTCGGGCCACCAGGTGAACATCCACGACACCGAGTGCGTGGTCACCGTGAGCCAGGACGTGACGGACCGGCGCCGCCAGGAGCGCCTCGTGCAGGACATCGCTCGTGGCGTGGATGCGCAGGTGGGCGAGTCGTTCTTCCGCTCGCTGGTCGAGCACCTCGCCCGATTGCTCGAGGCCGACCTCGCCTTCGTGGGTGAGCTCAAGACCCCCCATGCGCCCTGCATTCGCACCATCGCCACGGCGGGCTTTGGCGCGCCGGCTCCCCACTACGAATATCCGCTCGAGGGCTCGCCTTGCGAGGCGGTCCTGCGCGAAGGCGTGCAAGTGTATTCCGCGGATGCGGTGAAGCTCTTCCCGCGCGACTATGCCCTGGGCACGCTGGGCATCGAGTCGTACGTGGGCGCTCCGTTGATCGGCTCCGACGGAAAGCCGCTCGGCATTCTCGCGGTATGTTTCCGCCGCCGCCTGGAAGATCCCGAATTCACCAAGGACCTGTTGCGCATCTTCGCGTCGCGCGCGAGCGCCGAGCTCGAGCGCCAGCAACAATTCCTCGCCGTGCAGCACCTGGCGCACCACGATTCGCTCACCGGCCTTCCCAATCGCCTGCGCATTCGGCAGCGGCTGGAAGACGACCTCGCCGACCTGGACGGCAACGGCACGCACGGCGCGCTGCTGCTGATCGACCTGGATCGCTTCAAGGAAGTGAACGACACGCTGGGGCACCACGTGGGGGACCGGCTGCTCGCGCGCGTCGCGCAACGGCTCGATCGCGAGATGAAGCGTTTCACCGGGGCCGAGGTTGCGCGCCTGGGCGGCGACGAGTTCGCCGTCTGGCTACCCGAGGTGAGGTCCGCGGAAGAGGCGAGTATCGCGGCTTCGCGTGCCCATGCGGCGGCCGTGGCGCCCATCGAGATCGATGGCCTTCGCCTGGAGCTGGGCGCGAGCATGGGCATCGCGTTGGCGCCCGGCCACGCCGACAACGCGGGAGGCCTCATGCGGTGCGCGGACGTGGCGATGTACGCCGCCAAGGAGCGCCACCAGGGCCACCTGCTCTACGACGCCGCGCTCGATCCGTACACGCACGAGAGGCTGGTCCTGCTGTCGGAGCTCACCGATGCCGTGCGCAAGCGCGAGATCGTCGCGCACTTCCAGCCGCGCATCAGGCTCTCCGACGGGCACCTGGGTGGGTTCGAGGCGCTGGCGCGATGG
Organism: Usitatibacter sp.; assembly: GCA_049300695.1. Taxonomy (GTDB): domain Bacteria; phylum Pseudomonadota; class Gammaproteobacteria; order Burkholderiales; family Usitatibacteraceae; genus Usitatibacter. The sequence continues at coordinate 39,482 of JBAQKF010000021.1, forward strand.
AATCATCCACGCCTGGGCGTGCTGCCGCCCTCGCGCTTCATTCCGCTCGCCGAGCTCTCCGACGTCATCAATTCGCTGACACTTTGCGTGCTCGACTCGGCGCTCGAGCGCCAGACCGAATGGGGACCCGCCGTGAACGTCTCGGTGAACCTCTCGGCGCGGCATCTCCTCGACGAGCGATGCGCCGCGCAGGTGCGCAACGCCCTCGAGCAACACCACACCGCACCCGGATGCCTCGAGCTCGAGATCACCGAGAGCGCGCTCATCCATGATCCGGATCGCGCGCGCAATGCGCTCGAAGCCATCGCCGCGCTCGGCGTGCGCGTATCCATCGACGACTTCGGCACGGGCTACTCGTCGCTGTCGCACCTGCGCCGCCTGCCCTTGAACGCGCTCAAGATCGATTCGTCGTTCGTGCGGCCGATGCTCACGAACGCGGCCGACCGCACCATCGTCGCGTCGACCGTGGCGCTCGCGCGAAACCTGGGCCTCGCCGTCGCGGCCGAAGGCATCGAGGATGCCGCCACGATGGAAGCGCTCCGCGCCATGGATTGCGACGAAGGACAGGGTTTCCACATCGCGCGGCCCATGGAAGGCGATGCCGCGCTTCGCTGGGTGCATGAACACCCGGCCTCGCGGCCGCACTAGGCGCCAGGAGCCTACGGCGCGATGACTTCCGTCGTCGCGTTGAAGGCCTCGGAGCGCAGGATGCGCACCAGCAGGGTCACCTTCTGTGCGTCCGTCAGCGCATCCCACGCCTCTCCCGACTCGCCGCGGGCCGCCGATCGCGCCGTGCGGCCCAGCATCGTGCGGTTCTTCACGACGGTCGAGGTGGCAAGGTCGATGAGCCAGACCTGGAAGTAGGCGAAGGGCGCGAGGAATCCACGGCTGGTATCGCCGGAGCCGGCTACACGGGTCACCAGCACGCGGTCCACGTAGAAGCCGACCCCTTCGATCATGCCGCTGCCCACCAGGGAATTGCCGATCGGAAATCTCGCCTCGTGCCGGTACTTGGTGAAGAGCAGCAGGTGGCTTGCATGGATCTCGGCGAGCATCGGACGCAGACGCTCGAGGAGCACCGTGGCGCCGGCTTCGTCGTCGAGCATCTTGTCCTGGGCCCGGTAAAGGGCGGGATCGTTCGCGAGAAGCAGGACGGGCTTCGAAGCCGGATCGGATTTCCTCACCGCATTGTCGGCCGCGGCGAGCACGGCCTTGTCGATCGCCCCCTGGGACGGCACCAGCTCATCCTTGCGGTTCTGGTCGATGCTGCTGCCCACGACCGGGGAGTGCTGGATGATCTCGATGCGGTCGCCGACAAGGGAAATGATCGCGTAGGTGCGCTCTGCCGCGCAGGGCAATGCGAGGCATGCGAACAATGCAGCGACGATCCTGCGTCCCACGGATTCCCCCCGAATTTGATGCGCCCCGATGTTAGGAATAGAATACCTCCATAGCGCCGATTTGACTCAGCTTGCGGGCGCTCAACAAATACGGCTAAAGCGAGTGGCGGCTCGAAAACCCGACACGACCTTTGGTCCGTCGGGTTTTTTTATTTTCATATGAGCGAACTCGATCCAAGATCTGTGGGGGCCGCGGTGGCGCAGCGCGCCGGATTCCTCGAGCCCCTCATCCTCAAGGCGGGCAAGACGCTCGCCTCGTACGAGCTCGTCTACGAAACGTATGGCGTGCTCAACAAGGATCGCTCGAACGCGGTGCTTGTCTCCCACGCGCTCTCGGGCAACCACCACGTCGCGGGCTACTACGCCGACGACCCGAAGAAGGTCGGGTGGTGGGACAACCTGATCGGCCCCGGCAAGCCGCTCGACACGGACCGGTTCTTCGTGATCGGCGTGAACAACATCGGCGGGTGCCACGGATCGACGGGGCCGGGCTCCATCGACCGTTCGACGGGCAAGCCCTACGGCGCCGCATTCCCCGTCGTGACAGTCGAAGACTGGGTCGCGTCCCAGGCGCGATTGATGGACCGTCTCGGCATCGAGAAGCTCGCGGCGGCCATCGGGGGATCCCTCGGCGGCATGCAGGCCCTGCAATGGGCGCTGCAATTTCCCGATCGCATCCGCCATGCGTTCGTGATCGCCGCGGCTCCGCGGCTATCGACGCAGAACATCGCGTTCAACGACGTGGCGCGCCAGGCGATCGTGTCGGACCCGGATTTCCACGGCGGCAACTTCTACGAGCACGACACGGTGCCCGCGCGCGGGTTGAAGCTCGCGCGCATGCTGGGCCACATCACGTACCTGTCGGATGACCTCCTGACGGAGAAGTTCGGCCGCCTCCTCAAGCGCGACGAGTATGGCTTCAACTACGACGTGGAGTTCGAGATCGAGTCGTACCTGCGCTACCAGGGCGACAAGTTCGCGCAGGTCTTCGACGCCAACACCTACCTGCTGATGACCAAGGCGCTCGATTACTTCGACCCGGCGAAGGAAGCGGGCGGCGACCTCGCGCGGGCCCTTTCCACGGCGACGGCGAGTTTCTTCGTGGCCTCGTTCAAGAGCGACTGGCGCTTCCCGCCGCTCAGATCGCGCGAGCTGGTGAAGGCGCTGGTGGCTTCGAAGAAGAACGTCACCTACGCCGAGATCGACGCCCCCAACGGGCACGATGCTTTCCTCCTGGGCGACGCGCACTACCACCGTCTCCTGGCCGCTTACGCCGACAACATCGCCGAGGAGATCGGCGCGGGCGAGCGTCGCCTGCCGTTCACCGTGGGCGGCAGCGAGCTCGAAGAGATGCGCGGCTATCGCGGCGAGCGGGAGGGAATGTGATGCAGCGCTACGACTACGAGCTCATCGGCTCCTGGATCCCGGAGCGCGCGCGCGTGCTGGACCTGGGATGCGGTGACGGCGTGCTGCTCGCAGGACTCACGGCGACCCACGGCGTGGCCGGCTACGGCATCGAGATCGACGCGGCCAACGTGCTGGCGAGCGTGAAGAACGGCGTGAACGTCGTGCAGGCGGACATCGAAACGGGGCTCGCGAACTTCGGGGACAATTCCTTCGACTTCGTGATCCTCTCGCAAACGCTGCAGGCGATGCGAAACGCCGGGAGCGTGCTGAACGAGATGCTCCGCGTCGGGCGCGAGGGCATCGTCACCTTCCCCAACTTCGGCTACTGGCGCCACCGCCTCGACATCCTTCGCGGCCACATGCCGGTTTCGAAGACGCTGCCCTATAGCTGGTACGACACGCCGAACATCCACCTGTGCACGGTGAAGGACTTCGAGGGGCTTTGCGTGAAGGTGGGAGCCGAGATCCTCGACGAGCGCGTGATCCATGAGGGACGCACGGTCAAGGTGCTGCCGAACCTACGGGGAAGCCTGGGCGTTTTCCGGTTCCGCCGACGGCCGTAGTCCGCCCTGCGGGTCGCGCCACACGACGAAGGCGAGCGCCACGACCGGAACGAGTATCGCGGCGGTGAGGCAGAAGAACGCCGTGTAGCCGTAAGCCTCGACCATGTAGCCCGAGGCGCCGGCGACCACCTTGCCCGGCAACGCATACACGGAGGAGAGCAGCGCGTACTGGGTCGCCGCGAAACCCGCGCCCGTGAGGCCGGACATGTAGGTGACGAGGATGGTGCCGGCGAAGCTCTGCGAGAAATTATCCACGCTGATGGCCACGATGAGCGCCGGGATGCTCGCGCCCTGCGTGGAGAGCCACGCGAACGTGAGGTGGGCGAGGGCCTGCGTCGCGGCGCCCGCGAGCATCGATCGAAAGAGGCCCAGGCGCACCACCATGATCCCGCCGGCGAAGGCCCCGATGATGCCGACGATCACGCCGTAGACCTTCGCCACGCTCGCGATCTGCGCCTTGGTGAAACCCAGGTCCACGTACATCGGGTTGGACATGGTCCCGGCGAGGAAGTCCGACATCCGGTAGAGGGCCACCAGCACCAGCACGATCACGAGCACGCGCCCCATCCGCGTGTGCAGATCCATGAGCGGTTCCTTCACGGCCCACAGGAGGTCGAAGCGCTTGTGCGCCTCCTTCACGCGATCGACGATCGGCGACAGGATGCTCGCGATGATTCCGATCGACATCAGCCCGGCCATCACCGCATACGACGTGCGCCAATCGACGAACTCGGCGATGTAGAGCGCGCCCGCGCCCGCCGCCAGGAGTGCCAGCCGGTAACCCAGCTGGTAGGCAGCCACCATGATCCCCTGGCGCTCGTCGGGCGCGGCATCGATGCGCCAGGCGTCGATCACGATGTCCTGCGTGGCAGAGCCGAAGGCGACCACGAAGGTGAAGGCCGCCGTCATGGCGAGGCTCGTCGCCGGGTCGCTCAACGCCACGCCCACGAGTCCCGCGGCGATCACGAGTTGGCACGCCACCATCCATGCGCGGCGCCGGCCCAGCGCGCGTGCGAGCAGCGGCACATCGAATGCATCGACGACCGGCGCCCAGAGGAACTTGAGGCTGTAGGCGAGGCCGAGCCAGCTGAAGAGCCCGATCGTCGAGACGGGCACGCCCGCCTCGCGCAACCGCACGGAGGCCGTGCCGAACACCAGCAGGAACGGCAATCCCGTCGAGAAACTCAGGGCCAGCATCAGGGCGATGCGCGGGTTCCCCAGGTCCCGCCAGCCGAGCTTGCGGTTCTTCGTCATGCCGCATCTTAAGATACGGCCCGATTGAAACAACCCCCGCCTAGGTGGCGGGGGTCGGCTCGATCTTCCCGAGCTTCTCCAGTCGCAGACGGATCGAACTTTGCGTGCGCGCGTGGCGGCGCGCGATCTCGGCCATCGCGAGGCCGTTGTCGAATTCGGCGGCGAGCGTGCGGTCCTCGCCCTCGGTCCAGGGCTTGCCGAAGTTGGCGGGAAGCCGCTCGCGGCGTTTCTCTCGCTCGACCTCCTTTTGCATGAGATCCACCGCGGAGAACAGCGCTCGCAGCGTGCGCGGCTCCGCATAGGGGCTTTGCTCGGGATACGCCTCGCCGGTTACGGGATTCACGCCGTCGGCGAGCGCGCGGACAATGGGCAATGCGGCATCGAGTTGCATGGTGTGGGTCCTCTCGTGGGTGCAGACCGAAAAACGCTCACGCGCGGGCGCGGTTGACCTCGGTCTCCATCGCGGCCTGGGTCCACAACCAATCTTCCTCGAGCTGCGACACGCGCTGCGCGATCTCGGCGCGCCGCCTCGACGCGGCCTGCAGCAGCTCGCGCTGTCCTTCCTCGTAGGCCTCGCTCGACGCAAGCCACGCCTCGACCTGCGCGGCTTCGCCCTCGAGCGCCTTCAGTTCCGCCTCCATCGCCGCGAGCTTCTTCTCGAAGGGCTTGCGTGCCTCGGCCTCTCGCTGTCGTTGCGCGGCTTCCGCGCGCCGTTCCTGCTTGCGGTTCTGCGCGCCATCACCGCGAAGGTCCTGCCTGCCGTCGCGCGTTCGCTGGTATTGCCTGGCCCACTCCTTGTAGTCGTCGAGATCGCCTTCGAAAGCTGCCAGGCGCCCGTCGGCCACGAGCATCCACTGGTCCGTCGCCGCCGAAAGGAGCGCGCGGTCGTGCGCGACCACGATGAGCGCGCCCTCGAAATCCGTGAGCGCCTGCGCGAGCGCTTCGCGCATGTCGATGTCGAGATGGTTCGTCGGCTCGTCGAGCAGCAGGAGGTTGGGGCGCTGCCACACGATGAGCGCAAGTGCCAGCCGCGCCTTCTCTCCGCCCGAGAAGCTCGCGACCTTCTGCGTCACCTGGTCGCCGCGGATGTCGAAGCCGCCGAGGTAATTGCGGAAGACCTGCTCGCGTTCGCCGGGCGCAAGCTTGGCCAGGTGCCAGAGGGGATTCTCGTCGAGGCGCAACTGGTCGACCTGGTGTTGCGCGAAGTAGCCGACGCGCAATCCCTGGGCCCGGTGGATCTCTCCCGACAGAAGCGGGAGGTCGCCCACGATGGATTTCAGCAACGTGGACTTCCCGGCGCCGTTGGGGCCGAGGAGCCCGATCGCGTCTCCCGGATGCACGCTCCACTCGATGCCGGAAAGCACGGGTGTGTCGCCGTAGCCCACCGAGGCTTCCTCGAGGCGGAAGAGCTGGCGGGGTTTCTCGAGCGGCGCGCGGAATTCGAACGAGAACGGCGAATCGACGTGGGCCGCGGCGATGCGCTCGAGCTTCTCCAGCGCGCGGATGCGGCTTTGCGCCTGGCTCGCCTTCGTGGCCTTGGCGCGAAATCGCGTGATGAACGCCTCGAGGTGCGCGATGGCGCGTTGCTGCTTCTCGAACGCCGATTGCTGCAGGGCGAGGCGCGCGGCGCGTTGCGCCTCGAACGCGCTGTAGTTGCCGGTGTACGCATTCAGCCGCTCGTTCTCCACGTGCACGATGGATTGCACCACCGCATCGAGGAATTCGCGATCGTGCGTGATGAGGATCACCGCGCCGGGAAAGGCCTTCAGCCAGTCCTCGAGCCACAGCACCGCATCCAGGTCGAGGTGGTTCGTGGGCTCGTCCAGGAGAAGCAGGTCCGACCGGCACATCAGCGCGCGCGCGAGATTGAGCCTCATCCGCCAGCCGCCGGAGAAGGTCGCCACCGGGCGCGACTGCGCTTCATCGGTGAAGCCCAGGCCCGCGAGGAGCGTCTGCGCCCTCGAGCGCGCCTGGTATCCGCCGATCTCGTCGTAGCGCGCGTGCAGGTGCGCGATGCGCTCGCCTGCTTCACCCTCGCCCTCGGCCGCGGCGATATCGCGCTCCATCTCGCGCAGCTCCTCGTCCCCGTCCATCACGAAGTCGAGCGCGGGACGTTCCACGGCGGGAGTCTCCTGTGCCACGTGCGCGAGCACCCATCGCGGCGGCAGGTACACTTCGCCCGCGTCCGTGTGAAGCTCGCCGCGAATCAGCGCGAAGAGGCTCGACTTGCCGCTGCCGTTCGGGCCCACGAGACCCACCTTCTGCGCCGGGTGCACGATCATCGACGCATCGGCAAGCAGCACTCGGGCTCCGCGTCGAAGCGTGACGTCGCTCAGGCGCAACACAGCGCGGCCTCTGCCATCCGGGGATTCATCCTAAAATACCCGTATCGTAACCTCCGAAGCGACCATGACCGCCGCCGCCGCGCCCGCCTCGAACGCCGAACCGCAGGCCTTCCGCCGCGAGTTCGTGGAATTCGCGATTCGCGCCGGCGTCCTTCGCTTCGGCGAGTTCAAGACCAAGGCCGGCCGCCTTTCGCCGTACTTCTTCAACGCGGGGCTCTTCAGCGACGGCCGCGCCCTGGGCGAGCTGGGTGGCTACTACGCGCGTGCCGCCCTTGCCTCGGGAATCGGCTTCGACATCCTCTTCGGGCCCGCCTACAAGGGCATCACACTGGCCGCCGCCACGGCCATCGGACTTGCCGGTCTCGGTCACAATGTGCCGTTCTGCTTCAACCGGAAGGAAGCGAAGGATCACGGCGAAGGCGGGAATATCGTGGGCGCGCCCCTCGAGGGCCGGGCGCTCATCATCGACGACGTCATCACCGACGGAGCGTCCAAGCGCGAGGCCATCGAGATCATCCGCGCGGCCGGAGCGGCCCCGGCAGGCGTGCTAATTGCTCTGGACCGCCAGGAGCGCGGGAAGGCGGAGCTCTCGGCGACCCAGGAAGTCGGCCGGGAGTTCGGATTGCCCGTCACGGCCATTGCGACTCTCGCCGACATCCTCGCCACGCTGCGCGCGCGGCCCGAGGATCGCGGCCATGTCGAAAGGATCGAGGAATACCGTCGCCGGTACGGCGTGGCGGCGAATTGAAACGGGCAGGGCGCATGCAGGGGATCGACACAATGAAAAAACTACTGATCGTGGCCGCGGTGCTCTTCATTCCCGCGGCCGGTGCATCGTACAAGTGCGTGGACGAGAAGGGCATCACGCGCATCGGGGACACTCCGCCGCCCGAGTGCGAACACGTCCCGATGTACGAGATGGGCCCGACCGGGTCCGTGCGGCGCAAGATCGATCCGACGCCGACTCCCGAACAGTTGAAGACCCGCCTCGAGGAGCAGGAGAAGGCGAGAGAGGCCGAGCATGCCGCCGCGGAGCAAAGGCGCAAGGACACGGCGCTGCTCGCCTCCTACAGCAACGAAACCGAGTTCGACGTGGCGCGCGACCGCAACGTGGAGCCCATCCAGGGGCGCCTTCGCAACGCCGAGGAACGGCTGAAGGAAGTCGAGAAGGGCATCAAGGGCATGGAAGACGAGATGGAGTTCTACAAGTCGGGCAAGGCCAAGTCGGGCAAGGCGAGCGAGCCGCCGCCGGTCCTCGTGGCGAACCTCGACCGCTCGCGAACGGAGAAGGTGTTCCTCGAGAAATCCCTCGTGAGCTACCAGAAGCAGATCGAGGAAATGAAGGTGAAATACGATACGGACAAGAAGCGCTGGATCGCGTTGAAGACCGGCACCGTCGAGCGCCCTCGCGAGAGCCTCAGGTAGCTAGCCGCGCGCAAGCTTGCGCTTGAGCACCTCGCCCGCCTGGGTGGGGTTTGCCTTTCCCTGCGTGGCCTTCATCACCTGGCCCACGAGCGCGTTGAAAGCCTTGTCCTTGCCCGCGCGATAGTCTTCGGCCAGTTTCGGGTTCGCCGCGAGAACGCCGTCCACCGCGGATTCGATCGCACCCGCATCGGAAATCTGCCTGAGCCCGCGCTTGTCGATGATGGCGTCGGGCTCGCCTTCGCCGGCCGCCATCGCATGGAGCACTTCCTTCGCCGCCTTGGCGGAGATGGTTCCGTCGTGGATTCGATCGAGCAGCCGCGCGAGAGACGATGCGCTCATGGGCAACTTGTCGAAGGCGAGCGCCTGCGCGTTCGCGGCCGCCGTCACTTCGCCATTCACCCAGTGCGCCACTGTCATCGTCGAGGCACTCGTCGCCTCGAGCGTCCGCGCGAAGTAGTCAGCCTTCTCACGGGATTCCGTGAGAAGGTGCGCGTCGTACGCCGGGATCCCCTTCGCCTCGAAGTCGTTCCGGAGGCGAGCCGGCAACACGGGCATCTCGCCTCGCACCTTCTCGATCCACTGCGGCGTGATCTCGAGCGGAAGCAAGTCCGGATCGGGAAAATAGCGATAGTCGTGCGCGTCTTCCTTCGACCGCATCGGGCGCGTCTCGCCGCGGTCCGGATCGAAAAGGCGCGTCTCCTGCACGACCTTGCCGCCGTCCTCGATCAGCTCGACCTGGCGGCGCACCTCGTACTCGATCGCCTTTTCGAGGAAGCGGAAGGAGTTGAGGTTCTTCACCTCGCAGCGCGTGCCGAGCGGCTCGCCCGCGCGGCGCACCGACACGTTGGCGTCGCAGCGAAACGACCCTTCCTGCATGTTGCCGTCGCAGATGCCGATCCAGCGCACCAGCGAATGCAGCGCCTTCGCATAGGCGACCGCTTCGGCGGCCGAGCGCATCTCGGGCTCGCTCACGATCTCGAGGAGCGGCGTTCCCGCGCGGTTCAGGTCGATGCCGCTCATGCCGTGGAAATCCTCGTGCAGCGACTTGCCCGCGTCCTCCTCCAGGTGCGCGCGCGTGAGGCGCACTGATTTTTCCTTCCCGTCGACCACGATCGCGAGCGTTCCGCCCGAGACCACGGGCTCGACGTACTGGCTGATCTGGTAGCCCTTGGGAAGGTCCGGGTAGAAATAGTTCTTGCGCTCGAAGGTGCTGCGCGGCGCGATCCTTCCGCCCACGGCGAGGCCGAAGCGGATCGCGCGCTCGACCGCGCCCTTGTTCAGCACGGGAAGGGTTCCCGGCATCGCGAGATCGACGGCGGAGGCTTGCGTGTTGGGCGAAGAGCCGAACTGCGTCGAGGTCCCCGAGAAGATCTTCGAGCCCGTCGTGAGCTGCGCGTGGGTCTCGAGGCCGATCACGACTTCCCAGGTCATTTGCCGGCCTCGAACGCGGGTGGCGTGCGCGCATGCCAGCCGGTCGCCTGCTGGAACGCGTGCGCCGCGCGAAGCATCCGCGCCTCGTCGAAGTAGTTGCCGACGACCTGCAATCCGACCGGGCGTCCCTTGTCGCCGAAGCCGCACGGGATCGAAAGGCCCGGCAATCCCGCGAGGTTGATTGGAATCGTGTACAGGTCGTCCAGGTACATCTGCACCGGGTCCGTGGTCTTCGAGCCGAGGTCGAACGCGACTGAAGGCGCGGCCGGACCCACGATGAGGTCGCAGTCGCGGAACGCGGCGATGAAATCGTTGGCGATGAGCCTGCGGATCTTCTGCGCCTGGACGTAGTAGGCGTCGTAGTAGCCATGGGACAGCACGTAGGTGCCGATCAGCGTGCGCCGCTTCACCTCCGCGCCGAAACCCTGCGCGCGCGTCTTGCGATACATGTCGTTCAGGTCCGCATAGTCGGGCGCGCGGTATCCGTAGCGCACGCCGTCGTAGCGCGAGAGATTCGACGACGCCTCCGCCGGCGCGATCACGTAGTACGCGGGGACCGAGAGGTGCTGGTTGGGCAGGCTCACCTCGACCACTTTCGCCCCGAGCTTCGCGAGCTCGTCGATGGCGGCGCGGATCGGAGCCGCGACGTCGGGCGCGAGGTCCTTCGTGAAGTACTCGCGCGGCACGCCGATGCGAAGATCCTTCACTCCGCCGGAAAGTTTCGCCGCGTAGTCGTCGACGGGCCGGTCCACGCACGTGGAGTCACGCTCGTCGTATCCCGCCATGGTGCCCAACAGGATGGCGAGGTCTTCGGCCGTCTTGCCGAGCGCTCCGGCCTGGTCGAGCGACGATGCGAACGCCACGATGCCGTAGCGAGAGACGCGGCCGTACGTGGGACGAATGCCGCTCACGCCGGTGAACGACGCGGGCTGGCGAATCGATCCTCCCGTGTCGGTGCCCGTGGCGGCGGGCGCCAGGCGCGCGGCGACCGCGGCGGCCGATCCTCCCGAGCTTCCGCCCGGCACGGCGGCGAGATCCCAGGGATTCTTCACGGGGCCGAAGTGAGAGTTCTCGTTCGACGAGCCCATGGCGAACTCGTCCATGTTCGCCTTGCCGAGGAGCACCGCTCCCGCGCGATCGAATTGCGCGATCACGTGCGAGTCGTAGGGTGGAACGAAGTTGCCGAGGATCTTCGAGCCCGCGGTGGTGAGCCAGCCCTTCGCGCAGAAAAGGTCCTTGTGCGCGATTGGAATCCCGGTGAGCGGACCCGCTTGCCCGTGCTTGATGCGATGGTCGGCGGCCTTCGCCTGCGCGAGGCTCTTCTCCTCGTCGATCGTGATGAATGCGTTCAGCACCGCGCCCGGGCCCGCGATGCGATCGAGGAAATAGCGAGTCATCTCGACGCTCGAGATTTTCCTCGCCGCAAGGAGCGAGGCGAGCTCCTTCAGCGTCGCGTGGTGCACGTTACTCGATCACTTTCGGCACGAGGTACAGGCCGTCTTCGACCGCGGGCGCGATCGCCTGGAACGACGCGCGCTCGTCGCGCTCGGTCACGCGGTCGTCGCGCATGCGTTGCATCGCCTGTTGCGGATGCGACATGGGCTCCACGCCGGATGTGTCCACACTCCTCATCTGATCGACCATGGCGAGGATGCCGTTCAGCTGTTGCTGCAGCGCAGCAGCCTCATCGGGCGTGACCTCGAGGCGGGCGAGGTCGGCGATCCTGGCGATCTGTTCGAGGGAAAGCACGAGAAATACCTTCTAAGGCCTTAAAATCGTTGCGATTCTTGGGCTATTATATTGCACGCCCTCGTGACGGGCCTGGTTCCACCCGAAACTCCTTACGGATCAAGATGTTCTCTTTCGTTTCCAAGTACTTCTCCACCGACCTCGCGATCGACCTCGGCACCGCCAATACGCTCATTTACGTGCGCGGCAAGGGAATCGTCCTCGATGAGCCCTCTGTCGTCGCGATCCGGCAGGAAGGCGGCCCCAACGGCAAGAAAACGATCCAGGCGGTCGGTCTCGCCGCCAAGCAGATGCTCGGAAGGACGCCCGGCAACATCACCGCGATCCGCCCGATGAAGGACGGCGTGATCGCCGACTTCACGATCACCGAGCAGATGCTGAAGTACTTCATCAAGAAGATCCACGACAACCAGTGGTTCCGCCCGAGCCCGCGCATCGTGATCTGCGTGCCGTACGGATCCACGCAGGTCGAGCGTCGCGCCATCAAGGAAAGCGCAATCGGCGCCGGCGCCTCGCAGGTATTCCTCATCGAGGAGCCCATGGCCGCCGCGATCGGCGCGGACCTTCCAATCGCCGAGGCGACAGGCTCGATGGTCGTCGACATCGGCGGCGGCACGACTGAAGTGGGCGTGATCTCGCTGGGCGGCATCGTGTACTCGGCTTCGGTGCGCGTGGGCGGCGACAAGTTCGACGAGGCGATCATCAACTACATCCGCCGCAACTACGGGATGCTGATCGGCGAATCGACGGCCGAGCAGATCAAGAAGCAGATCGGCAGCGCCTTCCCCGGCAGCGAAGTGCGCGAGATGGAAGTGAAGGGCCGCAACCTCGCCGAAGGCATCCCGCGCTCGTTCACGATTTCGTCCAACGAGATCCTCGAGGCACTCACCGATCCGCTGAATTCCATCGTCTCGGCCGTGAAGAGCGCGCTCGAGCAGACCCCGCCCGAGCTCGGCGCCGACATCGCCGAGAAGGGCATGGTGCTCACGGGCGGCGGCGCGCTGCTGCGCGAGCTCGACCGCCTGCTCATGGAAGAAACGGGCCTGCCGGTGATCGTCGCCGACGATCCGCTCACGTGCGTCGTGCGTGGCAGCGGCCGCGCGCTCGAGGAAATGGACAAGCTGGGAACGGTCTTCACGAACGACTGATGGCTTCGGGGCTGAAATCGGGGACAGACCCCTATTTCCCTCTGGAACAACCTGTTCTTCGAAATAGGGGTCTGTCCCCGAATTCAGCCCCGAAGCCATGATGATCCGCGAGCCGCCCGCCTTCTTCCACCGCGGTCCCAGCCCGCTCGCCCGCGTCACGTTCTTCACGCTCGCCGCAATCGCCATCATGATCGCCGACCATCGCTTCCATGCGCTGGAGACGGTGCGGCTGTCGCTATCGGTGCTCGCCCATCCCGTGCAGCAGCTGGCCGCGACGCCGGGCGAAGCCGTGGGCCGCGTCGCCGACTACTTCGCCAGCCAGAACCGGCTGCTGCGCGAGAACCAGGAGCTCAAGGTGAAGGTCCTCGAGCAATCCGCCGCCGCGCAGGAATCGAAGCTGCTGAAGAGCGAGGAAGAGCACCTCCTTGCGATGACTTCGAACAAGAACCGCTATGCCGAGGGCGGCATCATCGCCGAAGTCCTCTACACGGCGCGCAATCCCTTCACGCGCAAGATCGTGGTCGACAAGGGGCTCACGGGCTCGATCCAGCCCGGCATGCCCGTGATCGACGGCACCGGCGTCGTGGGACAGGTCACCAGCGTCGGCACGTTCACGAGCGAGGTCACGCTCGTCACCGAGAAGGACCAGTCGGTGCCCGTGATGATCGTGCGCAACGGCCTGCGGGCGATCGCGGTGGGATCGGGCAAGGACGGCTCCATCGACATTCCCTTCATGCCGGTATCCGCGGACGTGCAGAACGGCGACGTATTCGTCACCTCCGGCATCGACGGAACGTATCCGCCGGGACTCGTCGTGGCCGAGGTCACCATGGTGCGCAAGGACGCTGCGCGCGTCTTCGCCAAGATCTCCGCCAAGCCCGCGGCCGGCGTGGACTACCACCGCTACGTGATGGTGCTGCCGCTATCGCAGGCGAGCGCGCCGCCGCCCGAGGCCAAGGCCGACGACGCGCCGCGCAAGAGCGCCAAGGACCGCGCGCACGCCCGGAGGCAGCAGTAATGCGCCCTGCCGACTTGACCCCGCTTGCGCGCGACGTGATGAAGATGCCCGCGAGCGCGGGCCTGGTCTTCTTCTCGCTCGCCGGCGCCTATCTCGCGCAGGTGCTCCCGTGGTCCGGCAATTGGCTGCTGGTGCGTCCCGACTTCGTGCTGCTCGTGTTGATCTTCTGGGTCCTGCACGAGCCCCGCTCCATCGGCCAGGGCATGGCGTTCGCGCTCGGGTTGCTGATGGACGTGAGCGACTCGATGCTGCTCGGCCAGCACGCCTTCGCCTACGTGATCGCGACCTACGGCGTGCAGATATTCCGCGTCCGCATCCTCGCGTTCGGCCTCGCCGAGCAGACGCTGCACGTGCTGGGCATCACCCTGGTCGCGTGCGCCATGATGCTCATGCTCAACCTGCTGCTGGGCGCCGATTTCCCGGGCTTCGCGTACTTCGTGTCGCCCGCGGCCACGGCGCTGCTGTGGGGCCCGGTGAACTGGCTGCTCTATCTGCCCGCGGTACGCCGCCCACGCGGCGGCTCCGCGCAATAGGAGCCCAACGCATGATGGTCGGCCAGGCGCTACGCGACCAGCAGGGCGAGCTTTCGGTTTTTCGCAACCGGCTGATGCTCTCGGGCTTCTTCATCGTGACGGCGTTCGCGATCCTGATCGGGCGCTTCACGTGGCTGCAGGTGGTGCAGCGGGACTACTACCACACGCTCGCCGAGGCGAACCGCATCTCGGTCGTGCCCGTCGTGCCCAATCGCGGTCTCATCCTCGACCGCAACGGCGAGGTGCTGGCGGCCAACTACTCGGCGTACACGCTCGAGATCACGCCCACCCGCGTGGCGGACCTCGACCGGGCCATCGACGAGCTCGCGACCGTGATCGAGGTGTCGCCGCGGGACCGGCGCCGCTTCAAGAAGCTGCAGGAGGAAAGCAAGAACTTCGAGAGCCTGCCGATCCGCACGCGCCTTACCGAGGAGGAGGTCGCGAAGTTCGCCGTGAACCGCTACCGCTTCCCGGGATTCGAGATCAAGGCGCGCCTCTTCCGCTCCTATCCGCAGGGTGAGATCGCCTCGCACGCGATCGGATACATCGGGCGCATCAACGACGCCGACGTGAAGCGCATCGACGCCGCGGGACTCTTCACGAACTACAAGGGAACGGACCACATCGGCAAGGTCGGGATCGAGGGCGCGTACGAGAAGGAGCTCCACGGTGTCACCGGTTCCGAGCAGGTGGAGATCGATGCGGGCGGGCGCGCGATCCGGTCGCTCGAGCGAAGCGAACCGCAGTCGGGCAACAACCTCTTCGTCACCCTCGACCTGGGGCTGCAGAAGGTCGCCGAGCAGGCGTTCCAGGACTTCAAGGGCGCGCTCGTGGCGATCGACCCGAAGACGGGCGAAATCCTGGCGCTCGTCTCGAAGCCCGGTTTCGACCCGAACCTGTTCGTCGACGGCATCGATCCGCAGAACTGGGACGCGCTCAACAACTCGCCCGACAAGCCGCTCAACAACCGGGCGCTCCGCGGCCAGTATCCGCCGGGCTCGACGATCAAGCCTTTCATGGCGCTCGCCGCCCTCGAGTACAAGAAGCGCTCGCCCGAATTCACGATCTCCGATCCGGGCTACTTTTCCCTCGCCGGGGTTGCCCACAAGTACCGCGACTGGAAGGCCGGGGGCCACGGCATCGTGAACATGCACAAGTCCATCGTGGTTTCCTGCGACACGTACTACTACGGGCTCGCGAACGAATTGGGCATCGACGCGATCCACAACTTCCTCACGCGTTTCGGATTCGGCGCGCGCACGGGAATCGACATCGACGGCGAGCTCGCCGGCCTCGCGCCCTCGCAGGAATGGAAGGCGCAACGCTTCGGCCAGAAGTGGTACGCCGGCGACACGGTGAGTGTCGGCATCGGCCAGGGCTACATGCTCGCCACGCCGCTGCAGCTCGCCACGGCCGTGGCCACGATCGCCAACAACGGCATGCCGGTGCATCCGCACCTGCTCAAGTCGGTGCAGGACGCGAAAACGCAGGAGCTCCGACCATGGACGCTCGCCGCGGCCAGCGAATCCGCTGCGGCGAAGCCCGAGAACATCGCATTCGTCCGGGACGCGATGGTGGACGTGTCCAAGCCCGGAGGCACCATGGCGCAGGCCGGCGCGGGCGCCCCCTACGCGATCGCGGCCAAGACCGGCACCGCCCAGGTCGTCGCGATGAAACTGAACGAGAAGTACGACGAGCGGCGAATGAAGCAGGAGCATTGGGACCACGCGCTGCTCATCGCCTTCGCTCCCGCCGACGATCCGAAGCTCGCGCTCGCGATCCTCGTTGAGAACGGGCGCCATGGTGGGACCACCGCCGGACCGATCGCGCGCGAGGTGTTCGACTACTACCTGCTCGGCAAGAAGCCCGCCCGCCTGAAGCCGCTCGATCCGGGCGCCGAGACCGACGACGAACATGATTAGCCGCATCTTCGACATCATCTCGCGGCGCATCGACGGCCCGCTGATGGCCGCACTCGCCCTCACGCTCGCGCTCGGCCTCACCGTGGTCTACTCCGCATCGGGAGGCTCCTCGTTCGATCGCGCGTTCGCGCAGGGACGCAACCTCGCGATGGCCGTCTTCGCGCTCTGGCTCTTCGCGCAGATCCATCCGCAGCTGCTCATGCGCCTCGCGTTGCCCGCTTATATCGTGGGCCTCGCCTTGCTCGTGGGCGTTGCGCTCTTCGGCGAAGTGCGCAACGGCGCGCGCCGGTGGCTCAACCTCGGCGTCACGACGATCCAGCCCTCGGAGGTCATGAAGATCGCCGTCCCGCTGGTGCTCGCGTGGTACTTCCATCGACGCGAGCAGGGGCTACGCATGCGCGACTTCGCCGTGGCTGCCCTGCTACTCGTGCTGCCCGTGGGGCTCATCGTTCGCCAGCCGGACCTGGGCACGGCGCTGCTCATCTTCGCGTCGGGATTCTTCGTGATCTTCCTGGCGGGCCTTTCGTGGAAAGTGATCGGGTCGATGGTCGCCGCGGGCGCCGTGAGCCTGCCCTTCCTCTGGTCGGTGATGCACGACTACCAGCGAAAGCGGATCCTCACGCTGTTCGATCCCTCCGAAGATCCGCTCGGCGCCGGATATCACATCATCCAGTCGACGATCGCGATCGGCTCCGGCGGCATCCTCGGCAAGGGGTGGCTGAACGGCACCCAGGCGCAGCTCGACTTCGTGCCCGAGCGTTCCACGGACTTCATCTTCGCGGTGTTCGGCGAGGAATTCGGCCTCGTGGGGACGTTCATCCTGATCGCCCTGTACGTGCTCATCATCGCGCGCGGCATGATGATCGCCGCCAATGCGTCCACCATGTTCTCGCGCCTCACGGCGGGCGCCATCACGCTCACGTTCTTCACCTACGCCTTCGTGAACATGGGCATGGTGAGCGGGATCCTGCCCGTGGTGGGCGTGCCGTTGCCGATGATCAGCTACGGCGGCACCGCACTCCTGTCGATGCTCGTGGGATTCGGCATCCTCATGTCGATCTCGACGCACAAGCAGCTGGTGTCGAGTTGACGTGCGAGGCGCGACGCCGGGGACGCGAGATCGCGTGGCTGCTCGTGGCAACGCTCGCCTTTGCCCTGGCCGCGTGCGGGTCGGCGCCGAAGAAGGCGGCGCAGGCGACCGAGGGACCGAAGAAGCCGTCGTACTACTCCGATGATGGGCCGCCCGAGAGCGTTCCGTCGAACTTGGCCGAGATTCCCGACGCGGTCCCGAAGGACGAGCCCTACAACCGCTACGCGAACAAGCCCTATACCGTCTTCGGCAAGACGTACGTGCCGGTCCTCAACAAGGATGCCACGAAGGAACGCGGCATCGCCTCGTGGTACGGGAAGAAATTCCACGGGCAGAAGACGGCGTCGGGCGAAACGTACGACATGTTCGCCATGACCGCCGCGCATCCGACCTTCCCGATCCCGAGCTTCGCGAAGGTGACGAATGTGAAGACGGGCAAGTCGGTGATCGTGCGCGTGAACGACCGCGGGCCCTTCCATACCGATCGCATCATCGACCTGTCCTACGCCGCGGCCTCGCGCATCGGCATCGCCGCGCCGGGCAGCGGCATCGTGGAGGTCGAGCGCGTGTTCGCAACCCCGGGCGGCGCCCCGGTCGTCGTCGCGACGACCGCTCCGCCGCCGCCCGCCGTCGAGACGCCGATGGTGGTCGAGGACCGGGGCCTGTGGCTGCAGATCGGCTCCTTCGCGAGCCGCGAGAGCGCCGACATCTTCCGCGAGCAGGCGGCGCGCGACCTGTCGTGGAACAACGAGCCGCTGGACGTCTCGCCACGCGACGGTTTCTACCGCGTGCGACTCGGCCCCTACAGGAACCGCGACGAAGCCAACGCCATCGCCGACAAGGTGCGCGAGACGCTGGGCTACGCTCCCACGATGACCACCCGATGATGCCCATGAAGAAGATCCTCGCACTGCTCTTCGCCTGCGCCACGCACTTCGCCGCAGCACAACCCGTGACGCCTCCGCCGATCGCGGCGCGCGCCTTCGTCGTGGTGGACCTGCTCTCGGGACAGACACTCGCCGCCGCCAACGAGAACGATCGCGCGGAGCCCGCATCGCTCACCAAGCTCATGACGGCCTACGTCGTTTTCTCCGCCCTCAAGGCCGGCAAGCTCGGCCTCGCGCAGGAGGTGACGGTCTCGGCGAACGCGGCGAAGGCCAGCGGTTCGCGGATGTTCCTCGCCGCGGGCACGAAGGCCACTGTCTCCGACCTCATCACGGGAATGGTCGTGGAGTCGGGCAACGACGCCGCGATCACGCTTGCGGAAGCCGTGGCCGGGTCCGAGGAAGCGTTCGTCCCGATGATGAACGCCGAGGCGGCGCGCCTCGCCCTCAAGGGAACGAACTTCGCGAACGCGAGCGGCCAGCCGTCGCCGAACCACTACTCGACGGCGCGCGACATCGCTGCACTCGCGGCCGCCTTGATTCGCGATTTCCCGGACCGATATCCGTTGTATTCGAAGCGCGAGTTCACCTACAACAAGATCAGCCAGGCCAATCGCAACCGGCTGCTCTGGACCGATCCGACAGTGGATGGAATGAAGACGGGATTCACCGAATCGGCGGGCTACTGCCTCGTGGCGAGCGCCAGGCGCGGCGAGCGCCGCCTCGTCTCCGTGTTGCTGGGCGCCCAGTCCGACGGGCTTCGCACCTCCGAGAGCCAGAAGCTGCTCAACTTCGGCTTCCAGGCCTACGAGACGCGCCTGCTCTATCACAAGGGGCAGGCCATCGCGTCGCCCGAGGTGTTCAAGGGCACCCAATCGAAGGTCCCCCTGGGATTCCAGGACGACATCTGGCTCACGATGCCGCGCGATCGCTTCGCCGGTGTATCGGCCGTCCTCGAGACGCGCCAGCCGCTGGTCGCGCCGCTTGCCGCGGGTGAGAAAGCGGGGATAATGAAGCTCACGCGGGACCATTCGCCGGTGGCTGAATTCCCCGTCGTTTCGCTCGAGGACGTGCCCGTCGGCGGCTTCCTCTCCCGCGGCTGGGATACGCTGAGACTGCTCTTCACTCCTTCCCCGTCATGAACGCTCCCATCGCCCATTTCAACGGCAGGCTGCTGCCCCTCGACGAGATCCACATCTCGCCCCTCGACCGCGGATTCATCTTCGGCGACGGCGTGTACGAGGTGATCCCGGTGTACGACGGCGTGCCCCTGCATGCGCGCGAGCATTTCCAACGCCTGCAGCGCTCCATGGACGAGATCCGCCTCGCGAATCCGCATTCGGTGGAATCGTGGCTCGAGCTCACGCACGCGCTGCTCGCGCATCACCCGGGCAACCAGTCCGTGTACATCCAGGTCACGCGCGGCGTGCCCGACAAGCGCGACCACGTGATCCCGGCGAAGCTCGACCCCACGGTGTTCATGATGTGCTACCCGCTCGCGTCCCCCTCGAAGGAGGCGATCGACAACGGCGTGAAGTGCGTGACCGCGCGCGACTTCCGCTGGGAGAAATGCAACATCAAGTCCACTTCGCTCCTCGGCAACGTGCTGGCGCGCCAGATTTCCGCCGACGTGGGCGCCACCGAGACGATCCTGCTACGCGACGGCTTCGTCACTGAAGCTTCGGCGTCCAATGTCTTCGTGGTGAAGAACGGCGTCGTGGCCGCGGCCCCGAGGGATAATCTCATCCTGCTGGGCATCACCTACGAGCTGCTGGCGAAGCTCGCGGGCGAAGGCACGTTCAAGCTCGAGGTGCGGCCGATCCCGGAGTCGGAGCTGCGAAGCGCCGACGAGGTATGGCTCTCGTCCTCGACCAAGGAAGTGCTCGCCGTCACCACGATCGACGGCAAGCCCGTGGGCGCCGGCAGGCCCGGCCCGCTCTTCAGGCGCATGCACGCGCTCTACCAGGACTACAAAACGAAGCTCGCCCGCGCGAGCACGGTCGCCGCATGATGGACATGAGCGAAGCCGGCCCCGGCAAGGGCGAATCGCTTCTCACGTTTCCGTGCGTCTTTCCGCTGAAGGTCATGGGGCGCCGCGAAGACGGGTTCGCCCAGGCAGTCTCCGAAATCGTCCAGCGACACGCGGGCGACTTCAATCCGGGCACGCTGGAGATGCGCTCCTCGAAGAACGGCCGCTACCTCTCGCTCACCGTGACGATCAACGCGCGGTCCCGCGAGCAGCTCGATTCGCTCTACCAGGAGCTCTCGACGCACCCGATGATCCTGATGGTGCTGTGATCAAGCGGGCGCTGGGGCTTGTCGCCTACGAGCCCACATGGCGCGCGATGCAGGCGTTCACGCAATCGCGCGATCCGGGAACCGGGGACCAGGCATGGCTCGTCGAGCATCCACCCGTGTTCACGCTCGGGCTCGCGGGCCGGCGCGAGCACCTCATCGCGCCCGGCGCCATCGCCGTGGTCGCGACCGATCGTGGCGGACAGGTCACCTACCATGGGCCGGGGCAAGCGGTCGTCTACCTGCTCCTCGACCTGCGCAGGCGCGGGCTCGGCGTGAAGGAATTGGTGCGGCGCCTCGAGCAGGGCGCGATCGACCTGCTCGCGGGCTATGGCATCGCGGGCGAACGCCGCGCCGGAATGCCGGGCGTGTACGTGAAGGACGCGAAGATCGCGGCCATCGGCTTGCGCGTCGCGCGCGGCTGCAGCTACCACGGCATCGCATTGAACGCGGACGTGGACCTCGAACCCTTCGCGCGGATCGACCCGTGCGGGTATCGGGGCCTCGCCTCCACCCGCCTCGCCGACCTCGGCGTGCGTGATAGCATTCTTGCGGTGCAGCACAAGCTCGCGGAACACCTCGAAAAATGCCTGGACCCGACGTGAAGCTCGCGCAGAAGCGCGCGCTCAAGACCGACCGCATCCCCATCAAGATCGTGCCTTCGGAGCCGCTCCGCAAGCCCGAGTGGATCCGCGTGCGCGCCGGCGGCGGCGAACGGTTCACCGAGATCAAGAAGATCCTGCGCGAGGCGAACCTCCATACGGTCTGCGAGGAAGCGTCGTGCCCGAACATCGGCGAATGCTTCGGCCACGGCACGGCCACCTTCATGATCATGGGTGACCTCTGCACGCGCCGCTGCCCCTTCTGCGACGTGGCCCACGGCAGGCCCCAGCCGCTCGATGCCGACGAGCCGCGGCACCTGGGCGAGACGATCGCGAAGATGAAGCTTCGATACGTCGTGGTCACGAGCGTGGACCGCGACGATTTGCGCGATGGCGGCGCGCAGCACTTCGCCGATTGCATCCGCGCGGTGCGCGAGCTTTCGCCGGGGACGAAGATCGAGATCCTCACGCCGGATTTCCGCGGCCGCCTCGATCGCGCGATCGGGATCCTGGACGCATCGCCGCCGGACGTGATGAACCACAACCTCGAGACCGTGCCGCGCCTGTACCGCCAGGCGCGCCCGGGCTCGGACTACAAGCATTCATTGGAACTGCTCGCGCGGTTCAAGGCAAAGCATCCCGGGGTGCCGACGAAATCGGGCCTCATGGTCGGGTTGGGCGAGACCAACGACGAGATCCTCGAGGTGATGCGCGACCTTCGCGCGCACCACGTGGACATGCTCACCATCGGCCAGTACCTGCAACCTTCGAAACACCACCTCCCAGTCGCGCGCTTCGCCCATCCCGACGAGTTCCGCATGTTCGGGGAGCAGGCCGCGAAGATGGGCTTCGTGAACGCGGCCTCCGGGCCGATGGTCCGGTCCAGCTATCACGCGGACCGCCAGGCCGCCGAGGCCGGTTTCGCCGAAAGCTAGGTTTCCTGCAGGTGTCCCTTGCGGTCCATTAGTGGACTCGCATAGGATTAATGCCTTCCGATTCGGCATCGCTTGATACTTCCGTAAAATGGACCGCTTCAAGGAGCTCACGACCTTCGTCGAGGTCGCGCAACGCGGCAGCCTCTCCGCGGCGGCGCGCGAGGAGGGCATCACGCCGGCGATGGTGGGCCGGCGCATCGACCAGCTCGAGGAGCGGCTCGGCGTAAAGCTCTTCAAGCGCTCGACGCGGAAGGTGACGCTCACGCCGGAAGGCACGACGTTCTACGAAGACACCAACCGGCTCCTGGGAGAGTTGCGGTCGGCGGAGGATGCGTTGTCCGTCGGGGCGAAGAACGCGTCGGGGCGGCTGATCGTCACCGCGCCGACCGCTTTCGGCCGCAAGCACATCGCGCCTCACCTGCCGGCCTTCATCGCCGAGCACCCGAACCTCGCCATCACGCTGCACCTGTCCGAGCGCCTCGTGGACCTCAAGAACGAGCGCTTCGACCTCGCGATCCGCATCGCCGACCTGAAGAGCGCGGACCTGATCGCCGCGAAGCTCGCGCGAAACCACCGCGTGGTGTGCGGGTCTCCGGCGTACTTCAAGCGCGCGGGCAAGCCCAAGCTGCTCGCGGAGCTCGCCAAGCACAACTGCCTGGTCACGAGCACCGAGGATGGCACCGCCGATTCGTGGAGCTTCCTCGACAAGGGCAAGCCCGTTTCGGTGAAGGTCGCGGGCAACCTGCAGTGCAACGACGGAGAGGTGCTCACGCGCTGGGCCATCTCCGGAGAGGGACTCGCCTGGCGCAGCGCCTGGGAAGTGAGCGAGGAAGTGAAGCGAGGCCGCCTCGCGACTGTGCTCGACGACTACGCGTTCCCGGGCAACAACATCTACGCGGTCTATCCCGAGCGGCGGCTACTCCCCGCGAAGGTGAAGTTCTTCATCGACTTCCTGAGAAGGACGTTCGGGGATCCTCCGTATTGGGAGTGAAACCGGGGTCTGCCCCGGTTTCACCTGAATTGCTTCACCACGTGTTGCTGGCGGCGGCTCACCGGAAGCTTCTCCCCCGTGCCTTTCACCACGACCGCCCAGCCCGACTCGCTTTCCTCGGCATTGCGCTCGAAACCCGCGATCGCGGCGCGCGCGACCAGGCAATTTCGATGCACGCGCACGAAGGCATCGGCGAATTCCTCCTCGAGATGGGTGAGCGACTCCTCGACCAGGTGCTCGCGCTCGACCGTGCGGACCGTCACGTACTTGAGCTCCGCCCTCAGGTAGAGGACGTCGGCCAGCGGCACCAGGATGATCTTGCCGCGCTCGTGGACCGAGAGGTGGCGGCGCGGAAGGTTCGCCGCGGCGTCGAGCGCCTCCCGCGTGATCTTCGGGGCCGCCCGGGTCTTGCTCAACGCCGCAAGCAGCCGCTCCACGCGGATGGGCTTCAGGAGGTAGTCGATCGCGTTTACCTCGAAAGCCTTGATGGCGTAGGTGTCGAACGCGGTCGTGAAGATGATCGCGGGCGGATCCTCCATGCCGGCGATGTGGCGTGCCGCCTCCATGCCGTCCATCTCGGGCATCCGGATGTCGAGCAGCACGATGTCGACCTTCTCGCGGTTCAGAACGTCGAGGGCCTCGCGGCCGTTGCGCGCCTCGTCCACGATCGCCAGCGGGAACGACTCGCGGCATTCGTCGAGCAGGTCGCGAAGCCTCGCCCGGGCCGGAGCCTCGTCATCGGCGATGAGGATGCGGGCGGTGTCCTTGTCGGCCAGCATCAGGAAGAGCTCGCCGTGATGTAGGGAAGGCGGATCGTCACGTGGTAGTGGCCATCTTGCACCTCGGAACGCATGCTCGCTTCCGCATCGAAATGCAGCTGCAGGCGCTCGCGGATGTTCTCGGTGGCCATGCGGTTGCCCATGTGCTTGCCCGTGCCCGAGTAGGGATTCCGCAGGTCCATCAACAGCTGCCCGCCCGCACGCGAGATGTCTATCTCGATCTCACCGCCCGCCTCGATGGGTTCGATGCCATGGTAGACGGCATTCTCGACCAGCGGCTGCAGGATCAGGGGTGGGACGAGCGCATCGCCTGGCATCGTATCCAGGCGCCAGACGACCCGGAGCCGCTCTCCCAGTCGCAGCTCTTCCAGCGCAAGGTACTGGCGCGCGAGGTCCACCTCGTTGGAAAGCGGCGCCAGCGTGCGATTGTCGGCCATGAGCACGCGGAAGAGGTCGGCCAGGTCCTCGAGCGCGCGCTCGGCGCGCCGGGGTTCGGACCGGATGAGGGAGAGCACCGCGTTGATGCTGTTGTAGAGGAAGTGCGGGCGGATACGAGCCTGCAGCGCCTGGATCCGGGCCTCGGCGACCGCCGGCGAGAGCGCGCGGGCGCGAAGGTCGAAGTAGGCGATCGTGACCGCGGTCACGAAGAACACGAGGAACGTCACCTGGCCGAACGTCATGGGCCGCTGGTCGAAGTCGAACTGCTGGGACACTTCGTAGAGGACCCAGGTGACCGCGAGCTCGAAGGCCGCGAGCAGGACGATGGCGCCCACGTAGCCGATCGCATGCAGCCATCGCCGGGCCAGGCACAGGACCACCAGCGAGAGGATCAGCACCGGCTCGCCGAAGGCGGCGAAGACGAGGAATTCGAACCAGATCTCGCCCACCGTGGGCGCGCGGATCACCGCGGCGGCAGCGAGCAGCACGTTCACGACGACCAGGGAACGCAGCATCACCCCGACGTTGCAGAAGTTCGGAAGGCGGATGCCCGCACCGGTCTGATTTATACTCGCCACGGTTCCCCATTTTGGGCATTGCAGCGGCTTCCATGCAACAAAACGACAAGCCCGGCGGGAAATCGGCGGGCAAGGCATGGTCGGGGCGCTTCGCCGAGCCGATCGACGGCCTCACGCGCCGCTTCAACGCATCGGTCCCGTTCGACAAGCGCCTCGCCGAATTCGACATCGAGGGCTCGCTTGCGCACGCCCGGATGCTCGCGCGGGTGAAGCTCATCACGGCCGCGGACCTGGCGGCGATCCAGCGCGGCATGGCGAAGATCGTGAAGGAGGTACGGTCCGGCCGCTTCGAATGGTCCCTCGACCGCGAGGACGTGCATTTCAACATCGAGCATCGCCTGACCGAGATCGTGGGCGAAGCCGGCAAGAAGCTGCACACGGCGCGCTCGCGCAACGACCAGGTCGCCACCGACATGCGCCTGTGGCTGCGCGCGGAGATCGACACCCTGTCGAAGCTGCTGCGGGCCGTGCGCAAGGCCCTTCTCGACCTCGCGAGCCCGCACGCGGCAACACTCATGCCCGGGTTCACGCACCTGCAGGTGGCGCAGCCCGTCACGTTCGGCCATCACCTGATGGCTTACTTCGAAATGTTCACGCGGGATGCGGAGCGGCTCTCGGACTGCCGTAGGCGCGTGAACCGACTGCCGCTCGGGGCCTCCGCGCTTGCGGGCACGAGCTTCCCGATCGACCGCGAATGGGTGGCGCGCGAGCTCGGATTCGACGGCGTCTGCGAGAATTCCATGGATGCCGTGTCCGATCGCGACTTCGCGGTCGAATTCCTCGCCGCCGCGGCGCTTTGCATGGCACACGTCTCCCGCCTTTCGGAGGAGCTCGTGCTCTGGTCGAACCCGGCGTTCGGTTTCGTGAAGATCGCCGATCGCTTCTGCACGGGCTCGTCGATCATGCCGCAGAAGAAGAATCCCGACGTTCCCGAGCTCATGCGAGGCAAGTCGGGCCGGGTGTTCGGATCCCTTGTGGCGATGCTCACCGTGATCAAGGCGCAGCCTCTTGCCTACAACAAGGACAACCAGGAGGACAAGGAACCGCTCTTCGACACCGTGGATACCCTCCGCGACGTGCTGGAGATCCTCGCCGCGCTCCTGAAGGGCGTGAAACCGCAACCGGCGCGCATGCGCGAGGCGCTCCGCGAAGGCTTCGCGACAGCAACGGATCTCGCCGACTACCTGGTGAGGAAGGGCCTGCCGTTCCGAGACGCTCATGAAGTGGTCGCGCGTGCCGTTCGCGCGGCCGAGCGGGCAGGGAAGGATCTCGGGGAGCTCTCGCTCGCCGAGCTGAAGTCTTTCTCGCCGCTCATCGGCAAGGATGCGCGTGCGGTCCTCACCCCCGAAGGCTCGGTCGCTTCCAGGAACCACATCGGGGGCACCGCGCCCGAAGCCGTTCGCGCCGCGATCGCGCGGGCGCGCAAGCGCCTCTAGGGGCCTAGACCGCTTCCTCCACCTTCGCCTGGTAGATGCGGCAGATCCTCCGGGTCTCGGGACCCGAGAGCCTGTCGCCCATTCGCCCGCAGCGATAGATGCGCTGCGAAAGCTTCTGCGACCAGCTGCACGTCTGGCAGTCGCCGAACATCGTTCCCTCGTTGTCCTCCTGCAGCGTCTCGAGCGCCTCGCGAAGGGCGGAGACCGCGTTGCGGATGCGGTTGGGGCTGATGTTGCGGGTGGCGTTCTGCCACGCGAGCGCGGGCTGCGACTCGTAGAGCAGGCGTTCGCCGGCGCTTGAAAGGCGAAGGCGCACGACGCGCCGGTCGATGTCGTCCTCGAATCGCTCGATCAAGCCCCGGCGGTCGAGCAGGAGCAGCGTCTGCGACACCGTGCCCTTGGTGAGGCCCAGGTAGTCGGCGAGCGCCTGCGGCGTATTCGAGTAGCGGTTGGCCTTGCTAAGATAGATGAGCGCCTGAAGATGCACGGGCTGCAGGCTCTCGTCGGTTCCCGACTTGCGAAGCTCGGTTCGCATGAGGTTCCCGAGCCGCTCCACCAGCTCGAGAAGGACGAGCGGATTCTTGTCCAGGCGTCCCTCCATCGCGGAATAGCCCGCGCACGCCATTAGTATCGGGTCGATACGAAAAAGTCAAGGTTTTGAAACGCCGACTTTTCGTGTCGAGTCGAAACTATCCCGGTTTCGAGGCCTTTTGGAGCCCTTTTGGGCGATTCGAGGCCGCCTCGGGCGTCATTTCCAGCTTGCTTGCACGCCCGCCTGCGCCTCGACGATGCGAGCGAGTGATGCGAAGAGCTCGTCGCCCGAACGCGTATCGCGCCACTCGCCGTCGCGATGCGCGAAGTGGAAGCCGCCGGAGCGCGCGGCGACCCAGATCTCGCGATTGGGCGTCTGCCGGTTCACGATCACGCGGCTCGAGTCGGGACACGTGACTGTGAGGATTCCCGATTCGAGGTCGAGGTCGAGGCGGTCCTCGGTTTCGAGCGACGACTCGATGCGCGCGAGCACCGCATCGACGGCGCGATGGAAATCCGATTCATTCATAATGCTCGGATGATACGCGCCACCGCCGCCATCGCCGCCGCGATCGCGCTCGCCGGATGCGGGCAGAAGGGCCCGCTCAGGCTTCCCGATCCGCCGAAGAAACCTGCGCCCGCCGCAACCCCCGCGTCCAGCGCAACACCCGCTCCCACGACGACTCCAACGCCGGCGCCGGCGCCCGCCCCCGAGCCCAAGTCCCCATGAATCCGTTCTCGAGAACGGGCGGCGTCCTCGGCGTGGACGGCGTCTCGCTGGAGCGCATCGCCGCTGAATTCGGAACGCCCTGCTACGTCTATTCGCGCGCGTCGATCGAGTCGGCTTTCCGCGACTTCGACGAGGGACTTGGGCGCATCGACCACCTCGTCTGCTATGCGGTGAAGGCCAACTCCAACCTCGCCGTGCTCGATGTCCTGCAACGCCTGGGAGCGGGCTTCGACATCGTCTCGGGCGGCGAGCTCGCGCGCGTGCTGGCCGCGGGCGGGCGCGCGGATCGCGTGATCTTTTCCGGCGTCGGCAAGGGTGAATCCGAGATGCGCGACGCGCTTGCCGCCGGCATCCGCTGCTTCAACGTGGAGAGCGAGCCCGAGCTGGAGCGCCTCGATGCCATCGCCGCATCCATGGGCAAGCGCGCCCCGGTTTCGCTTCGCATCAACCCCGACGTGGATGCGAAGACGCATCCCTACATCTCGACCGGGATGGCGGGCAACAAGTTCGGAATCCCCCACGCGCGCGCGCTCGAGGCGTACCGCAGGGCCGCATCGCTGCCTCACCTGGAGGTGACCGGCATCGGCTGCCATATCGGCTCGCAGATACTCGAAAGCGGCCCGCTCGACGAGGCGCTCGAACGCGTGCTCGAGCTCGCGGGCGAGCTCGAGGGCGAAGGCATCACGCTTGCCCATCTCGACCTGGGCGGCGGCTTCGGGATCCGCTATCGCGACGAGTCGCCGCTCGACGTGCGCGGCTACTGCACGAAGCTCGCCGCGCGCCTCGCCGGCTGCGGCATGCAGCTGATGCTCGAGCCTGGCCGGTCCATCGTCGGCCCGGCCGGCGCGCTCGTGACGCGCGTCGAGTACCTCAAGCTCGACAAGGCGAAGCGCTTCGCCGTCGTCGATGCCTCGATGAGCGAGCTCATCCGGCCCGCGCTCTACGAGGCGTACCACGAGATCGTGCCGGTTCTCTCCCGCGACGGCGCCGGGCTCGTGTTCGACGTCGTGGGGCCGGTGTGCGAATCGGCCGACGTGCTCGGTTTCGACCGCAAGCTCGAGGTGCGGGAGGGCGATCTCCTCGCGATCCTCTCCACCGGCGCCTACGGAATGGTGATGGCGTCGAACTACAACTCCCGCCCGCGCCCGCCGGAGGTGCTGGTGGATGCCGGTCGCGCGCTGCTCGTGCGCGAAAGGGAGGCGCTCGCGTCGCTTTTCTCGACGGAAAAGCGCCTCACGGACGCGTCCGCGAAGTAGCTGTGTGACAGTGGCACCAGTTGGTAGCGAGTCGATACCAAAATGGTGCGAGTCGATGCAAATAGTCATTTCAATTTCCCGCTTCCGCATAGAATCGGTTTCACCAACTTGTTCGATGCGAATAACGAACGCTTGGTAGTGCGTAGTGGCATCCGTCGGATGTCCCGTACATTCGGTCAACATTGAAAAGGAGCAACACCATGGCTGCGAAGAAAAAAGCCGCGAAGAAGAAGTCCACCAAAAAAGCCAAAAAAGCGAAGAAGAAATCATCTAAAAAGCGCGCGTCAAAAAAACGCGTAGCTAAAAAGACCAAGAAGTCCAAGAAGTCCAAGAAGTCCAAGAAAAAGGCTTCGAAGAAGAAGCCGGCCAGGAAGGCGGCGAAAAAGAAGAAGCCAGCAAAGAAGAAGGCGGCGAAGCGCAAGCCCGCGATGAGCGCGGCGGCCCCGATGAAGCCGATGATGGCTCCCGCGGTCACCCCGGTCATCACGCCGCTGATCAAGCCGATGAGCTGACGAGCGCTTCGGCGCTCGCCGGCCGTCCGGCTGGACCCGAATACGAGGCGCGACCCGACCGGGGCCGCGCAACCGGCAAGAATCACGGCCGGGTAGCGCCTCGCACGCGGGATTTCAGCCCGCCCTGGGATCACCCCTCCAGGTTCCAGCGCTCCATCACCGCGTAGCTTCCGCGTCCCGTCTCCGACCGGACCAGGACGAACTGGCTTACCTTCCAGGCGATCGGCGCCATCGCTCCGCGCGGAACGCCCTTGGCGATCCGCCTTGCAAGCGTCGCATGGGCGGAGAATGGCCGATCCTCGAGCACGAAGCCTCGCGCGCGCAACTCGCCATCGAGCGAGGATTGCAGTGCGGCGAGTTCCACAGGTACGCGTGAAAGGCCGGCCCAGGCCACGCGGGCATCGCGAAACGATCCCAGCGTATCGAGCACGAGGTCGAAGCCCGCGCCGCGGACGGAATTCGCGGCCTCGATCGCTTCGGGCGCCCGCTCGTCGGCGACGTCGCCGAGGAAGCACAACGTGAGGTGGAGCTTGGCGGAAGGAACGCCGCGGCCCTGCGCGCGCGCGGCGATCGAGGCCGCGATCGCTCCCAATTCGGCGCGCACCGCATCGTCGGGCCAGAGCGCGAAGAAAAGCCGCACCGCTAGGGCAGTTCGGCTGCCGGCATCCGCGCGACGATCGTCGCCGCCTTGCGCTGGATGAAGGGCGTGCCCCGGTTGCGATCGTACAAGCGCGGATTGGGAACGATCGCGGCGAGCCACGCGGCCTCGGCGCCGCCGAGCTTGGCGGCGCTCTTGCCGTAGTAGTGGCGCGCCGCCGCCTCGGCGCCGAAGACGCCGTCTCCCCACTCGATCACGTTAAGGTAAATCTCCAGGATGCGGCGCTTGTCCATCACCTGCTCGATCATCACGGTGATGAGCGCTTCCTCGCCCTTGCGCCACGGCGTGCGGCTCGCCGAGAGGAAGAGGTTCTTGGCGAGCTGTTGCGAGATCGTCGAGCCGCCGGCCACGACCTTCCCCTTCCTGCGGTTCTTCTCCTTCGCCTTCTCGATCGCTTCCCAGTCGAAACCTTCGTGCTCGGTGAACTTGGAGTCCTCCGCGACCACGACCGCGCGCTTGAGGCTCTCGGAGATCTGGTCATAGGGCACCCAGGCATGCTGCAGCCTCGCCGCGGGATTGGCGGCGCGCATGTTCGCAAGGCGCGCGTCCATGAACGAGGTGCTCGAAGGGTTGTGGTCCTTCCACCACCAGATCTCAGCGAGGAACCTGAGCTGGATCGCCAGGAAGGCCGCGGCGAGCGCGACCGCGAGCCACGCGGCGATGCGAAGCACCGGCCTCACGCGAGCCCGGAACGAAGCTGGGCGAGCACTGGCGCCGTGTCGGGCCGCCTGCCCCTCCAGAGCTCGAATGACTCGGCGGCCTGCTCCACGAGCATGCCCAGCCCGTCGGCCGCGCGCATTCCGCCGCTTCGCGCATGCTCGAGGAAGGCCCGCGCAGGTTCGCCGTAGGCCATGTCGTAAGCGAGCCCACGCGCGGCCATGACGTGCCGCGGAAGGCGAAGCGCTTCGCCCTGGACCGACGTGGACGTCGCATTCACCACGATGTCGAAGTCGCCGTCGGGGATCGCATCGAGCGGCGCGGCTTCGATGGCACCGAGGCTCGCGAAATTCGCCGCGAGCTCACGCGCCTTGGCGGCACTGCGATTGGCGATCACCAGGCGAGCGGGGCGTTGCGCGAGCAGCGGCGCGATGACGCCGCGCGCGGCGCCGCCGGCGCCCAGGATGAGCACGCGGCTTCCGGGGATCGCGGTGCGCAGGTTCTTCGCGAGATCCGCCACGAGTCCTGCGCCATCGGTGTTGTCCGCTTCGATCGCACCCGATCGCGAAGCGAGGAAATTCGCGGCGCCGGCGAGGCGCGCGCGATCGCTCGCCTTCGACGCGAAGCGAAGCGCATCGATCTTGAAGGGCAGCGTGACGTTCGCGCCCCGACCGCCACCATCGAAAAACGCGCGCGCGGTCGCTGCGAAGTCCTCACGCGCAGCGTCGAGCGTGGAATACTCCAGCGACTCGCCAAGCTGCGATGCGAAGAGCGCATGGATGCGCGGCGAAAGACTGTGCGCGACGGGATTGCCGATGACGACGTATCGATCCATCGGACGAATTTTGCCTTACACGGCGAGCGAGCGTTCCCGCCTTCGCCATATTAATAGTATGGCGAAGCATGCTGGACATTTCCCGCGGATGCCCTATGATGGTGCCGATATTTTCAGAGCGCACGTTCATGGTGCATGCAATCCAAGACGCCCCCGTGAAGGCCTTATGATTCAGCGGCTTATGTGGCATTCGGCGTGGCACAGTTTTCGCTGAATGTGGCCTCGTCCGGGCTTTCTTCAGCCGCGCGTTCCCCATTTCTGGGCATTCACACCACCTTCAGGAGAGACTTATGGCAGTAGCCGACGTGTTCAAGACAATCAAGGAAAACGAGGTCAAGTTCGTCGACCTTCGCTTTACCGATACCAAAGGAAAAGAGCAGCACGTTTCGGTTCCGGTGAAGGCCTTCGGCGAGGACAAGTTCAAGGACGGGCACGCCTTCGACGGCTCGTCGATCGCGGGATGGAAAGGCATCGAGGCGTCGGACATGCTGCTCATGCCCGATCCCGATTCCGCGCACATGGATCCGTTCTACGACGAGCCGACGATCGTGCTCACGTGCGACGTGCTCGAGCCTTTGACGGGCAAGGGCTACGAACGGGATCCGCGCACGATCGCCAAGCGCGCGGAGGCGTACCTCAAGAGCTCGGGCCTCGGCGATGTCGCGTACTTCGGCCCCGAGCCCGAATTCTTCATCTTCGACTCGGTCGAGTGGAAGATCGACATGTCTGGCAGCTTCGTGAAGATCTACTCCGAGGAAGCGCCCTGGTCCTCGGACCTCAAGCTCGAAGGCGGCAACCTCGGGCATCGCCCACCGGTCAAGGGCGGATACTTCCCCGTGCCGCCGATGGATTCGCAGCAGGACATCCGCTCGGCGATCTGCCTCGCGCTCGAGGAGCAGGGCGTGGAAGTGGAAGTGCACCACCACGAGGTCGCCGCACCCGGGCAGAACGAAATCGGCACCAAGTTCAACTCGCTCGTGAAGCGCGCCGACTGGATGCAGATCCTCAAGTACACGGTGCTCAACGTCGCGCGCTCCTATGGCAAGACGGCGACCTTCATGCCCAAGCCCGTCGTGGGCGACAACGGCTCGGGGATGCACGTGCACCAGTCCGTGTGGAAGGGGGGCGTTAACCTCTTCGCGGGCGACGGCTACGCGGGACTCTCGGACTTCGCCCTCTACTACATCGGCGGCATCAT
The DNA here is from genome assembly GCA_049300695.1 of Usitatibacter sp. Taxonomy (GTDB): domain Bacteria; phylum Pseudomonadota; class Gammaproteobacteria; order Burkholderiales; family Usitatibacteraceae; genus Usitatibacter. The sequence continues at coordinate 72,082 of JBAQKF010000021.1, forward strand.
CAAGCACGCGAAGGCGCTCAACGCCATCACCAATCCGGGAACGAATTCGTACAAGCGCCTCGTCCCCGGATTCGAAGCGCCGATCAACCTCGCGTACTCGGCGCGCAACCGTTCGGCGTCGTGCCGCATTCCGTTCGTGGCGAGCCCGAAGTCTCGTCGCGTGGAGGTGCGCTTCCCGGATCCGACGGCGAATGCTTATCTCGCGTTCTCCGCGTTGCTTCTCGCGGGCCTGGATGGCGTGCAGAACAAGATCCACCCCGGCGACCCGCTCGACAAGAACCTGTACGACCTCGAGCCCGAGGAGGCCGCGAAAGTGCCGCACCCATGCGCGTCGCTGGACGAGGCGCTGGACAACCTCGACAAGGACCGCGCGTTCCTCACGCGCGGGGGCGTCTTCACGGACGACATGATCGATGCGTACATCGCGCTCAAGATGGAAGAGGTCACGAAGTTCCGCATGACCACGCACCCCATCGAGTTCGAGATGTACTACTCGGCCTAGCGTGCGGCCGTCTCGGCCCGGCTGGAAGGGGGCGGCCCATCCGCCCCCTTTTTTCTTGAGGCCGGCCCGCGCCCGCTTGTGTCCAGCGCCCCTCCCAACCACAACCTATTGCGTCCCGGCACCTCCATCTCATTGATCTCATTGCTTTTTTCATGACCGCTGCCTATCCTGTTCATCCGCAGTTCCAAAGGGATGCACGGCATGAAGATCGTGTGGATCGCGGGCTTTGCCGTCGCTGCGACGCAGGCATTCGCGCAGACGACGATCTACAAGTTCGTGGACGACTACGGGCACGTCACCTATTCGAACAAGCCGATGAAGGGCGCGGTGGTGCTCGAGCTCGAACCCCTCACGCAGGTTCCCGGCGTGCCGGCACCGAAGATCGTGCCCGCGATCGATCGCGCGGAGGCCTCGAAGGCCGATGCCCCGAAGGGCGACGTGGCCAGGCTCGACGTGGTGAAGTCCGATGTGAAGCCCATCGTGACCGCGACACTCGCGGTCGAGCCCCAATTGCAGAAGAGGCGGGACAACGATCGCCGCCGCATCCTCGAAGACGAGCTTTCGCGCGAAGAGCAATCGCTCTCCGATGTGCGCGACTCGATCTCGCAGGAGCAAACGAATCCGACCCTGGTCGCCGCGGTGAAGACGGCACAGGTGGCGCAGGATCCCTCGCCCGTGCAAATGGCCGAGATGCGCGCCAACATCGACAAGGCCTCGGGACGCATTCGCGGCCTGCAAGCCACCGCAGCCGAGCACGAGAAAAACATCGAGGCGCTCAAGAAAGAGCTCGGCGCACTGAAGCCCTAGCCTCGCGCAGCAGTCCCAGGCTCCGGCAACTCCTTTTTGTCGACGCGCCAGCCATTCCGGCTGGCGCGCTAATTGCTTTTTCCCCGTGGTGCAGGCCGTGACTCCTTACGCGGGTCTCGAGCTGCTTTCCACCGCCGTGCTGATGCTCGACGAAGGACTCCACGTGACGTATGCGAACCCCGCCGCAGAGACGTTGCTCGCGCACGGGCGCAAGCATTTCATCGGCGTGGAGCTCGACAAGGCGCTCCCGGGCAATGCGGAGTTCATCGAGCGGCTGCAACACTCGCTCGCCTCGGACGCCGGATTCAGCGAGCACGACGTCGAGCTCGAGATCGGCGGCGAGGTGCTTCATGTGACCTGCATCATGACGCCGATGGAAACGGGCGAGGGGCGCCTGCTCCTGGAGATGCGCGAATTCGAGCAACAGCGGCGCATCGCCCGCGAAACGAAGATCCTCGAGCAGCAGCAGGCCAACAAGGAGCTGATCCGCAACCTCGCGCACGAGATCAAGAATCCCCTCGGCGGCATCCGCGGCGCGGCGCAGCTGCTGGAGCGCGAGCTCGCCGACGCGGAGCTGCGCGAGTTCACGCAGGTGATCGTGAAGGAGACCGACCGCCTGCAGTCGCTCATGAACCGCCTGCTCACCCCGAACCGGCTTCCGCACGTGGCGCCAATCAACATCCACGAGGTGATGGAGCGCGTGCGCATGTTGCTGCTCGCCGAATTCCCCGAGGGCCTGTCGATCAAGCGCGACTACGACGCGAGCCTGCCGGACATGGTGGGCGACAAGGAGCAGCTGATCCAGGCGGTGCTCAACGTCGCGCGCAACGCCGCGCAGGCGACCTCCGGCAAGGGCGAGGTGCGCTTCCTCACGCGCATCGCACGCCAGGTGACGATCGCGCGTTGCCGCCACCGCTACGCGATCGCCGTATCCATCGAGGACGACGGCCCCGGAGTGCCCGACGAGATCGCCGAGCGGATCTTCTATCCGCTGGTGAGCGGCCGCGAGGGCGGCACGGGCCTCGGACTTTCGCTCGCGCAAAGCTTCGTGAGCCAGCACCAGGGAATCATCGAGTTCGATAGCACACCCGGCCAAACCTGCTTCACCATCCTGCTGCCCGTTCGCGACGCGAAGGACGATACATGAATGCCCGCCATGAAGCCGTGAATCCCGTCTGGATCATCGACGACGATCGTTCCATCCGCTGGGTGTTCGAGAAGGCGCTCGCTCGCGAGGGGATCGCGCATCGGACGTTCGGCGCGGCGCAGGAAGCGCTCGACCAGCTGCCGGGCGAGACACCGGACGTCGTCGTGAGCGACATCCGGATGCCGGGCCTGTCGGGACTCGACCTCATGCAGCAGCTGAAGGCGAAGTTTCCCTCGACGCCGGTGATCATCATGACCGCCTACTCGGATCTCGAGAGCGCGGTGGCGGCATTCCAGGGTGGGGCCTTCGAATACCTGCCGAAGCCGTTCGACGTGGATCACGCCGTGGAGCTCGTGCGCCGCGCCCTCGAGCAGAGCCGCCGCCACGGCGACGTTCCCGTCCAGGAAGAGGAAACGCCGGAGATCCTGGGCCAGGCGCCCGCGATGCAGGAGGTGTTCCGCGCCATCGGCAGGCTGTCGCAATCCCACGCCACGGTGCTCATCACCGGCGAATCGGGCACCGGCAAGGAGCTGGTGGCGCGCGCGCTGCACCGCCACAGCCCGCGCGCGGCCCGCGCGTTCATCGCGATCAACACCGCGGCCATCCCGAAGGACCTGCTCGAAAGCGAGCTCTTCGGCCACGAGCGGGGTGCCTTCACCGGCGCGCAGGCCATGCGCCGCGGGCGCTTCGAACAGGCCGAGGGCGGAACGCTTTTCCTCGACGAGATCGGCGACATGCCGCCGGACCTGCAGACGCGCCTGCTTCGCGTGCTCTCCGATGGCCAGTTCTACCGGGTGGGAGGCCACACGCCGCTCGCGGCGAACGTGCGCGTGATCGCGGCCACGCACCAGGAGCTCGAGACTCGCGTGCGGCAGGGGCTGTTCCGCGAAGATCTGTACCACCGGCTGAACGTGATTCGCCTTCGCCTTCCGGCGCTTCGCGAGCGCCGCGACGACATCGCCGCGCTGGCGCGCCACTTCCTGGCGAAGAGCGCGCGGGATCTCGGCGTCGAGGGCAAGCGCCTCACGCAGGCGGCGCTGCAATTCCTCACCTCGCAGGACTGGCCCGGCAACGTGCGCCAGCTGGAGAACGTGTGCCATTGGGTCACGGTGATGGCGCCCGGCCAGGTCGTCGACGTGAAGGACCTTCCGCCGGAAGTGCGTGGGGACCCTGCGGCGGCCTCGACCGAGAACGACTGGCGGCGCATGCTGGAGCGCGAGGTGGCGAGCCGCCTCGCGCGCGGCGAATCGGGCGTGGCCGACCCGCTCACGCGCGAATTCGAGACGGCCCTCATCGTGAAGGCGCTCCAGCACACCGGCGGGCGACGGATCGAGGCGGCGGGGCTCCTTGGCATCGGGCGCAACACCCTCACCCGCAAGGTGCAGGAGCTGAAGATCGATACGAAGGACTGACTAGCTGCGGCGGTAGCGCTTCTCGAACTCCGGCGCCGGCAGCGCGGGGCTTTCCAGGAAGCCCTGGTATTCGTCGCAGCCCAATTCACGAAGGGCGGTGAGCTGGGCGGCGGTCTCCACGCCCTCGGCCACCACGGACAGGTGCAGGGAGTGCGCCATCGCGACGATGGCGCGGATGATCGCCTCGTCGTTCGCGTCCTTGCCGATGTCGCGCACGAACGAGCTGTCGATCTTGATCGAGTCCACGGGCAGCGCTTTCAGGTACGACAGCGACGAGTAGCCCGTGCCGAAATCGTCGATCGCGAGCCCCACGCCCAGCTCCCCGAGGCGATTGAGGAGTGCCGCTTTCTCCGCGATGTTCTGCATGAGGTGCGACTCGGTGAGCTCGAGCTCCAGGGTCTCGGGCTCGATGCCGGAGCGCCGGACCGCGGCCTCGACGGCGCGATAGAGGCGCTCGCCGTCCATCATCTGGCCTACCGCGAGGTTCACCGAGAGCTTCAATCCGGGCTTCACCGTGCGCTGCCACGCGTGAATGTGCGCGCACGCATGCTCGAGCACCCATTCGCCGATGGGCACGATGAGGCCCGAGTCCTCGGCCACCTCGATGAAGCGCTCGGGCATCAGCAGGCCGCGGCGCGGATGCTGCCAGCGGATGAGTGCTTCCACGCCGACGAGCTCGCCCGTGTCGATCTTCAGGCGCGGCTGGAAATACAGCGCGAGCTCGTTGCGTCGCAGCGCCAGGCGCAGGTAGTTCTCGACAGAGAGCCGCTCCTGGGCCCGCGAATTCATGTCGCCCGAGAAGAACTGGTAGTTGTTGCGCCCCTTGTCCTTCGCGTAGTACATCGCGACGTCGGCGTTCTTCATGAGCGTGGCGCTGTCCCGGCCGTCGTTCGGATAGAGGCTGATCCCGATCGAGCACGAGGTCGAGAGGTGCTGGCCCTCGATCAGCATCGGCGCGCCCATCGCGCCGATCATTTTCTCGGCCACCTCCTGCGCGCCTTCATCGTCGTCGCCGCCGAGGTTTTCGAGGATCACCGCGAACTCGTCGCCACCCAGCCGCGCCACGGTGTCGGTCGCACGAACGCACGCGGTGAGACGCTGGGCCACGCGCTTCAGGAGCTCGTCGCCCACCTGGTGGCCCAGGGAGTCGTTGATCGTCTTGAACCGGTCCAGGTCGATGAACATGAACGCGAAACCGGTGTGGTGCCGCGCCGCGTTGAAAACTCCCTGTTCCAATCGATCATGCAGCAGCACGCGGTTGGGCAGCCCCGTGAGGGCGTCGCGCGTCGCGAGGTATTCGGCGCGTTCCTCCGCGTGCTTGCGCTTCGTGACGTTGTGCGACGTCCCCGTCATGCGCTGCGCGCGGCCCGATTCGTCGCGTTGCGTCACCTTGCCGCGCGAGTGCACCCAGATCCATTCGCCCGAAGCGTTCGGAACGCGGTACTCGCAATCGAATTCGTCGCTCACGCCCTTCAGGGCATTGGCGAGCGCGGCCTCGAAGATCGCGCGATCCTCGGGATGGTTCCAGGCGGCGACCTCGTCGCCGGTGAAGGTGGATTCGCGCGGATCGCCGCCCAGCAGCGACGACCAGCTCTCGTTGAAGTACACCTTGTTGTTGCGAAGGTCCCAGTCCCAGAGCGCGAGGCGCGAGCCCGTGAGCGCGAGGTCGAGGCGCTCCTTGGCCCGGAGCATCTGCTGCTCGGTGCGTTTGCGCAGCGTGATGTCGCGCGCCACGCCGACCATGTACGTGCGCTCGCCGACTCGCAACGGCTTGCCGCTCACCGCGTAGGGCCGGACGTTGCCCGCGCGATCGAGGATCTCGGCCTCGAGCGACATCTCGCGGCCCTGGTCGAAGACCTCGCGCATCGCCGCCTCGATCGCGGGCCGGTCGCGCTCCGAGACGAAGTCCAGCGGATGCATCGTGCCGATCTCGGCGCTCGTGTAGCCGATCGCGCTGGAAAGCGCCGCGTTCCACCGCAGGATCACGCCATCCGACGAGACGAGGAAGAAGGCGCCCGCGAGGCTGTCCAGGACCGCTTCAGAGAATTCCCGCTCCCGCGCGAGACTCTCTTCGGCCGCCCGGCGTTTGCGCGTCTCGTCCTCGAGGCGATCGACGGGGCCGCGCAGCGCTCGCACCGCGCCGTGGGCGTCGTTGCGTCCGGCTTCCAGTCGCGCCATCGCGAGCGACGCGATATTGCCCAGCGCGGTGCGCTCGGCCCTGCCCAGCGAGCGCGCGACGCCGTCGAGCACCGTGAGCGTGCCCACGACGAATCCATCGGGTGCGGCGAGCGGGAGGATCCCGATGAAGCGCGCCTGGGGGCCGGAGGCCACGAGCGGATGCGTCGCATGCTCCGTCGCGGCGAGGTCCTCGATGAAGATCGGCCCGCGCGGCGCCTCGGACCCGAAAGCGAACGATTGCTCGCGGGGCAGGTAAGCGAAAGAGATTCCGGCCCGGGCACGCAGGCGCTCGCGACGCCCGTCGAAGAACGAAAGCCACGCCATGGGAAACGAGGCCACGTCCTGGGCGCGCCGCACCAGCTCGTCGAGCGCGGGCAGCGGCTGGTCCGGATCGAGCACGCCGTAGGCGCGCAGCCGCGCGATGCGACCCTCTTCTTCGTGTGCGCTCGCGGCTGGTTGCACGGACATCGCTAGGCCCCGATCTCGCAGACGACCGGCGCATGGTCCGACGGCCGCTCGAGCCTTCGCGGCTCGATGTCGATGGTGCACGAGCGGCAATCCTTCGCGAGCCCGGGCGAGAGCAGCGCGTGGTCGATGCGCAATCCCATCTTGCGGCGGAAGGCATTCATCCGGTAGTCCCACCACGTATAGGACCGATCGGGCTGCTCGAAGAGGCGGAAGGAGTCGGTGAAGCCCAACGCGAAGAGGCGGCGGAGCGCCGAGCGCTCGGGCTCGCTCGCCAGCACCTGTCCCGCCCATGCCGCCGGATCGTAGACGTCACGATCCTCCGGCGCGATGTTGAAGTCGCCCAGCACCGCGAGACGCGGATGCGCCACGAGCTCCTGCCCGAGCCATCCGGCGAGAGCTTCGAGCCAGCGCAGCTTGTACTCGTACTTGTCGGATCCCACGCTTTGGCCATTGGGGACATAAACGCTCACGATGCGCGTTTTGTCGACATCCATGGCGATCACCCGGCTTTGCTCGTCGGGGAATCCGGGAATGCCGCGGCTCACCGCGGTGCCTTCGGCGCGCGAGAGAATCGCCACGCCGTTGTACCCGCGCTGCCCCAGGTGCACGGACGCGTAGCCGGCAGCGCGCAGCCCCTCGGCCGGGAACGTCGCGTCTTCGCATTTCGTTTCCTGCAGGCACATCACGTCTGGGGCTTTCACGCCGAGCCAATCGACCAGGTGCGGGAGGCGGACCCGGAGCGAGTTGACGTTCCAGGTCGCGACCTTCATCGAACCGTTCCTTTGATCGTTACTTCGTCGCGGCCTCGGACGATTGGGATGGCTGCCGGCGCATGGACCCCTCGCCCGGCAGGCGCGTGCGGGGGTAACCCGCGGAATCGAGCGCGGCGTTCCAGTCGTCCTCCTGGTAGCCCTTCATCGGGGTGCCGCTGCCCACCACGAGCACGGGGACATAGAGCGCGCCCACCAGCTTCTTCAACGCATCCTGGTCGCCCGCGTTCTTCTGGGGATCGCGCTCGGTGTACGGCACGCCGCGCTTCTCCAATAGATCCCTCGCGGTCGTGCACGACCCGCCGCAGTCGGACGACGCGTAGAGCGTGACGGGGTTGCGTTGCATCGCCATCTGCGTCGCGACGGGCAGGTTGGAATTCTGGGCGTCGCCGCCACCCATCGTCTTCTGCGTCGCGTTCACGTTCGAATCGGGCAGGGTGTCGGAGAAATGCACCTTGCCATCCTTGTCGGTCCACTTGTACACGGTGGTCTGGGCATCTGCACGCGCGATGAAGGCGGCAGCCAGGATTGCCAGTGCGATCTGCGTCGACTTCATGGATCCCCCGTTTCAGCCGCCTGCGACGGCCGTCATTCCATTATGACGCAGAAGCGCGTCGATCTGAGGCTTGCGGCCGCGGAACGCGACGAAGGATTCGAGCGCCGGGCGGCTGCCTCCGGCGGCAAGGACCTCCCGGCGGAACTTCGCGCCGACCTCGGGATTGAGGACGCCGGCCTCCTCGAAGGCGCCGTAGGCATCCGACGACAGGACCTCGGCCCACTTGTAGCTGTAGTAGCCCGCCGCGTATCCGCCGGCGAAGATGTGGGAGAACTGGTGCGGGAAGCGGTTGTACTCGGGCGGGTGGACCACCGCCACTTCGGCGCGCACCTTCTCGAGCAGGGCCATCATGTCGCCATTGGCGGGATCGAATTCGTGGTGCAGGCGCATGTCGAACATCGCGAACTCGAGCTGGCGCACGAAGCCCGCCCCGCTCTGGTAGTTCTTCGCGTCGACCATCTTGTCGAAAAGGGCGCGGGGGATGCGCTCGCCCGTGTCGACGTGCAGCGTCATCGGTGCCACCACGTCCCACTCCCAGCAGAAATTCTCCATGAACTGGCTGGGCAGCTCGACCGCGTCCCACTCGACGCCGTGGATGCCGGACACGCCCAGCTCGTCCACCTGGGTAAGCAGCTGGTGCAAGCCGTGGCCGAACTCGTGGAAGAGCGTGCTCACCTCCCGGTGCGTGAAGAGCGCCGGCTTGCCGCCGACGGGCGCCGAGAAGTTGCACGTGAGGAAAGCGACCGGCGTTTGCACGCGCGACCCGAGGCGCCGCCGGTTGACCACGTCGTTCATCCATGCGCCGCCGCGCTTGTTCTCCCGCGCGTAGGGGTCGAGGTAGAACTGGCCCACGAGCGCCCCCGTGCGGTCCGTGATCTCATGGAAGCGCACCGTGGGATGCCAGACCTCGACGTGGCCCGGGCGGATCGACAGGCCATAGAGCGTCTCCACGAGGCGGAAGAGGCCCGCGAGCACCTCGTCCTCGCGGAAGTACTGCTTCACCTCCTGGTCGGAAAACGCGTAACGGCGCTGGCGCAATTTCTCCGCGACGTAGGCCACGTCGCTCGCGCGAACATCGGCCATGTCGAGCTCCTCGCGGGCGAATGAGCGAAGCTCCTCCATGTCGCGCTCCGCGAAGGGCTTCGAGCGCCGCGCGAGATCCTCGAGGAACGCAAGGGCTTCCCGCGGCGTGGCGGCCATCTTCGTGGCGAGCGAGACCTCGGCGAACGACGCGTAGCCCAGCAGCGTGGCCGCCTCGGCGCGCAGCTCCAGGGTGCGGCGCATGTTCGGCGTGTTGTCCCACTCCGGCTTTCCGGACTCCGAAGCGCGGGTCACGTTCGCGCGATACATGCGCTCGCGCAGTCCGTGGTGGTCGGCGTACTGCATCACCGGCATGTAGCACGGCATGTGAAGCGTGAGTTTCCAGCCCTGGCGGCCTTCGTTCGCCGCGGCTTCGTGCGCCGTCTGCAGGACATCGGCGGGGATTCCCGAGAGCTCCGACGCGTCGTCCACGTAAAGGCCGAATGCGTTGGTCGCGTCGAGGACGTTGTCCTGGAAACGCGCCCCGAGCTTCGCGAGCGCCGCCTGGATCTCGAGGAAGCGCGCCTTCTTCGGCGGGGGGAGCTCCGCGCCGCCAAGCCGGAAGTCGCGCAACTGCAGCTCCACGTGGCGGCGGCGCGCCGCGGGCCACGACTCGAAGCCCGGCGTCCCGGCGAGCGACTTGAATCCGGCATAGAGCCGCTGGTCCTGCCCCTGCTCGGAGAAATACTCGGTGACCTTCGGCAGCGCGGCGTTGTACGCCTCGCGAAACTCGGGCGTATTCACCACGGCGTTCATGTGCGACACCGCGGACCAGGCCCGCGCGAGCTTCTCGTTCGCATCGTCGAGCGGCTCGACGAAGTTCTCCCACGTCGGCGCCGAGTCGAGCACGGCAAGCCGCTCGATTGTGGCGCGGCCGCTCGCGATCAGCTCATCAGTCGCCGGCGCGACATGCGCGGGGAGGATCGATGCGAATCGCGGAAGGGATGAGAAATCGAGAAGCGGGTTGGACATCGCAGTCTTTCGAGGAGAATCAAGCCGTGTGGACGGTGCGTCCGTTGAAGAGCGTCCGCACGACGCGCCCCGTGAGCTCGAGCCCGAGGAAAGGCGTGTTCTTGCCCTGGCTCGCGAGCGATTGCGGCTGCACGACCCAGGAGCGCGCCGGATCGAAGAGGCAGATGTCCGCAGGGGCTCCGGGTGCCAGCGTGCCCGACGGCACACCCAGGATTCGCGCCGGGCGGTGCGTGACGGCCCCGAGCGTTTCCACGAGGCCGAGCTTCATCTCCCGGCCCCATTGAAGCGTGAGCGGCAGCAGCAGTTCGAGCGCCGTGGCGCCGGGCTCCGCCTCGGCGAAGGGAACCTGCTTCGCGTCCTCGTCGATGGGCGTGTGATCCGAGCAGGCCGCGTCGATCGCGCCCTGGGCGAGCCCGCGGCGAAGCCCGTCGCGATCCGACGGATCGCGAAGCGGCGGCGAAAAGTTGCACTGCGGGTCGAAGTCGCCGATGTCCCGGTCGCAAAGGTGAAGGTGATGGACGGCGACGTCGCAGGTGATCGCCGCCCCCTTCGACTTGGCCTCCGCCACAAGAGCCACGCCCGCGGCGCTCGACAAGCGCGCCACGTGGACGCGAGCCCCGGTCGCCGCGGCAAGCTCGATGATCGTGCGCAACGCGACCGTTTCCGCGATCACGGGAATCGCGGCGAGACCCAGCCGGGTCGCGACTTCGCCTTCGTGCGCCACGCCGCCGTCCGCGAGGGAGGCATCCTGCGGGCGAAGCCACACCGTGTATCCGAAGGTCGCGGCGTAGCGCATCGCCTGCAGCAGCGTGGAGAGCTCCGGAAGCGGCGCGTTGGCCTGGAAGAATCCGACGCAGCCCGCGTCCGTGAGCTCGGCCATCTCGGCAAGCCTTGCGCCCTTGAGTCCCACCGTGAGCGCGCCGAGCGGATGCACGCGAGCGCAATCGAGGCTCGCCGCGCGGCGCTTCAGCATTTCAACGAGACCCGGCTCGTCCAGCGGCGGATCGGTATCGGGCGGGCACGCGAGCGTGGTCACGCCTCCCGCCGCGGCCGCGCGCATCTCGGATTCGAGCGTGGCCTTGTATTCGAATCCCGGTTCACGAAGGCGCGCCGACAGGTCCACGAGGCCGGGGCAGGCGACGAGCCCGCTCGCGTCGATCGTCTCGTCGGCCTTGAAGGAGGCCGGCGCCTTGCCGATCGCGGCGACCTTGCCCGCCTCGATGAAGATCGAGGCCTTCTCGTCGCGGCCCGAGGCCGGGTCGATCACGCGAGCGCCGCGAATCTCGGTCTTCATGCGGACCCCAGCATCGACATGACCGCCATGCGCACGGCGATCCCGAAGGTGACCTGCGGCAGGATCACGCTCTGCGAGCCGTCGGCTACCGGCGAATCGATCTCCACGCCGCGGTTCATCGGCCCCGGGTGCATCACGATCGCGTCGGGCTTGGCGAGCGCGAGCTTTTCGCTGGTGAGGCCATAGCACTTGTAGAACTCACCGGCCGAGGGCAGCAACGCGCCGTTCATGCGCTCGTTCTGCAGGCGCAGCATGATCACGACGTCGCAGCCCTCCAGCCCCTTGGCCATGTCGGTGAAGACGCGCACGCCGAGGCGCTCGATCGCGGCGGGAATGAGCGTCCTCGGCCCGATCACGCGAAGCTCCGGCACGCCGAGCGTCTTCAGCGCGTGGATCTGGGAGCGCGCGACCCGCGAGTGCAGCACGTCGCCCACGATCGCCACCGTGAGCGCCGAGAAATCCTTCTTGTAGTGGCGGATGGTGTACACGTCTAGCAGGCCTTGCGTCGGGTGGGCGTGCCGCCCGTCGCCCGCGTTGATGACGGCCACGCCCGGCTTCACGTGCCGCGCGATGAGGTGCGGCGCGCCCGATTGCGAGTGGCGGACGACGAACATGTCGGCGTCCATCGCCTGGAGGTTCCACACCGTGTCGAGCAGCGTCTCGCCCTTGTTGGTGGACGAGGCGCCCACGTTCAGGTTGATCACGTCGGCCGACAATCGCTTGGCGGCGATCTCGAATGTCGTGCGAGTGCGCGTCGAATTCTCGAAGAACACGTTGAAGATCGTCTTGCCGCGAAGCAGCGGCACCTTCTTCACGTCGCGCTCTCCCACCGAGACGAACTGGTCGGCCGTGTCGAGGATATGCCGGATCAATTCCGCGGAAAGCCCCTCGGTCGTGAGCAGGTGCTTGAGGCGCCCATCGGCACCCACCTGCAGGTTCGATCGCGTCATCGGGCTCATTCGGGTCGCTTCACCGCGGCAAGCCGGAGCTTTCCGTTGTCGTTGGAGAGCACCAGGTCCTCGTCGGCGCCGACCTCGATCCTCGCGCCGAGGAAGTCGGCGGACACCGGCAGCTCGCGGCCGCCGCGATCTGCGAGGATCGCCAGGCGCACGGCGCGGGGCCGCCCGAAATCGAAGAGCTCGTTCAACGCCGCGCGGATGGTGCGCCCGGTGTGCAGTACATCGTCCACCAGCACGATCTCGCGCCCGTCGACCGGGAACGGGATCTGGCTGCGGCGCGATTCGCGATGCAATCCGATGCGTCCGAAGTCGTCGCGATGCAGCGTGACGGCGAGCAGGCCCAGCGGCGCGCCGGGCATGAGCAGGCGATTCAACCGCTCGGCGACCCACGCGCCGCCCGTGTAGATGCCCACGAGCGCGGCGTCCTTGGCGAGCTGGCCGCGCATCTTCTCGGCCATCTCGGCCACTAGCTTTTCGGGATCAGGGAGCGAGGCGCTCATGGCCCTCCGGCTGGTCGAGGAAGCTTTGCAGGATGATGGCGGCGGCAAGCGCGTCCACGTCCGATTTGCGCTTTGCGCGCGTGCGAGTCTCGCGAAGTTGCGATTCGGCCGTCGCCGACGTGAGCGTCTCGTCGACCAGCACGACCTCCAGCTTGTAGCGTCCCGCGAGGCGCCGCGCGAATTTGCCGGCGAGCTTCGCGACCGCGTGCTCCGAGCCGTCCGAGTGTCGGGGCTGGCCGACAACGAACGCCACCGGGTGCCATTCGTTCACGTAGCGGTCGATCGCGGCGAAGCGCGCTTCGTTCGCCTCGGCCTCGATCGCGCCCAGCGGATTGGCGATGCCGGTCGAAGTCTCGCCTACGGCGATGCCCACGCGCTTCGCGCCGTAGTCGAAGCCGAGGACCGTTCCCGAGACCGCCATCACGCGTGACCCGCCTCCTCGGAAAGGTTGGCGGCCGTGATGCCCAGGGTGTGCATCGCCGCGTCGTAGCGGCCCTCGGGCGGCACGTTGAAGATGAGGTCGAGGTCCGCGCGCACCGTAAGCCAGCCGTTCTTCTGGATCTCGTCTTCGAGCTGGCCCGGTGCCCAACCCGCATAGCCCAGCGCCACCAGCTGCTCCCGCGGGCCGCCGCCCCTGGCCATGGCTTCCAGGATGTCGCGGGAGGTCGTGAGGCCGATCTCGCCCACGGGCAGCGTCGATTTCCACTGGCCCACCGGGCGATGCAGCACGAAGCCGTGGTCGAACTGCACCGGACCGCCGTAGAAGACCGGCTGCCCGGCGAGCGGAGAGTCCTCGAGCGGGATCTCCACCTGGCGGAAAAGCGCCTCGAGCGTCACGTCGATCGGGCGATTCACGACGATGCCAAGCGCTCCGCGCTCGTTGTGCTCGCAGACGAAGGTGAGAGTCCGGGAAAAATTCGGGTCCGACATCGCCGGCATGGCGATGAGGAAGTGGCTGGTGAGGTTGATCGTTTGCATTGGCCACCGGACGTCCATTTTAAACCTTCGCGCCCTCCGGCTCAAATGCGCCCTATTCCGAGACCACCTGGTCGGACTTGGTGAACATCCACGTGCGCGTGATGTAGAGAATGTCCGTGTCCCTGTGGATGTCCACCGAGAAGGGCTCGAAGGGCGCGGCGAGCCTCACGATCCGGACGGCGGCCTGGTCGAGGAACTTGTATCCGGAGGAGCGGTTCACCTCGATCGACTCGACCTCGCCGTCGGCCCTGATGCCCACCGTGAGCTGGAGCGAGGCGTAGATCTTGCGCATGCGCGCTTCCTCGGGATAGTTGAGCGTGCCGATCCGCTCGATCTTCACGCGGAAGTTGTCGATGTATTGCGCGAAGCGGTACTCGGAGGTGCGGGCGCCCACGAACTTCTTCTTCGGGCGCTGCTGGTAGGCCTGGTGCTCGCGGGCGATCTGGGCCTCGAGGGCCGCGATCTCCAGGCTCTTGTCGACCAAGTCCCGAGCTTCCGCGCTGCCCTTCGTGGGGTTGTCCTGCGGCGATTCCGAGGGTTGCGCCACGGCAGCCTTCGACTTGATCGTCGTCATGAGCTGCTTGGCTTCCAGCTCGAGCTGCATGCGGCGCGCTTCCGCGGCGCGAAGCTCCGGGCTGGGATCGCGCGCCGCGAGGGCCGGGAGCGGGCTTTTCGCGCGCAGCTTCTCGTCGGTGTTGCCGCCGCCGTCGAGATTCGCCTGGGCGAGGGCGTCGGCCTTGGCGGGCCTGGTGGCACTCTTCGAATTCACGAGCACCACGTCCATCACGTTGTGCGGCTCGTCGTTCCCGAACGCCCGGATCAACGTGAAACCCACACCCACCAGGACGAGGAAGTGGATCGCGATCGAGGCGACGAGCGCCACCTGCATCGAGGCGACGAGCCCGAATCGTTCGAGCAAAAAGTCCGAGAAGGAGACGAGGGCGTCGGGGGAGGGCTGCCTCAACTGCATCCGGCAGGCACTACCAAGGTCGATTGCGGCTCGTCATGAACAGGAATTGTACGGTCATTTTCCCGCGAAGCGCGCGAGAACGTTCGCTTCCCAGAGATCGACTTCGCCGAATGCCACGCGCAGGCGCTCGCCCGGGACGGCGGCCGGAAGGCCTATCGCCTTGCAGACGAGCGGCATTCCCTCGATGCGCACCAACTCGTCGCGCACCACCGTGGCCTCGGCCGACTCGATGCGCTCCTGCACCAGGTATCGAACGCACCAGTAGCGCTCGAGCAGCCGCTGGTGCTCGGCGTACGCGTCGTGGGCGGCCTCGAAATCGCGCGCCGCGGCCAAGAGCTCGTCGCGCGAGTACGCTGGCGCTTCACCGCGCAACGAGGCGGCGAGCTGCCGCTGGTTGGCGAGGTCGCTGAATCGCCGCAGCGGCGAGCTCGCCCAGGCGTAGTGCGACACGCCCAGCCATTCGTGGGCCCCGGGCTCGACTTCCATGCGCGTCTTGCCGCCCTTCTGGTTCCGGTAGATCGCATCGAAGCCCCGGTCGGCGAGGAGTTTTCCCCACGTGGCGTTCACGTGGATCATCAGCTCGGCGACGACGGTGTCCACGGGCGTTCCGCGCCTGCGCGGCTCGATCGTGACGCGCCCCGCGTCGACCTTGATGTTGTAGTCGGGCCTGTCGACGCGCTCCTCGGCCGCGCCGCGCGCGGCCTTCAGCGAACGCGCGAGACGCCAGAGCGCAAAAAGTTCGGGCCCGTGGGGACCTTCGACATTGCCGGCCGCGACACTCTCGTCGTTCAAGCGCGTGCCCACTTCGCCGATGCGAAGGTTGTCGGCCACGTCGATCCATTCGAGGCGCGAGTCTGCGCCCTCGATGGCGAAGGTCTCGGCGTCCACGGTGAGGTAGAGCGACGCGGCGGGCACGCGGCGGCCCTGGGCGAGCGTGGCGTGCTCCACCGTCGAGGGCGGAAGCATCGTGACCTTGCCCCCGGGGAAATACGCCGTGCACAGGCGTTCGCGGGCGATTTCCTCGAGGGGATCGCCGCGCGCGAACCAGAGCGCGGGCGCCGCGATGTGCACGCCCACGCGAAGCTTGCCGCCCGCGATCGCTTCCAGCGAGAAAGCATCATCGATCTCCGTCGTGTCCGCATCGTCGATGGAGAACGTCGCCACGCTCGCCTGGGCAAGCCCCTGCGGCGCGGCGGGCACGGCCATCTCGGGAAACCCGAGTCCCTTCGGGTAGAACTCGAAGGCGAAGCGGCGCATGAAGAAATCTTCCGGGCCCGACAAC
>JBAQKF010000022.1:0-1524 GCA_049300695.1 Usitatibacter sp.
GCGCAAAACTCGATTACGACATCGACGGCGTCGTCTACAAGGTCGACCGCCTCGACTGGCAGGAACGCCTCGGCTTCGTGTCGCGCACGCCGCGCTGGGCGATCGCGCACAAATTCCCGGCCGAGCGTGCCGTGACGGTGCTGCGCGATATCGAGATCCAGGTCGGGCGCACCGGCTCGTTCACGCCGGTCGGCAAGCTCGAGCCGATCGGCGTCGGCGGCGTGATCGTGCAGAACGTCACGCTGCACAATGAGGACTACATCAAGGGCATCGGCGGCGACGGCGAGCAATTGCGCGAGGGCCGCGACATCAGGATTGGCGACACCGTCGTCGTCCAGCGCGCCGGCGACGTGATTCCGCAGGTGGTCGACGTCGTGATCGACAAGCGGCCAAAGGACGCAAAGCCCTATCACTTTCCGAAGAAATGCCCGTGCCCGCTGCATACCGACGTGGTGCGCGAGGAGACCGCAACCGGCGAGGAGGGCGCCCGCGCCCGCTGCTCCGGCGAGTTCGCCTGTCCGTACCAGAAGATCGAGCACCTGAAACTGTTCGCCTCGCGCCGCGCCTTCGATATCGAGGGGCTCGGCGAGAAGCAGATCGAGTTCTTCTACGAGAGCGAATGGGTGAGGGAGCCCGCCGATATCTTCACGCTGGAAAAGCGCAACGCGAAGATCAAGCTGGAGGACATCGAAGGCTACGGCCAGACCTCGGTGCGCAATCTGTTTTCTGCCATCGCGGAGCGGCGGCGCATTTCGCTGGAGCGTTTTATCTTTGCGCTCGGCATGCGCCATGTCGGCGAGACCACCGCGCTGGCGCTGGCGCGCGGCTACGGCTCCTGGCAGGCATTCCACGACGCCTGCCTCAAAGTCGCTCACGATGACGAGGAGACCATCGCCGAGATGGATGCGCTCGATCAGATCGGCGACGCCGTGATCGCCAGCATCAAGGCCTATTTCGGCGAGAGCCACAATCGCGGGATTGTCGAGCGGCTGACAAAGGAAGTCACCGTCCTCGATGCCGAAAAGCCGAAGAGCAATTCGAAGGTCGCGGGCAAGACCGTGGTCTTCACCGGATCACTGGAAAAGATGACCCGCGACGAAGCCAAGGCGATGGCCGAACGGCTGGGCGCCAAGGCGGCGGGCTCGGTGTCGAAGAAGACCGATTACGTGGTCGCCGGCCCCGGCGCCGGCTCGAAGCTTGCGGAAGCCAAGAAGCACGGCGTCGAAGTGCTGACCGAGGATGAGTGGCTGAAGATGGTCGGGGGGTAGAGGGCAAGGGATGGAGGCGCGATGTCCGCCCAACCTCCGGTGTCGTCATCCGCGAAAGCGGGTGATCCAGTATTCCAGAGAAAGTTGTGATTGAGCCGAGAAGCCGCGGCGTACTGGATCGCCCGCCTTCGCGGGCGATGACACCGTGATTGGGCCCGCGTCGCTCCGGTGCCCCCTACATTATCCCGCTTTCTTCCTCCTCCGCCTGCTCGATCAATTCCTCGCTCACCACGAGGTCGCGGCGGGGGACCAGGAA
>JBAQKF010000023.1:0-65465 GCA_049300695.1 Usitatibacter sp.
ATTTTCGCTCGCCCCCGCCTGTGAGCTTTTGCACAGACTCCGGGATGGCGTTGGCGAACACTGGGGGTGTCGATGCAAAGTGGGTAACCGCCATGGACAACTATCAACGCAAGATGCTCGAAATCGAGATCGAGGTGCACCGCGCGCGGATCGCGCAGCTCATGGAGACCCTGCGCGAGATGGAGGAGAACCTCGCCCAGGTCGTCGACGCCCCCGAGGAGCTCACGACCCATGCCGATCGCCTGCGCCTCGAGCTCAAGGGCCGTCGCGCCGCCTACGAAGTGGGCAGCGCGCACCTGAGGTCGCTCAGGGCGGCGTAGCGGGGACGATATGCACCGTCACTGGCTTCGGGGCCGGTGCCTGCGCCGCGGGGGGCAAGCGGTGCGATTCGATCGTATAGACAATCAGCGAGGCCGCGCCCACTGCGCAGGCCGCCGCCACCACCCACTTCAGGAGCGCCTTGCGCCATCGTCGCGCGGGATGACCCGCGTCCTCGTCGAAGCGGTTGCCGACGACCTGGTCGAGCCTGCGCGCGACCTTGGGATCGAGCTTTACCATCGCCGGCGCGCTACTCTTCCGAGAGGCTCTCCAGGCGCCCGGACCGGATCGCCCTCACGAGCGCCTCGTGGTCACGCTCGGTCTGGTCCGCGTATGCCGCCGCGAACTTCGCCGTCGCCTGGTCGAAACGGTCGCTCTTGCCGAGGTATCCGCTGATCGCCGCGGCGTCGCCCGCTTTCGCGTGGGCGCGCGCGAGCGTCCACCCGCAAAGATCCGCGTAGCGGACGAAAAGCTCGGCCGTGCCGCGCTCGAGCGGCGCGGAGAACTTCATGTCCCGCAATTGCCGCACGTAGAAATCGAAGCCGCGCTTGCCTCGCACCCAACCCAGGAAGATGTCGCTCGACGACTGCATGAGCCGTTGGCCCACGACCACGCGCTCGCCCTGGTTCTCGTAGCGGCTCTTCTGCGTGTAGGGCTCGAGCACCGACCGGCGCGCTTCCTTCACCTGGAGGATCATCGGATCGTTGTCCACCGACATGAGCAGCATGATGTAGCAGCGCGTGCCCACGCTTCCCACGCCCACGACCTTCACCGCGAAATCCACGAGGTGGTAGCGATCGACGAGCACCCGGCGATCGTCGGCAAGCGTCAAGCGGTATTCCGCGAGCGCATACCGGATGCGTTCGCCCATGTCCTCTTCGGGCACGTGGAACAGCATCGGCGGCTCGTCGACCAGGCGGAAGTGGCCCGCTTCGGATTTCGCGATCTTCGGGAAGAGATGCTCGATCACGCGCTTTCGCGCCGCGGCCTGCATCTGCTCGGCGACCTTGCGTGCCTTCGGGTCCTGCATCCCCTCGATCACAGTCTGCCATTCCATCCGCTGGTACCACACGTCCATCGGCGCCATCGTGGCGCACTCGCGGATGTGGCGGCGGTAAGCGCCCAGGACCCGCAGCGCGAATTCCTTCGCCTGGACCTCGGAGAAATTGTTCCCTCGCGCGGCCACGACGAAGCTAGTCGCGAGGCGCTTCACATCCCACTCCCACGGGCCCGGAAGCGTCTCGTCGAAGTCGTTCAGGTCGAAGACGAGGTGGCGCTCGGGCGTTGCGAAGAGGCCGAAGTTGGAGAGGTGGCAATCGCCGCAGAGCTGCGTGACGATCCCCGTGACCGGCGTGCCCGACAGATCGCTCGCCATGACCGCCGCGGAGCCGCGCAGGAACGCGAACGGGCTCTTCGCCATGCGGCCGTAGCGGATCGGGATGAGGCTCTCGACGCGGCCCTTGTTGGACTCCTCGAGGATCGAGACCGGGTCGCGGCGCCCCTTCGGGGCCTTCCATGCCGCATGCGCGGTGCGTGGCACGTCCTTGCGGCAACCGCGCCCGACGCTCGCGCGGTCCGCCCGGCACGCGTTCTTGCGTGAAGCTTTCTTCGTCGGGGGCATGAAAACATTCTAGACCCAGCCGAAAGTACTGGGTCCTCCAGACGATGGCCGACGCAAGCGTCATCCGGTATCGTGCGAACCTAATCCAAAGGGGGATTCATGTCGGTCGCAAGCGTGCTCGAGCAAATGAAGATCCGGACCCGTCTCACGATGGGGTTCCTGCTGGTGTTCGGCCTCACGGCCGTGGGCACCGTGGCGGGCATCTGGAAGCTCGATGGCCTGGGCGCCACCGTGGACCGGCTGGTGGGCGTGCACGCGACGCGTCTTTCCATCGCGCAGCGCTGGGAAGCGGGAATCTCGCTCAACGCGGCGCGTACCAACGACCTGCTGCTCATCGACGATCCGCAGTTGATCGGGACCCTCAAGCGCGATATCGAGGCTACCTCCAGGCAGATCACCGCGGACCAGGAGCAGATCGTGGCCCTCGCCTCGACCGATGAAGACAGGAGCGCGCTGCAATCGATCGCCGAGCACCGCGCCCAGTATCGCGACAGCCGCCAGCTGCTGATCGAAGGCAAGGAAGCCGGCGACGACGTTCGCAGCGACCTCAACCGCGGCCTGCAGCCCCTCGTGAAGTCCTACCTCGAATCCGTCCACCAGTTCGTCGATATCGAGCAGCGCGAGCTAGCAGCCGCGCGCGTCTCGGCCGATGAAGAAGTGCGCAACGCGCGCGTGATGATGATCATCCTGCTGGTCGTGGGCTTCGGCGCCTCGCTCCTCGCGGCAGCTTCCGCAGCCGGCTCGATCGCCGGCCGCATCCGCGTGGCACGCGAAAGCTGCGTGCGCATCGCCGCGGGCGACCTCACCGAACAACTGAAAGTCGCCGGCCGCGACGAAGTGGCCGAGATGATGGTGGCGCTTCGCGACATGCAGGAAAGCCTGCAGCGCATCGCGGGCAAGGTGCGCGAGACCGCCGAATCGGTGAGCACCGCCGCCACCGAGATCGCCGCGGGCAACACGGATCTTTCCGCACGCACCGAAGAACAAGCTTCGAACCTCGAGGAGACCGCCGCCTCCATCGAGGAGATGACCGCCACCGTCGGGCAGAACGCGCAGAACGCCGGCAAGGCGCACGAAGTGGCGGCCTCCGCGGTCATGGTCGCCCAGCGGGGCGGCGAAGCGGTGGGCGAAGTCGTGAAGACGATGGAAGGCATCCAGGCGAGCTCGCGCAAGATCGGCGAAATCACCGGCCTCATCGACTCGATCGCATTCCAGACGAACATCCTCGCGTTGAACGCCGCCGTGGAAGCGGCGCGCGCCGGCGACCAGGGCCGCGGCTTCGCGGTCGTCGCCGCCGAGGTGCGCAGCCTCGCGCAGCGCTCCGCCGATGCGGCGCGCGAGATCAAGGGACTCATCGCCGAGTCGGTGCAGCGCGCGAACACCGGCGCCAAGCTCGCCGGTGGCGCGGGCGAGACGATGGTGGAAATCGTGGCGAGCGTGAATCGCGTCTCGCAATTGATCGGCGAGATCGCGACCGCGACGACGGAACAGAGCGCGGGCATCGCGCAGACGCACGGCTCCGTGAGCCAGCTCGACAAGGTCACGCAACAGAACGCCGCGCTCGTCGAGGAATCGACGGCCGCCTCCGAGCAGCTTCGCATCCTCGCCGGGGAAATGACTGAAGCGGTGGCAGTGTTCAAGCTCCGGGAGGGACACGTCGCGGAAGAAACCGAGCGCGTCGAACCGCAGATGATGGCGACTCCCACACGCATGGCGCTCGTCGCCAACGCGGGCAACGAGGAGTGGACGGAGTTCTAGGCGGCAGGTGCGGCGTTGAGGCGGCTGAACCCCAGGCAGAGCGCCAGCGCCGCAAGAACGAGCAGCAACTCGTCGGACAGCGTCGGCACGCCGCCTACGGGCGAGGACAGGAGCGCGATCGCATCCAGGCCTGCGATTGTGGGTCCCACGTCGGTCACGGCGCCGGTCGTGGGGTCGATGATTCCCAGGAAGCGTCCCGTTGCCGGATGCGTGCTTCCCTCGATGACGGCAGCGTAAAGGGTCCCGGTCGTCCGATCGAATTTCATTCCGCCAGGACGATCCTGGTTCGCTGGAGTGAACCCAGCGCCATAGGAGAACGGAGCCACGACGGTCACCGCGGCCGTCGTCGTGTTGACCGACTGCAACGAACCCTGCGCTCCCCCGTTGGTATTGCCCAGGTAGAGAGTGGGTCCATTGAACGCGATTGCATTCCCGTCGGGAAAGCCCCCGGTATTTCCGATCAACGTGGCGGCGCCCGTGGTGGTATTAATCGTGTAGATGTCTCCTTGGCTGTAGCCGAAAAGCGTGCCGTCGGACCTGAACGCAAGGTCCTGGAAGGACCCAAGTCCGGTTGGGCCGACAGCCGTTCCTACTCCCGTCGTCCTATTGATCGTGATCAGCGTGCCGGGCGACATCCCGAACAGGACGCCGCTCGGGGATAGGTCCATCGCCCCGACCTGGGGAAATCCAATGGGACCGATAACCGTCGCGGCTCCCGTGGACGGGTTGATGCTGTAGAGCGTCGAAGCGCCACCGCCCCCGACATAGGCCGAACCATAGATGGTCACTGCGGCGTTTGCAGTAAGCGAGAAGAAAAGACCGACGGCGGCGAGCCATCCCGGGAGCGTGCGCATTTCTCGTATCCCCTTTTTTGATTTGCGGACGTTATCACGAGGCAGCCCAGTTGTCTCGACGCCGCTGCCGCATTTACTGGCGGAAGGTGTGAGGCTAACCCGCCTCCGAAAGAGAACGGCGCCGGCCGATGGCCAGCATCCCCAGCATGAGCAGCAACGCCGCCACGACGATGAGCGCGGCGTCTCCCGTCGCAGGGATCGCCTCCGGATCGAGGACCGCGAGGCCGTCGAGGTTGTTGATCGTCGCGCCGATCATCGTCACCTGCCCCGACAAAGGATCGATGGTGGCGAGGAACGTATTCGTCACCGGGAAGCCCTGGAAGATCGACGCGTAGATCGTCCCCTTCGCGGCCGAGTAGTTCATCGCCGCCGGCCGCGGACCCGAGGCCACGGTGAAACCCGCGCCGTAGGTGAGCGGCGCGACGACGGTGAGCGCGGCGTTCGTTTGACTCACCCGCTGCAGCGTGCCCGCGGGACCGCCAACCGTGTTGGTGTTGGCGAGGAGCAGGCTGGGCCCGGCGAATGTGAGCGCGTTGCCGGAAAAGGAAAAGGACCCCGTTCCCACGAGCGTGGCCGCGCCGGTCGACTTGTTGACCGTGTAGACGTTGCCGTCGGTGAACGTGAAGATCGTTCCGTCCGCGCGCACGGCCATGTCGGTCGTGGCGTTCTCAGCGACTCCGAAGGCACCGATCAGGGTGCCGGCGCCCGTCGCCGTGTCGATCGTGATCAGCACGGAATCGGCACCGTTCGAAGCCGTCCCGTAGAGAGTCTGCCCCACGAACGCCATCGCGCTCACGCGGTTGAACCCGATGGGCCCTATGAGCGTCGCGGCGCCGGTACTCGCATTGATTCGGTAGAGGGAAGCGGGCCCCGCGGCGCCGGTGTAGACCGACCCGTAGATCGTCTGGGCGGCGGCCGGGACGGAAAGGGCCAGGAACAGGATCAGCAGCGAGATCGCTCGTGCGAGCATTTTGTGTGCGCTCCCTTTAGTTGTTTTTTGCGATGCGGTACTGTTCTGCAGCGCACATCATATCCGGCGATTTGGCGGAGGGTGTGAGATTTTTGCCAGTAGATAGAAGGCCATGTACGCGACGCTGCGCCGCAACTCGCGGAGTGAGGCCGCTAACGCGCGCGCCGCGTGCGAGCTGTAACGATGCCGCCATCCATGCCGGGTGCTACTCGCGGATCCTGCCGTCGCCATCGATCGAAATCGAGGCACCGAGTCCGTCGGGTGGCAGCTCCCCTTTGGCGTGCACGGGTAGGAAAGTCCAGACGGAACCACCCCGTGAATCGATGACCCGCTCGAGAATGCTCCAGCCCCCAGCTCGGGTGAGGCCCATTGCATCCATTCGAGTTTCCAGCTCCAAACGCGCCGCTGCCACGCTCGCAGCGACGCGAGCTTGGACTTTCGAGTCAATCGAGTTCATGAAGGCGCGGCCCTTCCCGGGCGAGCGCCCAGAATCGAAGTGTACGCGCGTGAGGCTTGCTACAACCCGTCGACCCAGGTGTGTCGATGACGCGGTGCCCGCCAGCCTCAGAATGGGATTTCAGGTACTTGGCGGAAGGTGTGAGATTCGAACTCACGAGAGGTTTTCACCCCTGCCGGTTTTCAAGACCGGTGCCTTCAACCGCTCGGCCAACCTTCCGCTGAAAAACTGGTAACCCACTACTTCGCTTCTACTGCCGGTTTTGGTGCGCACGTAACCTGAGGGTTAGTGCGCCCCACGCTCGCCATGAAGCGGCGAGCGGCAAGACCGGTGCCTTCAACCGCTCGGCCAACCCTCCTAGCCTCTGATTTTAAAGGGTTTTCGATGCCTTGGTGGGGGCCTTGAAACGGACCCTTTCGTGCCATACTCTAACAAGGCGGCCACTCCAGGCCGCCACCACTGGCAAGGACAACCAAATGCAACCCGAAACCCCGCTGATGGCGCCGGGACAAACGGCGTCAACGACGTCCGCGCTCGCCCAGAACCGGGTGCTGCGCAACACGTATGCCCTGCTCGCGCTGTCGATGGTGCCGACGATCATCGGCGCATGGACCGGCTTGCAGATCCATTTCGATCTTTTCGCGAAAGCGAATCGCGGACTGAGCTTCATCCTGTTCCTCGCGATCGCCTTCGGATTCATCTACGGCATCCAGAAGACGCGCAACAGCGGCTGGGGCGTGGCGCTGCTGCTCGCGTTCACGTTCTTCATGGGCCTCATGCTCTCGCAGATGCTGGGCGTGGTGCTCGGAATGGCGAATGGTGCCAGCCTCATCGCGCTCGCCTTCGGCGGCACCGCGGTCATCTTCACGGCCATGGCGACACTTGCCACGACGATCAAGCGCGATCTGTCCGGGATGGGCAAGTTCCTGTTCGTCGGATTGATCATGCTGATACTCGCGTCGTTCGCGAACATCTTCCTGCAGCTTCCGGCGATGATGATCGCGATCTCGCTCATCGCGATCGGGATCTTTTCGGCCTACCTGCTCTTCGACGTGAACCGCATCGTGACGGGCGGCGAGACCAACTACATCAGCGCGACGCTGGCCCTGTACCTCGACGTCTACAACATCTTCGTGAACCTGCTGTCGCTCCTCGGCATCTTCGGCGGGAGCAACCGCTAGCGGCTGAAGAGCGCGATGGATTCCACGTGTCCGGTGTGGGGGAACATGTTCACCACACCGGCCGCGAGCAGGCGGTAGCCTTTCACGTTCACGAGCACGCCCGCGTCCCGCGCAAGCGTCCCGGGGCTGCATGAAACGTAGACGATGCGTGACGGGCCATCGTCGCCAATCTCCTTGCAGATCTCGAGCGCTCCATCGCGGGGCGGATCGATGAGCAGCTTGTCCACTCGGCCCAGCTTCTGCAGCGCGCCAGGCGCATCCGCGTAAAGGTCGTACGCGATGAACGAGGCCCGCGACTCCAGGCCGTTCAGCTTCGCGTTCTCGCGCGCGCGTTCCACGAGCGACGGCGCCCCCTCCATTCCCACCACATCCACGCCTCGCGATGCGATCGCCAGCGTGAAATTGCCGAGCCCGCAGAAAAGGTCGCCCACGCGCTCGCCGGGCTTCGCATCGAGCATGTCCACCGCGCGGCGCACGAGCACGGCATTCACCCCCGCGTTCACCTGCGTGAATTCCGTCGGACGATAGCGAAGCGATAATCCGAACTCCGGCAGCTTGTAGTCGAGCGCCGGCGCTTCAACCGGATACCAGGGGTACGCGGTATCGGGTCCCTTGGGCTGCAGCCACCATTGGATGCCGTGCTCGTCGGCGAACGCGCGAAGCTTCGCCGCATCGTCGTCGGGGATCGGCTCCAGGTGCCGCAGCACGAAGACCGTGACCGCGTCGCCCACCGCCACCTCGATTTGCGGAATGCGGTCGCGGAGCGTCATCGACGTGAACATCTCGCGAAGCGCCGGGATCATCCCCGACACGTGCGCGGGCATCACCTCGCAGGACATCGTGTCCGCGACGAAGCTCGAGCGCCGCTCGTGGAATCCCACGAGGACGCCGCCCTTCTTCGCCACGTAGTGCACCGACAGGCGCGCGCGATTGCGATAGCGCCACGAGGGCCCCAAGACCGGCGGAAGAACCTGCTCGGCAGTGACCTTGCCCAGCCGCGCGAGGTTGTCCTCGAGCACGCGCTGCTTCGCCGCGACCTGCGCCCGCGCCTCGACGTGCTGCATCGCGCAGCCGCCGCACGTCCCGAAATAGCGGCAACGCGGATCCGTCCGCTGCGCGCTCGCGCGCAGCACCTGCGTCACCGTCCCCAGGTCGAAATTGCCGCGGCTTCGCCGCCGCGTGAACAGGACGCGCTCGCCCGTCACGCCGCCATCGATGAAGACCACCTTGCCGTCGACGTGCGCGACGCCGACGCCCTCGTGGTCGATGGACTCGATGAATGCTTCGCCGGTGCTCGCACCCTTCGCGGGGGCTACTGGCACAGCGGAAGCGGCGCCGAGAAGGTCTGGCGCTGGATGGCCTTTTGCACCGTCGTGCCGTTCACCGAGTAGGTGAGCTGGCCGGCAGTACCGCTCGTGAAGTGAAGCGTCATGGTGCCCACCGCGACCGGCAAGGTCGCCGGCAGCCAGGGGCTCGCGTTGAACACCGGCCCTTTCACCGTGTAGAGCGGGCCCGCGAACACGCCGGGACTCGTCTGCGGCCCGTTGGGCATCACCCACCAGGTCGCGTTGCCGTTGGCGTCGTAATCGAAGAGCGTGGCGAACGCCGTCGTGCCCTGCTGCGTCACGTTCATGCCCCATCCGGATTCGTTCGGATTCCACCAGAGGTCCTGGTAGTTCGTGGCGCCGCTGCGATCGGCGGAAGTCGGCGTGCAGACGGTCGACACGGTCCCGAACGACTCACGCATGATGTGCTTGGTCACCGTCGCGCCGTTGTATGTGTAGGTGAGCGTGCCGGTGCTGGAGCTATCGAAGACGAGCGTCATCGCGCCCACCTTCGTGGCGAGCGACAAGGCCGCGTTCCAGGGACTCGCGTTGAACGGCGCTCCCGTCGTGTGGAAGTGATCGCCCGTGAACGATCCATCGGCTTGCTGGACGCCGTCGGCCAGCACGAGCCAGAGCGGCGCGCCGCTCGAATCGTAGGTGAAGAGCGTCGCGAAGATGATGCTGCCCTGGTGATTGATGTTGAGCCCCCATCCCGATTCGGAATTCGCCGGCGAGTTCCACCACAGGTCCGTGTAGTTCACGGCCGCCGTGTTCGATTCGGTCGTGAGGTTCATCGCGTAGGACCCGGTGCCCTGCGGATCCCACGCGCCGACCGCAACGAAATACGTTCCGGGGCTCAGCAGCTTCGTGATCCCGAAGTTCGTGCTCGCGTTGCTCTCGTCGTCGTTGGCGTCGATCTCCGTGCCGAAAGAGTCCATCAATGTGCCGACAGTATCCAGCGCGCCGGTCGAAAACAGGTGGACAGTGGCGGCCGCGCTTAGCGTGAAGCGCCAGATATCGACGTCGCCCGGATAGTCGATCTTCATCGACGGAAAGACGATCGGCGCCGTGAGCTTGTCGAGCGGCGTGGGGCTCACCGTCGTGGTGGCGTCCTGCACGCGGTTGGGCGCATCGTCGGTGCGGACCTGCCCGGTGATGTACTGATCGATCTCCGGCTCGAAGACCTCGAAGCGGTCGTAGAGGGCGTATTCGTCGAGGTTCGTGCACGACAACCCCTCGCTGCTGTTCTGGGTCGTGGTGCCCGTCAGCACGCCGCGCAGGTCCAGCGAGCCGCTGCTGTTCAGCGTGTACAGTCCCGACCCGCTCGAGCCGCCCTCGATGATGCCGCTCGTGAACGTGATGGCGTACATGTCGTAAGGCCAGTCGGCGACGCGGAATTCAGTCGATACGCTGCCCAACGCCACGCGGCTGGCGTCCCCGCTCGGGTGGCTCACGCTCACGATCGACGTGGCGTCGGCGATGCGCGCGGCGCTCCAGCCCGAGAACACGGCGCCGTCGGGCGCAGGCTGGTTCATGCGCACCAGCGTCGAGTCCACGTTGAAGTTGGTGAACACGAGCTGCGTCCCGCCGCCCACCTGCGTGAAGCCGGCCGGCGACGGGGTCGAGTCCGTGCACGATGTGGTCTCGTAGAACCAGATCGTCGAGATTGTCGTCGCCTCGGTCGCCGTGTGGATGCAGTGGTTCGCCGTGAGGAGGAACGGCGCGGGCGCAAGCGGACTGTTGATCAGCGTGGCCGTGCAAAGGAACAAGCCGCTGCCGTCCGAGAAGGTGATCTTCACGTTGGATTTCACGCGCTCCGCGATCGCGGCATCGAGCGTCGCGTTGCCGGTGCCGCACGCCGCCGGAACCGTGCAGGAGCCCGCGCTCGCTTTCGGCTGGATCGGGGAGTCGAAGAAGTGCCCGATGCCCGCGAGGGTCACCGCACCCGGTGACGGAAGCACGGGGCTGAAGAGCTCGACCACCTGGGACGAGCCTTCGGTCCACGGGGTCCAGTGCGTGTTGCCGAGCGTGGGATCGATCGTCATCGACTCGAGGCGATCGGATCCCGATCCCTGGGCCACGAGTTCGAAAGCGCCCGGCACCGTGCCCAACTCCAGTCGCAGGCGAATGCCGAGCGCGCCATCGGACGACGCGCGAAACTTCGCCACGTATCCGCCGGTGACGGGCTGCCACTGTGGGACGGCCGCGGACTTTTCGAGCGGACGGTCCGTGCCGATTTGCATCGGCTGGCCCGAGGCGCTGGACTTCGCCGTCACCGATTTTTCGAGCGGGGGCGGCATCGAGGCCACGTCGACGGGAACGAGCAACGGCGCGCGCCAGGCGACAATCGCGGGCGGCGCGCTCGGGAACGTCCTCGAGGGCATGGACTGCGCGCTGCTCGTCGCCGTCTCGAGAACGCGCTGCGTAGCGGAAGGAGTCGCTGCGAAAGCGCTGAAGGAAATCGTGAACGCGAGAGTGGCGAGAAGTCTTTGGATCATGTGAATTCACCGGGGCGATTGCAGCCAGTGTGCGCCTGGCCGCCGCCGAAAATCGTGGAATTTTCGTGAGTTTTCAGGGGCTTATGTTAGCATACGAAGCTTACGGGAAAGTACCGCGGCAAGTCCTTGATCAAATTCTGCAATTCCTGTGGCGCGGAAGTCGTGCACCGCATCCCCGAGGGCGACTCGCTGCTGCGCGCGGTGTGCGATGCGTGCGGGCACATCCAATACCAGAACCCGAAGATCGTCGTGGGATGCCTCCCGTCATATGGCGACCGCATCCTCATTTGCAAGCGCGCCATCGAGCCACGCTACGGATTGTGGACGCTGCCCGCGGGATTCATGGAGAACAACGAGTCCGCGCCCGAGGGCGCGGCGCGTGAAGCGCTCGAGGAAGCCAACGCCCGAGTCGAGATCGAGGACCTCTACACCGTGTACTCGATTCCGCACATCAGCCAGGTGTACATGATGTTCCGCGCGAAGCTGCTCGACCTCGACGTCTCGCCCGGCATCGAGAGCCTCGAGGTGAAGCTCGTCACCGCGGACGAGATCCCGTGGAGCGAACTCGCCTTCGCGATGGTGAAGCGCACACTCGAGCACTACCTGGAAGACCGCCAACGCGGGATCTTCGTTCCCCGCTTCGGCGATATCCGCCCGCCGCAGCGTTAAACCCCTTTTACGAAACCTGGAGCACCTCGTGCTCGGCGATCACGAATACCTGGTCGCCGCGGCGCGGGAGCACCTCCGCGCTGCCCGTGAACGCGCCGAATGCGGGCAGCACGCCGCAGCGCGCGCCGAACCAGAAGCACGGAAGGCGCAGGGACTTTTCTCCGCTCGCCGACAGGCGCACCGCCGGATGGATGTGCCCCGCGAGCGCATAGCCGCCACGCGCCGCGCCGGGCTCGTGGTTCAGCACGAACGTGCCCAGCCGCTCGCCGGCCTCGATGCATCGCATGGCCCACGATTCCGGAGGATCGCCTGCCTTCTTGTCGTGATTGCCGCGCACGAGCGTGAGCGACACGGATTTTCGCGATTCCCGCCACGAGCCGAAACGGGCGAGCGTGCCCGTCGTGCGCCCCGATTCGCTATGCAGGAAATCGCCGAGGAAGACGATCTCCTTCGCGCGCGTCTTGTCGATCGCCGCGCCGAGGCGCTCGACGTTGTCGTTCGTCGTGCCGGAAGGTAGCGCGATGCCCGCGCGCCGGAAGCTCGCCGCCTTGCCGAGATGGAAGTCCGCGACGAAGAGCGTCCTCTTCGCGGGCCAGAAGAGCGCCCTTTCGGCGAGCAACACCAGCTTCTCGCCGGCGACCGTGCATTCGATCATATGAGATCCAACTGGGCCGCCGCCGGCTGGACGACGTCGATATCCGACGTCGCCTTGTCGAACTCCAGCTGCATGCGGCGCACGCGATCGGCGAGCTTCTCGCTCGTGAGCTTCTCGCGGAAGCGGCTCACCATGATCGGGAACGCGAAGGGCGTAGGTTTATGCGTCTGGCGAAGCACCAGCGGCGATTCGTTCATTCGGCGTAGCGCGGCGGCCAGCCGCGAGAATTCGAGCTCGCGCTCCAGCACCTCGCGTTCGGACTGCCCCAGCAACGGATTGGAAGGATCCCACCGCGCGAACACCTCGTAGATGAGGCCGCTCGTGGCCTGCACCTGGCGGTTGGTCTTCGGCTGCCCCGGGTAACCCTGGAACACGAGGCCCGCCACGCGCGCGACCTCGCGGAACTGGCGCTTGGAAAGCTCGGCGGCATTGAGGCTCGCCAGCATGTCTTCGAGCAGGTTCTCGGTGGAGAGCAATCCGTCCTTGAGCAGCGGGAGCAGCTCGAAGCGGTCGCGCGCGACCAGCTCGAGCCCGTAGTCCGTGAACCCCAGCGAGAAGGTCGCCGCCTTGTGGCGCCCGATGCGATAGGCCATGAGCGCCGAGATGCCGAGGTGCACCGAGCGGCCCTCGAAGGGATAGACGAAGATGTGGTGGCCTTCGCGCGTCTGCGTCTGCTCGACGAGGATCTCGTGCTTGCGCGGAATGCGCGACCACGCTTGCTGGAGCTTGAGCAGCCTCGATATGGCCTTCATCTCGGGCTCGTTCTCGCGCCGGTCCAGATGAAGCTCCAGCAATTCGCGGATGCCTTCCGAGACTTCGTTCGAAAGCGGGCAACGTCCGCCATCCCAGCGCGGGATCACGGCCGAGCCGGGCTTGCCGGGCCGCACGTATGCCGTCATGTTTTCCACGCGCACGAACTCGAGCAGGTGGCCGGCGAAGACGAAACTGTCGCCTTTCGCGAGGCGCGCGATGAACGACTCCTCGACGTTGCCCAGGCGCTTGCCCCTCATGTAGCGCACGTCCACGGCGGCGTCGGAGACGATCGTGCCGATCGACATGCGATGGCGTTTCGCGATGGCCGCGTCCTTCACGCGATGGATTCCTTCGTCGTCGCGCACGACCTTCTGGAAATCCGGATACGCCTTCAGCGCATCGCCGCCGCGCGTCACGAAATCGAGTGCCCATTGCCACTCGGCATCGGTGAGGTCGCGATAGGCGCGCGTCGATCGCACCTCGTGCTTGAGCCGATCGGCATCGAAGCCCTCGCCCGCCGCGAGCGTGACGAGGTGTTGGGTGAGCAGGTCGAGCGGGCGATCGACGGGCTTGCGCGACTCGATGCGGCCCGCCTGCGCCGCACGCCGCACCGCCGCCGCCTCGATGAACTCCAGCGCATGCGACGGCGCGCAGGTCACGCGGCTCTCCTGCCCCGGCGCGTGGCCCGAGCGTCCGGCGCGCTGCAGCAGTCGCGCGACCCCCTTGGGGCTTCCGATCTGCAGCACGCGTTCCACCGGCGAGAAATCCACGCCGAGGTCGAGGCTCGAGGTCGCGACCACGGCCTTCAACCTGCCTTCCTTCAATCCCTGCTCGACCCACTTGCGCACGTCGCTGTCGAGCGATCCGTGGTGAAGGCCGATGAGCCCCGCCCACTCGGGCCGCGCCTCGAGCAGCCCCTGGTACCAGATCTCGGCCTGCGATCGCACGTTGGTGAACACGAGCGTCGACCGCGATCCGTCGATCGCATCGACCACAGGCCCCAGCATGGCAAGCCCGATGTGACCCGCCCAGGGAAACCGGTCGAGATCCGGCGGGATGAGCGTGTCCATGGCGATCTTCTTGTCGCCGGCACCGCGAACGATCCGCCGTGCAGGCACCCCCGGGACGAGGCGATCGAGGGCCTCCTGCAGGTTCCCAAGCGTCGCGGAGAGGCCCCATGTCTGCACGCGCGGATTCCACGTCCGCAATCGCGCGAGGCACAACTCGGTCATGACGCCGCGCTTGTTGCCGAGAAGCTCATGCCATTCATCGACCACGACAAGGCGCAGGTCCGAAAGCTTCGCGCGCGAATCCGCATTCGAGAGCATGAGCGCGAGGCTCTCGGGCGTGGTGACGAGCGCCGACGGAAGCTTCTTCGCCTGGCGCGCGCGCTCCGCGCTCGAGGTATCGCCCGTGCGCAGCCCCACGGTCCACGGAAGCTGCAGGCCATCGACGGCACGTTGCATCGAGAACACGGTGTCCGAGGCGAGCGCGCGCATCGGCGTGATCCAGAGCACGCGAAGCGGCGGCGCGCCGCGCCCGGCATCCTCGCCCATCCATTGGGCGAGCGGCCCCAGCCATGCCGCGAGCGTCTTGCCGCTGCCCGTCGCCGAGTGGATCAATCCCGACTCGCCGTCGAGATAGGCCTGCCACACCTCGCGCTGGAACGGGAAGGCACTCCAGCCGTTCGACTCGAACCAGGTGTCGATTCGCCCGAGGGGAAGCCCCTCGGCATCAAAGTCCCGCTTCACCGGACGGTGAGATCCAGCGGAAGGACCTTGCCTTCCGACGATGCCGGCGCGGGAATGCGCAGGAGCTTCGCGAGCGTGGGCGCGATGTCGGAGATCTCCACGCGCGTGTCGATGCGGCCCGGAAGGATCCACGGCGGCCCGTAGAAGAGGAGCGGCACGTTGGTGTCGTAGTCGTACGGCGATCCATGCGTGGTGCCGGGGCCCCGCCCGAACATCCAGTAGGGCTTCAACGACACGACGATGTCCGCGGAGCGATCCTTGTCGAAGGATTTCTCCATCGGATCGAAGAGCGGCGCGCCCCTGGCACTCCCGCTTTCCAGCTCCGCGTGCGTGTAAGCGACTGCGATCCCGGGCTCCGCGGCGATCAGCTTGCGCGCCTCGTTCGTGAGCGCGGCCTCGTCCACGCCCTTCGCCTTCATGAGCGCGTGATTGAGGATCACGCCCTGCGCGGACCACGGCCCCAGCCATGCGCCCTCGCCGAAATTCTTCGCGAGCGCGGCATTCACCTTCGCCGAAACCTGCGCCGCATTCACGCGCCCCGCGTCCCGTCCGAGCGTCTGGCTCAACTCGGGCGCGGGCATGAAGCCGTGGTCGGCCGTGAGCACCGCGACGTAGTTCTCGCGCCCGACGGCCTGGTCGAGATCGTTGAAGAAATCCGCGATCATGCGGTCGAGCTGCAGCAGGTGATCGTGCGAAAGCCGCGATTCCGCGCCCCACGCATGGTTGATGTAGTCATGCGCCGAGAGGCTGATCACCAGGATGTCCGGGGCCGCGCCGTGGCCCAGCTTCTCGCCGGCGATCGCGGCGCGCGCGAACGAGAAGAGCAGGTCGTCGGAGAACGGCGTGGCGAGGATCTCGCCGTAGAACGACGGGCCGGGCTTGTCCTGCCCCTCGCCCATTTTCTTGGGAAGCT
This sequence comes from Usitatibacter sp., assembly GCA_049300695.1. Classification (GTDB taxonomy): domain Bacteria; phylum Pseudomonadota; class Gammaproteobacteria; order Burkholderiales; family Usitatibacteraceae; genus Usitatibacter. The sequence goes on from JBAQKF010000023.1 coordinate 15,724, forward strand.
TCCCGCCCTTCGCATACCACTTGCGCTCGTCGGGCAGCGACTTGCCGTAGGCGGAATCGTCCAGCACCGGTTTCCACTCGACGCCGAAGTACTTGTCCGCGGGCTTCGACGCGTTGAACTCGTCGACCCAGCGCGGGTGCTCGCGCATGTAGTAGGTGGTCGAGACCATCTCGCCCACCTGCGCCTGGTACATGTACGCCGTGCCGCTCTTGCCGGCGGGAAGGATCGCGCCACGGTCCTTGGCGGAAATCGCGATCACGCGCGCGCGCGGATCCTTCGCCTTCAGCACGTCGCCCAGGGATTCCACGCGCAGGTTCTTCGGGCTCGTGCCGTCGAGGCGCGAGGACTTGCGCCCGATGTAGGTGGCGCCCGGGTCGCCTGCGCAGTACGTGGCCTCGCCGGTGGCCGGATCGATCCACTCGTTGGAGACGATTCCCGTGAGATGCGGATAGGCGCCGGTAAGGATCGTCGCGTGGCCCGGGCACGTCACCGTGTACGCGTAGCCGTAGAAGGCGTTCGTGAACCAGGCGCCGCGCGTGAAGAAGCGCTCGAGCCCGTCGGGCGAGAGCTGGTCGCGATAGTCCACTACCTGGCGCTCGGGCAACCCGTCCACGATGAGGACCACGACCAGCCGCGGCGTGCCGCCGACGATCGGCGCGGGCGGCGCCTTCGTCGCGCAGCCGGCCGCCACGAGCAGGATCGCAAGCGAGCAGCGCAACAGGGCCTTCATCTCCACGCACCTCCACTGCCGCGATTCTTCCACGAATCGCTCAAGGATTGATGACGAGGCGATGTTCCGCCGCGATGGCTTCCCGCCGCGTGGGAATCGTCACGTACTCCACGTGCGCCCAGCGTTCGGCGAGGCTCGAATACCACGGCGAGAGGATGTTTCCCGACTGCCCCGTGGACTGCATGAAGCGCGAGCGATCGAGGTCCGCGAGGTCGTAGATCGCGCGAAAGCTCGCCGCGTGCCGGTTGGCGAACGGCCGCTCCTCGTCGCGGATGAAGTAGTGGCCCACGTCGACCGTATAGGAATCGCCGGGCGTCTCGGGAGTCACGTTGAAGAGACGCCCGATCACGGGAACCGAACCGAGCGGCCGGTGATCGCTCGCCGCCGCATGCGCGCGGCCCCAGCTCCACCCGGACGGCGCGCCGTAGAGCCTGGCGAGATCCCCGGCGGAGCGGTCGAAGGCGAGCGCCGCGCGCTGCGCGCAGGTTTCCTTCGCCGGCGTCTTCACGTCGTCGCACCACCGGTCGAGCCCGCGCTCGCCCTTCATCACCGACACCATGAACTGCAGGCGCTGCTCCCAGAAATCGTTGAAGAGATCGCCCAGCTCGTCGGCATAGACGAGGCGCGTGAGCTCGCGGTACCACCCGGCAAACACGAGGGGCGCCGCGGAGTCGGTCGTCATGGCACCGTTCCAGCCCTTCAGCATCGCCTGCGCTTCGCGGCCCTTGTCCGTCGAGGGCTTGGCCGCCATCGCGATCGCCAGCAGCTCACGCGCCATGGGCGATTGCACGTCGGCCTGCATCTTCGCGAAGGAGTCGAGGGAATGCTTCGGGGCGGCGGCGAGCATCGCCTCGATGCGGTCGGAGCGATACGGGGGAAACCAATCGACCGAGATGAACGGCTTGTAGCCCGGCGGGGTGATCTTGTTGTTCGCGGTGACGATGTGGTGCGAAGGCGGATCCTGGATCGCGGGCAGCCTGTCGTACGGGATGAAGCCTTGCCAGTCGTATTTCGCCTCCCAGCCCGGCACCGGCACGCGTCCCATGGCCTCGTTGTCGGCGCGCCGTATCGGCACGAGCGCGGGCGCGATGAAGCCGATGTGCCCTTCGCGATCGGCGTACACCACGTTCTGCTGGGGCGCTTCGAAATCCTTCAGCGCCGCGACGAGCTCGTTGCGGTTGCGGGCACGATCGAGCGCGAACCCCGCGCGGACCACGTGGTTGTCCTCGGAGATCGCCGGCCACGCGAGCGCGAGGACGTGGCCTTTCGGCGCCGCGTCGGCCGCGCCCTTCATCACGTCGGAAATCACGGGGCCGTGCCGCGTCGAGCGGATGGTGACAATCCGCTCTTCATTGCCCACGCGGATCACTTCCTCGCGCGTGTCGAACTTCGCGAGCCCCTTGGGCGTCACGTAGCTCTTCCCGTCGCCAGGCGCCACGCGCTCGACGAAGAGGTCCTGCGTGTCGCTGGTCGTCGTCGTGAAGCCCCAGGCGACATTGTCGTTGCGCCCGAGCACGACGAAGGGCACGCCGGGCATCGTCCCGCCGACGACATTGCCCGAGGGCGTGGAAAGGTGCACGAGGTACCAGAGGGCCGGCGCCTGCAGCCCCAGGTGCGGGTCGTTGGCGAGCAGCGGCTTGCCGGTCTCGCTTCGCGTTCCGTCCACGACCCAGTTGTTCGATCCCACGGATTCTTCGTGCGTCGGCGTCGCGGCGAGAATTCCCGCCGCGGTCGAATCGAGCTCGGCGTAGAGCTGCCTGAAATCGGGAATCGGCGCCGCGCTGTCGCCCGGATAGGGCGGGATGATCTCGTTCACGCGATCGCGCCCGAGCTTCGTGGCGAGGCGAAGGCGCGCGAGCTCGGTGCGGAAATTTCCCGACAGGTCCCACGCCATCACGCCGAGCCAGCCGATTGTGTCGGCCGCCTTCCATGGCTCGGGCTTCACGCCCAAGATATGGAACTCGATCGGCAGCGTCGTGCCCGAATCGATGAAGGCGTTCACGCCCGCGGCATAGGCGTCCATGTTCGCCTTCGTGTCCGGATCCATGTGCGAGACGACGCGGTCGCCCACGTGGGCGAGGCCGAGCGTTCGCATGAGGCGGTCGGTGTCGTAGGCCCGCTCGCCGAGGAATTCCGAGAGCCTGCCTTGCGCGACGCGGCGCTGGAACTCCATCTGCCAGAGGCGATCCTGCGCGTGCACGTAGCCCATCGCGAACCAGCCGTCGCGCTCGCTCTTCGCGAAGATGTGCGGGATGCCTTCCTTGTCGCGAAGGATCTCGACGGGCGCCGAGATGCCCTTCACGGTCACGTCGCCGTCGATTTTCGGAAGCGACCCCTGGATCCACACCCAGCCCGCGCCCAGGACCGCCAGCGCTACCAGGATGATTGCGGATAGCGCCTGGGTCAGCCGTCGCATCCGGGTCAGGCAAGCGGCGCGTTCTTCAGCACTTCCTCGAAAGTGGTGATGCCCTGCGCCACCTTGATCGCGCCCGATACGCGAAGCGGCCGCATGCCGGCCTTGTACGCCGCCTGCGTGAGCGCGGCGACGTCGGTATCCGCGAGGATCATCTTCTTGATCTCGCGCGTGACCTGCATGATCTCGTAGATGCCGACCCGTCCCCGATAGCCCGTGTTGCGGCATTCGATGCATCCGACGGGGCGGTAGACGTGGTCGGGCGGCGGAGCCTTGAAGGGCGCGGTCACCGACTCCCACAGCTTGATCTCTTCCTCGCGCTTGAAGGGCACCTTCTCCCGGCAATTGGGACAAAGTGTCCGCACGAGGCGCTGCGCCATTACGCCGATCAGGCTCGAGTTGATGAGGTAGGCCGGCGCGCCCAAATCCAGCAGGCGCGTGATCGAAGACGGCGCGTCGTTGGTGTGCAGCGTGGAGAGCACGAGGTGGCCGGTGAGCGCCGCCTGGACCGCCATGTCCACCGTATCGTTGTCGCGAATCTCGCCCACCATGATGATGTCCGGGTCCTGGCGCATGAGGGCCCTCACCCCCGTGGCGAACGTGAGGTCGATCTCCGTCTGCACCTGCATCTGGTTCACGCGCGCATCGACCATCTCGATGGGATCCTCGATGGTGCAGACGTTCACCTCGGGCTGCGCGAGCTGCTTCAACGTCGTGTAGAGCGTGGTCGTCTTGCCGGAGCCCGTGGGGCCCGTCACGAGCACGATGCCGTTGGGGCTCTTGATGAGCTGCTGCCAGACGTTGTGCTCGTCCTCGCTGAAGCCCAGGTCCTTGAAGTCGCGCATCAGCACTTCGGGATCGAAGATGCGCATGACAAGCTTCTCGCCGTGCGCGGTGGGCAACGTGGAGAGCCGGAGCTCGATCTCCTCGCCGTCGGGCATGCGCGTCTTGATGCGGCCGTCCTGCGGGCGGCGCTTCTCCACCACGTCCATGCGGCCGAGGATCTTGATGCGCGAGGTCATCGCCACGAGCACCGAGGCCGGGACCTGGTAGACCTCGTGCAGCACGCCGTCGATGCGGAAGCGCAGGATTCCCTTGTCGCGCTTGGGCTCGAGGTGGATGTCGCTCGCCCTCTGGTCGAAGGCGTACTGCCACAGCCAATCGACGAGGTGGACGATGTGATGGTCGTTCGCATCGAGCGCGCGCCCGGCCTTGCCGAGCTCCACGAGCTGCTCGAAGTTCGACAGGCTCGAGGTCTGCACCCCCGAGGCCTCCGCGCGCTTCATGCTCTTGGCGAGGTTGAAGAACTCGCCCTGGTAGCGCTCGATGTCGACCGGGTTCGAGAGCACGCGCTTGATGTTCAGGCGCAGCATCGAGGTGAGCTCGGCTTCCCAGCTCGTGATGAAGGGCTCGCACACCGCGATAGTGACGTCCTTGCCGCTCACCTCGACGGGCAGGATGTTTCGCTTGGCGGCGTAGTCGGCCGACATCACGCCCGTCACGTTCTTCAGGTCGATCTTCAGCGGATCGATGTTGAAGAACGGCATCTTCACGCGCCCGGCCACCCATTCGGTGATGTAGCCATGCGTGAGGGGCGTGGACGGCGTCTTGATCGTGCGAAGGCGCAGGTCCCCGATGCTCGTGATCGGGTGGCGCGCGGGTCCGCTCTTGGTGCGGATGTCGGAAAGGGCCTTCGCCGCGCCGGGCGCGTCGAGCAGGCCGTCCTCCACCATCCAGTCGAGGACTTCCTTCAGGCCGAGCTTGCGCTCGCCTGTCTTCGCGGTGGGCGTTACGGCGGCCATGCGCGAAGTATATCGCGCACGGGTGCCGGTCAGGCCGTGACCTTGCCTCTCAGGGCCGCCTCGTCGAGGATCTCCACGGAACGAAGCCGGTGGCGGATCCACCCGCGGGACTGCAATTCCGCCAGCACGCGGCTCACGGTCTCCGGCGTGAGGCCCAGGTGCTCGGCAATGTCGCGCCGCGTCATGGGCAGCAGGTAGGCGCGCGCGGAGTAGCCTCGCTCTCGCCAACGCTGGCCGAGGTCGACAAGGAAGCGCCCGAGCCTCTCACGCACTCGCAGGCTTGCGACCGATGCCGCATGTCGGTAGGAGAACGCGAGCTCCTGGGCGATGAGCCTGCGCATGTGCGTGCCGACCCGGGGGTTGAAGTCGCACAACATGTTCGCCCGATACGTCGAAATTTCACAAAGCTCGCAATCGCTGAGCGCTACGGCGTCGCTCGCATGAAAGCCCGAGCCGCATCCATCGAGGCCGGCCACGTCGCCGGGCAAGAGGAATCGAACGATGTGGCTTTGGTCGCCGCAGTGCACGACGCTCTTGATGAATCCCGCACGCAAGGCGTAGATCGAGGACTGGGGATCACCGATGGAGAACAGGGGCTGCCCGCGCGGCACGCGCCGGCGCGCCTCCACGGGCGATGGCGCCTCGGCTCCCCTGCCTCGTGGAACGCAGATCGGATTGAACGCGCAGACGCCGCAGGCTACGATCGAAGATGAGGCATTCGAATTCAAGGCAAGCCTCCCGGGTGCACGCCGGCGAGGAAGTATTCGATGAGCTCCGAAACGGGGCGCAGGGCCGTGCCGAAGGGCAATGACTCCGAGCCGCGGAAGAAAAGGCCGTTCTTCACATCGCCGTGCACCGCATGACCGAGGCGCGTGGCAATGCAGAACTGCCCCGCCGTGGCGATGCCGTCGCGCAATCCGCACACGGTGAGGCATTCCAGGCCCGGGACGCAGCGGCGCGGGTCGGCCTTGGCATGGGACTGAAGGGCCTTCTCTCGCGTGAGATAGCGGCGCAACCACGGCGTGACCACCGCCCGCGCGGGGAGCCCGGCCACGCTCATGAATGTGACGATGTCCTCGGGCCGTGCCTCGGCCAGCACTTTCTTGAAGCGCGGATCCGCATCGCCTTCGAGGCTCACGGCGAAGGGCGTGCCCGCCTGCGCCGCGGCCGCGCCGAGCCGCAGCAGCTCCCGCACCTGCTCGTGCGAGTTGATGCCGCCGGCCACGATGATGGGGATGCGCTCGCGTTCAAGGCCCAGCGTGGAGAACACCTCGAAGATCGAGGCGAGGACGGGCTCGAAGGCGAAGCGCGCGTCTTTCACCTCGTCGAGGCGCGTGGCGCCCAGGTGGCCGCCCGCGAAACCCGGATGCTCGATCACGATCGCGTCCGGCAGCCGGTTCCTGCGCATCCACTTGCGGATCACGATGCTGACGCCGCGGGCTTCGGAGAGGATCGGAACGAGGGCCACGTCCGGGAAGTCCCGCGTGACGTCGGGGAGGTCGATGGGCAGTCCGGCACCCATCACGATCGCATGCGCGCCTGATTCACAGCTCTGGCGCACGTATTCGGCGTGCTGGTTCACCGCCTTCATCACGTTCACGGCGACGGCGCCCCGACCCTGCGAAATCGCGAGAGCGGCGCGCACCTCGCGATCGAGCGCCACGAGGTTCAGGCGATCGAGCCTATCCTTGTCGCGCGTGCCGCGGCTCGCATCCAGGAGATCGGGATGATGCTGGCGAAGCTCCACGCTGGAGATCGTGCCCATCGCGCCGAAGGCCGCAACGCTCCCGGCCAGGCGATGCGCCGATACGCCGATCCCCATTCCGCCTTGAACGATGGGCAGCAGCCTGCGTCCACGCAGGCTCCATTCTGGCAATCGCGAGTCCATGGCCATGAGTCGAGGCTATCGGGCGGCCGTGGCTCCCGCAATCGGCTCCGGGGCGCAATCCGCCCCCGGCGTGATCCGGATCAAGCCGGCCGGCCCGGATAGCAATGCCTTGGCGTCGCGCTGGAGAGTCCGCCACGCGGGCTCCCACTCTCCGGCCCGGGGTGTCGTGAAGGCGATTCGCCTGAGAACGGCCTCGAGCGATGCGACGCGTCTTTCCGCGGCGCGATAGTCGGATGCGCGCACAAGCTCGGCCTTGCGGTCCGTGCAAATGCCCACGCAGGGCTGCGGATGATCGATGCGGCCGCATCCCGCACATTCCCAGACTTTGATGATGTCGACCATGTGTCTACGCCAAGGGACAGGGCCAGATTGCTCCGCCTGCGGCGTCGCCGTTTGACGAGCATCAACGGGCCCGTCCGCGCGGGTCCCGAATCGACGGCAAGCCCGGCTAAGGGCTCGCGCGTGGCGTCTCGGGATCGTCCCAGCTCCTCGGGTCCTCGAGGGGCTCCAGGTGGGTGAGCAGCTCCACGTGGGGAAGCCGCTCGCGAATCTCGGCTTCCAGCCGCTCGACCAGGTCGTGGCCCGCCTGGACGCTCGTGTTACCGGGCACCAGCACGTGGACATTCGCGAAACTCTTGGCGCCCGCCACGCGCGTGCGAAGCGCGTGATAGTCGCCGCCTTCCTTGCGCAGCGAATCGAGCACCTCGCGGACCACCTCGAGATCCTCCTCGGGTATCGCGCGATCCATGAGGCCTTCGAACGAGCGAACCACGAGGTGGCCGCCCGTCCAGAGGATGTTCGCCGCGACCGCGAGGGCCACGATCGGGTCCAGGCGCTGCCATCCAGTGACGCCTACGAGGAATACGCCCACCAGCACGCCGGCCGTCGTCCACACGTCGGCGAGGAGATGGCGCGCATCGGCTTCGAGCGTGATGGAGCGATGGCGGCTCGCGGCGCGAAGCATCGTCCACGCGCATGCGGCGTTGGCGAGCGCGGCGACGAACGCGAGCGCAAGCCCGAGGCCCGCCTGCTCGATGGCGTGCGGCTCGAAAAGGCGCGGCACGGCGGTCCACACGATGGCCCCGGCGGCCACGAAGATGAGCGCGCCCTCGATGCCGCTGGAAAAGTATTCCGCTTTCTCGTGCCCGAAGTTGTGCTCCCGGTCGGGTGCATGCGACGAATACATCAGCACGGAAAGAGCGACGATGGCAGCCACCACGTTCACGAACCCCTCGATCGCATCGGACAGCAGCCCCACGGAGCCCGTGAGCCACCAGGCGAAGAGCTTGAGCACGATCGTGGCGAGCGACGTGGCGAGCGAAAGCCACGCGTAGCGCACCGGCGGGTGGGCCCGACCGTGCTCGTTCATGGGCCACCCTTCTCGCGCTTGCGGATGAGCCGCGCGCCCTCGCGAATCACGAAGCGCTGGAACGCCTCGGTGATGGGCGGGAGCCTGCGATCGCGAAGGTGCACGACGTACCACTGGCGCATGACGGGAAATCCCCTGACGGCGACCACGGCGAGGCTGCCCAGGGCGAGCTCCTGCTGCACCGCGTGGGCCGAGAGGAATCCTAACCCGAAGCCGGCGGCAACGGCCTGCTTGATGGTCTCGTTGCTCGCGATCTCCATCTCGATGCGCGGCACGACCCCGGCCTCGTGGTAGGCCTGCTCCATCGCAAGGCGCGTGGCCGAGCCGGATTCGCGGGTGATGAGGGGCTCGGCGGCGACGCGCTCGAGCGGCACGCCCCGGCGCTTTGCGAGCGGGTGCCCGGGTGCCGCCACGATCACATGGGGATGCGGCGCGAACGATTCGGCGGAGAAACGCTTCTCGGCGGGCGGGTGGCTCATCACGGCGAGATCCACGCCGTGCGCGGCAAGCCGCTCCAGGAGCTCCTCGCGATTGCCCACCGAGATTCGCACGTGGATGCGCGGATGGCGCTCGCGAAACGCCGCGAGCAGCCACGGGAAGAAATAGTCGCCGGCATTGATGACGGCCACGTCGAGCAGGCCTTGCTCCAGCGCCACCAGGCCCTCGATCGCCTCTTCGGCCGCGATGATGTGCCCGAGGATGCCGCGCGCGTGGGCGAGCACCTCCCCACCGGCCTGCGTGAGCTTGAGGCCCCGTCCCGCGCGCTCGAAGAGCTTCGCGTGGGCGTGCCCTTCGAGCTGGCGGATCTGGATCGAGATCGCGGGCGGCGTGAGGTGCAGCTCCTCGGCTGCCCGGGTGAGCGACAGGTGCCGGGCGGCGCTTTCGAACACGCGCAGTTGCCGGAGGGTAGCGTTCTTCACGAGGAGCGCGCTCTCTATTAATGGATTACTTAATGAACCTGTAAGGATATTTTACTTTCATTTAACCCCCGCGGGGAATAGGCTTTCCCCATGACCGCCGACCGCGACAAGCTGAACCGCGCATTCTGGGACCTGGGCCTTCGCTTCCAGTGGAACCCGGCCGTGTGGACGGAGCTCGCCTGCCTGCCGGACCTGCGCTCGCAGCTCGCGCACTACCTCGAGCGCTACCAGCCGCACCTGCTCGCGGTCTACGACGTGGACTTCCTGCAGAACATCATCGAGGAACGCCTGGCCCACCCCGCGCCCGACGCGCGCGTGGGGATGGAAGCTCACCGGTCGTTCTGAAGCTCGCCCTCCGAAGCGATCTGCCGCAACGCCTGCTCGTAGGATTCCGGCGGCTGCGCGCCCTCGATCCCATAGGAATCGTTCACCACCACGAGCGGCACCCCGTGGACGCCTTTCTGTAGCCAGAACCGCTCCCGATCGCGAACCTCCGCCTCGTATTCGCGGCTCTCGACGATCGATCTGGCGCGCGCCGCGTCGAGGCCGGCCGCCGCTGCGAGCTCCACCAGCACCTCCGGCGCGCCGGGATTGCGGCCCTCGGCGTGATAGGCGCGAAGCAGCGCGCGCTTCAACTCCAGGGCGCGCCCCTCGAGCCCCGCCCAGTACAGCATCCGATGGGCGTCGAACGTGTTCCACACGTGATCGCGGGGACCGAACGTGAAACCGACGGCCGCCCCATGCTCGCGGATCCTCGCCTGCACTTCGGCGATCTGCTCCGGCGTGCGGCCGTACTTGCGCGCGATGTAATCCACGACCCGCGCTCCCTCGGGACCCATGTCCGGGTTGAGCTCGAAGGGTTCGACGCGCACGGTCGTGTCCACTTCGCCGCGGAGGCGCTCGAGCGCCTTGTCCAGCGAGGCAAGCCCGATCGCGCACCACGGGCATGCGACGTCGGAGACGAAGGCGATGTCGAGACGAGGACGTTCCATGGCATGATTTTGCACCATGAATGAAGCCTCGAAGACCCAGCGCGTACGGGGACCCGACTTCGCCGGCAAATTCCTCGCCGGGCGCGTCATCGACATCGGCAGCGGCGCCGACCTGGTCGTGCCGTGGGCCGAGCCCTTCGATCGCCCCCACGGCGATGCCGCGAACGTTTCGCGAGTCCGCCCGCGCGGATCGTACGACTGCGTGCACAGCTCGCATTGCCTGGAGCACATGGAAGATCCCGTCGCCGCGCTCTCGGATTGGTGGAGCCTCGTGCGCCCGGGCGGCCACCTCGTGACGGTCGTGCCCGATGCCGAGCTCTACGAGCAGGGAATGTGGCCCAGCCTCTTCAACTGGGATCACAAGTGGGCGTTCACGATGTCGTCGGACGCGGGCGGCCATATCCTGGATGTCGTGGACCTTCACCGGAACCTGCCGGGCGCCGAAGTCGTCGATGCTTGCAGGCAGGACGCCGGGTATTCCCACAAGCTCCTCGCCCTCTCGAGGCCACACAGCTTCAGCGGGTGGGCGCGCTACTGCAACTTCATCGATCTCGCCAATCGCCTCGGAGCGCAGCGCTTCCGGCCCGAGCTGCGCATGTGGCCCTACTGGTCGCGCCGGGGCGTGCCTATCGACCAGACCCTGGGTGAAGCCCTCGCGCAGATTCAGATAGTAGTGCGCAAGCTCGGCTGATACGCCATGAACGCCGAGGAAACGCGGCGCTCGAGGATCGGATTCGCGGGCTGGAATGTGCAGGCCATGACGAACGGCCCATTGCGGATCACGCCCGAAGCCTGCGGGACCGCGCGCGTCTCCGCCTCGACTCGGGCCGCTGCCTCGTCATCCTCGCCGAGCATCACGGTCACCACGTAGAGGCGGCTCGTGTCGAATCCCAGCCGGTAGGCCGCGACCTCCTTCACGCCCTTGATGACGAGGGAGTGCTGCATCTCGCCGATCGCGGTGATCCCCGATCGAAAGAAATGCTCGTTCAGGTCCGCGAATACCGGGGATAGTTTCGGCAGTTGCATCGGGCTCGCGAGCTCAAAGCCCCACGCGGAACGGGGCCGCGGTCTTGGCCTTCACGTCGTCGAGGCTCACCCCGGGGTGCAGCTCCTTCAGCACGAGACCCTGGCCATGAACGACCTCGAACACGCAGAGATCCGTGATGATCATGTTCACCACCCCCTTGCCGGTCACCGGCAGCGTGCATTGGTTCAAGACCTTCGACGCGCCGTCCTTGGACGTGTGCTCCATCAGCACGACGACGCGCTTGACGCCGGACACCAGGTCCATGGCCCCGCCGGGCCCCTTCACCATCTTGCCCGGAACCATCCAGTTGGCGAGGTCGCCGTTCTCCGCCACCTCGAGGCCCCCGAGGATGGAGATGTCCACATGGCCGCCGCGGATCATCGCGAAGGAATCCGCGCTCGAGAAGAAGCTCGAGCCGGGCAGCGTCGTGATGGTCTGTTTGCCCGCGTTGATGAGATCCGGATCGACGTCGGAATCGCGCGGGAAGGGGCCGATGCCCAGGAGGCCGTTCTCCGACTGGAGCGTCACGCTGATGTTGTCGGGGATGAAGTTGGCCACCAGCGTCGGAATTCCGATGCCGAGATTCACGTAGTAACCGTCGCGTAGCTCCTGGGCGGCGCGCTTCGCCATCAGCTGGCGCATCGGCGTATCGCCCTTCGACGTCGTCCCGCCCGAGACGGTGCGGAACTCGATGCGCTTCTCGTACTTCGCGCCCTTCACGATGCGGTCGACGTAGATGCCGGGCGTGTGGACCTGGTCGGGATCGAGCTCGCCCACCTCCACCAGCTCCTCGACCTCGGCGACAGTCACCTTGCCGCAGGTGGCGATCATCGGGTTGAAGTTGCGCGACGTCTTGCGATAGACGAGGTTGCCCGACTTGTCGCCCTTCCACGCCTTCACGATGGCGAGGTCCGCGTGGATCGCCTCTTCGAGCACGTACTCGCGCCCGTGGAACGAGTGCGTGTGCTTGTCTTCGGCGAGCTTCGTTCCGTAGCCGGTGCGCGTGTAGAAGCCGGGAATGCCGGCCCCACCCGCGCGGAACTTTTCGGCGAGCGTGCCCTGGGGGGTGAGCTGAAGCTCGAGCTCGCCCGCGAGCACCTGGCGCTCGAACTCCTTGTTCTCGCCGACGTACGACGCGATCACCTTCTTCACCTGGCGCGACTTGAGCAGCAGCCCCATGCCGAAGTCGTCCACGCCCGCGTTGTTGCCGGCGATGGTGAGGCCTTTAACGCCGCTCGCGACGAGCGCCCCGATGAGGTTCTCGGGAATCCCGCAGAGGCCGAATCCTCCGGCTGCGATCGTCATGTCGTTCTTCAGCAATCCGGCGAGGGCCGAAGCCGCGTCCGCGTACACCTTGCTCATGTCTGTCACTCCAGATCGAGGATGATCATTGTCAATCGAGCGCGCCTTCGGGCGCCCGGATGTCGTGCTTGTTCTCGTGCGCCGCCGCGATCGCCGCGACGACACCCTTCACCATCGTCGCGATCGCCATCGACGGCGAGTCGCGATGCCTCGCCGCCTGGGCCTCGGAATACGGCAGGTGGATGAAGCCCGCGCGTGTCCGATAACCGCTCGCGGCGAGATAGTGCAGCACGCCGTACATCAGGTGATTGCAGACGAACGTTCCCGCCGTATTCGAGACCTCGGCGGGAACACCGGCTTCGCGTGCCGCGGCGGCCATCGCCTTCACGGGAAGCGAGGCGAAATAGGCGGGCGGACCGTTGGCGGCGACGAGCTCGTCGACCGGCTGGTTGCCCGCGTTATCCGGGATGCGCGCGTCGTCCACGTTGATCGCGACCCGCTCGATGCCGATGCGCGAGCGCCCGCCCGCCTGCCCCAGGCTCACGACGAGCATGGGATGGAGGCGCTCGATCGCCTCGGCGACCCCCTCGATCGAGCGGCGGAACTCGCACGGCACGAGGTGCCTCTCGACGCGCATGCCCGCGATTTCCTTCGGCAACTGCGTGCAAACGTCCCACGAGGGATTCGTGGCCTCTCCCCCGAAGGGCTCGAAGCCCGTCACCAGCACGACCGCGGAGGCTCGCGAGTTCGAAAGCTTGAGCTCGACCGGCACCGGAGCGTCCGGCCGCGCGCGGCGGCGCGTGCCCGGCGCGGATGGCTCCGGCGTGGCCGGAGAGCGCGACTTGTGCGAAAGAGGCGCCGCCGAGGGCTTGGGCCCGCGCGTGCTGCGCCTGCGGCGGCGAAGCATCAGCGGGCCGTCCAGCCGCCGTCCACGCTCATGGCAGCGCCGTTGATCGATGCGGCCATGGGGAGCGCGAGGTAGAGGGCCATCGCGGCGATCTCCTCGATCCTCACGAATTCCTTCGTGGGCTGCGGGGCGAGGATCACATCCTTCGCGGCCTGCTCGAGCGTGATGCCGCGCGCCTTCGACTGGTCCACGATCTGCTTCTCCACGAGCGGCGTGCGCACGAATCCCGGGCAGATTGAATTCGCCGTGATGCCGAGCTCGGCCACTTCCAGCGCCACGGTCTTCGTGAATCCGACGATGCCGTGCTTGGCCGCCACGTAGGCGCTCTTGTTGGGCGAGGCGACGAGACCATGGGCGGAAGCGATGTTGATCACGCGGCCCCATTTCTTCTTCTTCATGCCGGGCAGCGCAAGGCGCGTGCAATGAAAAGCCGACGTGAGGTTGATCGCGATGATCGCATCCCACTTTTCGGGCGGAAACTCGTCGACGGGCGCCACGTGCTGGATGCCGGCGTTGTTCACGAGGATGTCCACGGCCCCGAATCGCTCGACGGCGCGCTTCATCATCGCCTCGATCTCGGCGGGCTTCGACATGTCGGCGCCGTCGTACTCGACGACGGCCCCGCTTTCCTTTTCAAGGCGCGCGCGGAGCGCATCGATCGCGGCCTTGTCGCCGAAACCGTTCAGCATGATGCTGGCGCCTTCGCGCGCGAAGGCTTCGGCGATGCCCTGCCCGATGCCGCTCGTGGAACCCGTGATGACCGCCGACTTGCCCTTCAGCTGCTGGCCCATTTTCTTCCCTTCGCTATCGAATCATCTCGATGTGCATGATGCCGTCCTCGTCGTACGGCTCCGAGCTCCGGGCGAAGCCAAAATCGCCATAGAATCCCTCGAGGTATTGCTGCGCCCCGATCTTGAGCTGCTGCCCCGGCCAGAGCTTCTCGCACCGGGCGAGCGCCTCGCCCATGAGATCCCTGCCCGCGCCCGTTCGCCGCGCCTTCGGGGTCGTGAGCACTCGCCCGATCGAAGGCTCCGGGTATTTCACGCCCGGCGGCACGAGACGGCAATAGGCGAGCACTTCGCCCCCGGGGCTCGCGCGCCCGATGAGATGCCAGCACTGCGGATCGGCGCCATCGACATCCTGGAACGGGCACTTCTGCTCGAGGACGAACACGGCGACCCGCGCCTGGTAGAGGTCGTGGATGTCCCGCGGCGACAGATCGTCGAACGGGGCGAAGTGCCAGTGCATCAGGTTGCGACTTTGTTGGCCGCCTTCGCGAGATGCAGCCACGTCTCCACGACCGTATCCGGGTTCAGCGACATCGACTCGATGCCCTCGGCCATGAGCCACTCGGCGAAGTCCGGGTAGTCGCTCGGGCCCTGGCCGCAGATGCCCACGTACTTGTTCGCCTTGCGGCAAGCCTGGATCGCCATGTGCAGCATGCGCTTCACCGCCGGATCGCGCTCGTCGAACGCGTCCATCACGAGGCCCGAATCGCGGTCGAGCGCGAGCGTCATCTGCGTCATGTCGTTGGAGCCGATGGAGAAACCGTCGAAGTGCTTGAGGAAATCGTCGGCGAGGATCGCGTTGGACGGGATCTCGCACATCATCACGATGCGAAGCCCGTTCTTGCCGCGCTCGAGCCCGTAGTCCTTCATGATCGATAGGACCTGCTCGCCTTCCTTGATGGTCCTTACGAAGGGAATCATGAGCTCGACGTTGGTGAGGCCCATCGTGTCGCGGACCTTGCGCATCGCCTCGCACTCGAGGCGGAAGCACTCGCGGAACGATTGCGCGATGTAGCGCGAGGCGCCGCGGAAGCCCAGCATCGGGTTTTCCTCCGTGGGCTCGTAGCGCGTGCCGCCCACGAGGTTGCGGTACTCGTTGCTCTTGAAGTCCGACATGCGCACGATCACCTTCTTCGGCCAGAAGGCCGCGGCGATCGTGGCGACACCCTCGGCGATCTTTTCCACGTAGAAGCGCACGGGGTTCTCGTAGCCGCGCGACTGGCGCGCCACCTGGGCCTTCAGGTCCGCGGGCAGCGTGCCGTACTCGAGGCATGCCTTCGGGTGGATGCCGATCGTGTTCGAGATGATGAACTCGAGGCGCGCGAGTCCCACGCCCTCGTTGGGAAGCTGGCAGAAATCGAACGCGAGCTGCGGGTTGCCCACGTTCATCGCGATCTTCACCGGGATCGCCGGCATGTTCGCGAGTTCTACCTCCACCACGTCGAATTCCATCCTGCCGCCGTAGATGTAGCCCGTGTCGCCCTCGGCGCAGGAGACAGTCACCTCGCTGCCATCGGCGAGCGTCTCGGTGGCGTCCTCGCAACCCACGACGGCCGGTACACCCAACTCGCGCGCGATGATCGCCGCGTGACACGTGCGACCCCCGCGATTGGTGACGACGGCCGAGGCGCGCTTCATCACCGGCTCCCAGTTGGGATCGGTCATGTCGGTCACGAGCACGTCGCCGTCCTGGACGGCTCCGATCTGCGACACGTCCATCACGATGCGTACCTTGCCTTGCCCGATCTTCGAGCCGATGGCGCGCCCGCTCGCGAGCACGTCGCCCCGCTTGCCGATGCGATAGCGGGTGAGCGTGTCCTTGCGCTTCTCCTGGCTCTTCACGGTCTCGGGCCGCGCCTGGAGGATGTAGATCTTGCCGTCCTCGCCGTCGCGGCCCCATTCGATGTCCATGGGGCGTCCGTAGTGCTTCTCGATGGCCACCGCGTAGCGCGCGAGCTCTTCCACCTGCGCGTCGGTGAGCGAGAAGCGCTCGCGCTCGGCGGGAGCGACTTCCACTTCCTTCACCGAGCGGCCCGCCTTCGACTCGCTGTCGAACACGAGCTTGATCGCCTTGCCGCCCAGCCCCCGGCGGAGTATCGCGGGCTTGCCGTTGGAAAGGCAGAGCTTGGAAACGTAGAACTCGTCGGGATTCACCGCGCCCTGGACGACGGTCTCGCCCAGGCCGTAGCTCGACGTGATGAACACCACCTCGCGAAAGCCCGACTCGGTGTCCATCGTGAACATGACGCCCGCGGCGCCCAGGTCGCTTCGCACCATGCGCTGCACGCCGGCGGAGATCGACACTTCCGAGTGCGAGAAGCCCTTGTGCACGCGGTAGGCGATGGCGCGGTCGTTGTACAGCGAGGCGAAGACGCGCTTCACGGCATCGAGGATGTTCTCGACGCCGCGGATGTTGAGGTAGGTCTCCTGCTGGCCCGCGAAGGACGCATCGGGCAGGTCTTCCGCCGTGGCCGATGAGCGCACCGCGAAGCTCACGGGGCTCTCGCCGGCGACCCGCGCATAGTCGTCGCGGATCTGGCGCTCGACCTCAGGCGGGAAGGCGGCTTGCTCGACCAGCGCGCGGACCTGGGCGCCCGCCCTGGCGAGTGCCGTCATGTCGTTCACGTCCACGCCGCCCACAATCCGGCCGATGGATTCCACGAGCTTGTTGTGGGCGAGGAAGTCGTCGAAGGCCTGGGCCGTCGTGGCGAAGCCTCCCGGGACGCGCACTCCGGTCGCCGCGAGCTGGCTGATGAGCTCCCCGAGGGAGGCGTTCTTGCCCCCGACGGAAGCGCCGTCGGTCATTCGCAGCGCTTCGAGGGGAAGGATGTATCGGTTTGCCATGCGTGAAGTCCTGTAATTTGTAATTATATCGGACCACTCCCCTTCCCCGCCCCATGGCCCATCGCAAGAGCGTCTTCTTCGTCTCCGACCGCACCGGAATCACGGTCGAGGCCCTGGGCTCGTCGCTGCTCACCCAGTTCAAGGGATTCGACTTCGTCCGGGTGACGCTGCCCTTCATCGACACGGTCGCCAAGGCGCACGAGGCCATCGAGCAGGTGAATGCCTCCCACAGGGAATCGGGCGAGCGCCCGCTCGTCTTCAGCTCCATCGTGGACGATGCCGTGCGCGCCGAGATCAACAAGGCCGACGCGCTGGTGCTCGACGTCTTCGAGCGCTTCATCGTGCCGCTCGAGGCCGAGCTCGGGAGCAAGTCGATGCACGCCGTGGGCATGGCCCACAGCAGCGCGAACGTGAAGGACTACAACCACCGCATCGAGGCGATCAACTACACCCTCTCCCACGACGACGGCGTGACGCACCGCGGGCTCGAGGAGGCGGACATCGTTTTGGTCGGCGTTTCGCGTAGCGGTAAGACTCCGACCTGCCTTTACATGGCGATGCAGTTCGGAATCAAGGCCGCGAACTACCCGCTCATCCCCGAGGACCTCGAGGCCAATCGCCTGCCGCAGTCGCTGGCACCCCTCAAGCAGAAGGTCTGGGGACTGTCGATCACGGCCGAGCGCCTGCACCAGATCCGCAGGGAACGCCGCCCGGATTCGAAGTACGCCGCCATGGAAAACTGCCGCTACGAAGTGGCCGCGGCCGAGAAGCTCATGAAGCAGGCGGGCATTCCGTTCCTCGACTCGACCACCAAGTCCATCGAGGAAATCGCGACCCACATGCTGCACGAGGCCCACCTCGTGCGCCGGGTCTATTGACTTTCGAAGTGTGCGAAGATTAGCCCCATAAGAAACCGCCATCGAGGAGAGGTCATGAAGATCAAGAAACGCATCCTGCCCGCCGTGCTGCTGTCGCTTTTCGCCGGGGCCGGCGCCACCGCAGTCCAGGCACAGCAATTCAGCAGCGTCGTCATGTTCGGCGACAGCCTCACCGACGACGGATATTTCCGCCCGGTGCTCGCGGCACTCGGGCTTCCCGCCCCGCTCGTCGCCACCCTCGGCCGATTCACCACCAGCCCCGGGCCGGTGTGGTCGGAGCTCGTGTCGAACTACTACGGCCAGACGCCGGCCGCGAGCAACGCGGGCGGGCTCATCTACGCGCAAGGCGGCGCGCGCGTGGCGCTGCCATCCACGTCCACTCCGACCGGCGCGGCGCAGCGGCCCGTCACCACGCAGCTCGGTGAATACCTCGCGCACAACAACGGCGTTGCCGATCCCAACGGCCTCTTCGCGATCTGGGCCGGCGCCAACGACATCTTCCAGACGCTGGGCGGCGTCGGGGCGGGCCTGATCGATCCCAATGCGGTCTCGGGAATCCTTCAAACCGCCGCTGGCGCCGAGATCGGCGTAGTCGCCGCGCTCAAGCAGGCGGGCGCCAAGTACATCATCGTGATGGGACTGCCGGATATCGGCGCCACGCCCGCGTTCGCGAGCCTCGGCGCCGCGAACGCCGCCGGCGCGACGCAGGCTTCCGCGGGCTACAACACGGCGCTCTTCACCGGGCTCAAGCAGGCGGGCCTCAGGGTGATCCCGATCGACATGTTCACGTTCTTCGGCGAGATCCGCGCCAATCCGTCGCAGTACGGCTTCGTCAATATCACGACGCCGGTGTGCCAGCCGTTCCCGCCGTTCTCGACGACCTCCGACGCGTTCTTCTGCCCGCCGTCGGCGCAATCGCCGGCCAACGGCTCGCAAACCTACTCGTTCGCCGACGGCGTGCACCCGACCACCGCGTCGCACGCGCTGATCGCGGCATTCGTCGAGTCGTTCATCACCGCGCCGGCCGAGTACTCGCTGCTCGCGGAAACGCCGCTGCGCACGCGCGCCGCGTCCAACCGCACGATCTACGAGGGCCTTGCCAGCAGCGCGACCAACTCGATCGGCCGCTGGACGGCGTGGGCCGCCTATGACGGTGGCAAGTTCGATATCGACGCGTCCCAGGGCCTCGCGGGGCTGTCGAGCACCAACAAGGTCACGACGGTGGGCGCCGCGGCCCGCATCTCGGAATCGGCCACGCTCGGCATCGCCGTCGGGCAGGCGAAGAACGACGCCTCGTTCGGCAGCAACAACGGCGGCTTCCGCACGACCGAGAATGCGTTCTCGCTCTACGGCCAGTTCAGCTACTGGGGCTTCTACGGCACGGGCATCGTCTCGATCGCCAACCTGAGCTACGACAACGTCCAGCGCAACATCGTGCTGGGGCCGACGATGCGCAGCGCAACCTCCAACCCGAAGGGCTCGAACTCGTCGGCGTACTTCGACCTGGGCTACGACTTCAAGATCGACCGCTTCCGGATCGGCCCGGTGGTCTCGGTCACCTCGCAGAACGTGACGGTGAACGCTTTCGACGAGTCGAACGCCATGTCGTCGGACCTGCACATCTCGCAGCAGGACAAGAGCTCGGAAGTCTGGAGCGTCGGCGTCCACGCCGAGGCCGACTTCAACGGCTGGACGCCCTGGGTGCGCGTGAGCGCCGACAAGGAAAGAAAGAACGACGCGCGCGTCGTGACGGCCTCGCCGCTGTCGCTGATTTCGGGCAACAGCTACGACATCCCCGCGTTCAGCCCCGACAGCAGCTTCACGAGCTATTCGCTCGGCGTGCGCGGCACGGTGATCGAGCACGTGGGCTTGAGCCTCGCCTACTACGCGGTCAACAGCCGCCAGGGGATCAAGGACGACGGCGTCACCGCGATGGTGTCGTACAAGTTCTGAAGCGGATCTATACCGCCTCGAACCTGCCGGAGGCCCATCTCCTCGCAGGCCATCTTGCCAACCGGGGCGTTCGCGCGCGCATCTTCAACGCGAACGCCTCGAGCATCCTGGGCGAGATTCCGGTCGAGTCCGCCTTGCCGCAGCTCTGGGTCGAAAGGGCCGACGACGCCGAGCGCGCGCTCGCCCTGATCGACGAATTCCTGCGCGCGCCCGCCGCAGGCCCCTCGCGCAAGTGCCCTCGCTGCGCCGAGGACAACCCCGGCTCCTTCGACCTGTGCTGGTCGTGCGGCGCGGGGCTGGAGGACTGCTAGGGAGCCTCGGCCTTCTCCTGCTTGGGCGGGTAGATCCCCGCGAGGCGCGCGATCAGGATCGCCACGTAGAGCACGCCCGCGACCTGCTCGAGTATCACGAGCGACTTCACCCTCGAGCCCACGATGGCCACGTCGCCTGTCCCGTTGCTCGAGAGCACGCCGAAGCTCATGTACAGCAGGTCGAAGAATGCGCGCGGCGGCGCGCCGGGCGCGCTGCGGAAGCCATCGGGATTCAGGGACTGGACCAGGTTGTACGCGAACGCCCAGCCGATCCCGAGCATGAGATACGCCGCGGCGGCGCCGAAGAGCTTGTCGTCGGTCATCACCTCGGGGCTGAATACGTAGCGCAGGAGATAGAGGATCGCCATGACGTAGAAGGCCAGGTAGAAGGCGTTGGTGAGCGTGGCCACGTTGGCCGAATCGTCCAGGCCCAGCAGCACCGCGAGCTGCAACAGCACCGGCGGCGATCCCAGCAGCAGCGCGATCACGAACGGCATCGCGGTGCGCCCGACCGCCGCCACCGCGGCCAGGAGCACGAGAACCTGCCCAACCTGGACGATGAGGCTCCCGCGCTCGAAATCCGCCGCGAAGGGCGCGATCACGATCAACGCGATCATCGACACGAACAGGTAGAAGCAGCGCTGGTAGAAGACGCGGGCGAACTTCAGGCGCAGTTTGGCGAGGGCCATGGCAGCGCTCCTAGACCCTCAGCGTAAAGGGCGTGAACTTCGTGTCCCGGTCGTAGTAGTCCTCCTGCTCGGTGCGCTTGAGGTTTCCCACGATCCAGTACGTGACCGGAGTGAACACCACTTCCACAGTCACCTTCGCGATGAACTGCGCGAGCATCACGGTCGGCAGCTTCTCGTTGGGGATGATCCCCGTGCCGTAGAAGGCGAGCGGATAGAAGATGATTGAATCGACGCCCTCGCCGAAAAGGGTCGAGCCGATGGTGCGCGTCCAGAGCCACCGTCCCGAGGTCATGATCTTCATCTTGGCGAGCACGAAGGAGTTCACGAACTCGCCGCAGAAGTACGCGATCATCGAGGCGAGCGCGATGCGCCACGTGAGGCCGAAGGCGATCTCGTAGGCGTCCTGGTTGTGCCAGAAGGGCGCGGGCGGGAGTGCCACCACGACGTACGACATGACCGAGGCGAAGGCGAGGCCCGCGAATCCCGCCCAGATCACGCGCCGGCTCCTCGCGTAGCCGTACACCTCCGTCAGCACGTCCCCGAAGACATAGGAGATCGGGAAGAAGAGCACGCCCGCGCCGAAGGTGATCGTGCCGATCACCGGCAGGTCGAGCTGGGCGATCTTCGCCGGCCCGATCAGGTTCGAGCAGATCAGGATCGTGACGAACGCCGCCATCACGAACTCGTAGTACTTGTAGCTTCGCTGTTCGCTTTCGCTCATTTCAGCCTTGTTAGACGATTAAGGCTTTGGATCCGCAGATAAACGCAGATAAACGCAGATGAAAAGCTTCAGAGTTCGATTCGCGACGGCTCCAACGTATGCACGAAACGCAATCAATAGTTTCGGGGTTATCTGCGTTCATCTGCGTTTATCTGCGGATCCAAGGCTCTTTTCGTGAATCACTCTCTGCCGCACGCATTCGAACAATGCAATCGATCCAGCCGTTCCGGCGTTGAGTGACTCCACGCGACCCGGCATCGGGATCTTCGCGCGAACCGTCGCTGCCGATTCCAGCGCAGGGGAAAGTCCGGCGCCTTCGTTACCCACGAGCAGCGCACAGGGCTTGGCGAGATCGAGATCGTACAGCGACTTGTCGGCATGCCCCGAAAGCGCGACCGAGATCCCGCGATAAGCCGGAATCCACGCCGCCAGGTCCACGCCTTCGACGATCTCGAGCGCGAAGTGGGCGCCCATCGCCGCGCGCAGCACCTTCGGCGACCACGCGAAGGCAGAGCCGCTGGAGAGCATGACGTGGCCCGCGCCCGCGGCCGCGGCGCTGCGCAGCAGCGTTCCGACGTTGCCCGGATCCTGGATGTCCTCGAGCAGCAGCACGAGCTTCGCGTCACGCGGCGCGGCCTTGCCCACCGGCGTCTTAACGAGCGCGATGACGCCCGTGGGCGACTCCACGGTGGAGATCGATTTGAAGAGCGCATCGGAAAGCAGCGTCACGCGCGCACCCGGGGAACGCTCGACGAGTTTCGCGATTTCCGCATCGGCCAATCCCGCGGCGTTCACCATCATGGCCTCGACGCCCCGGCCCGAGTCGAGGAAGGCCGCCACGAGGTGCGCGCCATCCAGGACGGACATCCCCTCCTTCTTGCGGACCTGCCCGCTGCCCACGAGGCGCGCCATTTCCTTGTACGCGGGGTTTTCGCGCGAAGTGGCGCTCTTCATCACCAGGGCAGGTCGTTCTGCAAGGCGGCCCATACGGGCTCGAAGGTGCGGCGATGGATCTCGCACGGACCGAGGACCTTGAGCGCCGCGAGGTGTTCGGGGGTCGAGTAGCCCTTGTGGTTCGCGAAACCGTAGCCGGGGTAGCGCGCGTCGAGCGCGGTCATCTCCGCATCCCGCGAAGTCTTCGCGAGGATGGACGCGGCGGAGATCGCGGCGACCTTGGCGTCGCCCTTCACGATGGCGCGGCAGGGACACGACACTTCGAACGTGTAGAGGCCGTCCACGCAAACTTCCTCGGGAAGGAGCGCGAGCGCCTCGACGGCGCGACGCATGGCGAGCAGGCTCGCCCGCAGGATGTTGATCTCGTCGATCTCGGCGGGCGTGGCCCACGCGATGGCCCAGGCGAGCGCGCGCTCCCGGATCTTCTCCGCGAGCTCGTCGCGTACTTCTTCGGAAAGCACCTTCGAATCGGCGAGCCCGCGGATGCGGCGCGCCGGATCGAGGATCACCGCGGCGGCGAAGACGCTGCCGGCGAGCGGGCCGCGCCCCGCCTCATCGACTCCGCAGAGCCGCGTACTGGTCGGATGCGTAGGCGCTCGGCGGCGGCGGGACATGGGTGGCGGGGTTGCCGGAGAAATAGGGCGCGAGGGCTTCGACGACGCGCTCATCATGGCCCATCGCGAGCGCGGCGTGAAGCTTCGCGAAGCGCTCGCGGATCAACGTGCGCGCGCCCTTGTTGTCGAGCCAGTTTCCGAGGGCCTGCGCGAGGTTGGCGGGCGTCGCATCGTCCTGGAGCAGCTCGGGAACGATGAATTCCCCCGCGAGGATGTTCGGCAGGCCCGCGTAGGGCAGGATGGCCTTGCGCTTCACGAGCCAATAGGTGACGGGGTTCAGGCGATACGTGATCACCATCGGGCAACGCGCGAGCGCCGCTTCCAGGGTCGCGGTGCCGCTCGCCACCAGCGCCACCTCCGCGGCGCACAGCGCCAACTGCGCATGTCCGAAGAGGATCGTGATCGGAAGCTCGTGGGCCTCCAGCGCGTAGATGCGCTGCTCGAAGTAGTCGCGCGTCTCGCGCGTGGCGAGCGGCACGAAGAAGCGCAGCTCCGGCCGGGTCTTCGCGAGCTCGCTCGCGGTGCGGATGAGCAGGTCCGCATGCAACTCGAGCTCGCTCACGCGGCTGCCCGGGAGCAGCGCGACAGGCACCGCGGCCGGCGGAAGGCGCAACTGCGCGCGCGCCTCGACGCGGTCGGGCTCGAGCGGCATCGCGTCGGCGAGCGGATGGCCCACGAACGTCACCGGCACGCCTTCCTTCTCGTAGAGCGGCGCTTCGAACGGAAAGAGCACGAGGATGCGATCGACCGCCTTCGCGATGGAATGGATGCGCTCGGGGCGCCACGCCCAGATCGACGGGCTCACGTAGTGCACGGTGTGGATGCCCGCGGCCTTGAGCCTCGCCTCCAGGCCGAGGTTGAAGTCCGGCGCATCCACGCCGATGAAGAGATCCGGTTTATCCGCGAGGAGGCGCCGGCGAAGCCCCGCGCGGATCCCGAGGATCTCGCGAAGGTGCTTCACCACTTCCACGTAGCCGCGAACCGCGAGCTTTTCCATCGGGTAGAGCGACTCGGCGCCCTCGGCCATCATGCGGGGACCGGCGATGCCGTAGAACTGCGTCTCGGGCCAGCGCGCCTTGATGGCGCGGATCAACGCGGCGCCCAGCAGGTCGCCCGAGGCTTCGCCCGCGACGATCGCGACCTTCATCCGCGCAGGATGCCCCGCGTGGACCTGGCGAGGAACGCGGCGAGCGCGCCGACCTCGGGAGCGCCCGCCGATTGCTTCTCCAGCTCCGCGCGCGCCTCGGCGAGCGAGAGCCCCGATTTGTAGAGCGTCTTGTAGGCGCGCTTCAGCGCCGCGATCGATTCGGGCGAGAAGCCGCGGCGCTTCAATCCCTCGGCGTTGATGCCGAAGGGCGCCGTGGGATTGCCCGCGATCGTGATGAAGGGCGGCACGTCCTGCGTGACCACCGCCGAGATTCCCGCCATCACGTGTGCGCCGACCTTCACGTGCTGGTGGACGCCCACGAAGCCGCCCAGCACGGTGTGGTCGCCGATCTCCACGTGGCCCGCGAGCGTGGCGTTGTTGGCGAAGACGGTGTCGTTGCCGACCTGGCAGTCGTGCGCGATGTGGACGTAGGCCATGAGCCAGTTGTCGTTGCCCAGGCGCGTGACGCCCACGTCCTGCGCGGTGCCGCGATTGATCGAGCAGTATTCGCGGATCGTGTTGCGGTCGCCGATCTCCACCCGCGTCGGCTCGCCCTTGTACTTCTTGTCCTGGTTCGCCTCGCCGATGGAGCAGAAATGGAAGATGCGGTTGTCGCGGCCGATCTGGGTGCGGCCCGTGATGACGTTGTGCGCGCCGATTGTCGTGCCCTCGCCCACCTCCACGTCCCCGTCGATGACCGTGTATGGCCCGACGGTGACGTTCGCCGCGAGTTTCGCTCGCGCGTCGACAATCGCAGTGGAATGGATAGCTGGGCTCATTGGGGCAATAAAGCTTTGGATCCGCAGATAAACGCGGATAAACGCAGATACAAAGACATTGATAGCGAATCGTGCCTATGCATGCAGTATCTCGAAACAGCCCCCTTAGGTTTTATCTGCGTTCATCTGTGTTTATCTGCGGATCCAAAGCCTTTTCCCCGCATCACTCAAAGCTGCCGCAACGCGCAAAGCAACTGAGCCTCGGCGGCAACGGCGTCGCCGACCTTCGCGACGGCACTGAACTTCGCCATGCCACGGCCGATGCGGCCCTGCTCCACCTCGATCGCGAGCTGGTCGCCCGGCACCACCGGCTTCTTGAAGCGCGCGCCGTCGATGCCCACGAAGTAGTACACCCACTTGCCGTCGTTCTTGTGGCCGAGGCTCTTGAGTGACAGCACCGCGGCCGCCTGCGCCATCGCCTCGATGATGAGCACGCCCGGCATCACATGGTAGTGCGGGAAGTGCCCCGGGAAGAACGGCTCGTTCACGGTGACGTTCTTCAGCGCCACGATGCGCTTGTCCTTCTCGAAGGAAACCACCCGGTCGATCAGCAGGAACGGATAGCGGTGCGGCAGGATCTGCTTGATCTCGTCGATCGTCATCTCACTCACTGTCGTCTCCCGATGGGCCTTCCCTGCCCGCGGCTTTGGCGATCTTGTCCAGCCGGCGCAGGTGCACGGCGTTTCGCAGCCACTCGGCGTGCGGCATGAACGGCAACCCCGAAGTGTACGTGCCCGGCTCCGTGATCGACTTGGTGATGAGCGAGAAGCCCGAGATCGTCACGTTGTCGCAGATGTCGATGTGGCCCACGAGGCCCACGCCGCCGCCGATCATGCAGTTCTTCCCGATCGTGACGCTGCCCGAGATTCCCGTGCACCCGGCGATCACCGTGTGCGCGCCGATCACGCAGTTGTGGCCCACCTGGATCTGGTTGTCGAGCTTGGCGCCCTCCTCGACCACCGTGTCGTCGAGCGCGCCGCGGTCGATCGTCGTGTTGGCGCCGATCTCCACGTCGTCGCCGATCCTCACCGCGCCCACCTGCGGGATCTTGATCCAGCGCCCGCCGTCGCGCGCCATGCCGAATCCGTCGGCCCCGATCACCGCGCCCGAATGGACGATCACGCGCGCGCCGATCCTGCAGTCGTCGTAGATCGTGACGCGCGGATTGAGCGTCGTGCCGGCGCCGATCGCGGCGTTCTTCCCGATCACGCAGTGCGACCCGATCCGCGCGCCCTTGCCGATTGTCGCGTGCGGCCCGATCACGGCGAACGCGTCGATTTCGGCGCCGGCATCGACATGCGCGTTCTCGTCGACCTGCGCGAGCG
Organism: Usitatibacter sp.; assembly: GCA_049300695.1. Classification (GTDB taxonomy): domain Bacteria; phylum Pseudomonadota; class Gammaproteobacteria; order Burkholderiales; family Usitatibacteraceae; genus Usitatibacter. The sequence continues at coordinate 42,077 of JBAQKF010000023.1, forward strand.
GATGGATCCCGGGCCTTACGGGCGCCACCGGGTGGAAAAACGCCACGGTGCGCGCGTAGTACGCGTAGGGATTGTCGGAGACGATGCGCGGCATCGTGCCCGCATCGCGGTCGCCGGGGCCGACGATCACGGCGCCGGCCCGCGTGGTGGCGAGCTTGGGGCGGTACCTGGGATTGGCGAGGAAGGCGATCTCGCCGGGTCCCGCGGAATCGAGCGTGGCCACGCCGGTGAGCGGCGCGTCCACCTCGCCTATGGCTTCACCACCCAGTTTCGCGACGATTTCCCGGAGCGTGAGGGCCAAGGCGGCTTACTTGTCGGAGAGCGCCTTGATGACCTTGTCGGTGATGTCGATCTTGCTGCTCGCGAACACCGCCTCCTGGAGGATCAGGTCGAATTTCTCCTGCTCGGCGATCTGGTTGATCACGCGCGTGGCGCGCTCCTGCACGGAGGCGAGCTCCTCGTTGCGGCGCAGGTTCAGGTCCTCGCGGATCTCGCGCTGCATGCGCTGGAAGTTCCGGCTCACGTCGGCGAGCTGGCGCTCCTTGTCGCGGCGCGCGGCCTCGGTCATCGTCACGTTGTCGCGCTCGAGCTCGGCCTGCATGTCGCGGCCCTGCTTCTCCATCTTGGCGAGCTCCGCGTTCCTCGCGGCGAATTCCTTCTCGAGCTTCTGCTGCGCGCGCTTGGCGGGCGAGGCTTCGCGAAACACGCGTTCCGTGTTCACGAATCCGATCTTCAGGTCGGCGGCGGCCGCCGGGAGTACCAGGCCGCACACCGCAAGTGCTGCAAACCATCTCTTCATGTCCGAACCTCTAGAAAATCTTTCCGAGCTGGAACTGGAAGCGCTCGACCTGGTCGCCGGGCCGCTTCTTGATCGGATTGGCGAACGAGAAGCGCAACGGGCCTACCGGAGAATCCCAGCTTACCGCGAACCCGACCGACATGCGCACGTCCTCCCAGCGGATGAAGTCGTCGGGACCCCAGACGTTGCCGCCGTCGACGAAGGCCGCCAGGCGCACATTCTTCTCCTTGTAGCCCGGCATCGGGAAGAGCAGTTCCATGTTGCCGATGAATCGCCGGTTGCCGCCAAGGATATCGCCGTTTATGTCCTTCGGGCCCAGGCTCGCCACCTGGAAGCCCCGGATCGATCCCACGCCGCCCGCGTAGAAGTTCTTGAAGAAGGGCAGCGGCTTGTTCTTGTAGCCGTCCGCATAGCCCAGCTCGCCGTTCAGCATGAGCGTGAGGAACGAGATGCGGTCCGGGGTCCAGAACCACTGGCTCTGGTAGGTGAGGCGGTAGTAGGTGAGGTCGCCGGGCGGGACGCCTACCTCGACGCCGATCTCGTTCAGCCATCCTTTCGTGGGCCAGATGAGGCTGTCGCGGCTGTCGCGGGAGAACGAGGAGTTGACGCGCAAGGTGTTCGTGGAGTTGCCGAACTCCGTCACGAACTCCTGGTAGCGGGGCGGGGCGAACTGGTCGATGTTCAGGCGCGTGTGCTCGTAGGTCAATCCCGCGTTCAACGTGTTGAACTCGCTCACCGGGATGCCGTAGCGCACGCCGGCGCCCGTGGAGTACGTCTGGTACGCCGCCACGGCAAGCGAGCTCGTGTCGACGTTTCGCTCGAAGACGTCGAACCCCCGCGAGATGCCGTCGACCGTGTAGTACGGGTTGAGGTAGCTGAACGAATAGACCTTGTCGACGCTGCCGCTGTTCAATTGCAGGGTCACGAGGTTGCCCGTGCCCAGGATGTTGGCCTGGGAAATCGAGGCCTGCAGCGTGAGCTTCTCCGCCTGGGAGTAGCCGATGCCGAAGTTGAGCGATCCGGTGTTGCGCTCCGTCACGGTCACGTTCACGTCGACCTGGTCCGACGTGCCGGGCACGGCGGGCGTCTCGATGTTCACGTCGGAGAAGTACGCCGTGCGCTGCAGGCGCTCCTTGGAGCGCGCGATCTTCTCCAGCGAGTACCAGGAGCTTTCGAGCTGGCGAAGCTCGCGGCGGATCACCTCGTCCTGGGTCTTGGTGTTTCCCGAGATGTTGATGCGGCGCACGTACACGCGCCGGCCGGGGTCCACGAAGAATGTGAAGCTCGCGATGCGTTTCTCGCGGTCCAGGTCGGGGACCGGGTTCACGTTGGCGAACGAGTAGCCGTCGTTGCCCAGCCGGTCGGTGATGCGCTTGGTGGAATCGACGATCTTCTCGCGCGAGAACACCTCGCCCGGCTTGGCGAGGATGAGCGCCTGCAGCGTCGCCTCGGGCAGGATCAGGTCGCCCGAGAGCTTCACCGCGCCCAGGTGGTAGACGGGGCCCTCGGTGATGGCGATCGTGATGAAGATCTTCTGGCGGTCGGCCGTGATCGAGACCTGCGTGCTCTCGATGTTGAACTCGAGGTAGCCGCGGTTCAGGTAGAACGAGCGAAGCGACTCCAGGTCCGCCGTGAGCTGCTGCTTCGAGTACTGGTCGTCCTTGGTGAACCAGGTGAACCAGCCCGGCGTCGTGAGCTTCATCGTGCGCAGGAGCTCCTTCTCGCTGAAGTCCTTGGCGCCGATGATGTTGATGTCCGCGATCTTGGTGACCTCGCCCTCCTCGATGTCGAAGCGAAGCGACACGCGGTTCCTCTCGAGGGGCGTGACCGTGGTCTTCACCACCGCCGAGTAGTAGCCGCGGCCCGTGTACTGGCGCTTCAGTTCCTTCTCGGCGCGGTCGAGCAGCGACTTGTCGTAGATCTTGGCTTCCGAGATGCCGGCTTGCTTCAGGCCGTCCTTCAGGTTGTCCTTGGTGAATTCCTTGGCGCCCTCGATCTCGATCGCCGCGATGGCGGGACGCTCCTGCACGAAGACGATGAGGACGTCGCCATCGGATTCCAGGCGCACGTCGGCGTAGAAGCCCGTCGCGTAGAGCGCCTTGATGGCCGCCGCCGCCTTCTCGTCGTCGATTTTGTCGCCCACCTTCACCGGCAGGTAGCTGAACACGGTCCCGGCCTCGGTGCGCTGCACGCCCTCGACCCGGATGTCCTTGATGACGAACGGCTCGATCGCGAGCGCGGGCGCCGCCACGCCCAGGAGCAGGCAAGCCGCAAGCAGGCGCAGGCGTTTCAGGAGGGATTCGCCTGCTTTCGACTCTGGAGGTTGATTCAAAGGTCAGCCGGTGAAAAGGCGATTGATGTCGTTGTAGAACGCGAAGAACGTGAGACCGAGAAGCAACGCGAGGCCGAAGCGCTGCCCAATTTCCATGGTGCGCTCCGAGACGGGCTTTCCCCTCACGATTTCGGCAAAATAATACACTAGGTGACCCCCATCCAGCAGGGGAATCGGCAGGAGATTGAGCACTCCGAGGCTCACGCTCACGAGCGCGAGGAAGGCAAGCGAGGTAATCCACCCGAGCTTCGCCGACTGTCCGGCATAGTCGGCGATCGTGATGGGCCCCGACAGGTTCTTCCACGAGACGTCGCCCACGATCATGCGCCCGAGCATCTTCACGCTGAAGATCGACAGGTCCCAGACCTTCGCGGCAGCCTTGCCGACAGCTTCCACGGGACCGTAGCGCACCGTCGTTTCCATCTTCGCGTAGGCCGCGCGCAGCTCCGGCGGGGGCTCCACGCCCAGCTGTCCCATGCCGTTCTTGCGCGCCTCGGGGATCGCGCGAAGCGTGAGCCGCTGGGCACCGCGGTCGACCACGAGCGCCAGCACCTTGCCGGGGCTCGCGCGCACGATCGTCGTGAACTCGTCCCATGTCGCCACGGGCTTGGCGTCGACCGCGACCACGAGGTCGCCTTCCTTCAGCCCGGCGCGCTCGGCAGCGCTCGACTCCACGATGCGCCCCAGGCGCGAGGCCACGGGCGGGCGGAACGGCCGCAATCCGAGCCTGGCGAGGAGGTCCTGGTCCAGGTCGTCCTTGGTGATTCCCGACATGTCGAGGCGATGGGAGCTGTGGACGCCGCTCGCGTCCTCGACCTCGAGCAGCGTGGGCTCGTGCCTGACGGCTTCCTTGAGCAGCAGCCAGCGCACGTCGCTCCACGTGGCGACCGAATCCCCGGCCACCGAGACGACCATGTCGCCGCCATTGAGTCCCGCCATGGCCGCCGGCGTATCGCGCGGAGGATCGCCCAGCACCGGCTTGTCGCCGGGCATGCCCGACACGAAGAGCACCCAGTAGAGCGCGATCGCGAGCAGGAAATTGGCGAGCGGGCCCGCGAGCACGATGGCGATGCGCGCGCCCACGCTCTTGTTGTTGAACGCACGCGGCCGGTCCACCAGGTCGACGGGAGACTCGCGCTCGTCGGCCATCTTCACGTAGCCGCCCAGCGGGATCGCCGCGATCACCCACTCGGTCTGGTCGGGCCCGGTGCGGCGGAGGGCGAGGGTGCGGCCGAAGCCCACGGAAAAGCGCAGGATCTTCACGCCCAGGGCGCGCGCCATCAGGTAGTGGCCGAACTCGTGGATCACCACGAGGACCCCCACCGTGACCAGGAACGCTAGGACCGTCAGTGCAAGGTCGCCCATGGATTCACCCGATTGTCGCGAGCGCGCGGCGCGAGACGTACCTGCGCGCGAGCGCCCGCGCCTCTATGTCCGCGGCGTAAACCTGCTCGAGGGACACGAGCGGCTCGGCCGCGGCCTCGCCCAGCACGCTCTCGATCACCTCCGCGATGCCGGTGAAGGAAAGCCTCCCGTCGAGGAAGGATTCGACCGCGATTTCGTTCGCGGCGTTCAATACGGCCGGCATCGTGCCGCCTTCGCGGATCGCCTCGCGGGCAAGTCCCACGCAGGGGAAACGCTGCGCATCGACGCGCTCGAATTCCAGCGCGCCCAGCGTCGTGAAGTCGAGGGGCGCGGCTCCCGACTCGATACGCTCGGGATAGGCGAGCGCGCAGGCGATCGGCGTGCGCATGTCCGGCTGCCCGAGCTGCGCGATCACCGATCCGTCGGCGTACTCGACCATCGAATGGATCACGCTCTGCGGATGCACGACGACCTGGATCGACGCGAGCGGCGCGCCGAAGAGCCAGTGGGCCTCGATCACCTCGAGGCCCTTGTTCATCATGGTCGCGGAATCCACCGAGATCTTCCGGCCCATCACCCAGTTCGGATGCGCGCACGCCTGCTGCGGCGTGACCCTCGCGAGGCGATCGACGGGCGTCGTGCGGAAAGGGCCGCCGGAAGCCGTGAGCAGCACGCGGCGCGCGCCCGCGCGTTCGAGCTCGCCTTCGCGGCCGCAGGCGAACCCGCGCGGCAACGACTGGAAGATCGCGGAATGCTCGGAGTCGATCGGCAGGAGCGTGGCTCCGCCCTCGGCCACGGCCTTCATGAAGAGCGCGCCGGACATCACGAGCGCTTCCTTGTTCGCGAGCAACACCTGCTTGCCGGCGCGCGCCGCGGCAAGGGTCGCGGGCAATCCCGCGGCTCCCACGATGGCGGCCATGACCGCGTCCACGTCGTCGCGCGCGACGATCATCTCGAGGGCCTCGGCGCCGCAGTGCACCTGGGTCGGAAGGCCGCGCGCTTTCACGGCCCGCTCGAGCCGCTCGGCGGAATCGGGATCTGCGAGCACGGCATGGCCCGGTCGATGCTCGATGCATTGCTCGAGGAGCAACGCGTCGTTCTTTCCGGCGGCGAGCGCGGTCACGCTGAAGCGCCCGGGATGCCGCGCCACCACATCCAGCGTATTCGCGCCGACGGATCCGGTGGAGCCGAGAATCGCGATGCGCTTCTTCACGCCGCGAGCCTCAGCGTGAGCGCGTAGGCGGCCACGGGCAACGTGGAAGTGAGCGCGTCGATGCGATCGAGGATGCCGCCGTGGCCGGGCAAGAGGCCGCTCGAATCCTTGAGCCCGGCGCCGCGCTTCATCCACGACTCGAAAAGATCGCCCACGATCGAGAGCGCCGCGAGGACCAGCATGGCGGGAATGACCGCCACGCTCGATCCCAGCGTGAAGAGGACGATGCCGTAGGCGGCAACGCCCGCAAGCGCGCCATAGACGCCCTCCCAGGTCTTGCCGGGGCTGATCGCGGGCGCAAGCTTCCGGCGCCCGAAGGCGCGCCCCGCGAAGTACGCGGCGATATCCGCGATCCACACGAGGGCTGCTACCGCGAGGAGGAGCCAGGGACCGGCATCCCGCAGGGTCACGAAGGCGAACCACGTGGGCCACATCACGAGCCAGCCGGCGAGCGCGCACGCGAAAGGCGAAGGCCGCGCGAGCCTCGCGAGCCACATCGGGACGAACACGATCCAGAAGACCGCCGAACACAGGAACGCTCGCATGGCCGCCTCGGCGAACACGCCCGTAGGGTCCCGCTGATAGGCGAGCCAGAAGACCGCGCCCAGCGCGCCCGACAGGAAGAGGTAGAGGGATTGGCCGCGCACGGCGAGGCCGCTCATCCGCGACCATTCCCAGCAGGCGACGAGGGCCACGGCGAGCGTGAAGAGCGACCACGCCGAGGCCGGCGCGAAGAAGAGCATTCCCAGGAGGACCACCAGGACCATCACCGCCGTGACGACGCGCGTGCGCAGCAATGCCGTCAGCCGGTGCGCGGGACCGCGTCACCCTCGGTGAGCTGCTCGCTCGTGCGGCCGAAGCGGCGCTCGCGCGTGCGGTATGACTCGAAGGCCTCCTCGAGCGTCGCGGCGCCGAAGTCGGGCCAGAGGGCGTCGGTGAAGAAGAGCTCGGTGTAGGCGAGCTGCCAGAGGAGGAAGTTGGAAACGCGCTGTTCGCCGCCCGTGCGGATGAAGAGGTCGGGCTCCGGCGCGTAGCTCATGGACAGGTACTTCGCGAGGCGATCCTCGGTCACGGGCGCGTTCGGGTCCTCGCGGCGGCAGCGCTCGGCGGCCTGCAGGATGTCCCAGCGCCCGCCGTAATTGGCGGCGACGGTGAGCGTGAGGCCCTTGTTGTCGCGGGTGAGCGTCTCGCCGCGCGTGATGTGCCCGAGCAGGCGCGCGTCGAAGGGCACGAGGTCGCCCACGACCTTGAAGCGGATGCCGTTTGCGTGCAGCTTTTCCACCTCGACTTCGAGCGCGCGCAGGAAGAGCTGCATCAGGAACGAGACTTCCTCGGGGGGCCGGCGCCAGTTCTCGCTGGAGAACGCGAAGAGCGTGAGGTAGCCCACGCCCGCCTCGGCACAGGCCTTCACGGTCTCGCGAACGGCTTCCACGCCCTTGCGGTGCCCCGCCACGCGCGGCAGGAAACGCTTCTTCGCCCAGCGCCCGTTGCCATCCATGATGATGGCGACGTGCCGCGGCACGTCGCCGGCGTCGGGGATCACCTGGGTCGAAGAGTCAAACTGGGTCATCTCGCGCCTCGTGCCTTCGTGCCTTGCGGCCCTCAGACGGCCATGAGGTCCTTTTCCTTTTCCGCCACCAGCCTGTCGATGTCGGCGACGGACTTGTCCGTGAGCTGCTGGATTTCCTTCTCGGCGCGCTTGTCGTCGTCCTCGCTCACCTCGCCGTCCTTGAGCATCGCTTTCACGTGCGTCATGGCGTCGCGGCGGATGTTGCGTACGGCGACCTTCGCGTTCTCGCCCTCGTGCTTCACGATCTTGGCGAGCTCCTTGCGGCGCTCTTCGGTGAGCGGCGGCATCGGGATGCGGATCACGTCGCCGGAGGTCGCGGGATTCACGCCGAGGTCCGAGTCCCGGACGGCCTTCTCGACTACGGCGACCATCTTCTTCTCGAAGGGCTGGATCGAGATGGTGCGGGCGTCCGAAAGCGTGATGTTGGCGACCTGGTTGAGCGGCGTTTCCGTGCCGTAGTAGTCCACGCGCAGGTGGTCGATGAGGCCCACGTGGGCGCGACCGGTGCGAACCTTGGACAGGTCGTGCTTCAGCGTCTCGACGGATTTGGCCATCTTCTCGGTGGCCTGCTTCTTGATATCGGCGATGCTCATCAGCGGCTCCCCCTTCGAACCGTCAGTTATGCACCAGTGTACCTTCGTCCTCGCCCATCACGACCCTCTTGAGTGCTCCCGGCTTGAAGATGGAGAACACGTTGATGGGCAGCTTCTGGTCGCGGCACAGCGCCAGCGCCGTCGCATCCATCACCTTGAGGTTCTTCACGAACGCCTCGTCGAAGGTGATCTTCAGGTAGCGCGTGGCGGTCTTGTCCTTCAGCGGGTCGGCCGTGTATACGCCGTCCACCTTGGTCGCCTTGAGCACGATATTCGCCTCCACCTCGCGGCCGCGCAGCGCCGCCGCGGTGTCCGTGGTGAAGAACGGGTTGCCCGTGCCCGCGGCGAAGATCACGATCTTGCCCTCCTCGAGGTACCGGATCGCCTTGCCGCGGATGTAGGGCTCGACGACGGGCTCGATCGAGAGCGCCGATTGCACGCGCGCCACGAGGCCGCCACGGTTCATCGCGTCGGCGAGGGCCAGCGCGTTGATCACGGTCGCGAGCATGCCCATGTAGTCGGCCGTGGCGCGGTCCATCCCGGCCGCGCCTTGCGAGACGCCGCGGAAGATGTTGCCGCCGCCGATCACGATCGCCACCTGCACGCCGAGGTCGGAGACTTCCTTCACCTCGCCCACGAGGCGGTCGACCATCTCGCGGTTGATGCCGAAGGAATCGTCGCCCATCAGAGCTTCCCCCGAGAGCTTCAGGAGAATGCGCTGGTAGGCCGCCTGGGCGGGCGGGTTGGCGTCGGTCCCCGTATCGCCAACCATCAGGCGGCCGTCTTTGCCATGGCCGCGACTTCGGCGGCGAAGTCGCTGTGCTTCTTCTCGATGCCTTCGCCCACCACGAGGAACTTGTAGCCCCTCAGCTTCGATTTCTGCGAGGCCACCATCTTCTCGACGGTCTGCTTGTCGTCCTTCACAAAGGGCTGCCCCAGGAGCGAGATCTCGGCGAGGAACTTGTTGATGCCGCCGTCGACCATCTTCGCCACGATCTCCGGGGGCTTGCCGGATTCGGCGGCGCGCGCCTCGAGGATCTTCCTCTCGGCGGCGACCACGTCGGCCGGGACCTGGTCCTTCGACATGAACTTGGGCTTGGAGAACGCGATGTGCATCGCCACGTCCTTGGCCACGACTTCGGCTCCGTCCAGGTCGACGAGCACGGCGACCTTCGAGCCCGGGTGCACGTAGCGCACGAGCTTGCCGTCGCTCTTGATGCGCTCGAAGCGGCGCACGGCGATGTTCTCGCCGATCTTCTGCACGAGCTTCTGGCGCGCGGATTCGACGGTCCCTCCCCCGTCGAGCGGGAGTCCCAGGAGTTCCGCCACGTCGGCCGGGTTCTTGTCGGCGACGAGCCTCGCCACGTCCATCGTGAATTGCGCGAAGTCGGGATTCTTGGCGACGAAGTCGGTTTCGGCGTTCACCTCGACCAGGGCGCCCAGCGAGCCGTCGTTCGAGAGGTACGCGCCGATCGCGCCGTCGGCCGCGACGCGGCCGGCGGCCTTCGAGGCCTTCGCGCCGCTCTTGATGCGCAGCAGCTCTTCGGCCTTCTTGATGTCGCCGCCCGCTTCCTCGAGCGCCTTCTTGCATTCCATCATGCCGAGCCCGGTGAGCTCGCGCAGTTCCTTGACCAGTCCAGCGGTGATCTCTGCCATTTGAAAAAATCTCCATTCGTCACCCGAACCGCGTGCGCGCTCCGGCTGGGTCCCCGCCTCCGCGGGGATGACTGTTACGAAAAAGGGGCCGACTGCGCCCCTTTTTATGCGGGTTTACTTCCGACCGCTTACTGCTTTTCCTGTTCCTCGACCTCGACGAAATCCTCAGAGCTGCCCTGGGTGACCATCTCGCTGATCACCTGGCTGCGGCCTTCGAGGATCGCGTCGGCCACGCCGCGCGAATACAGGCGGATGGCGCGGGTGGAGTCGTCGTTGCCCGGGATGATGTAGTCGATCCCGTCGAGGGAATTGTTCGAGTCCACGACCCCGACGATGGGGATGCCCAGCGTCTTGGCCTCGGTGACCGCGATCTTGTGGAAGCCCACGTCGATCACGAAGAGGGCGTCGGGCACCCGCTCCATGTTCTTGATGCCGCCCAGCGAGCGCTCGAGCTTCTCGCGCTCACGCGCGTTCAGGAGCTGCTCCTTCTTGGACAGGCGCTCGACGGAGCCGTCGGCCACCATCGCGTCCATGTCCTTCAGGCGCTTGATGGACCCTTTGACAGTTTTAAAGTTGGTGAGCATGCCGCCCAGCCAGCGATGATCGACGTAGGGCGCGCCGGCGCGCAGCGCCTCTTCCTTCACGATTTCGCGCGCCTGGCGCTTCGTGCCCACGAACAGGATCTGCCCCTTGTTGGAGCTCAGCTGGCGCACGTACTTGAGCGCTTCCTGGTACATCGGAAGCGACTTCTCGAGATTGATGATGTGGATCTTGTTGCGGGCCCCGAAGATGTACGGAGCCATCTTGGGATTCCAGTAGCGCGTCTGGTGGCCGAAGTGAACACCGGCCTCCAGCATCTGGCGCATGGTGACGGACATGAATTACTCCTTGGTTAAGGTTAGCCTCCCCCGCGCAGCGAATTGGCCTTTCGGCCAACACCTTAGCCATGTCGCGGGGTGTGTATTTCCGGCTTCGACATGAAGTCCGGATAGCTTACGATTATAACCCAAAAAGGGCCTTCGATTCAACCATTTCCGAGCGACCTCAGAAGGGTTCGCGCTCGATCGACACCATTCGCGATTGCCCGCTGACCACGTAGTTGAGCCAGGTTGATTCCGAGAACATCAGCGAGAAGGTGCCGACCTTCGTGACCGTGACCCTGGCCGGATCGAATGCTCCTGTGTAGGGCGGACCCATGGTCGCGTCCAGGTCCGACGTGTGCACGGTCGTACCGCTCGCCGAAAGCGATGTGTTGGGCGCCACGAGCCAGGTGGGATTTCCCAGTTCGTCGTAGAGGAACATGGTGGTGAAGACCGTGCCCGCGATTTGCTGCATCACGACGCCCCAACCGGACTCGTAGGGATTCCACCAGAGGTCCGAGAAGTCGACGCCCGTCGTCGGATCGCTGGCGAACACCTGCCGGACGATATGCCGGTCCGATCGCGTGCCGTCGTTGAAAACGAAGGACACATCCGCCGTCCTTCCGTCCGTGAACCGGAACGTTCCAGTTCCAGCCGCGGACACCGCCAGATTCGCCGGGATCCGGAGTCCAGCCGCGAAGCCCGTCCAGCGTGTCGTGTACATCGTCCCGCTGAATGTGTGCGCATCGGTCCAGGTTCCGCCGGGAACGATCGCCCATCTCGGCTTGCCGCTCGCGTCGTAGTAGTACCAGACGGCGACAACCTGCCCATCCTGATGCTGGGAGATGCTCACGCCCCATCCCGATTCCGCCGGGTTCCACCACGTGGCGGTGCCGAGCACGATCGGCGCGTCGGGAATCGCCAACGACTCGACCGTGTAGTTCGCCGCGCGCAGGAGGCGCTTAGAGCTCACTGGAATCGCCGGCACCGGCGTGCTGACGGGGGAATCGAGTGAATCGAGCGCCTGCGATTCACGGACCGCGATGCGCTGCCACGAAACGCCGTGGTCCAGTGTCTCGAATGCGGCGCCGTCGGCGCTTACGACGTATGCGCCCCCCGCCTGCACCGGGTCGGCGATGATTGCCTGCGTCGTGTTGACCGTATCGGCCGACGAGACCGAGAACGTGGCGCCGCCGTCCGCACTCGCGGCGATCGAGGTTCCCGTGAGCACATAGAACGCCATCGGATCCACGCCGTCGGGGACGACCTGGTCCGCACGCCCGGCGCGCACAAGCTTCCAGGTTGCGCCCGAGTTGTCGCTGCGGAACACGCCGTCTTGGCCTGTCGTGTACACGACGGCGGAATTTGCCGCCGAGACGACCGCGGATCGGCCACCGCCCGTGATTGCTGCGTCGATCGAACTCCACGTGTGGCCACCATCACCCGAGCCCACGAGGCCGCCCGGTACCCAGAAGGTCGTGTCGAATAAATTGTCGGCTACCAGCGTGTTCGCATAGATGATGCCCGGCTGGGGTCCTGCGGGAACCAGGCCGCCGATTGGAGTTCCCTTCGAGTCGGCGAGCACCACGTTCGCCGGCTTCCATGTCGCGCCGCCATCGGTCGTGAGCTGGTACGAGCTGGGCGAGGACGTCGTCGGTGCATAGAACTGGAGCGGCTCGCCCGCGACTGCGATGGGACGGCCCAGGCCGTCGGTGCGCGCATTCCAGGTCGCGCCTCCGTCGCTGGAGCGCTGGTCGCCGGTCAAGAGCACGAGTCCATCAGGAGTCATCGGCACGACGTAGGCCGCATTCGCGGGCAGCGCGGGCACCGCAACGGATGTCCACGGCGCATCGGGAGAGTCACGACGGAAAAGCCCCTTCGAGGTGGTGCCCCACGCAGCGCCGTCCGCCGCGAAAGTGATGCTGATGTATTCGTTTCCGCTCGACGGCGGAGAGGGAACCCTATTCCACGTGGAACCGGAATCGGTCGTCTCGAGGATTGCCAACGGGGTTACTGTCGCAACGTGTCCCACGCGTGAAGGATCGATCGCAAGGCCCAACGTCAATCCCAACGACGTTCCACCCAGGTCGTGAAAAGTCCACGTCGATCCGCCATCACGCGATGCGTAGGCACCGCAATCGCCGAGCGCATAGACGGTACCCGCAGGGTCCACGGCGATGCTCCTTGTCCAGCACGGCGCGTCGCCCGTGAAGTTCCGAAGGACGCCGAGGCTTCGCCAGGTCGTGCCATCGCCCGAATCCCACGCCATGCTCTGGAAGGCACCCACGGTCGGTCCCGGCTGGTCCGACACCGCAAGAATTCGGCCCGACCTCGACGGATCGTAGGAAAACCGGGCGGGCCCGTTCGGGGTTCCCGGGGACCTCCCGCGGCTCCAGCCTCTGCCGCCGTCATAGGTGAATATCGGTCCGCTCAAATCGGAGGTCAGCGCGCTGCCGGATTTCGAAGGATCGAGTTGCACCGAGAAAATCAATCCGTAGATGTTCCACGGGTCGGGATAGAAGGTCCGCCATGTCTGGCCTCCGTCCGTGGTGGACTGCGCGCTGTAGGTGCACGCAACGTAGTACGTACCCGAGTGGATGAACGCGTTCGACGAGCCACAGGTTCGCACCACTCCGACCGTCCAGCTCGCGCCCCGGTCATGGGTCTCATGCGCGAGTCCCGAGACGTCCAGGAGGATCAGGTGGCGAGGATCATCGGGATCGGCGGCGACCGCGTGAAGCATCGTTCCCGCCGGACCGATGTTGGTCCACACGGCGGGTCCCGAGGCGCTTGCGATTCCAGCCGCAACGCCCCATGCCGCGAGAGCAACTTGAAACGGTCTCCTCATGGGGCCATTTTACTCGGGCACGGCGGTATAATCGATGCCGAGAAAATGCTCCAGCCCCTCCACCAGCCGCTGAAATCCCCTGAAGACCTCGACCACATGCGGGTCGCGGGCAAGCTCGCGTCCGAAGTGCTCGATTTCATCGCGCCGCACGTGAAGCCGGGCGTGACCACGGCGCACCTCGACTCGCTTTGCCACGACTACATGGTGAACGTGCAGGGCACGATTCCCGCGCCGCTCCACTACGCGCCGCCCGGCCATCGCCCGTACCCGAAATCGATCTGCACCTCGGTGAACCACCAGGTGTGCCACGGCGTGCCCGGGGACAAGGTGCTTCGCAACGGCGACATCCTCAACATCGACATCACGGTCATCAAGGACGGCTGGCACGGCGACACGAGCCGCATGTTCTACGTGGGCGAGCCCTCGGTGCAGGCGAAGCGCCTGTGCGAGGTCACCTACGAGTGCATGTGGAAAGGCATCGCGGCGGTGCGCCCGGGCGCGACACTCGGCGACATCGGCTTCGCGATCCAACGCCACGCCGAGGCCAACGGCTTCTCGGTGGTGCGCGAATTCTGCGGGCACGGCATCGGCAAGCGTTTCCACGAAGAGCCGCAGATCCTCCACTACGGGCGTCCCGGACAAGGGCTCAAGATCGTCCCCGGCATGACCTTCACGATCGAGCCCATGATCAATGCGGGCAAGCGCGACATCCGCCAGCTCGCCGACGGCTGGACCATCGTCACCGCCGACCACTCGCTCTCCGCGCAATGGGAGCACACCGTGCTCGTGACCGAGGACGCGTTCGAGATCCTCACGCGATCCGCGGGAACGCCGCCACCGCCCGCATTCGTCGAGCCGCACGCGCGGCCGGAGTGAGTTCAGCGGCGATCACGGCGCGCGACGCGCCGCCGCGCTCGCCGGCTGCGCAATCGCGCGCATGGCTGCGAGAACGCCGCGAGGAGTTGAAGCGCCGCTACCTCCGCAGCCCCGACCCGGCCCGCAACATGGCCGAGCACGCGGCCGACGTCGATGCGCTCCTGCAGCGCTTGTGGGCCCACGCCGACATCGAAGGCGACATCGCCCTCGTCGCCGTGGGCGGATACGGCCGCGGCGCCCTCTTTCCCCATTCCGACGTGGACGTGCTGGTGCTGTTGCCCGACGGCCGCAAGCCCGACGCCTCCGTCGAGCGATTCATCGGCGCGCTCTGGGACAGCGGGCTCGAGCCCGGCCATAGCGTGCGCACCGTCTCCGAATGCGTCGAGGAAGCGACGAAGGACGTGACCGTGGACACGAGCCTGCTCGAGGCGCGCCGCGTTGCCGGCAATGCCTCGCTCCTGGACGAGCTCGACGAGCGGCTTCGCGAACACCGCAACGTCCGCCAGTTCTTCGAGGCGAAGTTCAAGGAGCAGAAGCGCCGCCACGAGCGCTTCCAGGAGGCCGCCTACAACCTTGAGCCCAACATCAAGGAAAGTCCCGGGGGGCTTCGCGACCTGCAGATGGTGCTGTGGCTCTCGCGCGCCGCGGAGCTCGGCCATTCGTGGAAGGCGCTCGCCGACGAGCAGATCATCACCGCGAAGGAAGCCGCCGCCATCCATGCGAACGAGCGCGTGCTGCAGGACCTTCGCATCCGCCTGCACTATCTCGCGGGACGGCGCGAGGACCGCCTCGTCTTCGACCACCAGATCGAGATCGCGCGGCAACTCAAGCTGAAGAGCGCCAAGAAGGGCATGGCGCCGTCCGACCTGCTCATGCAGCGCTACTATCTCGCCGCCAAGGCGATCTGGCGCTTCAACCAGATCCTGCTTTCGAACCTCTTCGCGCGCATCACGCCCGAATCCGAGCGCAAGGTGCGCAAGCTCGACCAAGATTTCGTGGTCGACAACCTCACGCTCGAGCCGCGCGACGAGAAGCTCTTCGAGAAAAGGCCCGGGATGATCCTCGAAGCGTTCCGCCGCCTCCAGGACAACCGCGGCATCGTGGGCCTGGGACCGACGGCGCTGCGGGCCCTTTCGCGCGCCCTGCCCCGGATCGACGCCAGGTTCCGCAACAGCCGGAACAACCGCAAGCATTTCATGGAGATCATCCGCAGCGACCGCCTCACGTGGACGCTCAGGCGCATGAGCCGCTACGGCGTGCTGGGGCGGTACCTGCCGGCGTTCGGTCGCATCGTAGGCCAGATGCAGCACGACCTCTTCCACGTGTACACGGTGGACGAGCACATCCTCATGGTGATCCGCAACCTTCGCCGCTTCCGCATCCCGCGCTTCGACCACGAGTATCCGTTCCTGTCGCAGTTGATGCAGGAGTTCGACCATCCCGAAGTGCTCTACGTGGCCGCCCTCTTCCACGACATCGCCAAGGGCCGCGGCGGCGATCATTCGCACCTGGGCTCGCGCGACGCGACCAAGTTCTGCGAGGCGCACGGGCTATCGAAGGCCGACGCGGATCTCGTCGCCTGGCTGGTCGAGAGCCACCTGGTGATGTCGTCCACGGCGCAGAAGCAGGACCTCACCGACCGCGAGGTGATCTCGTCTTTCGCGACCCTGGTTGGCGAAGAGCGGCGGCTCACCGCGCTCTACATCCTCACCGTGGCCGACATCCGCGGCACGAGCCCCGCCGTGTGGAACGCGTGGAAGGGCAAGCTCCTCGAGGACCTTTTCCGTTCGACGCGGCGCGTGCTGCGCGGCGAGTTGGACTACGCGGCCTCCGCGATCGTCGCGAAGAAGGACGAAGCGCTTCGCATCTTCCGCGGCTACGTCCCGCAGCCGGGCAAGCACGAGGCGCTGTGGGCGACGCTCGACGGAAACTATTTCCAGCGCTTCGAGGTGACCGAGATCGCGTGGCATACGCGGACGCTCTGGTCGAAAGTCACGCCCGAGAAACCCATCGTCCGCGTGCGCCTGTCGCCCGTGGGCGAGGGCCTGCAGGTGCTCGTGTACGCGCCCGACCAGCCGGGGCTTTTCGCGCGCATCACCAACTTCTTCGAACGCATGCAGTTCGACGTGGCCGCGGCCAAGATCTACACGACGAACCACGGTTTCGCCCTCGACACCTTCCAGGTGCTCACCCGCACGCGCGGCGACGAGCACTATCGCGATCTCATCCAATCGATCGAGTCGGGACTTTCCGGGAGCATCGCGGCGGGCCAACCGGTGAGCGTGCTCGCCTCGGGACGCGTCTCGCGCTGGGTCAAGCACTTCCCCATCGAGCCGTCGATCTCGATCGTCCCCGACCGCCGCGCGGGCCGCTGGAACGTGAACGTGAGCTGCGCGGACCGTCCGGGGCTGCTCTCGTCGCTGTCGCGCCTGTTCCTCGAGCACGGCCTCAACCTCGCCGACGCGCGCGTGACGACCCTGGGCGCCCGCGCCGAGGACGTGTTCGTGGTGAGCGGCACCGAGCTCGATGACCCAACCCGCCGCGACAGGATCGCAAAGGAACTATGCAAGCTCGCCTCGTAGTTGTTCTCGCAGGTTTCCTCGCCGCCGCGTGCGGACCCAAGGAACCCCCGAAGCCCCCGGAGCCCGCGACGCTCACCGTGACGATCGGCGTGGCGGGCCCGCTCACGGGATCCATCGCGCACCAGGGCAAGGACGACGAGAACGGCGTGGCGCTCGCCATCGACCAGGCCAACGCGAAGCATCTCGTGATCGGCGGCAAGCCCGTCACCTTCAGGATGATGAGCGAGGACGACCAGGGCGATCCCAAGATCGGCACGACTGTCGCGCAGAAGCTCGTCGACGCGCACGTGGCCGCCGTGATCGGGCACCTCAATTCGGGCGTGTCGATTCCCGCCTCCGAGATCTACAACAAGGCGGGCATTCCCATGATCACCGGTTCGGCCACGAGCCCGGAGCTCACCGAGCGCGGCATGAACGGTGTCTTCCGCACCATCGGCCGGGACGACCAGCAGGGGCCGGCCATCGCTGCGTACATCATCCAGGTGCTGAAGGCGAAGAAGGTCGCCATCGTGGACGACAAGTCCGCCTATGGCGAAGGGCTCGCCAACGAGGTGGAAAACAATCTGCGCGTGAACGGCGCCACCCTCGTGGCCCGCGAGCGCACCACCGACAAGGAAACGGATTTCAAGTCGATCCTCACGCGCATCAAGTCCAAGGCGCCCGACGTCGTCTTCCACGGCGGCATGGATGCGACCGGGGGCCTCCTGCTCAAGCAGGCACGCGAGCTGGGACTCAAGGCCACCTTCGCGTTCGGCGACGGCGCGTGCACCGACGAGATGGCCGAGCTCGCGGGACCCGCGGGCGAAGGCCTCGTGTGCTCGCAGGCCGGATTGCCCGCCTCCTCGGCGACGAAGGAATTCCGCGATGCGTTCACCGCGAAATACGGCGAGACCAAGCTCTACGCGCCGTTCTTCTACGACGCCACCAATGTCGTGATCGATTCCATGATCCGCGCGGACTCGGTCGAGCCGCCGCGTTTCGCCCCGGAGATATATCGCACGGTGCTGCACGGCGCCACCGGCATCGTCACCTTCGACCCGAAGGGCGACCGCCGCGACGCCGAGATGACGATCTTCCGCATGAAGGACGGCAAGATCGTGCCGGTGATGGTGTACCGCAAGGGATTGCTGCAGCCGTACGAGGCTGTCGCTCCCGCGCAGGCTGGATCCCCGTCTCCACGGGGATGACACTCAGTTCGGCGCTGGCTTCCGGTCGTTCAGCAGCAGCCAGCCGCGGATCACCCGGTAGAGGTACCAGATCGTGAGGACCCCCCACGGAATCCAGATGAGGAGGATCCCCACGATCGTGATGAAAAACACGATCGTGAGCGCGATCAGCCACAGCAACCCCCAGCCGAAGGTGCGCGCGAGCCAGGAGTAGTGGCTCTCGACCCAGGTTCCCTTCACGTTGTCGCGGGCGATGGCGCCGATGATCACGGCGACCAGCGCGAGCGTCCAGAGCGTGAACGGCGCGAGGAAGTGCAGGATGTAGAGAATCGTGGCGTTGGTGGTGGGAACGCTGGTCTCGTCGCTCATCATTCGTCCTTCAGGTCTTCACCGGGAAAGAGCTCTTCGTTGAATCCGAAGCGCGACATGTCGGTCATGCGCATCGGGTAGAGGATTCCATCGAGGTGGTCGCACTCGTGCTGCACGACGCGGGCATGGAAGCCCTCGGCGATGCGGTCGATGGGATTGCCCTCGATGTCGAAGCCCGTGTAGCGAAGCCTGGTGTAGCGCGGCACCACGCCGCGCAGGCCCGGCACGGACAGGCACCCCTCCCAATCCTCGTCGATCTCGCGCGTGAGCATCACGAGCTTGGGATTCACGAGCACCGTGTACGGGACCTCCTCCGCATCGGGATAGCGCGGATTCTGGTCCACGCCGAAGATCACCAGGCGCTGCAAGACGCCGATCTGCGGAGCCGCGAGCCCCGCCCCGTTCTGCGCCGCCATCGTGTCCTCCATGTCCTGCAGCAACGCGCGCAGCTCCGGCGTGCCGAACTGCTCCACGGGCTTCGCGCGCTCGCGAAGCCCCGGGTGCCCCATCCTCAAGACCTCACGCACCGCCATGTCGTTCCACCATCCTCGCGACGATCAATCGAATGCTTCCCATGGTCTCATCCATCACGCGGGCGATGCCGTCGAGCGACACCGTGCTCGCGCTGCTGCCGCGTCCCGCGGCCGGATTGACCACCACCGCGAGGTGCGCGTACGAAATGCCGAGCTCCCGCGCGAGCGCCGCTTCGGGCATGCCGGTCATTCCGACCATGGTGGCGCCGTCGCGCTCGAGGCGGTCGATCTCGGCCTTGGTCTCCAGGCGCGGGCCCTGCGTGGCTGCGTACGTGCCACCGTCGATCGCGGCCACCCCGATATCGCGCGCCGATTCGAGCGCGAGGCGGCGCAGCTTCGCGTCGTACGGGTGCGTGAAATCGATGTGCGTCACCGGCTGCTCGGCGCCCTCGAAATAGGTCGAAGGCCGGCCCCAAGTGTAGTCGATGATCTGGTCCGGAACGACGATGGAACCCGCGCCGAGATTGGCCGCGATGCCGCCCACGGTGCAGACCGCGACCACCTGCGAGACCTCCTGCGCATGGATCGCCCAGAGGTTCGCGCGATAGTTGATCTCGTGCGGCGCGAGCGTGTGCCCATACCCGTGCCGCGCGAGAAACACCGCCTCGTGCTTGCCGATCCTCCCGAACGTGAGCGGACCCGACGGCTCGCCGTAGGGGGTCCTCACGATCTTGCGATGCGTGATCTCGAGGTTGGCGAGTTGGGTGAGGCCGCTGCCTCCGATGACCGCGATCATTTTGTGGACCAGGAGTGATTCGGGGGAAAGGCTTTGGATCCGCAGATAAACGCGGATGAACGCAGATAAAGCCCTTCAGTGCTTGGTTCGCGACTCATCTAGCCTGGGCACGAAACGCCATCATTTGGTTTGGGGGTTATCTGCGTTCATCTGCGTTTATCTGCGGATCCAAAGCTCTAGTCCTTCAAAGCATAAATAGCCGGCAGGTTTCGCCACAAGCCATAGGCGTCCATGCCGAAGCCGAAGACATACCGGTTCGGGACCTTCACGCCCACGAAATCCGCGGCGACCGGCTTTTCGCGGCCGATGTCCTTGTCGGCGAAGACCGCGCTCATCACCTTGCGGGCGCCCATCTCCATCAACCGCTTGTGGATCGCGGCGAGCGTGATGCCCTCGTCGAGGATGTCGTCCACGACGAGCACCACGCGATCGCGCACGTTGTCGCGCGGGGGCAGGCGCCAGGTGATCTCGCGCCCCTGCACGTCGTTGTTGTAGCGCGTGACCTCGATGGCGCCGAACTCCAGCGGGAAGCGCAGCTGCGGAAGGAGCTGCCCCGTGAAGACGACCGCGCCGCCCATGACCGAAAGTACCACGGGAAATTCGTGCTGGATCCGCGCGGTGATCTCGGCTGCCATGCGCGAGACGGCATCGCGAAGCTGCTCGGCGCTGAATAGGAGCTCGGCTCCCTCGAGAAGGCGCATCGCCTCCTCGCGGCCCTTCGTCATCTCTTCACGCCGGCCAGGGTGCCGAGGAACGCGCGGAAATCGGACGAGAGCTCCGGGTGCTTGAGCGCGTAGTTGACCGTCGCCTTCAGGTACCCGATCTTCGAGCCGCAGTCGTAGCGCGTGCCCTGGAACTCGTAGGCCATCACGTTCTCCTCGCGCAGCAGCCGCCCGATCGCGTCCGTGAGCTGGATCTCGCGGCCCGCGCCCGGGCGCAGGTTCTCGAGGAAATGGAAGATTCGCGGCGAGAGCACGTAGCGTCCGACCACGCCGAGCGTCGAGGGCGCCTCCTCGGGCTTGGGCTTCTCGACGATGTTGGTGATGCGCGAGAGCCCCGCCGACACTTTCTCGACGGAGACGATGCCGTAGGAGGCCGTGTCCCCGCGCGCCACGTTCTGCACGGAGATGACGCTTCCGCCCGTTTTCGCGTGCACCTGCACCATCTGCTTCATCACCGGCACGGTCGCGTCGATGAGGTCGTCGGCCAGGATCACCGCGAAGGGCTCGTCGCCCACGAGGTGGCGGGCGCAGAGGACCGCGTGCCCGAGGCCCAGGGCCTCGGCCTGCCGCACGTAGGCGCAGGCGACGCCGTCGGGAAGGAGTCCCCTCACTTCCTTCAGCAACTTGTTCTTGCCGTGCGCCTGCAGCTCCGCCTCGAGCTCGTAGGCCTTGTCGAAGTGGTCCTCGATGGCGCGCTTGCCGCGGCCGGTGATGAAGATGAGGTCGGTGATGCCGGCAGCGACCGCCTCCTCCACCGCGTACTGGATGAGCGGCTTGTCCACGACGGGCAACATCTCCTTGGGAGACGCCTTGGTCGCCGGAAGGAATCGCGTGCCCAGCCCCGCGACTGGAAATACGGCCTTCGTGATCTTCTGCATTTTGTCTACGCGCCCAGGAGCTTGAGGAACTGTTTTTCGTCGAGCACCGCCACGTCGAGCTCCTTCGCCTTGTCGAGCTTCGATCCGGCTTCTTCGCCCGCGATGACATAGTCGGTCTTCTTCGAGACCGATCCGGTGATCTTCCCGCCGGCCGCCTCGATGCGCTCTTTCGCTTCATCGCGCGTCATCGAACCCAGCGTTCCGGTCAGCACCACGATTTTACCTGCGAAGGGTCCCGCGGCTACCTTCACCCGGCGCTCGCCCTCCTTCAGACGCACCTGCCCTTTCAAACGTTCAATGACTTCCTGGTTGTGCTTCTGCCTCATGAACGTGGCGATCGATTGGGCCACGACGGGCCCCACGTCGGGGACTTCGATCAATTCCTCGACTGTCGCGCTCCGCACCGCGTCGAGCTTTCCGAAGTGCCGCGCGATGTCTTTCGCGGTGACTTCCCCGACATTGCGGATTCCCAGCGCGTAGATGAACCGCGCGAGCGTCGCTTCCCGGCTCTTCTCGATCGCGGCGATCACGTTCGCGGCGGACTTCTCCGCCATCCGGTCGAGCTCCGCGAGCTTGGCCAGGCCGAGGGTGTAGAGGTCCGCGGGCGTATGGACGATGCCGCTGTCGACGAGCTGGTCCACGAGCTTGTCGCCCAGGCCCTCGATGTCCATGGCGCGGCGCGAGGCGAAATGCAGCAGCGCCTGCTTGCGTTGCGCGGGACAGAATAGCCCCCCGGTGCATCGCGCGACCGCCTCGTCTTCCGACTTGACCACCGCCGAGCCGCAGACGGGGCACTTCGTGGGCATCGCGAAGGGCTCTTTTCGCGGCCCCTTCTTCGCGACGCGCGCCACCTCGGGGATCACGTCGCCCGCGCGGCGCACCACCACGGTGTCGCCTTTCCACACGTCCTTGCGGCGGATCTCGTCCTCGTTGTGCAGCGTGGCGTTCACGATCGTGGTGCCGCCGACGAATACGGGCGCCAACCGCGCCACGGGAGTGAGCGCGCCGGTGCGGCCGACCTGGATGTCGATCCCGATGAGTTCCGTCGTGCCCTCCTCCGCGGGAAACTTGTGCGCGATGGCCCAGCGCGGGGCGCGCGAGACGAAGCCCAGCTTCTGCTGGTCGGCCACGCGATTCACCTTGTAGACGACGCCGTCGATGTCGTAGGGAAGCTTCGGGCGCTTGTCGCCGATAGCGCGGTAGAACCCCAGCAACCCCTCGACGCCTTTCACCGTGCGCCGCTCCTTCGCGACGGGGAAGCCCATCGTGTCGAACGCATCGAGCAGTCTCGCGTGCGTGGCGGGAACCTCGAATCCGTCCTGGTCTCCGAGGCCATAGGCGAAGAACGAGAGGCGGCGCTGCGCGGTGAGCCTCGGATCGAGCTGGCGGAGCGCGCCGGCCGCGGAGTTTCGCGGATTCACGAACGTCTTCTCGCCCGCTTCGAGGGCGCGCTTGTTCAGCGCCTCGAAATCCTTGCGCATCATCAGCACCTCGCCGCGCACCTCGAGGCGGTTCGGCGGCTTGCGCGCCTCCAGCCTGAGCGGGATCGACCGCACGGTGCGAAGGTTCGCCGTGACGTCCTCGCCGGTGGTGCCGTCGCCGCGCGTGGCGCCACGGACGAAGAGCCCGCCTTCGTAGATGAGGGACACGGCGAGGCCGTCGAACTTGAGCTCCGCGGAGTATTCGACCGCGTCCACCTCGAGCCCCTCGCGGCAACGGCGATCGAACGCCTGGATGTCCTCGTCGCTGAACGCGTTGTTGAGCGAGAGCATCGGCACGCGGTGCACGACAGCGTCGAAGCCCTCGCTGGGCGTCGATCCCACGCGCTGCGTCGGGGAATCGGGCGCCCGCAGCTCCGGATGTTCAGTCTCCAGAGCGACCAGCGCCTGGAACATCCGGTCGTACTCGGCATCGGAAATCTCCGGCGCGTCCTCCGTGTGATAGAGGCGATTGGCGCGCTCGATGGCCCGGCGCAGCCGCTCGACTTGTTCGGGGACAGACCCCTTACCGGTTCTCGTCAAGGGGTCTGTCCCCGAACTTAGGAGAAGAGCCTTCTCGCCAGCATGCCGCCCGCGGGGAGGCCCTGCGATTCCATGTCGTGGAAGATCTTCTCGAGCGAGCGGCGAATTGAGACGATGCCGTGCTCGGTGAGCGGTTTGCGGTTGTCGTCGACGAGCTGGCCGCCGAGCGTCGCGGCGAAGAGCTCCGCGGTGCTCACCATCTCCGCGAGGACCGCGGGCGCATCCGGCACGTTGGGCAGGTCGAGGGCGAAGGTGAGCCCCGTGTAGTAG
>JBAQKF010000024.1:0-18614 GCA_049300695.1 Usitatibacter sp.
CCTCGATCTCATCGATGCGGTAGATCGTCGGAGTCGTCGGCAGCACGATGAAGTCGACGTCCTGCCAAACGGGTGCGACAGCCCGTTCGATGCGCTTGAGCTCGTACATGGCGCGGAATGCATCGGCCGCACTGTACCGGGCCGCGCCCATGATGATCTCGCGCGTTACCGGCAGCAGCGCTTGCGCCGAGGCGTCGAGGAATTCGCGATTGCCCGCATAGCGTTCCGCCCCCCAGGGACCGCCGTACAGCATTTCTCCGACCGCCCGGAACGGCGCCAAGTCGATCTGCACCGCGATGCCACCGATGTCGCGCATGCGCGAGACGGCCGAATCGAATTGCCGTTCGGCGTCACGATCGCCGAAGAACTCGAGCTGCGAGGGGCGTGGCAGGCCGAAGCGGAAAGCCGGGCCGACGACACGCGGCACGGACGGCGCCTCGCGGGAATAGGGATCGTCGGGGTCTGCTCCGCGAACCACGGCGAGTACCTCGGACGCGTCCGCGACCGTGAGCGCGAAGATCGACACGCAGTCGAGCGAACGGCACGCGGGGACTACGCCTGCCGCGCTCACGATCCCGCGGCTTGGCTTGAGGCCCACGACGTTATTGAAGGCGGCGGGCACGCGTCCGGATCCGGCGGTATCGGTTCCCAACGCGAAGCTCGCCATGCCCGTGGCGACGGCGACGGCCGAACCGGAGCTCGAGCCGCCCGCGATGTAGCGCTTGTCGAAGGGATTGCGGCATGCGCCGTAGGGCGAACGTGATCCCGTGAGGCCGGTGGCGAACTGGTCGAGATTGGTCTTGCCGACGAGGATGGCCCCGGCGTCGAGGAGCTTCCGAACGGCCGTGGCGTCGCGCGACGGCGTGCGCGCGTACGCGGGGCAGCCGGCCGTGGTGGGCATTTGCGCCACGTCGATGTTGTCCTTCACGGCGAATGGAACGCCGTAGAGCGGAAGCGAGAACGGATCGAGGCCACCGAGCGCCGCGGCTCGCGCGTAGAGCGCTTCGGGCGCGACGCGCGAGATCCATACCGGATTCTCCGCGTGCTGGTCGACGGCCTGCATGACGGAATCGACCACGTGCGTCGGGCGCAGGCGGCCGGCCCGATAGGCATCTCGCAATGCGGTCAGATCAAGCGACACGCCGACGGGGAAGCAATCGTTATGCCGCACTTTGCGCAGCGGTGCATTCGACGTGCGCGCTGATTGTCGCGCCGGAGTGGTGCCGTTTCGACGATGCCGCCTCTTTTCGGTGCGTCGGTCAGACTGACTTCGTCGCCGGCTTCGCGGGCTGGCCACGGATATAGGTCTGCGCGACCGCACGGTCGTCGCCCAGCGTCATCAACACGAACAGGCGCTCCTCGAGCGATACCGCCATCCTTGTGCGCCTCGCCAGGAGCGGCGTCGCGGCGGGATCGAGGACGATGAAGTCGGCTTCCCGGCCCTCGCAGAAGCTTCCGATGCGATCGTCGAGTCCGAGCGCGCGTGCTCCTCCGAGCGTGGCGAAATAGAAGGCGCGCAGCGACGAAAGGCGGTGGCCGGTCATCTGCGACACCTTGTAGGCTTCGTCGAGCGTGCGCAGCATACTGAAGCTGGTCCCACCCCCGACGTCGGTCGCGATGCTCGTCTTCATTCCCGCCGCATCGGCCTTCGCGATGTCGTACAGGCCGCTGCCGAGAAAGAGGTTCGAGGTCGGACAGAACGCGGCCGCCGCCCCCGAGCGGGCCATGCGGTCGCGGTCCTCGTCGTCGAGGTAGATGCAGTGCGCGTAAACGGCACGCTCCCGGAGCAGTCCGTGGCGGTCGTAGACGTCGAGGTAGCTGCGGCAATCGGGAAAGAGCTTGCGCACCCACGCGATCTCGCCCGAATTCTCGGCGACGTGGCTCTGGATGGGCATGCCCGGATGCTCGCGCGCGAGGCGCCCGGAAAGCGCGAGCTGCTCTTCGCTCGACGTCACCGCGAAACGCGGCGTGATCGCATATTCGAGGCGTGCGCGGCGGTGCCAGCGCTCGATGAGCTCGGACGATTCGCGGTAGCCCGATTGCGCGGTGTCGAGCAGCGCCCCGGGCGCGTTGCGGTCCATCAGCACCTTGCCCGCGAGCATGCGAAGGTCGCGCCTCGAGGCCGCCTCGAAGAACGCGTCAACGGAGGCCCGATGCACGCTCGCGAATACGAGCGCCGTGGTCGTGCCGTTTCTCAGGAGCTCGTCGAGGAAGAACTCGGCGACCTCCGCGGCGTGCGCCGGATCGCCGAAGCGCGACTCTGCGGGGAATGTGTAGCGCTCGAGCCAGTCGAGAAGGTCGCGTCCCGGCGAGGCGATGATGTCGCTCTGCGAGTAGTGGATGTGCGTATCGACGAATCCCGGCAGCATGAGGCTGCCGGAGTGATCGACGACGTGAGTCCCCGCCGGAAGCCCCGGCAGCAGCGACTGCGCGTGGCCCACGGCTGACACGCAGCCATTCTCGACAACGAGCGCTCCATCTTCGAGATACTCGTAGCTGTCGCGGCCGGCGCCATCGCCCGGATCGGAGAGAAAATGCAGTAGGGCGCCGCGATAGGCGCGGATCGCCCGTGCGTCGCCCATCAATGTTTCTCCCGCACGGCCCAGGCGCCCACCGCGGCGCGCTCCTCGTCGGTCATGTGAGTGAGGTTGCCGAGGGGCATCGCCCGGCTCGTGACCTGCGCGCCGATTTCGCCCGCGTGCTCCGCGATACGCTCTGGCGCGTCGAACGCGAGGCCCTTGGGCGCGGTCGTGAATCCGGGCTGCGTCGGATTCGCCGAATGGCAGGCGACACAACGCGCGTTGACGATATCCCGAACCCGCGTGAAATCGGCGTTCGCGCTCCTGCCCGCGCGCGCCGGCACGAGGGCCGCCACGATCCCAGCGCCCAACAGGCCCGCCGCCACGAGCGGCCACGGCGACGCCCTTCCCTTGTGGCGCGCGACGAAATAGACCCGGACCAGGGCGCCGGCGAGCGACAACGCGAAGAGCGTGAGCCAGTTGTAGGCACCGGCATACAGCATCGCGTAGTGGGTGCTGATCATCGAGAACAGCACGGGCAGCGTGAAATACGTGTTGTGGACGGAGCGCTGCTTCGCGCGGAGCCCCGGCGCAGGGTCCGGTGGCCGGCCCGCGGCGGCCGCCGCCACCAACTCGCGCTGCCCCGGCATGATCACGAAGAAGACGTTCAACACCATGATGGTGCCGATCATCGCGCCGAAGTGAATGAAGGCACCACGCGCGGAGAACACGTGGCAGAGGCCGTAGGCCGCGCCGGCGAGGAGCAACGCGATGGCCACGCCCAGCGCGCGGTCGTCGCGCCCGAGGGGCGAGCGACAGAGCAGGTCGTAAACGATCCAGCCGCCGGCCAGGCTCGCGAGCCCGATGCCGCTCGCCGCCGCACGCGAGAGGTCCGCCACGCTGCGGTCGATGAGGTAGAGATCGGCGCCTACGTAGTACACGAGGCACAGCAGGAAGAATCCCGAGATGAGCGTGCTGTACGCCTCCCACTTGAACCAGTGCAGGTGGCGCGGGAGCGCAGGCGGGGCGACGCGGTATTTCTGCGCATGGTAGAAGCCGCCGCCGTGCACCGCCCACAGCTCGCCGCCCACGCCACGCTCGGCGAGCTCCGGGCCCGGCGGCTCGAGGTGGTCGTCGAGCCAGACGAAGTAGAAAGACGCGCCGATCCACGCGATGCCGGTGATGACGTGGATCCAGCGGCCGAGCAGGTTCAGCCAGTCGAGGACGTAGGCTTCCATCGAGCGTGGGAAGGAAGGGATCGGATCGAGGGTCAGGCGTCGCCGGCCGCCGCCACGGCCAGGTCGCGCGCCGGCGCATCGCCGTTTGCGTCGAACTGGCCGCTCATCCACGTGCCGATCTTCTCGACGTTGACCTCCGAGAGACGCCGAGTGGGCGACATCCTCCCCTGCGCGATCACCGCGATACGGTCGCTGATCATGAAGAGCTCGTCGAGCTCCTCCGAGACCACCAGCATCGCCACGCCCTGGTCGCGCAAGTCGATGAGCGCCTGACGGATCAGCATCGACGCGCCGACGTCGACCCCCCAGGTGGGCTGCGCGACCACCATCACGCGCGGTGTGAGCATGGTCTCGCGCCCGACGATGAACTTCTGCAGGTTGCCGCCCGAGAGGCTCGATGCGAGCGCATCGTCGCCACCGCACTTCACCTTGAAGCGTTCGATGACGTCGCGCGCATAGGCGCGCGTGGCCGCGGCGCGGATGAAGCCCAGCGTCACCATGCCGTGGCGCGAGCCCGTGAGCAACGCATTGTTGGCCAGGTCGAGCGGCGGCACCGCGCCCCGCCCGAGGCGCTCCTCCGGCACGAAGGTGAGGCCGCGTTTGCGGCGCTGCGCGGGGTTCACCTTGCCCGCCGGGGCTTCGTCGATAAGGATGTCGCTCGCGTTGATCGACTCGCTCTCGCCTGAGAGCGCCGCGAGCAGCTCCTTCTGTCCGTTGCCCGAAACGCCCGCGATGCCCAGGATCTCGCCGCTCCTCACTTCGAGGATGATGTTCTTGAGTGCCGTGCCGAATGGATCGTCGGTCGGCAGCGTGAGGTTGTTCACGCGCAGCCGCACCTCGCCCGGCTCACGAGGCGTGAGGTGGCACTCAGGGAGCTCGGATCCGATCATCATGCGCGCGAGGCTCTCCGAGGTCTCTTCTTTCGGCTTTGCGTTGCCGGTCACCCGGCCGGCGCGCAGCACCGTCGCGTTGTCGCACAACGCCCGGATCTCGTCGAGCTTGTGGCTGATGTAGAGGATGCTGCAGCCTTCGGCGGCGAGGCGCCTCAGCGTCTCGAAGAGCTTCAGCACCGCCTGCGGCGTGAGCACCGAGGTCGGCTCGTCCATGATGAGCAGCCTCGGCTCCTGCAGCAGGCAGCGGACGATCTCCACGCGCTGGCGTTCGCCGACCGACATGCTGTGAAGGCGCCGGTGCGGATCGATGGGCAGGCCGTACTTCTGCGACACGTTGCGGATGCGCTCGGCCAGCACCGCTGGCTTCACCTTGTCGTCAAGCGCGAGCTGGATGTTCTCGGCGACGGTGAGCGACTCGAACAGGGCGAAATGCTGGAATACCATGCCGATGCCGAGGTGGCGGGCCTGCGCGGGGCTGTGGATCTGCACGGGCTTGCTTTCCCATTCGATGCTGCCCGAGTCGGGCTTGGTCACACCGTAGATGATCTTCATCAACGTGCTCTTGCCCGCGCCGTTCTCGCCGAGCACCGCGTGGATCTCGCCCGCGCCGACGGCAAGATCGATGTTGTCGTTGGCCACCACGGTGGGATAGCGCTTGCTGATGCCTTTCAGTACGAGACGCGGCGTTTCGCTCATGTTCTTCCCGGGGTCCGTGAGATGAGGGGGGATTGCGCTTCCTGGTGGGCGGCTTCTGAGACGCGCAGCAGCTGCGCCGCGACGGAGACAGCGATGACCGACGGCCACTTGCCGCGGATGCCTTCGACGCCGATGGGGCAGGTGATGCGCGCGATGTCGGCCGCCGCGTAGCCACGATCGGCGAGGCGCGCGCGAAAACGTGCCGCCTTCGTCGCCGAGCCGATGAGTCCCGCCCATGCGAATTCCTTCCGGTCGAGGATCGCGCGGCAGATGTCGAAGTCCAGGTCGTGGCTGTGAGTCATGACGAGGAAGCGAGCATTGCCGGCCGCGGCGGCCACCTCCGCGGCGGCATCGTCGCACGCCAACACGCGCACGTTCGACGGGACCTGTTCCGGGAACATCGCTTCGCGCGTATCGACCCAGGTCACGTCGAAGGGAAGGTCGCCGAGAATGGGGATGAGCGCTTTGCCCACGTGACCGGCACCGAACAGCCACAAGTCGGAGCTTTCGCGGTCGATGCGCTCGTAGAGCATGCCGCCGACGAGAGCGCTGCGCACCTGCGGCGCCGACAGCCGCGCGGCCTCCGCGCCGAGCTCATCGAGGCGGATGAGCCGTCGTCCTTCATTCGCAACGGCGTGCGCGACAGGAGTCGCGATGACCAGCGCTGGCCGCGCGATTCGCGCCGCGATCGCGGCCTCGAGGAAAGGAAGGTCTTCCTGGCCGAGGCGCTCGAACCATAGCTCAACGCTTCCTCCGCAGCATTGGCCGAGCGTGGCACCCAGCGCGAAGCGGGTCAGGCGATTTCCTTCCGTCGGCGCGCGCAGCAGGTCGCGCGCGATATTCGACGCCAGGAATTCCAGGTGGCCGCCACCGATGCTGCCGTCCTGCGATTGGGCGCCGACCAGCATCAATGCGCCGGGACCGCGCGGCGCCGAGCCCTTAACCGATGCCACCGTGACGCGGACCAGCGTCTCGCCCGACGCCAGGCGGTGTTTCGCGATGGCGAGCCAGTCGTTCATGTCGCGATCCCCGTGGCTTCGCGCGTGACGGAGCGGATCGCCCACAGGATCGATTCCGCGGTCGCAGGCGCGGCGAGGCGTGGTGGCGCATCGCCGCAGGCGGCCACGGCGTCGCGCAGCGCGAAGAACACCGACATCGCGAGCATGAGCGGCGGCTCGCCCACCGCCTTGGAACGAAAAATCGTGTCCTCGACATTGGGCGCGCTCTCGAGCAGCCTCACCGTTGCCCGGGGTGGCCAGTCACGCGCGGTCGGGATCTTGTATGTCGAGGGTGCGTGGGTCTTGAGCTCGCCGCGCTCGTTCCACCAGAGCGCCTCGCTGGTGAGCCAACCCGCGCCCTGCAGGAAGCCGCCCTCGACCTGCCCGAGATCGATGGCCGGATTGAGCGAGCGGCCGACGTCGTGCAGGATGTCGACGCGAAGGACGCGGCTCTCACCGGTGAGTGTGTCGATCGCGACCTCGGACACGGCCGCGCCCCAGGCGAAGTAGAAGAACGGCCGGCCGGTGAGCGTCTTGCGGTCCCAGTGGATCTTGGGCGTGCGGTAGAAGCCCGTGGCCGATAACGAGATCCTCGCGGCGTAGGCTTCGCGCACCAGGTCGGCAAAGGCGATGCGATCGCCGCTCGGGAGGAGCGCGGAGCCGTTCTCGAAACGGATCGCCTCGGCCGGCACACCATGCTTTTCCGCGGCGAACAACGCGAGCCGGACTCGCAGCGTCCGCGCCGCCGCCTGCGCGGCCTTGCCGTTCAGGTCGCTGCCCGACGAGGCCGCCGTCGCGGAAGTATTGGGCACCTTGCTGGTATCGGTGGTGCTCACGCGAACGAGCTCCACGGGAAGGCCGAGCTCCTGGGCGACGACTTGCGACACCTTCGTGTAGAGGCCCTGTCCCATCTCGGTGCCGCCGTGGTTCAGGAGCACGGTGCCGTCGTTGTAGATATGCAGGAGCGCACCGGCCTGATTGAAGATCGTCGCGTTGAACGAGATTCCGAACTTCACCGGCGTGAGCGCGATGCCGCGCTTGACGACCGGGCTCGACGCGTTGAATCGGGCGATGGACTGCCGGCGCTCGCGGTAGGCGCTGCTTTCTTCCAGCTCGCCGGCGATGCGATGGATGAGGTTGCTCTCGACCGGGCTCAGGTAGTGCGTGACGTTGCGCTCCCCGATGCCGTAGAAGTTGGTGCGGCGCACGTCGAGTGGGTCGCGCCCCAGGCGGCGCGCGATGTCGTCCATCACCACCTCGATCGCCATCATGCCCTGGGGGCCGCCGAATCCCCTGAATGCCGTGTTGGAGACGGTGTTGGTCTTGCAGCGGTGCGACGTGAGCTGCAGGTTCTCGAGGAAGTAGGCGTTGTCCACGTGGCACATGGCGCGGTCATTGACCGGACCGGACAGGTCGGCGGAATAACCGCAGCGCGATGCCAGCATGAGCACCAGCGCCGTGAGCCGACCGTCGCCGTCGAATCCCGCGTCGTACTCGACGAGGAAGTCGTGGCGCTTGCCCGTCATGATCATGTCCGCGTCGCGGTCGAGGCGCAGCTTCACTGCGCGACCGGTTCGGCGCGCTATCACCGCCGCGGCGCAGGCGAGCAGCGCGGGCTGGCTCTCCTTGCCACCGAACCCGCCGCCCATGCGCCGGCATTGCACGACGACGTCGTGCGACTTGAGATCGAGCGCATGCGCAACCAGGTGCTGGACCTCGCTTGGATGCTGTGTGGAGCTCAGCACGAGCATGCCGCCATTTTCCTGGGGCAGCGCCGCGGCGATCTGCCCCTCGAGGTAGAAGTGGTCCTGGCCGCCGATTTCCAGCGAGCCCTGGATGCGGTGACGCGAAGCCGCGAGCGCCCCGTGCGGGTCGCCCCGCACCATTGTTTGCGTCGGAAGCACGAACCTCCCGGCCGTGAGCGCGGAACGGATGTCGAGGATCGCCGGCAGCTCGTCGTACTCGATGGCGGCACGCAAGGCCGCGCGCCGCGCCACCTCGCACGAGGTGGCGGCCACCGCGAAGATCGACTGCCCCGCGTACTCCACCAAGCCGTCGGCGAAGATCGGATCGTCGGTGAGCACGGGCGCGCAGTTGTTGTGGCCCGGCACGTCGGCGGCGGTGAACACGCCGACGACACCCGGCGTGGCGAGCACGGGCGCCAGATCGATGGAGCGGATCTTGCCGTGCGCCACCTTGCTTACTCCGAAAGCGGCGTGCAGCGTGCCTCCCGGCAGCTCGATGTCGTCCGTGTAGCGCGCGGCACCGGTGACGTGCAGGTGGGCGCTGTCATGCCGCTGCGGGCGGCCGACGGCGCCTTCGCGTTCGGAAGTGACGTCGGCCTTCACGAAAGCAGGGCCGCGTCGTGTACGCGCGTGACCGGCGACTCTGGGGAGTGCTCGAGGTAGAACCGCTGCAGGAGGCTCCCCGCCACCCGGGCGCGGTAAGCCGCGCTCGCACGCATGTCGGTCATTGGCTGATAGTCCGCGCCGATCGCCTCGCACGCGGCGATGATCGTCGTCGCCGACCAGGGCCGTCCGGCGAGCGCGACCTCGGCGCGCGCCGCTCGCTGCGGAATCGCGGCCATTCCTCCGTAGGCGATGCGCGCCGAAACGACGTTGCCGTCCTTCACATCGATGGCGTACGCCCCACATACCGCGGAGATGTCCTGGTCGAAGCGCTTTGAGACCTTGTAGCTCGCGACCATGCGCCCTGGGCAGGGCAATGGCACCCGTACCGACTGTACGAACTCACCCGGACCCAACGCATTCTTCTGGTAGCCGAGGTAGAAGCGCTCCAGCGGCAGCGAGCGCGTCTCGTCGCCGCGGCGCAGGCGCAGCTCCGCGCCCAACGCGATGAGGATCGGCATCGAATCGCCAATCGGCGAGCCGTTGGCCAAGTTGCCGCACAGCGTTCCGGAATTGCGGATCGGCACCGAGCCGAAGCGGTTCGCGATCTCGCCGAGCATCGGATAGCTCGCGACGATCGCGCGATAGGCCTCGGCGAGGCTCACCGCCGCGCCGATCTCGATCATGCCGTCGCCCTCGATGATCCCGCCGAGGCCTTCAACCCGCCCGATGTAGATGATCGGCGGCAGCTCGCGCAT
The DNA here is from genome assembly GCA_049300695.1 of Usitatibacter sp. Lineage (GTDB taxonomy): Bacteria > Pseudomonadota > Gammaproteobacteria > Burkholderiales > Usitatibacteraceae > Usitatibacter. Next base: position 9,451 of record JBAQKF010000024.1, read on the forward strand.
GAGCTTCGTCACCCAGAGCGCCACGTCCGTGCCCCCCGCGAGCACCAGCGAGCCTGGGCTTTGCGCGAAGGCCGACGCGAGCTCATCGAGTGTCTGCGGCGCATGGAAGCCCGGACATGCGAGCGGATGCGAGCGCCGGATAGATTGCAGCCGTTCGCGGCGCGTCGGTGATTGCGCGTCCTCGCGGCTCCATTTCGCGGGAACCGGATAGTCGTCGGCGTGCGTCGCCGCGTCGACGATTGGCCGATACCCGGTGCAGCGGCACAAATTGCCCGAGAGCGCATCGATGACGTCGTCCTTCGCGGGCCGCTCGCGCTCGAGGTAGAGCGCGAACAGCGACATCACGAAGCCCGGGGTGCAGAATCCGCACTGAGAGGCGTGATGGTCCACGAGCGCCTGCTGCACCGGATGGAGCCTGGCGCCATCGCCCAGGCTCTCGACCGTCACCACCTCCATGCCGTCGACCGTCGGCAGGAAGCGAATGCAGGAATTGATGGCGCTGTACTCGATCGCGCCGTTCCTCAATTCGCCGAGGACGGTCGTGCACGCGCCGCAATCGCCTTCGGCGCAGCCCTCCTTGGTTCCACAACGGCCGAGGTCCTCCCGAAGGTACTGCAGCAGCGTGCGCGTCGGCGGCGGATCTGCCACTTCGACGATCTCGTCGTCGAGGACGAAGCGAATGGCGCGCGGGTTTGCGGCAGCGCGCGGCGAAGGGGCGGGATCGTTCAACTCAACTCCCGCGATACGTGGAGTAGCTCCATGGCGAGACGAGGAGCGGCACGTGGTAATGCGAGGACGGATCGGCGACGCCGAACGAAAGGGTGACGGTAGAGATGAACGGTGGATCCGGCAACGCGATGCCGAGGCCGCGGAAGTAGTCGGCGACGTCGAAGGCCAGCTCGTATTCGCCGCGCAGCAATTGCGCGCCTTCGAGCAACGGCGTGTCGCAGCGCCCGTCGGCGTTGGTGCGCGTCGACACCAGCAGTCGCGCAGGCTCGGTGAGGCGCGACAGGCGCAGGTTCACGCCGGCCGCGGGCTTGCCCGTCGCGGTGTCCAGTACGTGCGTCGTCAGTTGTCCCATGTCGTCCGCGCAGCGAGGAAGCTCGACCCATTGTATACATCCAGTCCAACGTCATAGCTTTACGCCCGACAGATTCAGCAAGTAACATGCCACGACCCATGCCGCATTCAAGCTATCCGCTCGATGGCGCGAGCTACCCGCGCGACCTTGTCGGCTACGGCCCATCGCCGCCGTACGCCGATTGGCCCGGCCGCGCGCGCATCGCGCTGCAGTTCGTCCTGAACTACGAGGAGGGTGGCGAGAACTGCGTGCTCCACGGCGATGCCGCCTCCGAGACATTCCTGTCCGAGATCACGAACGCCGCGCCGTTTGCCGGCGCGCGCCACCTGAGCATGGAGTCGTTGTTCGAGTACGGCAGCCGCGCAGGCGCGTGGCGCGTGCTGCGGCTGTTCGAATCCCGCGGGCTGCCACTCACCGTGTTCGGCGTCGGCATGGCGCTCGCGCGCAATCCCGAGCTCGCGGCCGCGATGCACGAGGCGGGGCACGAGATCGCGAGCCACGGCTGGCGCTGGATCAACTACCACGGCGTCGACGAGGCGACGGAACGCGAGCACATCGCGTTCGCGGTCGAGGCGATCCGCCGAGTCACCGGCAACGCGCCGCTCGGCTGGTATACCGGGCGCACCAGCGAAAATACGCGGCGGCTGGTGGTCGAGCACGGCGGCTTCCTTTACGACGCCGACTCGTACAGCGACGACCTGCCTTACTGGGAGCAGGTCGCCGGGAAGTCCCACCTCGTGGTGCCGTACACGCTCGAGACGAACGACATGCGCTTCGTTACGCCGCAGGGCTTCGGCAATGGCGACCAGTTCTGTGCTTATCTCAAGGACGCGTTCGATATCCTCTACGCCGAGGGCGAGCGCACGCCGAAGATGCTGTCGGTTGGGCTGCATTGCCGCCTGATCGGCCGCCCCGCACGCCTCGCTTCGCTCGTTCGCTTCCTGGATTACGTCCAGGGCTTCGATCGGGTCTGGATTTGCCGTCGCGTGGACATCGCGCGGCACTGGGCCGAGCGACATCCGTTTCGGGCAGGCTGACATGGGCCTCACGCTCGCCGAGGTCAATGCGCTGGATCTTGAGGAATTCGTCACGCGTCTCGGCGCCCTCTACGAGCACTCGCCGTGGGTCGCCCGCGAGGCGTGGCTCGTGCGACCGTTCGCTTCGTGGCTGACGCTGCACGAAGCGATGCAATGCGCCGTGCTCGCGTCGCCCCAAGCCACGCAGCTCGGGCTGGTGCGCAAGCATCCTGAACTCCTGGGCCGGCTCGCGGCCGCCGAGCTCACCGAAGCGTCGCGCGGGGAGCAGGCCTCGGCCGGTCTCGACCGTTGCACGCCGGACCAGCGCGCGCGCATGCAGTCGCTCAATGCGGCCTATCGCGAACGATTCGGCTTTCCGTTCGTCGTGGCCGTTCGAGGATTGAACTGGCAGGGGATCATCGATCGCCTCGACGCGCGCCTCGCGAATGAAGCGGACGTCGAACTGCGGACCGCCCTCGCCGAGATCGGCCGCATTGCCGGATTTCGCCTTGCCGATCTTGCGGCCACGGATGCGGGGCCGTTCGTGCGCCGAGCGGGGGCGCGCGCACCATAACGGCCCACGGAATCCTGTCACTCACGCCTGCGCTGCCCGGGCAATCGCCATGGCATGGCCCTTGCTCATTACCGGCCCATGATTGGCATTCGGCTGGTCCCTCGCGTGCAGCCGTCGCGTGCGATGGTGCTAATGGCACCGCTTCTCGCCATCGTGCTCACGCTCGTGGTCGGCCTCGCGATCTTCGCGGCGCTGGGACAGAATCCGCTCCACGCCTTCCGCGCCTTCTTCGTCGATCCGCTCGCCAATGCCAATGGCGTCGCCGAGTTGCTGCTGAAGGCCTCTCCCCTCTGCCTGATCGCGCTCGGGCTCGCGATCGGGTATCGCGCGAACATCTGGAACATCGGCGCCGAAGGCCAGATGTACCTGGGCGGAATCTTCGCGACCGGCCTCGCGATCCACTATAACGAGACGGGAGGCGCGTTGCTGCTTCCGGCGATGGTGGTCGCAAGCGCTATCGGCGGCGCCTTGTGGGCGGCACTCACGGCGCTTTGCCGTGCGCAGTTCCATGCCAACGAGATCCTCGTGAGCCTGATGCTCACCTACGTCGCCGATCAGCTCGTGAAGTACCTCGTGTACGGCCCGTGGCAGGATCCGATGGCAAACAATTTTCCGATCACCATCTCTTTCGGCGACAACGCGCTCTTCCCCCTCTTTGCGTCCTACGGCTGGGAATGGTGGGAAGGAACGCGCATCAACACCTCGGTGTTCATCACGCTGGCGGCAATCCCGCTCGCATGGCTCTTCATGGACAAGTCGTTCGCGGGATTCCAGATGTCGGTCGCGGGTCTCGCCCCCGGCGCGGCACGCTACGCGGGTTACCGGGAGCGGCGCATGATCTGGGCGGTGCTGCTCATCAGCGGAGCGACGGCGGGCCTTGCGGGCGTCACCGAGGTCGCGGGGCCGATCGGGCAGCTGAACGACCGCTGGGCGCCCGGTTACGGCTTCACTGCGATCATCGTGGCCGCCCTGGGGCGGCTGCATGCGGTGGGCATCGTCCTCGCTTCGCTGCTCATGGCGCTGCTCTACCTGGGCGGCGAGGCGGTCCAGGTAACGATGCAGCTGCCGAAGGCCGTGAGCCAAGTGTTCCAGGGCCTGCTCCTCATGTTCCTCCTGGGCTGCGACGTGCTCGTGAACTACCGCATCGTGCGCGAACAGCGCGCGGCGGCCTAGGGTGCGGCATGCTTGACTCGATCACGCCCCTTGTCGCGAGCGCCGTGGGCGCCGCGATCCCCCTCGTCATCGCGGCTCTTGGCGAGCTCATCGCCGAGCGCGCCGGCGTGCTGAACCTCGGGCTCGAAGGCATGATGCTCCTGGGCGCGCTCGCGAGCTTCGTCTGGGTCGCCACGGGCGGTGGGCTCTTCCTCGCCGTCTTGTTCGGCATGGCCTCGGGCGTCGCGGCCTCGCTCGCCTTTGGCTTCATCACGATCACCCTGCAGGCGAATCAGGTCGCGGCCGGATTGTCGCTCACCATCCTCGGCAGCGGCATCTCGGCCTTCCTCGGCCGCGGATACGTCGCGGCGCCGGCGCCCACCGCGTTCGCTCCGATCCCGATCCCCCTGCTCAAGGACATTCCGCTCCTTGGCGGATCGCTGTTCTCGCTCGACCTGCTGGGGTACTCCGCTTTCTTGATCATCGCCGGCGTGACCTGGTTTCTTTACCGGTCGCGCGCGGGGCTCACGCTGCGCGCGGTGGGCGAATCCCCGGTGGTGGCGCGCTCCCTCGGGCTTCCCGTGACGCCGGTGCGCTACCTCGCCGTGGCCTTCGGTGGCGCAATGTCGGGACTCGCCGGCACGTACTACTCGGTGGCGCAATTCAAGATGTGGCAGGAGGGCATGACGTCGGGCAACGGCTGGATCGCGCTCGCGCTCGTCGTCTTCGCGACCTGGCGTCCAATTCGCGTGGCGATCGGCGCGTTGTTGTTCGGCGGCGTGACCGCGCTCGGTCTCTACTTGCAGGCTATCGGCGTCACCGTATCGACTTTCGCGCTCTCGGCGCTCCCCTATCTCTCGACCGTGATCGTGCTGGTCATCATCTCCTCGGACCAGGAGACCGTGCGCCGCCATGCGCCGGCCTGGCTCGGAAAGCCTTTCTACGACAACAGCTGAAGGCAAGACGCCTGATTCTTTCACCCACCGAAGGAGACACTCATGAACAAATGGAAAAACAAGCTCGCGCTCCTGGCCGCGCTCGGCCTGGCCGCTGTGAGCGGCGTCGCCGCCGCCGATCCCGTCAAGATGGCATGGGTCTACTTTGGCCCGCCGGGCGACGGCGGATGGACCTACGCGCACGATGTCGGCATGCACATGGTGGAGAAGGAACTTGGCGACAAGGTGAAAACTTCGACAGTCGAGAACGTGCCCGAGAACGCGGACGCCGAGCGCGTGATCCGCGACCTCGCGGCCAAGGGCAACCAGTACATCTTCACGACGTCGTTCGGCTACATGGAGCAGACCCTCAAGGTCGCGAAGTCCTTCCCAAAGGTCGAGTTCTACCACTCCACCGGGTACAAGTCGGCGCCGAACGTGCACTGGTACAACTCGCGCATGTATGAGCCGGCCTACCTTGCCGGCATCATCGCGGGCCACATGACCAAGTCGAACGTCCTGGGATACGTCGCGTCCTTCCCGATTCCCGAGGTCGTGCGCAACATCGACGCGTATACGATGGGCGCGCGCAGCGTGAATCCCAAGGTCACGACCCGTGTGGTGTGGATCAGCACCTGGTTCGATCCCTCCAAGGAGCGCCAGGCCGCGGAGACCCTGATCGGCCAGGGCGCCGATATGCTGATGCAGAACACCGACTCGACGGCGACCCTGCAGACCGCGCAGGACAAGGGCGTCTACGCCTTCGGCTGGGATTCCGACATGTCCAAGTTCGCGCCCAAGGCCCACCTCGCATCGGTGATCCAGGTGTGGGGTCCCTACTACGTGAAGGTCGCGAAGGCGGCGGTGGAGGGCAAGCCGTTCAAGGAGAACATCTGGTGGGGGATGAAGGAAGGCATGAACGACCTCGTGTCGGTCAACGCAAGCCTGCCGGAGGCGGTCAAGAAGGAAGTGGCCGACAAGAAGGCCGAAATCATCTCCGGCAAGTTCCAGGTGTTCCAGGGTCCGATCAAGTCCCAGGACGGAAGCATGAAGGTGGCGGCGGGCAGCGCGCTCACCGACAAGGAAATCGACAGCATCAAGTTCTACACGGAAGGCGTGATCGGCCAATTGCCGACCAAGTAGTCTCCTTCCGTCCGAGAAGCCGGTCCGGCGACGCCACGCCGTCGGGCCGCCTTCCCGGCGTTTGCCGGCACCCTGATACCATCCGCCCGACGATGGCGCGTGACACAGTGGACCTCGAAACCTTCACCCGCAGGCTGCCGAAGGCGGAGCTTCACATCCATATCGAGGGGTCGCTCGAACCGGAGCTCGCGTTCGAGCTCGCGCGAAAGCACGGCGTGAAGCTGCCCTACGCGTCGGTGGACGCGCTGCGCCGCGCTTACGATTTCGCGGACCTGCAGTCCTTCCTCGACGTGTACTACGCCGTCGCAGGGGTGCTTCGCGACGAGGACGACTTCTTCGCGCTGACGTGGGCTTACCTTGAACGCGCGCGCAACGATGGCGTGGTCCACGCCGAGATTTTCTTCGATCCGCAGACGCACACGGCGCGTGGTGTTCGCTACGCGACCGTGCTCGGTGGCATCACGCGCGCCCTCGACGCGGCGCAGGCGAAGCTCGGCATGAGCTCGAAGCTCATCCTGTGCTTCCTGCGCCACCTGAGCACCGATGAGGCGATGCGCACGCTCGAAGAAGCGCTGCCGGCCAAGCACCGCCTGGCCGGTGTCGGGCTCGATTCTTCCGAGAAGGGCCATCCGCCGTCGAAATTCGCGGCGGTCTTCCGGCGCGCGCGCGCGGAGGGTCTCAAGGCGGTTGCTCATGCGGGCGAGGAGGGTCCGCCGTCGTACATCGTCGAAGCGCTCGACCAGCTGCATGTCGCGCGCATCGACCATGGCGTGCGCTGCGAGGAAGACGCGGAGCTGTGCGATCGCCTCGCCGCCGAACGCGTGCCGCTCACGGTCTGCCCGCTGTCGAACGTGAAGCTGCGCGTCTTCGACGAGCTGCGGCACCACAACATAAAGCGCCTGCTCGACCGCGGACTATGCGTCACCGTCAACTCCGACGATCCCGCGTACTTCGGCGGCTACCTGCTCGCGAACTTCACCGCCACCGCGAAGGCACTCGACCTGGGCCGGGCCGACATCGCCCAACTCTGCAGGAATTCGTTCACCGCGTCCTTCCTCCCTGAGGACGCCCGGCGGAGCTGGATCTCACGCATCGATGAGATTGCGAGCCATGTCTGAGGGCGCGCTCGAGGACCCGGTCCTGGCGCTCGACTGGCACCCGGTCGCCGACTCCGCGAGCATCGCCCGCGGTACGGTGATCGCCTCGAGGCTCCTCGGCCGCGAGATCGCCGTTTGGCGCGATGGCGACGGCGAGATCCACGCCTGGGAAGACCGCTGCCCGCACCGCGGCACGCGCCTTTCAATCGGCCGCGTCCATGGGACACAGCTCGCTTGCGCCTACCACGGCTGGCGCTTCGATGCGAACGGACGATGCGTTCACTTTCCCGCGCTGCCGGATGTGAAGCCACCGGAGTCCGCCTGCGCACGGGCATATCGCGCCGAGGAGCGCTACGGCATGGTGTGGACTTGCGTGGGCGAGCCCAAGGGCGCGATCCTCCCGTTCCCCGAGTATGGGGACACGCGGCTGCGCAAGGTGCTGTGCGGTCCCTACGCGGTGAGCACCAGCGGCCCGCGCATCGTCGAGAATTTTCTGGACATGGCGCATTTCCCCTTCGTCCACGCGGGCATCCTGGGTGAGGAGCCGCGCACTGCCGTCCGCGACTACCAGGTCGGGCCTTACGTCGATACGGGCGACCTGCCGGGGATCATCGCCACGGAGTGTTTCTTCTGGCAGCCGCGGACCAACAGCTTGTCTCACCATGGCGCTGAGGTCGAGTACACCTATCGCGTCGTGCGGCCCCTCACCGCGATCCTGACCAAAGTGCCCGAAGGGGAGGGCGGTTTCCACGAGGCCATCAGCCTGCACGTCCAACCCGTCGGGGAAGAAGAAAGCATCGTCTGGATCGTGCTTGCGATGACCAACTTCGTGCAGCCCGAGCAGGAGCTACGCGATTTCCAGGATCGCATCTTCCTGCAGGACAAGCCGATCGTCGAAAACCAGGTGCCGAAGAAACTGCCGCTCTCGCGGCGCGCGGAGCTGCCCATCCGCAGCGACCGGATGTCCCTGGCGTACCGCGCGTATCTACGCGAGTGCGGCTTGCGCTACGGCGCGGTCGGCTGAGGTGGCCACCCTGCTCGTCGACCGCGCGTCGGTCGTGGCTACCCAAGACGGCGAACGCCGCGAGATCGCGGACGGCAGCGTGCTCATCGACGGCGATGCGATCGCGGCCGTGGGCAGCGCGACCGAGATCGAGGCCTGGATCGCGCGCAACCTTCCCGGCGGCCGTGCGGACCGCGTGATCGACGCGCGCGGCTGTGTCGTGCTGCCGGGCCTGATCAACTGCCACCATCACCTTTTCCAGACGTTGACGCGCAGCGTCGGCACCTCGCGCGGGCATGCGCTATTCGACTGGCTGAAGCTCCTCTACCCGGTGTGGGCCGGGCTCGACCCCGAGGGGGCTTACGTGAGCGCGAAGTTGGGGCTTGCCGAGCTCGTGCTGTCCGGCGCGACTACGGTCTCGGATCACCTGTACCTCTATCCCAACGGCGTGCGCATCGCCGACGAGATCTCGGCGGCTCGCGAGCTGGGCGTGCGCTTTCATCCGACGCGCGGAAGCATGAGCGTGGGCGAAAGCCAAGGGGGGCTTCCGCCCGACGCGGTCACCGAGGGAGAAGATCGCATCCTCGAGGATTGCGCGCGCTCGATCGAGTCGTTTCACGATCCGGCGCCGCGCTCGATGCTGAGGATCGGACTGGCGCCTTGCTCGCCCTTCAGCGTGAGCGAGGGCCTCATGCGCGAATCCGCGCGGCTCGCGCGCCACCACGCGGGCGTCGGGCTGCACACCCATCTCGCCGAGACCCTCGACGAACACCGTTATTGCGTCGAGCGTTTCGGCAAGACGCCCCTCGAGTACGCCGACTCGCTAGGCTGGCTCGCCGGCGACGTCTGGTTCGCGCACGTGGTGCATCCGGCCGAGGGGGAGATCGCCGCGATGGCGCACGCGCGCTGCGGCGTATGCCATTGCCCGACGAGCAACATGATCTTGGCCTCGGGCATCGCGCCGGTGCGCGAGATGATCGACGGCGGCGTGAAGGTGGGCCTCGGCGTCGACGGTTCGGCGAGCAACGACGGCAACCACATGCTCGGCGAGGCGCGACAGGCGATGCTCTTGCAGCGCGTGGGGTGGCCCGGATTCGAGTCGCGCGCGGATCGCTTCCCGGCGCGGGAGGCGCTCGAGCTCGCGACCCGCGGCGGCGCGGCGG
>JBAQKF010000025.1:0-6108 GCA_049300695.1 Usitatibacter sp.
GGTACTTCGAGATGATCGTCGTGGAGGCCGCCGGGGTGCCGTTCTTCGAGCAGACCCACGCCGTGATCGGGGCGCCCGCGGATGCCGTGGCCGGCAGGTACGCGAACATGCCAGTGGCCGCGCCACCCAGCTGCGTCAGCAGCGTGCCGGAGGCATTGATTTGCACTTCGCCGGTCGTGGCGACAATGGGCGGCGACGAGTTGGCGGTGCCGATGTCCGAGCAACCGGCTTGCGTCGCGCCGCCGGTCGGCATGGCGCCCAGCGACTGGTAATACTCCGCGACCGAGGTCTTGCAGACGCCGGCGGAGTTGATCAGCTCGGTCACTTTCGAGCGGTCCGTGTAGTCCTGGTACGCAGGAATGGCGATGGCCGCCAGGATGCCGATGATCGCGACCACGATCATCAGTTCGATCAGGGTAAAGCCTTGCTGAACCTTCTTCATGAATTCTCCTTGCGTGGGGTGGCTGGTGAGCAATGCGTGGCTGCTGGCACCCATAATGCAACGCCCGTGCCATCTGGGGGCGTTCTCCCGATTTCACCGGCCGCACACGAAATACCATGTTTTTCAGACAGTTAAGATGTATCAAGATGAAACAGATGAAACATGGGCGAGAAGGCCGTGCGGCCGTTTCCACCCTCACTGACTGAATCTGCCAAATGTGACGCCGTTGGTCACGCCACGGCGGGCGGGCCTTTAGGGCCGGTAGCCGGGGATGCCGGACTCGTCGACCTCGTCGATCTGTTCGGCGTCGAGGAATTCGCGTGCGTAGCGCAGGTATACCTTGTCGCGCACGAAGATGTCGAAGAGATCGGGATCGACATGCCCGTTCTCCTTCATCTTGCCGAGAATCGAGAGGCTTTCGGAAAGCGTCTTGCCGACCTTGTACGGCCGGTCCTTCGCCGTGAGGGCCTCGAAGATGTCCGCGATGCCCATCACGCGCGCCTGCACGCTCATCTGCTCGCGCGTGAGCCCGCGCGGGTAGCCCTTGCCGTCCATGCGCTCGTGGTGGCCGCCGGCGTACTCGGGAACGTTGGTGAGGTGGCGCGGCCACGGCAGCGCTTCCAGCATCTTGATCGTGGCGACGATGTGGTGGTTGATGATCTCGCGCTCGGCCGGGTTGAGCGTGCCATAGGGAATGTTGAGGTTGTCTTCCTCGTCCCTCGACAGGAACCGCTCGTGCTCGCCGCGCTCGTTGCGCCACGTGTACTTCGCGATCTGGGACACGCGCGCCTGGTCCTCGGACTTCATCCGCTCGCTGCCGATGTTGGTGCGGCGGATGAATTCGCGGTCATCGTCGTATTGCCGCATCTTGGCCGCGTACGCTTCCTCGGCCCGCCGAGCGCTGGGCTCGTCGTGCGCCGCCATCGCCTTCACCTTGGCCTGGAGCATCTCGACTTCGGCCTCTCGCTTGAGCACCTCGAAGCGCGTCGCGACGAGCTCCACGCGGTCGAAGATCGTCTGGAGCTTGGTCGCCTTGTCGACCACGTGCACGGGCGTGGTGATCTTTCCGCAGTCGTGCAGCAGGCCCGCGATCTTGAGCTCGTAGCGATCCTTCTCCGACATCTGGAAGGAGGCGAGCGGACCGGCGCTCGCGGCGTGCGCGGCCTCGGCCAGCATCATCGTGAGCATCGGCACGCGCTTGCAGTGCCCGCCCGTGTAGGGGCTTTTCTCGTCGATGGCGGTGTTGATGAGCTCGATCAGCGATTCGAAGAGCGCCTCGAGCTGCTGGATGAGAAGGCGGTTGGTGAGCGCGATAGCCGCCTGCGAGGCGAGCGATTCGGCAAGGCGCTGGTCTTCCTCGCCGAACGTCGTGACGCGCCCGGTGGCCGCATCCGTCGCGTTCAGGAGCTGCAGCACGCCGATGATGTTGCCCTCGTGGTTCTTCATCGGAACCGTGAGGAACGAAGTCGAGCGGTAGCCCGTGCGCTTGTCGAAGTTGCGCGTGCCGGAGAAGTCGAAGCCCTCCTCCGTGTAGGCGTCGGCCACGTTTACCGTGCGGTGCATGAGCGCGGCGTAGGCCGCGATCATCGTGTAGTTCGGCTCGCCGTCCTTGTTGTGCAGCGGGATCGGGTAGAAAGGCACCGGGTTGCCGGAGCTGCCGCCCATGGCGATCGACAACGAATCCGTGCGCACGATCTCGAACTTGAGCTTGTCGTCGACCAGCCGGTAGAGCGTGCCGCCGTCGGCGTGCGTGAGGTTCTTGGCCGCGACGAGGATGGTCTCGAGCAGCTTGTCGATGTCGCGCTCCTGCGAGAGCGCGATGCCGATCGCGTTGAGGTACTCGAGCTTGGACAGGAAGTGCGTCTCGAGCGACCGCTGCAGCTCCGCGGCCGGTGCGCCATGGTGTGCGCGGGACGGGACCGCGCTATCCGTTCTCGTCCGCGTCGTCACTTGATGCAAACCGCCCGGACTTGTGCCATGTCGGTGACGCCCTGCAACACCTTCTCCATGCCGTCCATCTTCAGCGTGAGCATGCCTTCCTGAAGCGCGGTGGCGAGGATCTCGGCCACGCGCGCGTGCTCCTGGATCAGCTTCTTCACCGGGTCCGTGCCCACCAGCATCTCGTGCAGGCCGCAGCGTCCCTTGTAGCCCGTGCCGCCGCACGCATCGCAACCCTTCGGCTTGTACAGCTTGTATTCGGGCTTGCCGAAACCGTAGTCCTTCTGGAAGCGCTCGAAGACCTTCTTGTAGCTGCCGTTCAGGTCGTTCTTGAACTCCGGCGTGTTCACGAGCTCGCCGCAGTACTCGGTGATGAAGTGCTTCACCTCGTCCTGCGACGGCGTGTAGGGCTCCTTGCACTTGCACAGGCGCTTGGCCAGGCGCTGCGCGAGGATGCCCAGCAGCGCGTCGGCGAAGTTGAAGGGGTCCATGCCCATGTCGAGCAGGCGGATGATCGATTCCGGCGCCGAGTTCGTGTGCAGCGTGGCGAACACGAGGTGGCCCGTAAGCGAGGCCTCGATGCCGATGGAGGTGGTGTCCTTGTCGCGCATCTCACCGACCATGATGATGTCCGGATCCGCGCGCAGGAACGCTTTCATCGCCGTGGCGAACGTGAGTCCCGCCTTGGGATTCATCTGGCACTGGCGCAAGCCCTTCTGCGTGATCTCGACCGGGTCCTCCGCCGTCCAGATCTTGGTGTCCACGGTATTGAGCGAGCCCAGCACCGAGTGGAGCGTGGTCGTCTTGCCCGAGCCCGTCGGGCCGCACACGAAGAAAAGGCCATAGGGCTTGGTGATGCAGGATTTCAGCCGCTCCATGTTCTGCGGCAACACGCCCAGCTTGTCGAGCGGGATCGGCTCGCCGGCCGCGAGGATACGCATCACCACGTCCTCGACGCCGCCGGCGGTGGGGATTGTCGCCACGCGAAGCTCGATGTCGAGCGGGCCGAACTTCTTGAACTTGATCTTGCCGTCCTGGGGCCTTCTCTTCTCGGAGATGTCCAGGTCGCACATGATCTTCAGGCGCGTCACCAGCGGCTGGCGATAGGCGGCCGGGACCTCGATGTAGTTGGTGAGCGTGCCGTCCTTGCGGAAGCGCACGCCCGTCTTGCCCTTGCCCGGCAGCGGCTCGACGTGGATGTCAGAAGCCCCCTGCTGGTAAGCGTCCACGATGATCTTGTTCACGAGCTTCACCAGCTCGTTGTCGGCCGCGGCCGACACATCGTCGGCTCCGGCGCCGAACTCGCCTTCCTCGTCGGTCTCCAGGCCGCCCAGCAGGTCGCCGATCGACTCGCTGCCCATGCTCCCGAGCCCCGCGTCGGCGCCGAAGAAGTGGTCGAGCGTCTGCTTGAAGTCCTTCTCGGTGGTGACCTTGTAGACCACCTTGGAGCGCGGGAAGACGTTCTCCACCATGCGCGAGTTGCGCACGCGCTCCGGATCCGTGGACATGATGAGGATGCCGGCCTTGGAGTCCTCGAGCGGCACCCAGTGGTTGCCCTCGGCGTAGTCGCGCTTGATGTTCTTCAGCAGGTCCGGCGGCTTGATGCGATCGGGCTTGAACGCCTCGTATTCACAGCCGAAGAACTTGGCGAGCGCCGCGCCGATCGCCGGCTGCTTCACCTGGAATTCCTCGACGAGGATGTCCTCGATGTTCTTGTTCTTGCGGCGCGCGGCCTTCGTGGCGAGGTCGAGCTCGCCCGCGGCGATCACGTTGTCGATCACGAGGTACTCGAATTTCGAGGAGACCGTGCCCGGCATCTGCTGGCGCACGCGGAAGGCGATCGCGAGCGTCTTCGAAAGCTCCACCACGCCCTCGTCGTGCAGCGTCGAGAACGGCTGGCCGGCGAGGTTGTTGATGAGCTGGATCACGCCCATCAGGTCCGTGCCCGAATCGCCACCCAGGATCGGCGCGATCAGCATCTGCTTGGAGCGGTAGCCGGTGCGCTGGTCGACCGCCTTGAGGAACGTGAGGTTCGGCGAGTACTGCTTCAACTCGGAGTCGTCGTAGACGTCCTTGATGTTCATGTGGCGCTTGTTGAGCGCCGCATAGCCGGCGAGCGACGATTCAGAGATCGGCAGCTTGATGTCCTTGAATGAATTCAGGCCCGTCTTCACCTTCGAGACGATCGACGATCCGTCCTCGCTCATGATGTAGACCGTCATCCGGTCGGCCTCGAAGAGCTGGCAGATGTCGCGCGAGACGTCGAGGATGATCTCGTCGACGTTGCTCGTGGAGTGGATTCGGTTGGTGACGGCCTGCAGCTTCTTCGAGAACGCGAGCTTCACGCTCATGTCCGCGACGTTGCCGCCGGACGGGATCTTGGTATCGAGGACCGCGCTCATGGTTGCACCTGCTTTCCGTGCGCTACAGTGAAAATTCCTGGTTGTTCTCGAGCATGCGCGGCCGCCAGCGGCCCGCCGCTTCGCCCACTTCCTTCATCGTGAGCGCGCCTTCGCCCGGCTTCAGGTGCGTGATGAACACCTCGGGGCGCGCATGCATCTTTTCCAGCTCCTCCGCGAGCATCCGCGGGCACAGGTGCTTGGAGGCGATGGCGATATCGCGCTCCTTGTTCGAGAACGCCGTCTCGATGATCAGGTACTTCAGGTTCTCGGTCGCGTTCACCACGGCCCAGAGGGCATCGTTCGTCGAGGTGTCGCCGCTGAAGATGAGGGCGCCCCGCGAATTTTCCATCTTGTAGCCCACGGCGGGAACCGTGTGGTTGGCCGGGATCGGCGTGAAGCGCCGCCCGCGCAGTTCGATCGTCTCGCCCACCTTCACCTCGCGGTACACCATGAATGGCTTTTCCGCGTTCGGAATCTGCGTGAAGTCGGGCCAGATCTTCCAGTTGAAGAGGTGCGCCCGCAGGATGTCGAGTGTTTCCTTGATGCCGTACACGGTGATCGGGCTGCCGCGCATCCAGCACACGGTGTCCACGAGGAAGGGAATGCTCGTCACGTGGTCGAGGTGCGAATGGCTCACGAAGATGTGGTCGATCCTGGCGAGCTGCTCGAGGCTCATGTCGCCCACTCCCGTGCCGGCATCGAGCAGGATGTCGTCGTCGATCAGGAACGAAGTCGTGCGGAGACTCCCTCCGATGCCCCCGCTGCAACCGAGCACCCTGATCTTCATCGCCTGCCCTGGAGCCGGGGACACCGATTCGATGCGGTGATCCTCGCCCGGGCTGCGATTCCGATGGAGTACGGACCGGTCCATTATCCGGAAACGTTACCACGCCCGCAGCGGCCGATTCCATGGAATTTGCCGCACTTGCCGAGTGAACTCGGCGGGGGGCCGGAAAGGCCCGCCGCCTCGCCCGCGTTCACGGCTTGTAGAAGAACTCCATCTTCACGCCGGCGATCTCGATCAGGTCGTGATCGCCGAGCTGGCGAGCCTGCGCCCCGAGGGAGCCGCCGTTGAGCGTCGGGTACGTGGCGCCCTCGACGTGGGTGATGAAGTAGCCATTGGGCCGCTTGGTGATGACCGCGACCTGCATGCCCGGCTTGCCGATTGTGGTGAGGTTCTTGGTGAGGTCCAGCGTGCGCCCGGCAGCGGCACCCGAAAGCACCTGGATCGCCGCTTCGCGCAACGAGCCCGAAGCCGGAGCCGCACCGCCGCCCGACGGAGCGGCCGGAGCGGGTGGCGGCGCCGCCGGGGCAGCGGCCGCGGAA
>JBAQKF010000026.1:0-9819 GCA_049300695.1 Usitatibacter sp.
CTTGGATCCAAGTGAGTGCATTGCAGTTACCTATAGTCGCCTCGTGACCCAATACAACGAATCACTTCGGCTAGGCACCCGCAGCACCCACCTCTATCGGCTGTAACTTTTTAAAGAGCGACGCTGATCGACCAGAAAATAGGGACCCGTAAGCCCCGTATCGCCCGGGTTTCGCTTTCGATCAGCGGAATCGCCGATTATACGCGGTTTTGAGGTGACGGGTCAACAGCGCCGCGGGCCCGAATCAGGCGGCCCGGCGCAGCGTGACCTTCGCAAACTTGCGTTTTCCCACCTGGAGGACGTAGGTGGAGCCGGCCACGAGCTTCAGGCCCTTGTCCGTCACCGTATCCCCGTTCACTTTCACCCCGCGCTGCTCGATCATCCTCACGGCATCCGAGGTGGACGGGCATACGCCCGAAGCCTTGAGGATCTGGGCGATCGGCGCGCCTTCCGCGGCGACGTCGATGAACGTCTCCTGGATGTCGTCGGGCACTCCGCCATGCCTGAAGCGTGACTCGAAGTCCTCGAGCGCCGCGACGGCCGCTGCCTTGTCGTGGAATCGCGCGACGATCTCCTGGGCGAAACGAACCTTGGTGTCGCGCGGATTCGCGCCCGCCTCGATGCCTTTCTTCCATTTCGCGACAGTCTCGAGCGGCTCGAACGACAAGAGCTCGATGTAGCGCCACATGAGCTCGTCGTTGACGGACATGAGCTTGCCGAACATCTCGTTGGGCGCGTCGTCGACGCCGACGTAGTTGCCGAGCGACTTGGACATCTTGTTGACGCCATCCAGGCCCTCGAGCAGCGGCATGGTGATGATCACTTGCTGCTCCTGGTGGAAATGCTTCTGCAGCTCGCGGCCGACCAGCAGGTTGAATTTCTGATCCGTGCCTCCGAGCTCCACGTCGGCCTTCATCGCCACCGAGTCGTAGCCCTGCATGATCGGGTAGAGCAGCTCGTGCACCGAGATCGGCTGCTGCGCGGCGAAGCGCTTCGAGAAATCGTCGCGCTCGAGTAGGCGCGCCACCGTGTACGTGCCGGCGAGCTTGATCATTCCCGACGCGCCCAGTTGCTCGCTCCACGTCGAGTTGAACATGATCTCGGTCTTTTCGGGATCGAGCACCTTGAAGACCTGGGACTTGTAGGTCTCGGCGTTCTCGGCGATTTGCTCGGGCGTGAGAGGCGGGCGCGTCGCGTTGCGTCCGCTGGGGTCTCCGATCATTCCCGTGAAGTCGCCGATGAGGAACATCACGTGGTGGCCGAGATCCTGGAACTGCCGCATCTTGTTGAGCACGACTGTGTGTCCCAGGTGCAGGTCGGGCGCGGTCGGATCGAAGCCGGCCTTCACGCGCAACGGTTTGCCCTTGGCAAGCTTGCGGCGCAGGTCGTCATCCTGGATGAGCTCGTCCACCCCGCGATGGATCACCTGCAGGTCGTGCTCTTGAGTCATTGATTTGATTCCACTTTCGGTGGCTCTTTGCTATTCTTCAGGCGTCGAGTCCACATGTTGCTCATGACCGCCCAAAAAGGCGACATTCTAGCGCAGCGTCGAGGCCATTCCCGCCTATTGCGTCCATTGATGCTGGGCGTTCTCGCGCTGCTTGTCCCCGCGCTCACCGTTGTCACCGCGTTCGGAATCGCACCCGGGACGGTTCCCGACGATGCCGGGCGGCGCGCCGTGGTCGAGGACATCGCGCTGCCCGAGATCCTGCCCGCGCAGGAACAGCCGCCTCGCTACGTGACCCAGGAACGCGTGCTTCGTGGAGACACGGTGGCCGCCCTCTTCGATCGCCTGGGAATCGGCGATCCGCGCGCGCTGGAGTGGCTGAAGACCGATGCGACGGGCAAGCTCATCTTCCGGCAGCTCGTGCCGGGACGCATGATGCAGGCGGAGACGGGCGCGGAGCATGAGCTGCTGGCGCTGCGCTACTTCACGGGTCCCACGTCCCTCATCGAGATCACGCGAACGGCCGATGGATTGCAATCGCGCCAGCGCGCGATCGCCGACGCGCGGCGCCTCATGTACAAGACCGCGACAATCCAGTCGTCGCTCTTCGCCGCTACCGATGCCGCGGGGATTCCTGATGCCATCGCGATGCAGGTCACGCGCGTGTTCGCGACCGACATCGACTTCCACACGGATATCCGCAAAGGGGACCGGATCGCCGTCGTCTACGAGATGATCTACGAGTCGGGCGAGCTCGTGGCGCCGGGGCGAATCCTCGAGGCGCGCTTCGTGAACGACGGGCGCACGCTCGATGCGGTGCTCTTCCACGACGACGAGGGCGTGGAAAGCTACTACTCGCTCGACGGGACCAATCGCGCGAAGGCGTTCCTGCGCTCGCCGGTCGAATTCTCGCGCGTGAGCTCGGGCTTCGGCGCGCGCTTCCATCCCATCTTCAAGAACTGGCGGGCTCACACCGGCGTTGATTTCGCCGCGCCCAAGGGCACGCGCGTGCTCGCGACCGCCGATGGCGTGGTGATCGGCGCGGGATATCGCGGCGGCTACGGCAACGCGATCGAGATTCGACACGGCGGCGGAATCACCACGCTCTATGGGCACTTGTCGGGATTCGCGCCGGGAATTCGCAACGGCGCGCGCGTGCATCAAGGGCAGCTGATCGGATATGTCGGCGCGACGGGCTGGGCCACGGGGCCGCACCTGCACTACGAATTCCGCGTCGCCGGTATCTTCCAGGACCCGCTGCGCGTTCCGCTACCGAAGGCAGAACCCGTGTCGGCAAAGCTGCGTCCGCAGTTCGACCAGGTCGCAAGCGACGCGCGCGCCACAATCGATCTCGTGAGCAGCTCGACGCCCGCGCGCTTCGAGTGACGTGAGCGAGCTCTACGTCGGCATCATGTCGGGCACGAGCGTCGACGGCGCCGACGCGGCCCTCGTCGACTTCTCCTCGGCTGCGCCGCGCACGCTCGCCTTCGCGACCGTCGCTTTCGACAAACACCTGCGCTCCGACGTCCTCGCGCTCTCTTCGCCGGGCACGGATCCGCTCGATCTCGCGGGGCGCGCCAGCGTTGAGCTCTCCCGACTGTATGCGCGCGCCGTCGAAGCCGCACTTGCTAAGGCGGGCGTCGAACGAAAATCCATCACCGCGATCGGATGCCACGGCCAGACGGTACGGCATCGTCCGGAAATGGGCTTCACGATCCAGCTCAACGATCCGGCGCTCCTCGTGGAGCTCACCGGAATCGACGTGGTCGCGGATTTCCGGCGGCGCGACATCGCGGCAGGCGGCCAGGGTGCTCCGCTCGTTCCCGCGTTCCACGAAGCCGTGTTCCGGCACGCGTCCATCTCACGGGCCGTCGTCAACATCGGCGGCATCAGCAACGTGACGTGGCTTTCGCCGGCGAGGCCCGTGACTGGGTTCGATTGCGGCCCCGGCAACGTGCTGCTCGATTCGTGGGCCCATCGCCACCTAGGAGCCCACTACGACGAGGATGGAACGTGGGCGTCCCGTGGACGATCCAACCGGGAGTTGCTCGAGCGGCTCCTGGGCGATCCGTATTTCGATCGGCTCCCGCCGAAGAGCACCGGGCGCGAGCTCTTTCGCATGGAGTGGCTGGATCAGCGCCTTCAACCGGGAATCGATCCCGTCGACGTTCAATCCACGCTCGCCGATTTCACCGCGCACGCGATCGTCGCGGCCATCGACCGGCACTGCGTCCCCACAGACGAGATCTACGTCGCAGGCGGTGGCGCCCGCAATCCGGAGCTCGTATCGCGCATCAAGGCGCTTGCGCGCGGCCGCCCGGTCGCGCCGACCGACGCGCTCGGCGTTCCGTCGGGACACGTGGAATCCATGGCGTTCGCGTGGCTGGCGATGAAATGCGTGCGGCGCGAGGCGATCGACCTCACCTCATCCACCGGCGCACGCGGGCCGCGCATCCTCGGCGCGATCTACCCGGCCTGAAACCGCGAAGGGGAGCCGAAGCTCCCCTCGTACGCGGTAGGAACGAACTCTAGACGGTAAAGGAAGAGCCGCAGCCGCAGGTGGACGTCGCGTTCGGATTCTTGATCACGAACTGAGCGCCCTCGAGGCCTTCCGAGTAGTCGATCTCGGCGCCGATGAGGTACTGGTAGCTCATCGGGTCGATGAGGAGGCTCACGCCATTCTTCTGCATCACCGTGTCGTCCTCATTGGTGACTTCGTCGAATGTGAAACCGTATTGCAGGCCGGAGCAACCCCCGCCCGTGACGAACACGCGCAGCTTCAGGTCGTTGTTGCCCTCTTCCTCGATCAACGCCTTCACCTTGTTGGCCGCACTCTCCGTGAAGAGGAGCGGATCGGGCATCGCGGTGGACATGTCGTTCATTTCGATCTCCTGCGGCGGTCAGTCGGACTTGGCGGTGGCGGGCTTCAGCTCGACGACCTTGTCGCTTTTCTGGGTGTTCTCGTAGATCAACTGGCCCATCACGATCGCGCCGACATGGATCTCGATGGACTTGTAAGACACATTGCCTGTGACACGGGCCTTGGGGAGGAGTTCGACGTACTCCGAGCCCCGGACCGGACCGGCGACGGTCCCGTTGATCACCACATGGGCTACATCGATGTCGCCTTCGACTTTTGCAAGCTCCGAGATCACCAAAGTTCCGGGCTTGCTGCCGGTGGCGGAGACGTTGCCCCGCACGTGGCCGTCGACGCGAAGGCCGCCGGTAAAAGCGATGTCCCCATCGATGGTGGTGCCGGCGCCGATGAGGCTGTCGATGGGGCTGGGCTTGTTCGATTTTCCGAACATGGGATCTCCTTACAGCGGATTGATCGTCCGGGACAGTTTAACCTGTCCCCCGGGCAGCGCCAAAACCCTTACTTCGGCGCCCTTGAGGGTACTTCCGTCGGGAATGGCGAAGTGCCCCTCCACCTTCTGGTAGAAGCGGAATTCGACCCCTCCGGCCGCATCGCCGCCGGATTCGTCGGGATAGGTGGCCGTCGAAACGGCCCCGTCCTTGTCCAGGCGAGCCACGATCTGGACCTTGCCCTTGAAGTCCTGCTTGCGCTGCCCCCCCTGCGTGAGCAGCATGCGGTAGCGGAATTCGTTGGGCTTGCCGTCGCGCTCGAGCTTGAGGTTCGAGAGCCCGATTCCCTCGGGAGTCGCGCCCGACGACATGATGTTGCGCAGGAACCCCAGGTCTTCCTTGAGGCCCGCATTCTCCTCCTGCAGCTGCGCGACGGTTCGCGCGAGCTCGCTTTGCGCGGCTTTCTCGATCTGGAGCTGGCGGTCGCGCTCGACGAGCGTCGCCTTCGTCGTCTCGACGTCCTGCTTGAGCACCTTGTCCTCCTCGGTGAGGCGCGTGATGTGCTCGCGAACCTCCTCGATGTCGGACCCGGTTATGCGATAACTGTTCTGCACCAGCCACCAGACGACCGTGGCGACCACGGCCATCATCAGCACGTTCAGCGTCCACCGCCAGTACCACGCGAGCTGCGAGCGGATGGCCATCCGCGACGAGCCGATGCCGAAGCTGCTGCGGATGCGCCGGCCGATGCTTCGCATCAGGGAAACACCGCCAGGTGCTGGAGGCCTTCGACCTCGGGGAAGCCGAACATGAGGTTCATGTTCTGCACCGCCTGGCCCGCGGCACCCTTCACGAGGTTGTCCTCGACGGCGAGCACGACGAGCGTTTGCGCATCGAGGGGACGATGGACCGCGATCCGGACCTGGTTCGTGCCGCGCACCCAGCGCGTCTCCGGTTGGGACCCGGGCGGGAGCACGTCGACGAAGGGCTCTTTCGCGAAACGCTTCTCGAAGAGCGACTGGAAGTCCGTGTCCGCCGTGATGCGCGCATAGACGGTTGCGAGGATCCCGCGAACCATCGGCACCATGTGCGGCACGAACGTGAGCCCGAGTTTGCGGCCCGACGTCGACTCGAGGCTCGCGAGGCTTTCCAGGATCTCGGGATGGTGGCGATGACCCTTCACGGCGTAGGCCTTGAAGTTGTCGGTCACCTCGGAATAGAGGAGCTCGGCCTCGGCCTTGCGCCCCGCGCCGCTCGCGCCCGACTTGGCATCGGCGATGAGATGCGCATGGTCCACGTGCTGGGTTTCGACGAGCGGCAGGAGCGCCAGCTGCACCGCCGTGGCATAGCAGCCGGGATTGGCGACGAGGCGCGCCTTGCGGATCTTCTCGCGGTTGATTTCCGGCAGACCGTACACGGCCTCCGGGAGCAGCTCGGGCGAAGCGTGCGTGACCTTGTACCACTTCTCCCACGTGGTGCGGTCCTTCAGGCGAAAGTCGGCAGAGAAATCGACGATGCGCGCACCGGCGTCGAGAAGCGGCCGCACCTGGCTCATGGCCACGCCGTTGGGCGTCGCGAAGAAGATGCAGTCGCAGCCCTTCAATGGCGCCGATGCCGGGTCGGTGAATGCGAGATCGTATCGGCCGCGGAGCGTGGGGAAATGGTCCGCGACTTTCACGCCGGCCTCGGCGCGCGACGTGATGGCCGCGACCTCGACCTCGCGATGTCCCGCCAGCAGGCGCAACAGTTCCACGCCCGTGTATCCGGTCCCTCCGACCACTCCGACCTTGATCATCCGACGCTTCCCTCCGGTGGTGCCCTGCAACGGCGATGCAAATCCAGAACGACAAAGCCGCTGCTAGGCGGCTTTGTTCGTGGACAGCAATACCGAACTCGCGTTCTCCGCTTAGCGTTTAGAGAACTGCTTGCGGCGTCGCGCCTTGTGCAGGCCCACCTTCTTGCGCTCGACCTCGCGCGCATCGCGCGTGACTAGCCCGGCCTTGGAAAGCGCCGGTTTCAGGGTGGGATCGTACTCGATGAGCGCCCGGGTGATCCCGTGGCGTATGGCGCCTGCCTGGCCCGACTCGCCGCCGCCGAAGACGTTCACCTTGATGTCGAACGTCTGGACGTGGTTCGTGAGCTCCAGGGGCTGGCGAACGATCATGCGGCCCGTCTCGCGCGAGAAGAACACGTCGACGGGTCTGTCGTTCACCATGATCTCGCCCTTGCCGGGCTTGATGAACACGCGCGCCACCGCGTTCTTGCGGCGGCCGGTTCCGTAATTGTATTTGCCGATCATTCGTGGCTCCTTAGATCTCGAGGTTCTTGGGCTGCTGCGCAGAGTGCGGATGCGCGGGGCCGGCGTAGATCTTCAGCTTCTTGATCATCGCGTAGCCGAGGCGGCCTTTCGGCAGCATGCCCTTCACCGCGAGCTTGAGGACGCGATCCGGATGGCGCGCCTGGAGCTTGGTGAAATTCGTCTCGTAGATTCCGCCCGGGTAGGTCGAGTGGCGGAAGTATTTCTTGTCGGTGGCCTTGGCGCCGGTCACGCGCAGCTTCTCCACGTTCACAACGACGATGTAGTCGCCGGTGTCGACGTGGGGCGTGAACTCGGGCTTGTGCTTTCCGCGCAGGCGCCGCGAGACTTCCGCCGCGAGGCGGCCCAGTATCTTGTCGGTCGCATCGACGACGAACCAGTCGCGACGGACCTCTTCCGGCTTGGCCGAGAAGGTCTTCATCGAACTTCCTTTCATTACGCAGCCCTGGGTGCCCACCGGACTACTACTCCAACTTAGCGCCGGTTGATACTTTGACCGCTTTGTTTTGATTTGACAGCGAACCTGAAATTATAGGGAAATCAGGGTTTTGTGTCAAACCCGGTCTCGGCTAGAATGCCCCGATGACCAACCAACGCTTCGAGGTGTACGCGCGCATCGTCGCCGTCGCGCTGCTCGCGATCGGTTGCTTCTACGTGCTGCGGCCGTTCCTCGGCGCCATCATCTTCGCGGGGATCCTCGTCTTCTCGACGTGGCCGATCTTCGAGCGCCTCCGGCACAAGTTCGGGGGCCGCTCCTCGCTCACCGCGCTCGTCGTGGTGCTGGTACTGGTCGTCGCCCTGGCGGTGCCCGTGGCCCTTTCGGCGCAATCGATCGTGGCGCACTCGTCCGACGTCTTCGAGGCATTCCGCGGCTTCCTCGATCGCAAGGAATCCTTCGAGCTGCCCGCCTTCATCACCAACATCCCGGTGCTGGGTCCGTGGCTCGACGAATACACGCACGCGCTCGTCCTGGGTGAAGGAGAGCTCGCCTCGCTCATCAGGCGTTTCAGCGAGCCCGCCAAGGACTTCATGGTCGCGATCGGCCACGGGATCGCCGCGGGCCTCGTGCAAGTGCTGCTCGCGTTGTTCATCGCGTTCTTCCTGTACCGCGACGGCGAGCAGGTGCGCAAGCTCCTGCTCGGCATGGTAACGCGCCTTGCGGGAACCGAGCGCGGCGGCGCGCTGCTCGCGACGGCGCAGAGCGCCGTTCGCGGCGTGGTCTATGGCCTCATCGGCACCGCGCTCGTGCAGGCCGTGGTCGCCTTCCTGGGCTTCGTGATCGCGGGCGTGCCGGGTGCTTTCCTGCTCGGCGCGCTCACGTTCATCCTGTCGCTGGTTCCGATGGGCCCGGTCATCATCTGGGGCGGTGCGGCCGCCTGGCTGCATTTCCACGGCGAAGATGGATGGGCCATCTTCATGGTCGTCTACGGCATCGTGGTGATCAGCTCCGTCGATAACTTCGTGAAGCCGATCCTGATGAGCCGTGCGGGCAACCTGTCGATGCTGCTCGTCGTGCTCGGCGTCTTCGGTGGCGCGGTTGCGTTCGGTTTCATCGGGCTCTTCGTCGGCCCCGCGCTTCTCGCCCTCGCGTGGAACATCTTCAAGACCTGGCTCGAACTCCCGGACCTCGACCCCGAAGATTCGCCGGCGAAATGAAGGCGCGGATCAAGCTGGTCGAAGGGATCACTTTCATCGCCGAAAGCGGTAGCG
Organism: Usitatibacter sp.; assembly: GCA_049300695.1. Lineage (GTDB taxonomy): Bacteria > Pseudomonadota > Gammaproteobacteria > Burkholderiales > Usitatibacteraceae > Usitatibacter. The sequence continues at coordinate 8,781 of JBAQKF010000026.1, forward strand.
GGCACGGCATCGTCGTGGATGCCGCGCCCGATATCGGCGGCAAGAACCTCGGCGCGCGGCCCATGGAACTCGTATTGATGGGCACCGGCGCCTGCACGGCGATCGACGTGATGCACATCCTTCGCAAGGCGCGGCAACCGGTCACCGACTGCGTGGTCGACCTCGAGGCCGATCGCGCCGAGGAAGACCCGAAGGTCTTCACGAGGATCCGCATGCACTACGTCGTGACGGGCAAGGGACTGTCGAAAGCGCAGGTGGAGCGCGCGATCAAGCTGTCGAAGGACAAGTACTGCTCGGCGACGAAGATGCTCGAGTCGACCGTCGAGGTGAGCTTCGACTACGAGGTCCGCGAAGCCTGATTCATACGCGGTAGGCGGTTCGCGTCATCACTTTCGAGGCCGCTCCCATGGCGGCCTTCACGATACCCGGCAGTTCCGCGGCACCCAACACACGTCCCGCATTGCCGTGGCGGATCTCGTCCTCGCGCATCTTCTCGACGATCTGGCGGCTGCCGGCATCGTCGGCGGGCAATCGCTCGAGATGGCCGTGCAGGTGACGCTCGACCTGCGCTTCGGTCTCCGCGAGGAATCCCAGGCTCCACCGATCTCCGGCCATGCCTGAAGCCACGCCGAATGCGAACGATCCTGCGTACCAGAGCGGATCGAGGAGGCTCGGGCGCGCGTCCAGGTCGTCGAGCCTTCCGCGGCACCATGCGAGGTGATCGCGCTCCTCGGCCGCGGCCGATTGCAGCGCGCTTCGCACGCGCTCGTCGCGCGCCAGGAGCGACTGTCCACTGTACAGCGCCTGCGCGCAGATCTCGCCCGTATGATTGACGCGCATGAGCCCCGCCGAGAGCTCGCGGTCCTGCGCAGACTTCGGAACCGAGCGATCGATGCAAGGCGACGGGCGCGCCGCAACGCCGGCACCCGAAAGCGTGCGAAGGGTCTCGCCCAGCGCGGACAGCAGCGAGTCCACGGGTCCTGCGGAATTCCGGAAAGGCGATTGGTTCATCGAAAAGAAAAAGGGCGCGGCATCAAGC